>NZ_JBFAHS010000045.1:0-1041 GCF_040654315.1 Nocardia sp. NPDC050713 | reverse complement strand
CCGCCCTCAATGAGGTGGACCGGATCACGACCGAGCTGCGCAAGGCGTCCGTCACGGCCGCGCAGCTCGGCGCGGCCCGCACCAGGATCAAGGACCTGGGCGGCGTGGCGGCGACCACTCTCTACAGCTGGTTCGAGGCCGCAGGTCTGGAAGTACAGGCCCGACGCCCCCGGAAGTCGCCCCGGGAAGGCGGGAACGCGTGAGCCTCCCCGAGCCCGCCGACATGTCGCACGCGATGTTGATCGCGCTCCTGATGCACCTGGGCGGCTCGTACGACTTGCCCAGCTCCGCGCTGACCGAGGCTGACGTCTTCGGCACGTCGGACGGCGCGCTGCACGCCCTTGAGCTGGTGCCTCTGAGGGATGGACGGGTCCGCCTGTCCGTCGTCCCTAGGCCGCCCGGGGACGGCGCGGGCATCGAGATCCGCGACGCGGAGTAACCTCACCCCCACGAACAGCTTTTAGCCCCAGAAATGACTGAACCCCCCGGGTCGTAGCGTTGGCGCGCTCACCGAGGGGCCCTGATCTAGTCGGTGTCGAGTGTAGGGGACCTCTGTCCTCTGCACACCACGGCACCGGCGGAGAGGCCGTGTGTGCCCGCCAAATCTCAGCCAGCTGCCGGTGTCGTCCCCCGGCAGGGCAACGTCACCCAACTCCACGCCAAGCCCCCCGAGAGCGATGTCCCGCCCGGGTGCCGGCCGATCCCCGGGATGCGCGACGGGTGGTTCTTCAACGACAAGACCCGCCAGGTCCTGCACCGCGCCCGCAAGGACACCGAGCCGTTCGTCCTGGGCACCGTGCCGCGTGTCACGGCGAAGATCCTGCACCTGACGGACGACGGCGAGACGATCCGGATCGAGTACCAGATCGTCGGCAAGCGCCAGCGGCGGCGCCGGATCGTCACCGAGGACGAGATCGACCGGGGCACCTGGGCCGCGAAGGTCGGGCAGGGCCGGCCTTCCAGCGGCGACGCGAAGCAGGCGTTCGCGACCATCATGCGCGCGGACGGCGAGGACGCCCCGGAGCTGATGGCCCGCCCGTT
>NZ_JBFAHS010000044.1:0-1331 GCF_040654315.1 Nocardia sp. NPDC050713 | reverse complement strand
TGAACCGTCACGGGTAGGAGACCGGCTTCGGTTTCAGACCAGCGCCGGTCGGCGTGGTGGTTGTTGAGCGTAGTAGGCAGCTTCGTATTCGGCCGGGGTGAGGTAGTCCAGGCGGGAATGTAGACGGGCGTTGTTGTACCAGTCGCACCATTCCATAAGCGCGAACTCCACCTCGGTGCGAGTCTTGAACGGGCCGTGCCGGTTGATCACCTCGGTCTTGAACAGGCCGATGATCGACTCTGCCAGAGCGTTGTCGTAGGCATCGCCGACCGATCCGACAGAAGCCGACAAGCCCTGCAAGGCAAGTGATTCGGTGAACTTCACCGATACGTATTGACTGCCTGCGTCGGTATGAAATATCAGGCCGGGCTCGACCGAGTATCCGTAGCGCTCACGCCGCCACACGGCCATGTTGAGAGCTTTGGACACCAACGCGGTCGTCTTGGTGGCCGCGGCGGTCCAGCCCACGATCGCGCGGGAGTAGGCATCGAACACGAACGCCACGTAGGCCCATCCCGACCACGTCGAGACATAGGTGAAGTCCGCGACCCACACCAGGTTCGGAGCTGCGGCGGTGAAGTCGCGGTTGAGCTTGTCGGTGGCGCGCACGCCGTCCTTGGCCGGGATGGTGGTGCGATGCTTGCGGCCCCGCACGACACCGTTGAGCCCGAGTTCACGCATGATCCGGTCGACGGTGCAGAACGCCACGTCATGGCCCTGGCGACGCAGATAGCGGGTCATCTTGCGGCGCCCGTACATCTGCTCGGGCCTGCCCTCGAGATCTCGTAACGCGTTCTCCACGTGAGCGTCGGCGATATCGCGGGCCGAGGGCGGCCGACGGCGGGCCTTGCGGTAGGTCCTCGGCGCGATCTGCACTCCGTGCGCGCGTAACGCACGACAGATCGACTCGACACCGTAGACCCGACGGTATTCATCGATGAACCCGACGATTACCGGTGTCGCGGGTCGAGTTCCCGCGCGAAGAAAGCCGAAGCCAGTTTCAGGATCTCGTTGGCCTGCTTGAGATCTCGGACCTCTCGCCGCAGCTTCGCCAACTCCTCACGCTCGGCCGAAGACAAGCCGGGGCCGGCTTGCCCGCCCGGCCGCGCCCCATCGGCCAGAGCCTTCTTGATCCAGATCCGCAGCGTCTCGAAATGGACATCGACCAACGGCGCGAGAGCTTGGGCGGCAGCATACGGAGTCCCGTACTCATCGAGACGCTCGAGAGCCAGACGCACAGCCTTCTCACGAACCTCGGGCGGGTAACGCTTCGACATGATGGCGACCATCTTCCTCTAAGAAGAAGCGGCCCCCAACCCGTGACAGTTCAC
>NZ_JBFAHS010000043.1:0-1384 GCF_040654315.1 Nocardia sp. NPDC050713 | reverse complement strand
GGGACTGTCGGAACAACGGCGGATCTTGATCTCGGTCCGATCGGCCGAACCTGATGGTTCGGCAGGAAGGACCGACGAATGTCGGAGACACTGGCCGCCGTGACCGAGGATGCGGTGGACACCAGGAAATTGGCCGAGCAACTGCTGGCCCAAGCCAAGGCGCAAGGTATCGATCTGGTCGGGCCGGGCGGGTTGCTCAACCAGCTGACCAAGACCGTGCTCGAAACCGCGCTGGAAGCTGAGATGACCGAGCATGTCGGCTATGAGAAGCACGACTCTGCCGGACGCGGAACAGGCAACTCCCGCAACGGAACTCGCTCCAAGACAGTGATCACCGAGATCGGCCCGGTCGGCATCGACGTGCCGCGGGACACGAACTCCTCGTTCGATCCCAAGATCGTCAAGAAGCGGCAGCGGCGACTGTCCGGGGTCGATGAGATCGTGTTGTCGCTGACCGCGAAAGGCCTGACCACGGGAGAGATTTCGGCGCATTTCGCCGAGATCTATGGGTCCTCGGTGTCGAAGGACACGATCTCGACGATCACCGAGAAGGTGGTCACGGAGATGACCGATTGGTGCAACCGGCCTCTCGATCGCGTCTATCCGGTCGTGTTCATCGATGCCATCCATGTGAAGATCCGGGACGGCCAAGTGGCCAATCGCCCGATCTACGTGGTCATCGGCGTCACCACCGCCGGGGAACGCGACATCCTCGGGTTGTGGGCCGGCGATGGCGGCGAAGGTGCCAAGTTCTGGCTCCAGGTGCTGACCGAGATCAAGAACCGTGGCGTCGCCGATGTGTGCATCGCCGTCTGCGATGGCCTTAAGGGGTTGCCGGAGGCGATCAACACCGTCTGGGAATACACGGTCGTACAAACGTGCGTGATTCATTTGCTGCGCAACAGTTTCCGTTATGCGGGCCGTCAGCATTGGGCCGAGATGAGCAAGGATCTCAAACCGGTCTACACGGCTGCGACCGAGGCCGCGGCACGCGAACGGTTCGGCGAGTTCGCCGCGAAATGGGGCGGCCGGTATCCGGCGATCGTCAAGCTCTGGAACAACGCCTGGCCCGAGTTCGTCCCGTTCCTGGACTACGACGTGGAGATCAGGCGAATCATCTGCTCCACCAATGCCATCGAGTCGTTGAATGCTCGTTATCGTCGCGCGATCCGCGCTCGCGGGCACTTCCCCAGCGAGCAATCGGCGTTGAAGTGCCTGTATCTGGTGACCCGATCTCTGGACCCGACCGGCCAGGGGCGGGCACGATGGGCGATGCGGTGGAAACCGGCCCTCAACGCTTTCGCCATCACCTTCGAAGGCCGGATCCACCCGACCGGGAACTAACCCACACCGAGGTCGGATCCGCCGTTAAACCGACAGTCCC
>NZ_JBFAHS010000042.1:0-1802 GCF_040654315.1 Nocardia sp. NPDC050713 | reverse complement strand
GTGTCTGTGTGTTGTTTCAGATACCGCACAGTGGACGCGTAGCTTCTTTGTTGGTAAGTCCTCGGCCGATTAGTACCAGTCACCTCCACACGTTACCGTGCTTCCAGTTCTGGCCTATCAACCCCATGGTCTGTGGGGGGCCTTACCCCCTCGAGGGGGTGAGAAACCTCATCTTGGAACAGGCTTCCCGCTTAGATGCTTTCAGCGGTTATCCCTTCCGAACGTAGCTAACCAGCGGTGCCCTTGGCAGGACAACTGGCACACCAGAGGTTCGTCCGTCCCGGTCCTCTCGTACTAGGGACAGCCTTCCTCAAGTTTCTGACGCGCGCGGCGGATAGAGACCGAACTGTCTCACGACGTTCTAAACCCAGCTCGCGTGCCGCTTTAATGGGCGAACAGCCCAACCCTTGGGACCTACTCCAGCCCCAGGATGCGACGAGCCGACATCGAGGTGCCAAACCATCCCGTCGATATGGACTCTTGGGGAAGATCAGCCTGTTATCCCCGGGGTACCTTTTATCCGTTGAGCGACACCGCTTCCACTTGCCGGTGCCGGATCACTAGTCCCGACTTTCGTCCCTGCTCGACATGTCTGTCTCACAGTCAAGCTCCCTTGTGCACTTGCACTCGACACCTGATTGCCAACCAGGCTGAGGGAACCTTTGGGCGCCTCCGTTACATTTTAGGAGGCAACCGCCCCAGTTAAACTACCCACCAGGCACTGTCCCTGAACCAGATCATGGTCCGAGGTTAGAGGTCCAATACGATCAGAGTGGTATTTCAACGACGACTCCACACACACTGGCGTGCATGTCTCACAGTCTCCCACCTATCCTACACAAACCGTACCGAACACCAATACCAAGCTATAGTGAAGGTCCCGGGGTCTTTTCGTCCTGCCGCGCGTAACGAGCATCTTTACTCGTAATGCAATTTCGCCGAGTCTGTGGTTGAGACAGCAGAGAAGTCGTTACGCCATTCGTGCAGGTCGGAACTTACCCGACAAGGAATTTCGCTACCTTAGGATGGTTATAGTTACCACCGCCGTTTACCGGGGCTTAAATTCTCAGCTTCGCGGAACAAGTCCGCTAACCGGTCCTCTTAACCTTCCGGCACCGGGCAGGCGTCAGTCCGTATACATCGTCTTACGACTTCGCACGGACCTGTGTTTTTAGTAAACAGTCGCTTCTCTCTGGTCTCTGCGACCACCACCAGCTCAGACCGCAAGGGCCGTCACCAGCGTTGGTCCCCCTTCTCCCGAAGTTACGGGGGCATTTTGCCGAGTTCCTTAACCACAGTTCTCTCGATCGCCTCAGTATTCTCTACCTGACCACCTGTGTCGGTTTGGGGTACGGGCCGTGTACCAACTCACTAGAGGCTTTTCTCGGCAGCATAGGATCACTGAATTCGCCTCAATCGGCTACGCATCACCTCTCAGGCACATGTTGTGCGGATTTGCCTACACAACGCCCTACAGGCTTACACCAGTACAACCACTGACTGGCCCAGCTACCTTCCTGCGTCACCCCATCGCTTGACTACTACAGCCAGGGTCCCATGCAGCCCCATCACGTTCCCCGAAGGGAATCGATCCGGTTTTGGATGGTTAGCACAACTGCCTCGCCATTGGGCGCGGATACACGGGTACGGGAATATCAACCCGTTGTCCATCGACTACGCCTGTCGGCCTCGCCTTAGGTCCCGACTCACCCTGGGCGGATTAACCTGGCCCAGGAACCCTTGGTCATTCGGCGGACGAGTTTCTCACTCGTCTTTCGCTACTCATGCCTGCATTCTCACTC
>NZ_JBFAHS010000040.1:0-2272 GCF_040654315.1 Nocardia sp. NPDC050713 | reverse complement strand
GCGGAGCCGCCCATCGGGCCCGCTTTGCGGCCCATTTAACCCAGAAAAGCCGCTTCGCGACTTTTACCCGCCTTTTCCAGGCCAAATTGCAGAGCCTTTCTGCCTATTGGTTGAGCCCATTTCTTCGCGCTTCGCACTCAGCCAAAATGCCCTCATCCGACCCCTTTCGAGGCGAATTCAGGGTCAAATTCGGCCCGTTGCCGAGGGTTTATCGAATTCCCCTCAGACCCCTTTTCGGCCGTGATGCACTGTGTAGCGTCCGGAGTTCTGCCCGGCCCCCGTTGACGATGTGTCGCGTTTTTCGGGTAGCAGCGTGTATCACTTCGCGGGTGTCGGACGATCCTGCCGCAGCCCCCATGCCGACCCCACATCGCCCCCGATATTGTCCCGAAAATAGGCATGAAAATGCCCCCTCGAATTGAGGGGGCATTTCGGAATCACATTCCCGCGCGGCCCTTTTTCCTTTCCTCGACGCCTTCGAAGTAGGTCCGGATTTCGCTGGCAAGGAACGTTTCCTTGCCCTTGTCGTCCTTCTCTCCCTTGGGAAAGACGGCCTTGTTGCGGGTCTTGTGCTGGCGGATGTTGGCCTCGCTGACGGGGATTTCCAGGGCCTTGAAGCGGCGGGCGATCTCGGCGATGGACAGGCGCTCCTCCTCCGGCTCTGCGGGCGCCTGGGGCGCGTCCTGGGGCTCCTCGGCCTCGTGCTGCGGGTCGGCCGGCGCCTGGGCGGCGACGCCCTGGCGGTCGAGGATGCGGGTCACCGCGTCGCGCAGTTCGGGCCCGAGGTCCCAGCCCGCCAGAGCGTCACGGGGGGCGTCAGGACGGGCGTCACGGGGGCTGTCAGGCCGTGCGTCATCCTTCACGGTGTCATGGCTCTGAGCTGGGACTTTGTCCAGCAGAACCCGGGGGGAGGGGTTCACCGCGGGGTCATGTGACGTGCCCTTGAGCAGCGCCGGGACCTCCTGCTCCTGGGGCTGGGGCGGGGTGCCGTAGAGGCCGGCCGTCTCGTAGGTCCAGGGGCGGCGGCGGCGGGCTTCGGTGGCCCACTCCATGTACCGGGCCGGGGAGTCCTCGGGCGGGTCGCAGCTGGGCACCTGGACCCACACGCGCTCGCCGTTCTGGCCGATGAGAATGCGCCCGGCCCGGTCATTGCCGGTGATATCCGGCATGCGACCGCCGATGATGCGGTCCCACTGCTTCTCCTTGATTTTGCCCATGATGATCTCGGGAAAGAGGACGCTCATTCCCTGCTGGCCGGTCTTGTCGTCGCGGAGGTCCTGGAATACGCCGATGACATGGCCGTTGACATTTCGGGAGGTGCGGAGGGCGGACGCCACATCCGCCCAGAACGGGTCAGCGGCGGGCGCGTTCTTCGGCTTATTGCGCCGCCACCATTCCCGGGAAAGGTCGGCCGTTTCGTTGGCCTCCTCCATGATAAATACAACTCCGGGGAGCTGAATTGCCGGATTGCGGAGCTGAACGAATTGCCGGGCCTTCGACACCTCCAGGAACCACGCCAGGGTCCGGCGCATATCACCGACCGCCATCGGGTCGTTGTAGAGGTAAAAGCCGGGGAGCCCGGAGAAGCACGCGACGGAATTGCGCTTCGGGTCGGTGGTGATGACGGTCCAGCCCTGCCAGACCAATTGCAGGATGACGAACTGGATCAGGTTGGACTTTCCACCGCCGGAGCCGATGGAAAGCGCCCAGTGGGCACTGTCGCCCATCAGCATCTTGGTGACGATGTTGCCGAAGGCGTCCATTCCGATGACCACCTCACCCGGCTTGCAGGCGAAAATGGCGTCCTGGATGCGGGGGTCGAAGAAGTCGAGGAAGTCGGGGCACGCGGGCTTCGGGGGAGCGGGCGGCCGGTGGGTCCACTCGACCCAGTGGTCGCCGTCCTGCTGGCCGGCCTTGGTGTGCCACTTGGCCACCCAGTCCCCGGGGAGCTTGATGTTCACCAGGGCGGTGAGGTCCTGGCGGTCCAGCTCGGCGCCGACGAAGGTCAGCGGCAGCAGCAGCTTGACGACGGCCTGGCGGTCGGCGACGTCGGGCGGGATGGTCAGCCAGTCCTCCATCAGGTCGGCCTCCTCGTCCAGGCCCAGGCGCTCGCGCAGGATCGGCCACAGGGCCGGTCCGTACGTCGCCTCGTCGCCGACCAGCTCCCGGGCCGCCCGCCGTGCGGTCCACACGGCCTTGTGGCCCCCGCCCATCAGGCGCCACTGGCTCACCCAGTCGCCGGGCAGGCGCAGGTTCACGATGTCGTCCAGGT
>NZ_JBFAHS010000039.1:0-2370 GCF_040654315.1 Nocardia sp. NPDC050713 | reverse complement strand
GCACCCCCCCCCCCACACCCTGCCCCGGGCGCTCCAATAACACCCCCCCCCCCTCCCCCCCGCCCTCTTCCTCTTGACCGCCCACCACCGCCAGCGCCGGCCCGCCCCCCCCGCCCCCCCCCCGCCACCACCAAGGGAGAACCCGATGAGCACCGACACGACCGCCCGCGACGCGATCCGCGCCTACCACCGCCTGCGCCTGGCCCTGGAAGCCGCGCAGGCCAAGGCCCGGTTCGACGCGATCGCCGACCAGCTGGGCATCGACCCCGCCCACCTGGACCGGGACGTGGAGCGGATCGCCAAGGAGGCCAACGCCGCGATCCTGGCGGCCGGCCTCACGCAGGACGAGCTGAGCCGGATCGACACCGCCATCGTCCAGGCCACCCAGGCCTGACCCACCCCGACCGAGAGGAGCACGACATGAGCTGGCTCGCCAGCCTCGGAGAGGCACTGACCATCGGCGGCAACAACCCCACAAAGGCGGCAAACCCGCCCCGGGGCGAGTGCCGGCAGTGCTGGGAGCACGCGCACGACAGCCGCCGGGTGCACGCCCACCTGGCCCCGGGCGAGGACTGCCCGGACTGCGTGGCCCACATGGGCGGCCGACACCCCGCCCACCTGATCGTCACCTGACCGACCATCCGCCCGGGGCGGGCCGCCACCGGCCCGCCCCGGCTCGTACGAAGGAGAACCCGATGACGCACTACCCCGCCTTCAACGCCCCGTGCGCCAACGACGCGTACGACGGCGCCCCCGACCTCGACCAGGAGACGGAGGAGGTCGCCCGGCTGGTCAAGGAGCTGGAGGGCCCGCACCGGCCGGAGCACTACGGGCCGGTGACCACGGCCGAGCGCCGGGAGGCGATCCTGCGCCTGGCGGCCGTCCACGACCGGCGGTGGTGGCGGAGCCAGACCGAGCTGGACGGCGGGTTGGCCGAGTCGGCAGCCTTCGCGCTCCAGCAGTTCGACCGGCTCCACCCGGAAGAGGTCGCCGGTCCGATCGGGCCCGACTCGATCGAGTGGGACGCGCCCGGGGGCACGAAGGCGTACGTGCGGCAGGAGTACCTGTGGTGGCGCTCGGTCCCGCCGGGTTGTGCGGGTCCGTGGTGTTCGCCGGCGGATCCGTGCGACTGGCACCGCGAGGAGAGCGGCGAGAGCTGAGCGGGTGGCCGCTCGGAATCGCATATCCGTGCGCCATTTGTCGCAGGTGGCGCGCACACTGACAGATCACCTGCTGATCTCTGATCAACGAGGGGACGCCGGGCGGGGGCTGAAACCCCGCCCGGCAGCAGGCTCCCCAAGGCAATGGAGAGGAGAGCACCATGGCCATCCTGGCAGCCGGGAGGGGCGTCCACAGCGCCGTATCCAGCCTTGCCCAGGTGTCGCCCTCCGCGCACCCGTCCGGCCCCGCCACGGGTACCCCGGGGCAGGCTGACGACGGCACGTTCAACGCGGTCTGGGGCGTCCTGGAGGCGGTGGGCAAGCCGTTTCACCTCAACGGGCTGGGCGTGCTGCTGGCCCTGGGCGCGATCGGCTGGCTGATCAGCCAGATGCCCAAGCTGCCCAAGCGCACCCCGAAGCAGAAGGCCACGGACGAGGCGATCGGCAAGGCGGGGAAGGCGTTCGGTGGCGCGATCGGGCGGTTCCTGGCCGGGCGCCCGATCGGGGCGAAGAGCGCCGCGCGGAAGAAGGAGGCGGGGGCGTCGTTCTGGAACAACGCGCTGCCCGAGCCCGAGGCGCTGTCCGCCCCGCTGGCCGCGATGGGCGCCGTCGCCCTGCCCGGCCCGGCGATCGGACCGGACTTCCGTGAGCTCCTGTCCGCGCGGTTGGTGGGCTTCACGGACTGGGTGGGCTCCCTGCCGTTGCCCCGCCTCCTGGTGCAGGCCTCCGACGTCGGCGCGATCGTGGCGTGGCACGTCGCGCTGGCCGGGCGCTGGGCGGGTCGGGGGCTGAGGGGCGTGCTGATGCTGCCCGTCGCTCTGTTCCGGGGCCTGGCCTCCTACGGCCGGTGGGCGTACGTGAGCGTGTTGACGGCGCGCGCCGCCGTCCCGGCCGGGTGGGCGCTGTACGCCGTCGCCCCCGAGCGCACCGGGGCCGGCCTTCTGGTAGCTGCGGGCGGCGCCGTGGTCGCCGGGTTCACCGGCCCGGACGGCCTGGGCAAGTGGAAGGGCCCGCGCCCCAGCGACGACCAGCTGTACGGCCGCTGGCTGTGGTCGATGCTCAAGGCCGCCCTGCACCTGGACCCGGAGGCGCAGAAGGAGGACTGGCTGGCCGTCCCGGACCGCCTGGAGGACGAGGGCGCCCAGGTGGTCCTGATGCTGCCGGAGGACTTCCGGGGCACCCCGCGCGAGCGGGCCGACCTGGACGACAT
>NZ_JBFAHS010000038.1:0-3270 GCF_040654315.1 Nocardia sp. NPDC050713 | reverse complement strand
CGCGGGGGGGGGGGGGTGGGGGTGGGGGGGGGGTGGGGGGGGGGGGGGGGGGGGGGGGGCGGGGGGGGCCCCCCCCCGGGGGTGGTTCAGCGGTAGCGGATGACGGTGACGCTCTTCGTGGTGAGCATCCGGCGCACGCCCTTGTCGGTCACCACGTCGGTCAGCCCGGGGGCCACGTTGGTGATGATGTGGGAGACCACCGCGCCGGAGTCCCGCAGGACGTCGCCGGGCTGGAGGTACAGGACACAGGTCGTGGTCACGGTCTTGCGCATGATCGCGTCTCCTTCGAGGTCGTGAGGGCCGTTCGGCCGGGATACGGGGCGGGCCCGGGGTGGGCCCACCCCTGGTGGTCGGTCAGATCCAGTACGACTTGCCGTCCCGCTCGGCCTTGGCCTTGGCCTTCTCGTCCCGGGCGTCCTGCTTGGCCTTCTCGCGGGCGGCGTCCTCGGCCTCCTCGCGGGCCACCGCCTCGGCCTGGATCTCGTCGATGCGGGCGCCGATCTTGGCGCGGTCGCCCCCGGCGGCGGCGCGGGCCACCAGCAGGGTGAGCTTGGCCTTCTCGGCGGTCGTGTAGTAGCGCGGCTCGGCCATGGTCAGTTCCTCCCGGCGGCGAACCCGAAGGCGCCGGCCTTGGTGTCGGTGGGGGTGTTCCTCGTGTTGCGGATCTCCCGGGTGACCGTCTCCGGCCGCACCGCCTTCGTCGTCCTGGCGCTCACCCAGGCCGTCACCGCTTTTGGGTCGTCGCCGACCTCCGCGACCGCCAGGCGGACCAGGGAGGCGACGGACGCGGCCTTCCGCTCCGGAGCCTGCTCGGTCTCCGGGCGGAGACCGCCGGACGCCTCCGGGGCGCTGACCTGGGCGGTAGCGGGCTGGGGGCGGACCTCCGCGCCGTCTCCGCCGGAGAGAGCGGCCGTCGCCGACTGCGGGCGCAAGGCCTCCACCGGCGTCCACACCGGCAGCTCCCACACCGGCGCGGCCGGGGCGACCATCCGCTCCAGGACCGGCGCCTGGTCCTCCTCGCCGGAGACCTGGGCCAGCTCCTCCCAGGCGCCGGAGAGGGTCCGCGCGGCCTTCGCCTGGGCCTTGGCCACCGCCTCACCGGCCCGGGACAGGGAGTCCATGCGGATCCGCTCGCCGTGGGTCTTCGCGGTCAGCACCGCCCGGGAGACCGCCGCGCTGTCGCGGGAGTCCTGGAGCACGCGGCGGATCTCCGCCTTGGCCTTCGGGCTGATCTCCGATGCCTCCCAGACCCCGTGGAGCCACCACATCGTCTTCGCGGCGAGCGGGAGCCAGGCCACCGCGAGCCACCCGGCGGTGTGAGGGCTGGTCAGCGCGTGGACGACCAGCATCGCGGTCGTCAGCGCGCCGAAGATCCAGCCCATCGCCGTGACGGTGCCGTTGTGGTCGCCCTGCCCGGCCAGGCGCCGCTCGTAGGCGAGCGCGGCCAGCCAGGCGCCGTCGTAGCCCAGGCCGATCACCAGCGCCAGCAGCAGCGGCATCACGCCCTGGAGCCACAGGGCCACGACCGCGACGGTCAGCACCGCCGAGACGGCCGTCACCGCGATGGCCGGGGCCGCGAGGGCGGCCCGGGTGGTCGTGCGTCGGAACTGCGCGTTCATCAGGATCACCCAGCCATCTGGAGTCGGAGGCGGCGGGCGCCGGCGTGCTTGCGCTTGCGGACCGCCGTTTCGGAGCGCCCGATCCGGTGGGCGATCCGCAGGTCACTCAGGCCCTGGGCCTTGAGCTTGATGACGACGGCCTGGGCGGCCGTCAGCAGCGCGAGCGCCAGGCCCTCGCTCTCGTCGGCCGGCGCCGACACGGGCAGCGCCTGGGCGGTGGCCGCGTCGGTGAAGTCCGCCGGCCTTTCGTCGGCGCGGCGCGGCCGGTAGTGGTCGACGGCGGCGCGGACCACGATCGCCCGCAGCCAGCCGTACGCCCGCTCGTCGTCAGCTCGCAGCTGGTGGAGCGAGGCGGCGGCCCGCAACCAGGCCTCCGAGACGACGTCCTCGGCCGTGGCCAAATCCCGGGTCCGGGTCGCGGCGAAGGCCACCAAGCGGGCGTGGTGGAGGCGGAATAGCGCGTCCAGGCGAGCGCAGGCCTCGCCGGTCAGGGGCAGCGGCGCGCTCACAGAGCACCGTCCTCGACCTCGACCGCGAGCACCAGCGCGTCGTTCCAGGCGTCGCAGTCGGCGAGCATCGCCGGGTAGGTGCAGCCGCAGGTGCCCGCCCAGTGCGCGGCCACGGCCTCGTCCTGGACCGCGCACAGCCAGTCCAGCCGGATCCGGCGCTGCCAGGCGGACAGCAGCTCGAAGGCGCCCAGCATCACGCCGACCGCGACCAGCTCCGCGACGACGATCTGCGACCAGCGCGGGCCGTCGAAGTGCTGGACGAAGGCGCCGGCCCCGCTGGCGGCGGCCATCCCGGCCGCGACGGCGATCAGGACGACCAGGCGCTCGTTGGTGAAGAACTTCGGGCCCGTGGGCTTGGGGGCCGAGGGCTTCGGCTTGGTTCCGCCGGCGTAGCTCATCGCGCACCGTCCGGGGCGGGCATCGCGCGGCAGACCTCGGCGTGCGCCTGGGCAGCCTTCCGCAGCTCGCGGAGGCCGTCCTCGAACACCTCCGGCTGATCCTGGTCGCTGTACCAGTCGCGGCGGGTCTTCTCGCCGATCTCCTGGTCACAGCCGGTGCAGGCCGCCGACACGGAGCGGCCCAGGAGACTGCCCTTCATCATCGACCAGATGCCCGTGTCGATGACATCCACGGTGGCCGTGCCGACCGTGAGGTACCGGGAGACGACGTGCAACGGCCAGCCGCTCATCGGGCACCCCCGTCCTGGGGCCACACGACGCTGTAGCCGGAGCCGCGCTCCACGACCACCGGCTCGGGGGCCGGGGCGGGCGTCGGCTCGGGAGCCGGGGACGGGTTCGGGGCGGGGTCGGGCACGGACGCGCCGGACCCCTGGGTACGATCCATCACGGATCGCCCTCCTTCTCATTCAAGGGGGGTGGTCAAGGCCCTGAGCAGGTGGTGAGACACCGGCTCGGGGCCGCTCCCGTTTGGGAACGGCTCAACCATGACACAGAAACCACGATGCGTACAACACTTCATCATGGCGAGTTTCTGCGCTACTCTTCGGTCCATGGTTGAACTTCCCGAAGAAGCACAGGTGGCAGCGTTGCGGAAGCTCGCGGAACTGGGCGCGCGCCGCGCTCAACTCCTGAGTCAGGCAGAGGAGCTGCTGGAAGAGATCGAGCCAGCCGCGATCGAGGCCG
>NZ_JBFAHS010000037.1:0-8701 GCF_040654315.1 Nocardia sp. NPDC050713 | reverse complement strand
AGAGCCTAACAGCGCATCCATCTAATCAAGTGCGCCGGGGGCGGCGCTCCGCGCCGCCGCCGCGCTACGACGCGCAGCGCGGCTCCCAAACAGCGCGGTCGCAGCGGCGCGTCGGACGCGTCGGCGGCGCGCCGCGCCAAAAGATACGGCCATGACACTTCTACCGCACCGCTGCATCAACGAAGGCAGTGCTGGGCACGGCGTGAGCCGTACCCGACTTGCCTCCCGCAGTCAGGCGCCCGATGAGCCGACACTCTGCCCGATCCACCGGCAGTGGTCGCCTACAACGTCAACTCGTTGTCGGCATCGGCAGCTACCGTTTTTCGGGTGCCGAGACGAACCAATGCGTTTCAGAAGCTCGTAGCCACGATCACCGAGCACATCAGCGGCGAAGCCACGGTGACCGAGTCGAAGTTGCTCAGCGACCTCGACACCGGCGAGGATCGGGAAGTAGACGTCTGCATCGAACACGAGGTAGCCGGCCATACGATCCGTATCTGTATTGAGTGCTCAAGCCATCAACGTCCGCGAGATGTCGGGTGGGTGGAGCAGATGCACGGCAAGCATCTACGCCTACCCACAAACCTGCTGGTCCTTGCTTCCAAGTCAGGCTTCACCGGTCCGGCGCTGAGGAAGGCGGAGTCGTACCGCATTGAAACCGCCGTTCCCGGCAGGCTTCCGTCCACATTCGGATCGGAGATCGTTGGCAAGTTGGATGCACTATGGGTCGCCGCTATGGACCTCACGCCGGACAAGGTCAGGTTTCACATGGAGGCAACGCCAGACCTACCCGCGGAAGTCGTTGTAGCACTGCCGGACAACGTCTTGTTCCGAGCGGATGGCAGGCCGATGGCCTACGCGCTGGGTTACGCCAAGCTGGTAACGATGCACCTGGGTGCGAATGTCACCGACATGTTGTCGTCTGCGAGAGGTGATGAAACGCGCTTTCTTGTAGAGGTTGATCCTGCACGTATCCCGGACCCTGACACTGGGGAGAATGTGGCGATTTTCCTGCAGAAGGAAGAACCGAGCGGGAACTATCTTCGGCATATCACCAAGGCGTCTATCACCGGCCCGGCCAACGTGCGGATTGCGCAAGTCCCCCTCACGCACGGAGAGCTGCGCGGTACTGGCTATTCCACCGGGTCCACAACGCTGCCCGACGGTTTCACAGTCCAAATCGTTGCCACTGAAACTTCCGAGGGGGAACGACGCCTCACGTTCCACCACTCTTCTCACCCAGGTTCCGTGACATAACGCTGCGCGACCTTCGGCCGCGTGGCTCTGCTGGGTGATGGCCTGCATCGTGTTCCCGCGCCCCTCCAGCGTCAAGAGCGCTTCGCGTCCCTCCGGGATGGGCTTCGCCCACTCTTGACCCCGGAGTCACTACGTGAGAAGGGCAGGCGTTGAGTCAGCCCCGGTGTGCAGCCCACCACCCAGCAGGGCCATGCTGTGGTGACGATGCCACGAGAGTGACACAAGAGCCCCGTACGCAGCCGGACAGCCGATTACTGAACCGCCAAGACACGCGACTTCAACGGCCAGCCCGGTACCTCTGAAGTCAGTCCGAGCCTGCCTCCGGAGTAGAAGGCCAGCCGAACGGACGGGAGAGCAGATTGCGCGTGCCCCGTACGTGGACTGATCACCGTGAACTCACGGTGATCAGCGCGAGGTGAGGAGGTGTGTCGTGGCAGGAGGGACGGATCTACTTGACCAGAATGGGAGCGCGGACAGCGGAGGGTACGTCACAGCAGGACTCTACGGCAGACAGAAACAAGAGCATCAGCGCTTGAGCGAGGGAATTCAGAATGAGTGAAAACAGCTTCACCCTGTCAGAAGAATCAATATTGCGACGCGTACCAAGAGTTGTCGCGCCCGAACAGGCACTCCTCTTGGAGGCACTCGCGTACTCGGCGGACTCCATCGATATGGCCTATAGGCTTATGCTGCGGATCGCGAATGCGGTCGGAGAGAATCCAGAAAACCTGACAAGAAGTGTCCAGATACAGCTTTTGAACAATGCGTGGGCAATGGTGGACGCCCTCCATAATATGCGCCAAATTCTGCAAGCTCTGAAAACCTCGGGTTCAACTGCCATGAGGTTCTTAACTGAATACGAATCGGCCACCCACTTGCGGAATGCAATGGACCACATTAAAGACCAGGCCAAGAACCTCGCACTGAAAAGGAAGGCAGAACCCCCGCTCATCGGCGCCCTAGGATACAATTTCGTTCCTACCGAAGCTATCGTCACGGCCGAGGACGGCACCATCAAGGAGCTAACTCGGGGCGTGGCTGTCACGACATCCATCGGAAGACTGCGAAAAAAGACGAATATGACACTCGCAAATCCAGCAAGCGAAGGCCCACTGCAAGAAAACATCTTTGGACTACGATTGGAAGCATTCGACTATTCGATTGAGCTAATGCCCGCCTATCGAGACTTCGTTGCTCTTGTAACCGCAATGGATAAGGCTTTTGCCAAGAGTATCCCCGAGCAGGCCCGCCGCTTGGCTGACGAGAACGGCGTTTCTTACGACGAGCTTATGGAGCATTTCGGTGCTGGCCTATCGACGTTCGCAATATGGGAGAGTACAACCCACTTAAGAAGCGCCACCCCGACCGAAGTTCCGCCTGCGTAGGATCTCGGCCGATGGAGAATACCGCGTAGGACGCGCCCAATACCAGCTGCCGAAGTGCAGGACCAGAACGGGACCACACGCTATGAACGAAGTCACACAACCTGGGGGTTGTAGTTCGCCATTGAAGGTTCAGAACACCTCTGATCTGTTCCTATAGCTCTCGGACCGATCCGGAGCTCAAGGTGGCAGCGACATCGTGCGACGACCACACTTCTGACGACAACGACGACGACAGCCTTGCATTTCCGCCGCTTGACCAACATGCGGGTTACCACTGGACTCGCGCTGACCACTGACCACTGACCACGCCCATGCCTGGCAGCGTGGGGTCAGGGGTTCGAATCTCCTTAGCTCCACAGAAATAGCAGGTCAGGCCCGGTCTAAGACCGGGCCTGACCTGTTTTGTTGTATCCGGCCCCGCGCTTTACCCCCCGTTGTGGTCCTAGATCCTGTTTGCCGTGCAAGCTACGCGGTGGTGTGTGCAAGTGTGTACACCGAGACCAGACCGGCGGATTCGGTTGCAAATCGCCTTGACCAGCCCTCGTGGATGTCGCGTGGCTGCGCTGGAGTTGTTGATGGTGATCGAGGGACAGTCATCGTGCCTTGTCGGCTGTCACAGTAGGAGGATGTGACCATGACATCGGTGGGGGAAGCGTTCAAACGGGCTCGTATCCAAGCTGTTCGGCACATGGCGGAGTGCGAGCGGGCTCGTCTTCGGTGGGGCGAGACGACGATCACTGAGATAGTGACAGCGCACACTTCTCGGGCCGTCACCGTCGTTCCGTTTACTCAGCCAGCCGAAGCGGACAGTGGTGCGGACTGGGTCTGGTGGTGGGTGGACAGCGCGGGTGCTTACGGGATGCTCGTGCAGGCAAAGCGGGTGACCGTGACAAGGGATAGGTGGCACTTCGGCTTCGATTACAAGTCGGATGGATCGGGGAGCTCGCAGCGGGAGACGCTTCGTTCTACTGCGGCAGAGCTAGGCGTCCTGCCTGTGTACGCGCTCTATCTCGGGACAGGTGCCTACCGCAGGTGGGAGCCCTGTGCGGACGTTCACCGGCGTGGACGCTGCATCCACTGTGTTAAGCGTTCTGTCTCACTGATGCCAGCGCTGCTTGCAGATGAACAATTTGTTGATCACGCGGGGGCGACCTACGAGCGGTCGGTGGCGCTGGAGGACCTGTGGACAAGCCCCGGGGAAAGTGCACCGCTGATACCGGCGCTGCAGACGCAGCTCGCCCCGGAACTCTGGGAGTTCCTCGAGACCCGGCAGGACGGAACACGAGCAGTCAGCCGGTCGATGATGGACCGGGTTTTGACGGCGCGCGCCGGCCAGCTCTATGCAGTATCAGCGAGTGCTCCTAGGAATCACAATGGCGACCATAACCAGCTCGATTCGATCTTCGGCAATGTTCCCGACGACACTGGGCATTGGGGTTTGAGCTACTTCGAGCACGTGCTCAACCCTCTGCGGCGCACGCCACCTACCTACATTCGCCAAATCATGAGGGGCGAAATCGATCAGGACTACCTGGCATCCGTCGTATCTGTCGACGTTGCTGGCATCGTCGTGATTCGAGTACCGGAGGACGACCAGTGAAGCTCTCAAGGTGAGCCGGCGAGACAGCGAGGCTGGAAAGGTGAAGGCATCCTCACATTCCAGGCCGTACGCATCGGCCTGTTGTCCAGCAGCCAGCTCGTGACTGAGGGTGACGACCTCGTGTCACGCGCGTTTGCCAATGGGGTTGCCGGTCTCGCGGATCAGCATGGTCAAGGTGTAGGCCAGGCGATGCTATCGAGGCTGGATGAACAGCGGACGAGCTCGTGGTCGCCCAGGACGGTCGAACCTGCTCCACCCCAGTGAAGTCCAGAACTCGTCGGCTTCCTCGCTATAGGCGAATAGGCGGCGGTTCGGATGCTGCTCCTCCAGCGCGCGCACCACCCGGCCGCCGACACCGCGTCGTCGGGAGCGGGTAGCCACCTCGATGAACTGGACCTCCAACCTCTGTTCCGAGATCGGGCACTCCCGCGTACTCCGGGTTGATTCCGCCTGGGTCGTCCAGCACCAGCCGAGCCACCTCGGCACCGTCCTCGACCGCGCACACGTATCGGTAGGCGGCGCGGGGAAAGCGGCCGTCCCACCAGTTCTCGTGGTCATAGACAACCGAGCGATCGAAGGGCGGGATCCACGAGGCCGGTTTCGCATCGCCACGGTGAAAATCGATGAGCTGCAACACCACAATCAGCCCTCGACCTCGTCCGGCATCTGGGCGAAGCAGAAGTCGCACTGATCGTCGCCGGAGCTGGCGATGTTGTAGGGGAGGTCATTGAGCGTCATGACGTCCTCTCAGATCGTGGGTCGTGAGCTTTGGGTGATGCCTGGCTCAGCATAGGAGCGAGAACCGACAGCCCCTCCTTCCTGGTCGTGAGCCGAGTCCAAGGTTGTACCTCCGGCAGTTCGGTTGATGACACAGCCAACCTGACGCGCGTTGGACGTAATCCGTTGGCACGCACGGATTCCGCATATGCGGATGCGCTGAAACTGCTCGTGGCAACGTTCTTGGCCGCTACACTCAACTCGCAACGCTGAATACTGTTGGTATCGGCGCGTGGCAGGCGCGTCCTCGCGTCGCGCGTCTGGCCAGTACCTGCCCGGCGCGTAAGCGTGCTTGCTCCCGATTCCACCGCAGTTCTCAACCAGCTAGCGCCATCCGTCTCCGGCGCCGCCCAAGGCAACCCAGGAACCGGGATGGGCAGGAACCCCCGCGACGATGCGTCGACGCCCTGCCACCGGCCCCCAGGGCAGCAGACACCCCCAGCGCTGGTGAGCCGCAGAACACCCGCCGCCGGGCCCGCGCAAATTTGACCGTCCCCGCGCTAACCCCGGTTTGAACGGGAAGCCATGGGGAAGCGATCGGAACCGCCGGGACAGGCCCTATGCCGTTTCCGCAGTTCACGACGTAGCGGTTTACCGGCACCGTCGATTTGCCCGGGCGAGCTGTGGCGGGGACCCACCTGGTGGGCAGGTCTAGTTGTCACCAATCCATGCAGCAGCCCCGAGTGTGTCGATCAGGCCCTCGACGTGGGCGGCGGCATTCTCGGTGAGGCGGATGATCGCCGGCATGCGCTTGCGGTAGAGCAGGTTCAGCAGCTGAATGTCGCCGCCGGGCGCGCTCGCCAGTTGGCCTGCGTTGCGGGAGCCCGAGCCGTGCCCGCAGAACTGCGATTCCAGCAGGACGGCGTCGACGCCGTGCTCGGCAAGGCGGAGCGCGGTCGCCATGCCCGCGAGTCCGCCGCCGATGACCGCGACGGAGCAAACGCACCGCTGAGCTGACGCGCAACGTCGCCGAGCACATCCTGGCCTCGGCGAGCGCGCCGAAATCCCCGCCGTGAACGGTCACGGCAATGTCCGCTCGGTCGCCGCTGTGCAGTCGGTGCTTGCGTGCGGTGGCACCGTCGGCGGGGTCCGGCTGCTGTCACCGCACGGGTGCGAGCGCGTCTTCGACGAGCAGTTCGGCGGCACCGACCGCGTTCGGGACTATCCGGTCCGCTGGGATATCGGGTACCAGTTGGAGAACCGCACGTGTTCGTGGGGTGGGTAGGGCGGCTCGCTGGTGCTCGTCGACTTCGACCATCGAATGACGGTGTCGTATGTGATGAACCAGATGCTCGGCAACCGCGGCTACGACCGGTCGCTCGGCGTGCTGCTGGCCGCGTACGAGGCGATCACAAGCTGACTCGAACCATGCGCCGACGCCGACGGTACCGGATCGACGGCGGTGAGCTGGGGCGCGCACATCGGCATGGGGGATGTCGAGATGCCATGTGGCTGAGTGCATGTAGGCGGACATATCACACCGCAGTCCGATTCCATGTCATACCAAAGGGTTACGAGTAACGAGAATCCGGCCGATAGCTTCGGGGGTATCGAATCGGCGCCCCGCTCCGACGTCGACCGATCGACATCGTCGACTGACGGAGGTGGCGTCTACTCAGCTCTCAGGAAGATCTATGACGACACCTGCCTTGTCCCCCGAGTCCTCTCCACGGTCACCGCAGCGCGGCGGCGGCGGTGATTACGCCCGTCTGTTGCGCCGGATCTCCGAGGCGGGACTGATGAACCGGCGTCCCCTCTACTACGCCGTCCGGCTCAGCCTCGTCGGGGTCGCGTTCGCAGCCGGCTGGGCGGCGTTCGTCCTCATCGGCGATTCGTGGTGGACGCTGCTGGTCGCGGGATTCATGGCCGTGACGTTCGCTCAAATCGCACTCGTCATGCATGATGTCGCGCACCGCCAGGTTTTCCGGCTACGGCAACCGACGGAGCTCATGGGACGACTCGTCGGCAACGCCGGCATCGGCCTGGGCTACGGCTGGTGGCAGGACAAGCACACCCGGCATCACGCCAACCCGAACCACGAGGAACTCGACCCCGATGTCGCGCCCGACATTCTGGTCTGGTCACAACAGCAGGCACGGTCCAGCCGCAGTCTGCCTCGACTCATCGGGAGGGCGCAGGCGTTCCTGTTCTTTCCCCTTCTGTTGCTGGAGGGCCTGAACCTCCATGTGGCCGGTGTACGTGCGCTCAGAAATCGATCGGTCGACCACCGCGGATTGGAGGGCACACTGCTGTTCGGCCACTTCGCCATCTACCTGGTCGCACTGTTCGCGGTTCTGCCCGCCGACAAAGCCTTCGCGTTCCTTGCTGTCCACCAAGGTTTGTTCGGCCTGTACATGGGTTGCATCTTCGCCCCGAACCACAAGGGTATGCCAACCTTGACCGGCGCCGACCGCCCCGACTACCTCCGTCGCCAAGTGCTGACCTCCCGCAACGTGCGGGGTGGCGCGTTGACCGACCTCGCCCTCGGCGGGCTCAACTATCAGATCGAGCATCATTTGTTCCCGAGCATGCCGACGCCGAACCTGCGTCATGCCCAGGTGATCGTCCGCGACTACTGCACCGAAATCGGCGTGCCCTACCACGAAACCGGGCTGATCTCCTCCTACCGCGAGGCGCTGAGACACCTGCACCACGTCGGCGCTCCTCTGCGCACTCCCGATCGGCACCCGGATGCTGTAGTGCCACAACGCAATCCGGTTGAAGGGGCGTCATCGATGAAACCGGTTCAGTGCTCGACAGGCTCGACCGAGCCGTAGATGACGATCTCTGCCTTGGCCGTCGCGGCGAGAACGATGAATCGCTCGAGCTTGTCCGAAGGCAGGAAACCCAGCACCAGTCCATCCGCGCTGGTGAAGACGCCGATCAACGCGGTATCGACCGCACGACAACGATCGGCCAACAGCCGCAGGTAAGGCTGAAGATCGGTCTCGCTGTTCCAGGATCCGATATCGTCGTCGCACTGGTCCCAGTACCAGGCCAGTCCTTCCGGACAGGTGGGCATCAGCTCCAGGCGGCGGCGAATCGTGTCGGGATCGTAGCCACGGTCGTCCCCGTCGAGGTCATCGAGCACCCAACTGTCCTCGGGCCGAATCCGATAGAACGCGAACTTGCCGTTGGTTTCGTCGACCTTGATGATGCACCGCAACGGAATGGGCGTGCTCAGCTCACCGGCCAGCCGTCCGACCTCCCGAGCCAACGCGATCCCTTGCCTGAGCAGTGTCCGCTGCGCGTCGACGTCGACGCCGACGATCGGCCCGTCGGCATACGTGTAGTCGACGGACACAAAGTCTTCCAGGTGGAAGTCGTTGTGCCAGTGCTCCCAATCGTAGAGGTCGACCAAACGTCCCGGTGCGTCGTCAGCGTCCGCGGGAATCGGGGCCCAGGACACCACCTCGCCGCGACTTTCGATCCCGCCGTCCACCCAGGTACGCAAACCGGAGGCCAAGCCCTCCTCTGGATCCAGACCACCGAAGCCGTCCCGCACACCGAGCAGTCTCGCCGCTCGGTCGTTCATCTGCACCGTAAGCACAACCCAAGCTATCGCTCATACCGACATCGAATTGCGTGGGACTGTCGGAACAACGGCGGATCTTGATCTCGGTCCGATCGGCCGAACCTGATGGTTCGGCAGGAAGGACCGACGAATGTCGGAGACACTGGC
>NZ_JBFAHS010000036.1:0-8947 GCF_040654315.1 Nocardia sp. NPDC050713 | reverse complement strand
ATCGCGGTCCGCGTCGAGTCGGTGTCCAGGACTTCGCTGATCGACTTCGTCAGGTACTTGGTGACGTAGCCGATGGCACGGTCGGCCTTCTCGCCGGGGATGTAACCCTTCATGTGGCCGGGGTCCATACGTTCGCCGAACCGCACCGTGTACGCCGGTTCGAGATCGTCCACGGTCTCGAGCACGTCGAGCGCGTAGTCCCAACCGGTCAACGCGGCCCCGGTGTCGGGATCGACGAACGTCAGCAGCCGGTAGTCCCAGACCGGCATCCGGTCCCCGGAATAGACCTCATGCTCGGGGCCGAAATGCGGCCACCACACCTGGTGATAGGTCGCCGCGGTGACCAGTCGCAGGAGCTCGCGGGAGATGACACCGCGTAGCAGCAGGTGCAGGTGCGGGGCGCCTCGCCGCTGGGGTTCGACGGTGGCGAAGTACTGCACGTCATAGCCCACCGCCCGGCGCAGGTTCTGAATCCAGCGGTCGACCAGCTTGGAGAAGAACACGATGTCACGGGCCGCGCGGGCGTAGTCGTAAGTCTCCGGGTCACGGGGAGAGCCGTCCCCGCACGACTTGCCTTCAGCATCCACCGCGCCGTCCTGATTCATCGCACCGTAGGAGGGCATGGTGAGGGTGACCATCATCGAGGAGCGGTAGCCGCCGATCACCTTGCCGACCGTGTGCCGTTCCACCTTCCGGCGCGGCAGATCCGGCACGTCCTGACGGCGTTTCGTCGAGCGAGTACGCCGCTTGCGGGGTTTCGGGTCCAACGGCGGGATCGGGCCGCGGAACCCCGAATCACGCAGATCGCGGTCCAGGTCCGCGACAATGTCTGCGATCGCGTCGGCCATCTCGTCGTCCCCGTCGCCGCGGGCCTCGCGGTACTGCTCGGCGAGATCGGCTCGGGCGGTGAGCAATTCGGTTTGCTGCTCGGACGGATCGCGGGTGTCTTCGACCGGTTCGGTGTCGGCGTGCCAGCCTTCGCGGCATTGGGTCATCCGCAGCCAGCGAGCCTTGTCCGCGCACGGCTTGCACACCGAGGCGACCGTGGACTTGCACGGTGCCCCGATGTACTCCTCGGTCAGGGTTTTCGGGTTGTACACCTGCATCGGCACCGGCCGCACACACACCCCGAACTTCTCGGCGGTCGCTTCGGCCACATGGGTGAAGTCCGGGAGCGCGCGGCGCTGTGCGGCTGTCTGCCGCTCGGTGGTGGCCGTGGTGTCGGTGGCCGGGGTGAGTAGTTCGGTGGTCATCAGGCGGCGTCCTTTCCCCAGTCGAGCCCGCCGTCGATGTGCGGGAGGGCGATCGGTTCGGCGAGCGAATCCCCGTGGCGGAAGGCGAGTTCCACGGTCGCGGGTCCGGTGATGGTGGCGCGGCATTCCTGGGCACCGAATGCGTGAGCGAGGTGGTCGGTGCGGTTTTCCCAGTCGGCGGGGCAGTGGCCGGGCAGCATCCGCACCCGCACCCGATCCACGCTGTCCCCGATCTGCACTCCGAGCAGTCGCGGCACGGTGGTGCGGTCGTCGGTGGTGACGGTCAGGTGGCAGGCGGTCATCAGGTGGGTCCAGCGGCGGCGGTAGCGTAGCCAGCTCAGGAACCGGTGCCGTGCCCGCCGAGATATCCACCGCTCGAAGGTCTCCGGGCTTCTGCGGCGCCAGAGCACCATCCCCGCGGCGGACACCCCGACCACCACGACACCCGCGACCGGTCCGGCGAAGATTCCCGCGGTGACCGCGAGAGCGAGCGGGATCGAGACCACCGGGAACAACACCGCCCACCGGATGGTCACAGCGGCTCCGGTGATCAGCCCGGCGCCGAGGTTGAGCACGGCCAGGCCGAGCAGGTCGAACGGGTCACGGTCGGTGTGGGTTTTCGTGGTCACGACCGGGTTCCTTCCTTCGTGTCGAACAGCGACATCTGCCCGTCGCAGGGTTCGTGCAGGTTCTTGCGGGGACGCCGCTTGGCTTTGGTGACCTGATCGGCGGCGGCTTGTACGATCGGATTCACCTGCCGGGCAGCGGGTTTCGGTGTGTCGGTCATGCTGCTACCTGGTGTCCGAGGGCTTCGGCGACGGCGGAGACCAGGTCCCGGGCGGCGGGTGGGGTGACGGCGTTTCCGGCTTGGCGGACCTGTTCACGCCGGTTGCCGAGAATGACGTAGGAGTGGTTGAAGGCCATCGCGCGGGCGATCTCGGAGGGTTCGAGCATCCGGAACTCGCAGTCCTCCACCTTCGGCGCCGCGATGGTCAGGCCGTGGTGGTTGCCTGCCGCGGCGACCGTGTCCAGCGGTTCGCTGACCGGTTTGGCGGTGTTGTGATTGCGCAGCGGCACCACCAGCGCGTAGCGGTCGCGGGTCGTGGCGGTGCCGTGCGGTTCGCTGGCCGGGCGAGCGGTGCCGTGGCCGTAGTAGGGCACCAGCAGCGCGGTTTCGCTGCGAGTGGTCATCGTGCGCATCGGATCGTCGGTCGTGCGGGCGTGCAGTCCCACGCGGCCTTCCACCGGGACCAGTAGCCCGTCCGCCTCGCGGGTGGTGCGGGTGGGCATCGGGTCGTCGACACTCGTCGCATCGTGGCGCCACGTCCCACCGGCGGGGACAAGCAGGGCCTTGGACGGCGTGGTGTGCACGGTACGCAAGACATCGGTGACCGACCATGTCCGCACCCCGGGGCGACGTTCGAACGTGTTGCCCGCGACCTCGGCCGTGAACGGATCACCGGCGAACTTCGCCAACCCCGCTTCGATGCGCTGCATGGTCTTGTCCGCCAACGGTTTCCGCCGATCGCCAATGCGTTCCCCGCGCAGAGTCCAGTCGATGGCGGTGGCCGCGGGCAGCCAGGCCGGTTCGACGATGGCGTTGCGGCAGGACACCGAGGGGCAGCGCCACAGGTATTGGGCGCGGTAGCGGCCCCACCGCCGGCGCGGGTTCTTCCAGCCCTGCACCGCCGACACTTCCCGGTCGCAGCCGGCGCACCAGGCTTTGGGGCGGGTCCAGCGGTTCAGGTCCGGGGCGCGGTCCCCGGTCCGCCAGCACACCACATACAACCGGTCGCGTGATTGCGGTGCGGGAGCTCCGGCGGCTTGGGCGTGCATGGAGTTGAGGTAGACCACTTCGTGGCGGTAGCCGAGCAGATCCAGCGCTTGCAGCCACGCGGGCCACATCACCCATTTCGCGGCGTCGACGACGTTCTCGACGATGATCGCCCGGTACTGGTGGTGCTCGGCGAAGCGCACCACATCCCACATCGTCGCCCGGGACCGCTCGGCGGCCTCGTCGGGCAGGATCTCCCCGAACAAGTCCGGGGTGGAGTCGATGTTGCGGCGCCGACCCCGAGCCACACTGTGGTTGGTGCACGACGGGGACGCCCACAACACATCCGTACGCGGGAACAACCTGGGGTCGACCTGGGACAGGTCCGCGCAGGCGTGGTCGGTGCTCGGGTGGTTGGTGTTGTGGGTTTCCACCGCCAACCGCCAATGATTGGCCGCCATCCGCACCGTCACGCCGGGGACTTCGGCGGCGCCGGAGCTGGAACCGCCAGCGCCGCAGAACAAATCGGTGACCGTGAGCATCACGCCGCCTCCGGCCCGTAATCATCGGTGTCCCACACTGGGAGCGATCCGGTCTCGACGAAGACGTTGATCGCGATCGCGATCGGGTCCAGGCCGCGGGCTTCGAGCTGGCAGCGGCGCCGCGCCTGGAGATCGATGACGTTGTCGGCGTATCGGTCGGCGGTGGTCTTGCGGGTCTTCTTGGTGCTCATTTCTGTGCCTCGATTTCGGGGGTGCCGCACCGGTCGCAGGTGCGGGAACGGGTGGCGGCCAGCGGCCAGGTGGTGGTGCGCCAGGAGTCGGGGAAGGTGTGGCCGTGTTCGATGCGGTAGTTGGTGGCCCGGCAGCCGTCGCAGACGACGCTGTTGCCGTCGAACAGCCAGCCGACGCCCGCGGCCTGCAACTCCAAATGGGTGATGGCCTGGGCGATGGAGTCGAAGCAGACGGCTTCGTTCTCACCCTCGGTGTAGTGATCCCCGCAGGACTCGCAGTAGACGACCACATGCGACTCGGTGACGAATCCGCGTTTCACGCCGCCACCAGCCCATCACCATCGGTGTCGCCGTCGCCGAGGTCGTCGGGGTCGAAACCGCTGTAGTCGCCCTGCGGGGCGAGATCGACGTTGGCGCCGGGCGCGTACTGCTCAACGAGGCGATCGATGTCGTCGTCGGTGACGTGGAACGCGCGCACCCGCACGAACCCGGTCGAGCCGTCCTCACCGACGTAGCCGACACCGGGCGTGTGTTCGCTGATCTTGTCGCAGAGCGCACCACGGTCGCGGGCGCCCTGGCCGTGCACCATCGTGGTCTGGGTCGGCTCATCCAGCCGCAGCCCGATCCGGATCGGGAACAACTGCCGCGACGGCATGGTCTCCTTGGACGGGTCCTGCAACGCCGCGATCACCGACACACCGACCGCGCGACCCTGCGAAAGCAGCAGCCCGAGCAGCTGCTCGAACTCCGCCTTCTGCTCGCGCGTGGCATACGCCGACAGGGCGGCAGCCTCATCGATGATCACCACGATCAGCGGCTCATCCGTGGTCGGGACATGCTTGCGCACACCCGCCGCCCGCAGCCGTACGGTGCGTTCCTGCATCTGCTGCACCGCGTCGCGCAGCATGGCCAGGATCGTTGTGGCGTCGGTGGCGAACCGGACGAACAGCGGTTCACCGCGGCCGAACTCCATGCCGCCCTTGGGATCTGCCATCCACACATCCACCAGACCGGCGAGAATGGCCGCGCCGAGAGCGGCGATGATCGACCACAGCACCGAACCCTTTCCCGAACCGGTGGCGCCCGCGAGCAGGATGTGCCCATACAGCACGCGCAGCCGCCACAGTTCGTAGTCCTCGGTGACCCCGACCGGGACCGCCTCCAGGTCCACACCGTTGTGAACCGCGCCCGGCAACGTCGACGGGGCGGCGAGGGTGTCCCACGCCCTCACCTGAAGACGGACCCAGCTGGGTTCCGGCGAAACAGCCGTCACCGTGGGGACGCCGAGATAGGTCGCGAACTGGTCGAGGGTTTCCTCGTCGTTCCAGTCCGCCAGCGATTGGCCGCCGAGCATGATCAGCTCCGCGTCGAGACCGTGGGCGGTGTAGTCGTAGCGCTCCACGTAGGGGAACCCGCCGTCGATCGAACCCAAGCCGAGGGCGGCGAGCATCAGGTTCGTCTGTCCGGGATCGGCCAGGATCGACACCGCGGTCCGCAACTCCGGCGGGGCGTCAGCGACGATGTCAGCGACCGTCAGCGGACGCGGACCCGAACCGAGGTGGCGAAGCCAGACCATGCCACCCGAGGCGGCGACAACGCCCGCGGTGACCAGCACACTCGTCAGCGTCATCACCGATCACCCTCTCCGGCAATGGGTTCCGGGCAGAACATGACACAGCCATCCGGACGTGCGGGGGTGCGCATGATCTCCGCCGAGGGCTGGCGGTCCACCGTCAGCAACAGCGTGGCCGGGATGACGAACAGCACGACGAAGACCACCATCGCGATTAAGCCCGGGCGGGCGAACGCGAACGCGGCCATCACGCCACCGCCTTCGTCAGATCGACCCGGTAGAACGACTCGGTCGCCAGCTCGTGAGCGGCCAACGCCGCCTGGAGGCCGGTAACCAAGGTGCGGGCGTCCTCGGGGTCCAGCACCAGCGACGCGTCACTCTGCGGGCCGACGTGCACCCAGACCTTGGCGTCGGCGTGGCCGTCGAACTGGTCGTGCTTGCCGTAGGTGTAGCCGTGCGCGGGCGCGTAGCGGACGTCCAGACGACCGGGAAGGAGCTGGGCAGTCGTGACGTAGATGCTCATGGTCAGCCTCCAACAGGCAGCGCGATCGGCAGCATGTCTTGCACCGGTCGCGGGGAACGAACAGGTTGTTTGACCGGCGCGACCACACGCGGCGCGGCCGGAGGAATCTCGGGAACCGGCACCGGAATCGGAGCGGTGACCGGTTCGGAATCAGGAACCGCCACCGGCACCGGAGCTGCAGCAGGCTCGGCAGCCGGGACGGGATCAGGTTCGGGCTCGGACTCCACGGCGGCCGAAGCCACGACCGACGCGGGCACCGAATGACGTTGCGCCGCACGGAACAACAGCGCGAGACCGTGAGTGTCAGCAAGCAGGGAAATCGGGGCGATAGCCGCGACCAGAGCAGCCGCCCACGGCGGGAGATCCCGACCGGCCGCGACCGCGTGCAGCGAGTTGCCCGCCACCGAGACCAACGCGCCGACCGTCAGGACAGCGACGAAGAACCGGCGTTCGGGGCGGTGCGTGCAGACCAGCACCCCGAAGGTTGCCAGCAGGATCGTGCCGTCCACGATCAGCGGGAACAGCCACGCATCCCGCGCGGGCACGTGTGCCAGCTTCGCGAGGTCTTCCAGGGTGGAGAACGACAGCCGGAACGCCGCCGCCCCCACGCCCAGGATGATGACCACGGCGGACCAACGCGCCCAACGCATCCCCGCCGACACCTGGTCCGCCGCGCTCACCGTCAGGCCGCCTTCGCCTGGCGGGCCGCACCCGGATCGGCCGGAGCCT
Source organism: Nocardia sp. NPDC050713 (assembly GCF_040654315.1). Lineage (NCBI taxonomy): Bacteria > Bacillati > Actinomycetota > Actinomycetes > Mycobacteriales > Nocardiaceae > Nocardia > Nocardia sp. NPDC050713. Next base: position 2,362 of record NZ_JBFAHS010000036.1, on the reverse strand, counting down.
GCTTCGCACCCGAGGTGTCACCCGCGATGCCAGTCGCGCGGACCAGCCAGCCGATCGACTTGAACTCCCCCGAGCCCTGGATCTTCGGCTTGATCTGCAAGCCCTCCAGCACGACCGGGGTGATGCCGGGCATCAGCGGCGCGGCCGAGGGAACCGGCTGCACGTCCGCCACGAACGTCACATCGAACGAAGTGCTCTTCGCGCCCGAACCCGCGGGATCGGTCACGGTGCCCTTCCACAGCCGCTTGCCCGTGCCGTTGCCGTCGTTGTCCAGGTCCACACGCTGCCGCTTCACCGCGTTGCGGTCCGTGTTGAACTCCGTCAGCGGCTGGATCTCGCCCATCAGGACCAGCCCCATCGGGAACGCCTCGCCGAAATTCACGCTGAACCACACGTCCTTCAAAGCCATCGTCGTATCTCCTTGTCAACTGGGTTCTCGCCCATGCCGGGCGCCTGAATCCATGGTATACTCAACTTGGTATACCAACAAGGGTTCGAGCGATTCTGTCGGCAAACATCCAGCTGTTGGCGTGTAAATGGGGCTTACCAGTTGGAATACCTATCTAGGTATACTGAGAATCATGCTGCCGCACACGACTGAAGGGGACTGACAATGACGGAACCGGCCTACGTCACAATCGCTGGCGACTACGCGCGCCAGATCCGTGGTGGAACCCTCGCTCCAGGGGCTCAGCTGCCGAGTCGGTCCGAGATGGTCAAGAAGCACGGCGTCTCGGACATTGTTGTTCGCCAAGCAATCGAGTTGCTTCTGAGTCAGGGACTGGTGCGCACGATCAAGCGTCGCGGCGTCTTCGTCACCGACCGGCCGAATCTCGTGCGGGTCTCCCCGGAACGCCAGATGGAGAGCCCGGAAGCGACGTTCGAGCGCGAGTCCGCAGGCACGATCCACGTTGAGCGCGATACTGAACGCATCCCGGCGTCGCCCGAAATCGCGGAAGCCTTGGGCATCACAGCTGGCGAGACGGTTACACGCGTCGTCACCCGGGCCAGCGAAGACGGACGACCGATCTCAATCTCGGACTCGTACCAGCCGCCCAGTGTCGAGGGCACGTCCGGATCGGCGTTCCTTGAGGAGACAGTCTCGGACAAGCTTCCCGCGTCATCGCACGCCGAATGGCTCGGGACGCCGCCCGGCGATCTGGTGAAGGCCGTACACCAGCGGTTCCTCGCCTCCGACGACCGGGTGCTGATGGTTTCGGAGATCTCGTACCCGCGCGACCGCTACGAGGCGTTCGTCTTCCGCATGACGCTGTAACAGCTGCAACGAGGCCCGGGATACTCACCGAGTTGGGGTGCCCGGGCCTTTCGGTGTCTTAGCGTCGCAGCCAGGATTGCGCGACGTCGGCAAGATTCCACCATGAAACATGTTGCGAGTCTTGGGTTTCGAGATGCCATCCCGACGCCAGCCGATCGAAGAACGGTTCATCACCGGTCTTACCACCCCGCGGCTCGCCGATATAGACCAGTCGATCTCCTCCAGCCCGTTCGAACGCGTCCAACGCGTCCGATGCCATCGGGTTGTCCCAGCCCGGAGGCCAGCAGAGGAACAGCACACTGTCCGGACCGAGTACGTCCGAGACGCCGCCGACTTCTTTCACCGGATGCCATACGTCCAGCTGACCATTTGCGCGCGGGAACGATACATTCTCAGCGAGGTTCGGCGGCTCGGAATCGAATGCAGCCACATCTATTCCTCGATCTGCCAAGAGGCGGGCCCAGTATCCACGGCCCGCACCGAGTTCCACCAGTCTTCGCCCTTCGGTGAAGTCGGCTATCCACTCCAGCGTCTCAGGCGATGGCACCGCGTAGGCGTAGACCGCCTGCAAGATTGTCTGCGCGAAGCCAAGTCTCGCGCTTCCGTTCGGCCGTCCACCGTTCACGACGCGGCGGCCATCAACCTCCTTCGTAGCCGGTCTGACGATCTCCCAGTACGGGTTCCCGGATGCGCTCTCGCCACCAGTCATGTAGTGCACGAACCGCAGATCGAAGGCGGCATCTGCTTCCGGGTCGTGAGTTCCGGTCAGCATCGGAGCCGTATCGAGATAGTCGGCCACCTGCGGATATTCCATACGCAGGCGACACTCGTCCCCGAGCAGCGCAGCCAGCTCGGTCCGTCTCTCCGTCGTCAATGCCAGCCCAGTCATATCGGCCATTCTCCGTGCCCCGCTACCTTCTTTCGGGTTGTTGCCGAATTTCGCCATACAGGATCAAGAGCGCCCCGGCGGCGCTGGGCGTCGGTGCTCGCCCGGCCGGGGGGCACCCGCGGGCGCCCGGGAAAGGCGGTCGGCGGCGGGGGGGGGGCGGGGGGGGGCGCCCCCCCCCACAACAAAACCGGGTGAAA
>NZ_JBFAHS010000035.1:0-13453 GCF_040654315.1 Nocardia sp. NPDC050713 | reverse complement strand
GCCAGTGTCTCCGACATTCGTCGGTCCTTCCTGCCGAACCATCAGGTTCGGCCGATCGGACCGAGATCAAGATCCGCCGTTGTTCCGACAGTCCCGTAGGTCCGGCTACATTCCGTCTCGATCAACAAAGGCACACAGTCGGATCGGAATTCGGCGCCGACATCCGGATTTCGAGGGAGCGGGGAAACCAATGGGCGTGATCCTGTCGTTCAAAAAGGTCACGAGCGAGCGGTTGGCGGGGTTGGTGGCCGCCGGAGCGCAAGCGCAAGAAGACCTTTGGAATATCGAGCGCGCGAAGGGCGATCCCGAGGGTTACCTCGACAAGTCGTGGGACGGGCTGCGCTATCTGCTCGAAGCGGCCCGGTCGGGTGTTGACCTGTTCTTCGGCGGCGAGCTCATCGACGACGAGTACTACGCGTGGCCGGTCGATCTCGTCCAGACGACGGCGGAGCAGCTGCGCGCCACACCGTTCGCCGCGCTCGCCGCCCACTACGACCCCGGCGCCATGGACGAGGCGAACGTCTATCCGGGCATTTGGACCAGGGACGGCGACCAAGCACTCGACTACCTGCGCTACCACTACGAGATCCTCGTGGCGTTCTTCGCCGACGCCGCGAAGACCGGCTCCGCGGCGGTCATGCACTTCGGCTGAGCGCATACGAAAAAGGCCCGCCCCCAACGGATCTGTTGGGGGCGGGCCCTTTCGTTGCGGCTTACTCGCCGGACGCGGCCTCCGTGGTGGAGCCCTCGCCCGCGCCGGTCAGCACGACCTCGGGCTTCTCCTCGACGGGCGTCTTGGTCAGCTTCGCCTTGCCGGTGAAGGTGAACTTGGCGTCCTCGCCGGAGCCCTCGCCGTCCCAGCCTTCCACATCCACGAAGATCGTCTGGCCGGGGCCGATCTCGCCGAAGAGGATCTTCTCCGACAGCTGGTCCTCGATCTCGCGCTGGATGGTGCGGCGCAGCGGCCGGGCGCCGAGCACCGGGTCGAAGCCGCGCTTGGCCAGCAGCGCCTTGCCCTGCTCGGACAGCTCGATCTCCATGTCCTTGTTCTTCAGCTGCTTGGCGACGCGGCCGATCATCAGGTCCACCATCTGCACGATCTGTTCGGTCGTGAGCTGGTGGAAGACGATCACGTCATCGATGCGGTTGAGGAACTCGGGCCGGAAGTGCTTCTTCAGCTCGTCGTTGACCTTGAGCTTCATCCGCTCGTAGTTCGAGCCCTCGCTGTTGGACTGCGAGAAGCCCAGGCCGACGGCCTTCGAGATGTCCGAGGTGCCGAGGTTCGAGGTGAAGATCAGCACCGTGTTCTTGAAGTCCACGGTCCGGCCCTGGCCGTCGGTCAGGCGGCCGTCCTCGAGGACCTGCAACAGGGTGTTGTAGATCTCCTGGTGGGCCTTCTCGATCTCGTCGAACAGCACGACCGAGAACGGCTTGCGGCGCACCTTCTCGGTGAGCTGGCCGCCCTCCTCGTAGCCGACGTAGCCCGGAGGGGCGCCGAAGAGCCGCGAGGCGGTGAAGCGGTCGTGGAACTCGCCCATGTCGATCTGGATGAGCGCGTCGTCGTCGCCGAACAGGAAGTTCGCCAGCGCCTTGGACAGCTCGGTCTTACCGACGCCGGACGGACCGGCGAAGATGAACGAACCGGACGGACGCTTCGGATCCTTCAGACCGGCGCGAGTACGGCGGATCGCCTTGGAGACGGCCTTGACCGCGTCCTCCTGGCCGATGATCCGCTTGTGCAGCTCGTCCTCCATGCGGAGCAGACGGGTGGTCTCCTCCTCGGTGAGCTTGAACACCGGGATACCGGTCCAGTTGGCCAGCACCTCCGCGATCTGCTCGTCGTCGACCTCGGCCACGACGTCCAGATCACCGGACCGCCACTGCTTCTCCCGCTCGGCGCGCTTGGCGACGAGCTGCTTCTCCTTGTCGCGCAGCCGCGCGGCCTTCTCGAAGTCCTGCGCGTCGATCGCGGACTCCTTCTCCCGGCGCGCGTCGGCGATCTTGTCGTCGAATTCGCGCAGGTCCGGCGGAGCCGTCATGCGACGGATGCGCATGCGCGCGCCCGCCTCGTCGATCAGGTCGATCGCCTTGTCCGGCAGGAACCGGTCGTTGATGTAGCGGTCGGCCAGCGTCGCGGCGGCGACCAGCGCGCCGTCGGTGATGGACACCCGGTGGTGCGCCTCGTAGCGGTCGCGCAGACCCTTGAGGATGTTGATGGTGTGCTCGACAGTCGGCTCGCCCACCTGGACCGGCTGGAAGCGGCGCTCCAGGGCGGCGTCCTTCTCGATGTACTTGCGGTACTCGTCGAGGGTGGTCGCGCCGATGGTCTGCAGCTCGCCGCGGGCCAGCTTCGGCTTCAGGATCGAGGCCGCGTCGATGGCGCCTTCGGCCGCGCCCGCACCGACCAGCGTGTGCAGCTCGTCGATGAACAGGATGATGTCGCCGCGGGTGTTGATCTCCTTGAGCACCTTCTTCAGGCGCTCTTCGAAGTCACCGCGGTAGCGGCTGCCCGCGACCAGCGAACCGAGGTCGAGGGTGTAGAGCTGCTTGTCCTTCAGCGTCTCGGGGACCTCGCCGTTGACGATGGCCTGCGCCAGACCCTCGACGACGGCGGTCTTACCGACACCGGGCTCGCCGATCAGCACCGGGTTGTTCTTGGTGCGGCGGCTGAGCACCTGCATGACCCGCTCGATCTCCTTCGAGCGGCCGATGACCGGGTCGAGCTTGCCCTCGAGCGCGGCCTGGGTCAGGTTGCGACCGAACTGGTCGAGCACCAGCGAGGTGGACGGGGTCCCGGCCTCGCCGCGGGCGCCGGATTCCACCGGCTCCTTGCCCTGGTACCCGGACAGCAGCTGGATGACCTGCTGGCGGACCCGGTTGAGGTCGGCGCCGAGCTTGACCAACACCTGCGCCGCAACGCCCTCGCCCTCGCGAATGAGGCCGAGCAGGATGTGCTCGGTGCCGATGTAGTTGTGGCCGAGTTGCAGCGCCTCGCGCAAGCTCAGCTCCAGCACCTTCTTGGCGCGCGGGGTGAACGGGATGTGCCCGGACGGGGCCTGCTGGCCCTGGCCGATGATCTCCTCCACCTGGCTGCGCACACCCTCCAGCGAAATGCCAAGGGACTCCAGCGACTTCGCCGCTACACCCTCACCCTCGTGGATGAGGCCAAGCAGGATGTGCTCGGTGCCGATGTAGTTGTGGTTGAGCATCCGGGCCTCTTCCTGGGCCAGGACAACGACACGCCTCGCGCGGTCGGTGAACCTCTCGAACATCGCTCCCTCACTCTCCTGCTCAGACCTTCATAGGCGTCCGACGCTTCAGTGCTGTGGTCAACCTTCGGTCGTCAGCCTGCCATGAAGCCCGGGGGTTGCGGCCCCCGCCATCCACTCTAGTTGGCGGGGGTCCGGGCCGCCTCCAGTCCACCCTATTGGGGACCAGCGACAGCACGGTCATTCACTCATAACGTGAGCGTTTCGGGTTTCGTTTCCGATGCGGTTTTGCCGACAGCGAACACCCTCTGATCGGGCGATCTCGCCCCGATCCACGGGCCATCGTCGCCCCGTTGACGCCCCTGCCAGTGCAAACGACCGAATCGCTCCCGGTGTTCCCGGCAACCCCCGATTTTCGAATCGTTGCGGCGGCCGGGCGGCCGCCACTCCCGCGCTCAGCCCGTGAACGGTGCGGCGAACTGGCACGGTACCGGCCGCGGATGGGCCGGGTCCAGTGCGTTCATGACGAATCCCGCCGCCCGCGCGGTGCCCGCGATGCCCGCGTGCTCGGAGTAATCCTGCGCGCAACCGTCCTGAACCACGACATTGGTGACGTTCGGGCCGGGCACCAGGCCCGCGGTGTACGGGATGACGGCCTCGTCGAGCCGGGTGGCGATGTTCGTATAGGTGATGTCGGGGTGGTAGACGCCGTCGGCGTTGAGCGCCTCGAGGAACGGCGAGCCCGCGATGAGCTGGCGGCAGGCGTGGCACATCGTGGCGCCGACCGCCATGTCGAAGGCGGGTCCCGCGCCGAGGCGAGCGGCGAAGGCGGCGGCGGCGCCGAGGCCCCCCGCGTTGGTGCCGAGCCGGGGCGGGGCGAGGCCGACGAGCTTGTCCACCTTGTCCGCGCCGCCGAGCCGCTTGACGTAGTAGTTGCCGATGAAATTGCCCTGCGAGTGCCCGACGATGTCCACCTTCGCGGCGCCGGTCGCGGCGAGCACGCGGTCGACGAAGGCGGCGAGCTCCGAGCCGCTCTGCTCCATCGGCCGCATGCCGCCGATCGCGGACAGCGGCCAGGGCAGCGCGTGGGCGCCGTAGGTCAGCGCGTAGACGCAGTAGCCCTCGTTGGCCAGCAGCGGCACGTACACGCCCCAATTGGTCTGTGCGCCACCGCCGGTGCCGTGCGCGAGGACCACCGGGTTGGGATGCTCCGCGCTCGGCCGGCAGGACCAGTCGTTGGAGCCTGGCAGCGAGCCGCCGGGCTCGACCAGCTCGGACGGGATGCCGGAGAAGAAGTTGTAGACGACCGGGTAGCGCTGCGCGTGCGCGGAACCCGCCGCGCCGATCCACAGCGCGGCGAGCACGAAGGCCACCACGAACGGAACTGGGACACGTCGCATGGAGCCTCCAATTCTGGAACTTGTTCCAGAAGAAGCTACCGAGGACGTGTCCCAGATAGTGCCGATACCGGCGAGTAACTTATGTAACCCGTTCTACCGTCGGCGAATCAGCCGAGCCGGGGCGCTGCCGGGTACTGCGGACCGTATCCGGCGGGCGCGGCGTAGGCCGTCACGCCCTGGGCGGAACCCGTGGCGCCATGGGCGGGACCCGCGGCTTCGCTCTTGCCCTGCTGGACGCCCGCCGCGAACAGCGCGCCGCACAGCACCAGGAAGGCCAGGGTGTGCACCACCGCGCGGATCACGTTGTAGCGCACCCAGTCGGCCTCGTAGTTCGCGCGAACCGCCGCCATATCCGCGATCTGCCCCGGATCGCCCGCGGCGGCCAGTTGATCGTTGAGCGGGACGTTGAATCCCGCGGTCACCGCGAACGCGATCACGTTGAGCGCCACGGCGATCGCGATCCAGACCAGCGTCGCGCGGTGCTCCCGGCCCAGGTGCAGCACCGCGGCGAGAATGCCGAACGCGACGGTGCCCATGAAGGCGATCATGAACCAGGGATTGATGATGACCACGTTGATCTTCTGCATCACGTCGACGATGGTCCGGTCGTCGCTGCGGTTCAGCGCGGGCATCACCGAGATGGCGTAGGCGTAGAACACACCGGCGGTCAGACCCGTAGCCAGCACGGCCGCCACCAGCGCGGCGATTCTCAGCGCGAACATTCGATTTCTCCTGCCTCACAGTCCCGGTCCGAATCGTCTCGGTCCGGCGACGAGTACAAGTCAATCGTGAACGGGCCCGCGCTTCCATGGTCGAGACGCTCGCCCGCTTAAGCGGGCGTCCACACGCGGGTCAGAGATCCCGGTCGGAGATGATGCCGCTCTGCATGGCCAGTGCCGCCAGGCGCACCCGCTTCTGGTTCTGCGGCAGGCTTTCCACGCCGAACTTGGCGAACAGCGCGCGCAGGTGGGTCTTGATGGCGTCGACGCTGAGGAACAGCTCCTCGGCGATCTGCTGGTTGGAGGCCGGGGTCGCGAAGCCCGCGCCGTTCTTGTACGGGCGGCACAGCGCGACGAGCACTGCGCGCTGGGTCTCGGTGAGCGAACGCAGGGTGGGAATCGAGCCGGTGGAGGTGCGGGTGGCGTCATCGGCGACCGCGCCGAAATCGTGGAAGGAGACCAGCGAGGTGCCGACCCGGATCTTGTCCCCCGCCATCAGGCGGCGCCTGCCGACCAGTCGCTCGCCGTTGACGAAGGTGCCGTTGCGGGAGAGTCCGTCGTCGACGATCGTCCAGTGCGCGCCCAGATATTCGACGGCCGCGTGCAGGCGCGAGACCTCCGCGTCCCAGCGCAACGCGAGATCGGCATGGGGCGAACGGCCGATCGTGACTCGCTGCTGATCCGGGCTCAGCATCAGCTCCTGCTGGCGGCCCGAGTCATCGGTGAATCGCAACAATGATCCGACGAATCCAGTCACTGCGCCGATACCTCATCTCTCCATACCGCCAGTGACGACCTTCGCACAGTTTCCATGGTGCCGCTTCGGGGTACCACGAGCAAGATCGTGCCGGTCCGGTCGATGGTCGGCGTCGAGTCCGAAGCCCGACGCGGTCGAACGAAGTCCTTCCATGTCCCGCACGCCCGAAGTGGAGGCGAACGTGCACAGGTCACAAATGCTGCTGCCGCCCGGGCGTCGCACGATTCGCCCAGGCGGCAGCGGTGGAAAAGTACTAGCCCTTCGCGGCCTTGTTGTACGCGTCGGTGATGTCGGCGGAGATACGTCCGCGAGCGGAGACCTTGTGGCCATTCCGCCGTGCCCACTCGCGAATTGCCGCACTTTGTTCCCGGTCGATGGAGACCCGGCTCTTCGGGGTGGCGGCGGCACCGGCGGCGGCCTTCACGCGGCGACGGCCGCTCACCCGGCGCGCACTGGAAACCCACTGCTCCAGCCCGTCACGCAGCTTCGCGGCATTTGCCGACGACAGGTCGATCTCGTACGACACACCGTCGATCGCAAACTCGATGGTCTCGTCCGCGATGGACTCACCGTCGACATCGTCGATCAGGCTAACGGTGACCTTCTTTGCCATGAGATGAACGTCCTCTCGAAATCGTGCGACCCGCATACTAGGCCGATTACCCGAGGCAAGAATACCTCGAATTCAGAAAATTCCAAGACGAGACTTCGGCTATCGAAACGCACCCGACTCTGTTTGATTTGCGATGTTCGCCGACCGGTGTCTGGTTACGCTCCGGCGCCGCCTGCGGACCGGTCGCCCGAGGCTCGCTGAGTGACCGGACGCACAATTGGGAACAGTATCGTTTCGCGGATTCCCAATCCCGTGAGTGCCATCAACAACCGATCGATTCCCATACCGGTTCCAGTTGTCGGCGGCATGCCGTGCTCCATCGCGGCAAGGAAGTCCTCGTCCAGCGCCATTGCCTCGTCATCGCCCTGCGCGGCGAGCCGAGCCTGGTCCACGAAACGCTCGCGCTGGATCACCGGATCCACCAACTCCGAATAGCCGGTGGCCAACTCGAAGCCGCGGACATACAGATCCCACTTCTCGGTAACTCCGGGCTTGCTGCGGTGCTGACGAGTCAGCGGTGAGGTCTCGATCGGGAAGTCGCGCACGAATGTCGGCGCATAGAGCTTGTCGCCGTACTCGTGCTCCCACAGTTCTTCGACCAGTTTGCCGTGGCCGTAGCCCTTGCCCTCCGGAATTTCCAGTCCGACCCGATCGGCGAGTGCCAGCAATTCCTCGACCGATGTTTCCGGGGTGACCGAGACACCGAGCGCATCGGACAACGAAGGGTACATCTCGACGGTTGCCCACTCGCCCCGAAGATCGTATTCGGTACCGTCCGCGAGGGTCACCACCTGGGTGCCGAAAGCCTCTTGCGCGACTTCCTGCACCAATTCCCGGATCATCTTCGCGGAGTCGTCGTACGTGCCATAGGCCTCATACGTTTCCAACATTGCGAACTCGGGCGAATGGGTCGAGTCGGCGCCTTCGTTCCGGAAGTTCCGGTTGATCTCGAAGACCTTCTCCAAACCGCCGACCACGCACCGCTTGAGGAACAGTTCCGGCGCAATGCGCAGGTAGAGGTCCATATCGAGGGCGTTGGAACGGGTGACGAACGGCCGGGCCGCCGCGCCGCCGTGCAGCGTCTGCAGCATCGGCGTCTCCACCTCGAGGAAGCCGCGGCGCTCCAGCGCGGCGCGCAGCGCACGAACCACCGCGACCCTGGTCCGCGCCATTTCCCTGGCCTCGGGACGCACGATCAGGTCGACATAGCGCTGCCGGACCCTGGACTCCTCGTTCATCTCCTTGTGCGCCACCGGAAGCGGCCGCAGCGCCTTGGCCGACATGGACCAGGAATCGGCCATGACGCTCAATTCCCCGGTGCGCGAGGCGATGACCTCACCGTGCACGAAAACGAAGTCACCGAGGTCCACGTCGGACTTCCAGGCCGCCAGCGCGTCCGCTCCGACGCCGTTGAGGCTGATCATGGCCTGCAGCTTGGTGCCATCGCCCTCCTGGAGCGTGGCGAAGCAGAGCTTGCCGGTATTGCGCAGAAAAATGACGCGGCCGACGACGCCGGCCAGTTGCCCGGTCTGGGTATCGGCGGCAAGATCCGGAAAGGCGGCCCGAATTTCGGCCAGCGAGTGCGTGCGCGGCACCACAACGGGATACGCCTCGGCGCCCTGCGCTAGCAGCCGCTCACGCTTCTCCCGGCGAATCCGCATCTGCTCCGGGACGTCGTCGACTTCCGGGGCGGGTCGGCGGGATTGCGCCGCAGGAACCGAACCCGCGGAGCGACCGGACGAGGGCGTGTTCGGGGTGCTCACATCGGACAACCCTAGCGTGCACCGGAAATCCTTTTGCGGGCCGCCCGGGCTCCGCCCGATAGTAACGAATCGGCATCGGCTTCCGGCGCCTGATGGCCTTTCGTTCCGAAGGCCGTCTGCCGAAACGCGAGCGGGTTTCACCGCCCCTGACAGGTGTTCTTGTGCGGAGACGGCACACGACCAGGCCCTGCCTTTTCCGTTAGCAGGTACTCACCCGGAGAACCGCACCACCAGCAGGTACACCCGCCTCCGCTGGAATACCGAAATCGATTGCCCTACCTACTATTTCGAGATAGAAGCATCTCGTACCGAATTACAACGAGGCGAGCGCGGTGACCTCGCGGGCGAAGTGCGGCGCCCGGCTCGCGATGGTGAGCAGACCCGCCGCCTTGAGTGCTTGGTAACCACCGATCAGATCGGTGGCCCGGTGCAGCCCGAGTTGTTGCAACGAGGCGGCGGCCAAGCTGGAGGTGTAGCCCTCGGAGCAGACGACGATCCATTCCACGTCGTGATCGGCGGCCAGCGCCAAACGCGCGGAACTGGTCGGGTCGAGCCGCCATTCCAGCACATTCCGCTCGATCACCAGGGCGCCCGGCAACGTGCCCTCCCGATCGCGCTGCGCCTGCGGGCGGATGTCCACCAGAATGGCGCCCCTGGCGAGCGCGGCGGGCAATTCGAACGCGTAGATCCGGTCGAGTTGCTCGCGCGCGTTGTCGAGCATCTGGTCGATGGTCAAGGGGGCCATCACATATCACCTTCGGGCTGGTCGGTGAGAACGGTTCGGGTACGCCGCAGGGTGCCGTGGCCGGTCACCTCGTAGTAGGACATGGCGGTCAGCGGCGGGGAATAGGCGTGCACGCTCAACGTCGGATCGAGCGGGCCCGCGGATTCGGCGGCGGCCGGTGCGCGCATCACGTCGTGCACCCAGCCGATGGGGAAGGAAGCCTGATCGCCCGCGGTCAGCGTCCGCCTGCGCAATTCCGTGCCGTTCCAACGGAATTCCGAAAGCGCCCCGCTGAGCACGGTGAGCGCGCCCAGCGATCCGGCGTGGTCGTGCAGCTCGGTGGCTTTGCCCGGCGTCCAGCTGATCAGCCAGACGTCGACCTCGTCGTCGGAGAGCAGCCGGGTAGCCCAGCGCTCCTCGACGGGCCAGACGCCGCCCGCGGGAAGCAGGTGGTCGTAGCGTCCCGCGAGCACGTCCTCGGCGCCTTCGTCGGTCAGCCGCAGCAGATCGGCGGGACGCAGCCTGGTCGGGAGCGCGGGCGCGACGGCACGGTCCACCGGCGGCTTGGCCGACAGGCTGTCACGTGCGGAGGAAAGGGAAAGAACAGAGGAACGCATGAGCGAAACTCCAGGAGGTGGGGATCGGTCGAGGGACTCACGGTCGGCCTCGATCGGTCGAGGCCGGAATCAGCCTCGACAACACTCCTGGGTGCTCACGCGGAAAGACACGTCGGCGAGTCTAGCAGCGCTCTTCGACAGAAGAACAGACCCACCCGGGGTGATTCACGCCCCACCCCAAGCGCAGGGTCAGGATTTGCGGCGCTGCTGGTTGCGTTCGTAGACCAGGCGCAGGCCGGTCAGGGTCAGGTGCGGCTCGTGATGGTCGATGGTCTCCGACTCCGGCACGATCAGCGGCGCGCTGATGCCGGTGGCGACCACGGCGACGTCGTCGCCCGCGAACGCGTCGAACTCGTCGCGGATGCGGTCGATCAGACCGTCCACCAGCCCGGCGAAACCGAAGACAGCCCCGGACTGAATCGCCTCGACGGTGTTCTTGCCGACCACCGAACGCGGGCGCGCCAGCTCGACGCGGCGCAGCGCCGCTCGCTCGATGAGCGCCTCACTGGAGATGGCGACGCCCGGCGCGATGACGCCGCCGAGGAACTCGCCCTTGGACGAGACCAGGTCCACGGTGGTCGCGGTGCCGAAGTCGACGACGATCGCGGCCGAGCCGAAGCGCTGCTGGGCGGCGAGCGCGTTCACGATCCGGTCCGCGCCGATCTCCTTCGGATTGTCGACGAGCAGCGGAATGCCGGTCCGCACACCGGGTTCCACCACCACGTGCGGCACGTGCGACCAGTACCGCTCCAGCATGGCGCGCAGCTCGTGCAGCACCGGCGGCACCGTGGACAGGGCCGCGACGCCCATCACCTCGTCCAGCTGGGCCCCGACGAGGCCGCGCACCTGCATGGCGAACTCGTCGGCGGTCAGCAGCGGATTGGTGTGCATCCGCCAGTGCCGCACCAGCTTGGCGTGCGAGCCGCTGCCGGAGAACAGGCCGAGCTCGATGCTGGTGTTGCGGACGTCGATGGTCAGCAGCATTGCTCACCCGACTTTCGAATCAGTGGCCGTCAGGCGAAAGTGAGCGAGCGCGGGGAGGTCAGGCCGGAACCCTCGGGGGCGTGCGCCGGGTCGGAGCCGAGCTCGATCGGGCGGTTGCGCTCGTCGACGAAGACGACCTTGGGGTCGTATTCGGCGATCTCCTGCTCGTTCATCATCCCGTAGGCGATCAGGATGACCAGGTCGCCGGGATGCACCAGGTGCGCGGCGGCGCCGTTGATGCCGATGACGCCGGAACCGCGCTCGCCCGCGATCACGTAGGTCTCCAGGCGGGCGCCGTTGTCGATGTCGACGATGCAGACCTGCTCGCCCTCGAGCAGATCGGCCGCGTCCAGCAGATCCTGGTCCACCGTCACCGAACCGACGTAGTGCAGGTCGGCGTGGGTCACGGTGGCGCGGTGGATCTTGGACTTCATCATGGTGCGCAACATCTTCGTCGTCGCCTTTCTAGAAAGCTGCCGGTGCCGGCTGGGATTCGAGATTCGGGTGGCCGTCGATCGGAGCGCCGAGGGTGACGGCGATGTTGTCGATGAGCCGGGTGGCGCCGACCTTCGCGGCCACGAGCAACCTGGCGTTGCCGGAGGCCGGGACCGGGCCGAGGGTCGAGGAGCGCAGTTCGAGGTAATCGACGTCGACGCCGGTCGCGGCGTCGAGCACGGCGCGGGCGGCGGCGAGCACGCCATCGGCGCCGAGACCGCCCGCATGCCTGCCCGCCGACAGCGCCGCGGAGAGGGCGAGCGCGGCCTCCCGCTGCGCCGGATCCAGGTAGCGGTTGCGCGAGGAGAGCGCGAGACCATCCTGCTCGCGCACGGTCGGCACCGCGACGATCTTCACGTCGAAGTTCAAGTCGCGCACCATCTGCCGGATCAGCGTGAGCTGCTGGTAGTCCTTCTCGCCGAAGAACGCCTCGCTGGGACGGGCGATCTGGAGCAGCTTGGCCACCACGGTCAGCATGCCCGCGAAATGCGTCGGACGGCTCGCGCCCTCCAGCTCCGCGCCGACCGGCCCGGGATGCACCGTGGTGCGCGAACCGTCGGGGTACATGTCGGACACGCTCGGAGCGAACACCAGGTCGACGCCCTCGGCGCGCAGCAGCTCCACGTCGGCGTCCAGGGTGCGCGGGTACTTGTCCAGATCCTCGTTCGCGCCGAACTGCAGCGGGTTCACGAAGATCGAGACGATGACCACCTGGTTGGTCCGCTTCGCGCGGCGCACGATCTCCAGGTGGCCCTCGTGCAGCGCGCCCATGGTCGGCACCAGGCCGATGGTGCGGCCGACGCCGCGCAAGGCCTTCGCGACGGCGGCGACCACGGTCGGATCGTGGTGCACGGTGAGTTCGCCCGGCTTGTAGGCGCTCTGCCCGATTCGGCGCTCCCGGGGCCCTTCATGGTTACGCACGCTGCCGCCTCCGGGCCCGTCGCTCGCGCCGGGCAAATTTCGGATCCATCAACGGCGTCCTTCCAGGAGCTCGATCAGGGCGGGGTTGGTCTTGGCGCGCTCGGCGGTGCGCAGCGACATGGCTCGATAGCCGGCGGCGAGCCGCTCGTCGGTGGCCTCGAGCGCCGCGAGATGCGTCGCGACGGCGTCGGCGTCGCCGCGGGCGACGGGGCCGGTCAGCGCGGACTGGCCGCGCCGCAGCGCGTTGTCCAGCGCGGCCGACGCGAGCGGGGCGAGCAGGCGCTCGGCGAGTCCGTTGGGTTGGTCGTCGACGATCTGTTGACCGAGCAGCCCCGGACCGGACAGCGCCTCGCGCAACGCTTCCACCGCGTCCAGAACCACGGTCACCAGATGGTTGCTGCCGTGCGCGAGCGCCGCGTGGTACAGCGTGCGGTTCTCCTCGGAGACCCGCACCGGTTCGCCGCCCATCTCGATCACCAGCGACTGCGCGATCGCGTAGCCGATGTCGTCGGCGGCGGTGATGCCGAAGCAGGCGTTGCCCAGCCTGCTGACGTCCTCGTCGTGGCCGGTGAAGGTCATCGCGGGGTGGATGGCCAGCGGCAGCGCGCCGACCTCGACCAGCGGCGCGAGCACGCCGACGCCGTTCGCGCCCGAAGTGTGCACCACGATGGTGCCCGGGCGGACCACGCCCGCGCTCGCCAAGCCGCGCACCAGTCCGGCCAACTCGCTGTCGGGCACCGCGAGCAGCAACAACTCGCTGCGCGCTGCGACCTCCTCGGTCGGCAGGATCTCGGAATCGGGCAGCCGGAGCCGAGCCCGATGCTTGGAGGCGTCGGAAATGGCGGCGACGCCGAACACCACGTGCCCGGCTCGCTCGAGCGCGGCGCCGAGCGCGGAGCCCACGCGTCCCGCCGAGACGATTCCCACCGTCAGGCGTGCGGGCGCAGGGTCGAAGCCCGAAGCCGCGTTGTCAGAAGTCACGCTTCTCGAGGTCAACACTGTCCTCTCGATGTCGTTCCAGTCCCGCACCGCGGGTACCAGACGTTACGAGGTCGAGGATATCGGCCCGAAGTTTGCCGATGCCATGGCCCCGGGACGTGATTTAACGAACAGTGTTGTCGGCGCGCTGGCGCGCGCGGGGTTCGCGGCCCCTTATGTCTCGCTTCCGAGCGGTCGAGACTCGCGCGGGGGGGCGGGGGGGGGGGAACCCCCGGAGAGGAAGGCGCGCCCCGAGCGCGGAAATCAAAGGCG
>NZ_JBFAHS010000034.1:0-14521 GCF_040654315.1 Nocardia sp. NPDC050713 | reverse complement strand
ACAGGATTCACCCTACAGGAAACGTAACGTTACACGTTACTGGATTATAATCCAGTAACGTGTAACGTTACGTTTCCTGTAGGGTGAATCCTGTAGCATGAAACCCGTAATGTGTCAATCCTTGCTCCGACCCTTTTTCGTGCATTTTGGCTCTCACCTGCGCTTTCTCTCTCGGTCTTGGTGGGCTTCGGTCTCTGTCATGACTCAAGTATATGCCATGGGCCTACAGGATTGCAAGTCATTTCGCGAATTTCCTGGATAAACTTTAGTCCAACGCTCTGACCTGGCATTATTCCGGGTGACGCTTTCGTATCCTGGAGTGTCACGCTACCGGTAATGCGAAGTCCGGACTATTTCCGGTGACAGGATTGAGCAATCCTGTTGATTTTCCTGCAATCCTGTAATAGGATGGTGGTACACCACGACGAACCAGGGGAGATCATGACCAGCACCGAACCTACCGCGACCGAGACCCACGCGCCGGAGATGCTCGCGCCCGGCACGCCGTGCGCGGTGTGCCAGTTCCCGATGGGCCGCGACGAGCACGGCGTGCCGCAGATCTGCGGCAACCCCGTGTACGTCAACGTCGAGGGCGGGGGCCGCCTGCCGAAATACTGCGGCGGTGAAGAGCAGGCCGAATGGCAGGCCAAGCACGGCACCGCGGGCAATGCCCGGCACCGCTCCGAACTCGCGGCGTACCCGCGCAAGCAGCTCGGACTCTCGGCCAAGGAGGTCGAGCAGCTGGCCCTCGATGAGGCCGCGCGCCAGGGCATCGGCGCGGGTGTCGTCCGGCGCAAGCAGCTCCCGACGACCGGGCTGCCGCTGCTGCCGAACACCACCACCCCGGCCGCGCCGGTCGAGTCGGCCGAGGAACCCGCGCCGGTGTCGGCGGTGCAGGGCCTGGCCGAGCTGGCGACCATCATCACCAGTCGCGTCGCGGCGGTGCGCGCCGAGATGGATGCTGTTGTGGCGCAAGCGGATTCCCGCGTCAAGGAGGCCGAGGACGAGCGCGATCAGCTGGCCGCCGAGGTCGCGGACGAGCGTGAGCGCCTGGCCGCCGAGGTCGCGACGGAGCGCGAAGCCCTGGCCGCCGATCGCGAGGAGGCCCGCGCCATCACCGAGCGCGCCGAATCCGAGATCCGTGAGGCGCGTGAGGCGCAGCTGCGCGCCGAAGGTGAGCTGGCCTCGGCCCAGCGGCGCATCGCCGAGCTGGAGCAGGCGCTCGTCGACGCCGAGTCCCAGCGCAAGGCGGAGGTCGCGGCGGTCCGCAGGGAGGAGCGCGAGGAGTTCCGGCTGGCGCTGCGGGAACTCAACGTCGAGATCGGCGGGCGCAAGCACGCCGACGCAGAACCGCCCGCGCAGGAGAAGCCAGCCACCACCACGCCGGTGCAGCAGCCGATTCAGGCCGAAGAGCCCGCGCAGGCCCCGGCCGATGAGATCGCCTTCCACATCGAGAGCACGGCGCCGGAGCCGCGGCGTCGTGCCCAGGCCGCGCCCCGGAATGCGGCGCTGGTCATGGGCAAGAATCACCTGCGGATGCTCGAGGAGGTCGAGGCGGGGCGGGTCTACCGGCTGCTCGCCGGTGCGTTCCGTGGTGCGGGGGGCGCGAAACTGCGGGCGGAGGACACCAAGGCCCTGGATTACCTCGCCGCCCAGGGGCTCATCACCTGGCCGTCCGGGGCGACGATGGAAACCACCGAGGGCGACGCCGCCCACGTGAGCGTCGTGCACGACAACACCGACCCGCACTGACGACACGGAACACACGGAAGGCACTGCAACCAACAACGGACCCCACCCCCGAATAGCGGGAGTGGGGTCCGTTGTTGCGCAAGGGATTTCAGGACTTCTCGGGTACCTCCGGGATGTCCATCCTCCAGGGCCGGTGCAGCCGGTGTGCGTACCGCCGGATCATCGTGTTCATCGGGTCGCTTCCTGCTTCTCGCTCGGCTCCGCTCCGGCCTCGACGATGAGGTTCGCGTAGGTCTTGGAGGTCCAGTTGTGCAGCCAGATCACCACGCCGACCATGATGGGCGCGATGGCGTATTCCGCGGCTTTGCTCGGGTCGGTTTGCAGGTGCGGACCGGCGTTGAGTGAGATCGTGATGGCCAGCAGCGCCAGCTCCAGCAGCACGATCTTCTCTCGCTTCGGTTCCTTGCCCCAGCGCGCGGCCGTGGTCGCGGTGAGCATGATGACGATGATCGGGATGGAGATCATGGCCTCGATGCCGTAGGACAGCCAGTACAGCGGGTCGGACATGTCCCCGCTCGGCACGAGGTTGTGCTGGACGTTGACCCCGGACCAGATCATGCCGATCACGACGACCGCGATCAGGGCGCGGGAGGTCACTTCGGCGCGGCGGTAGAGCTGGGCGAGTTTGGCGTCGTGGCTGACGATGCGTTCCCGCGCGGCCAGTGCTCGCCGGTGCCAGCGGGCGTTGCGGGCGTTCTCCTTCGCGATGGCTTCGAGGTCGGCCTCCTCGGCGCGGGCGCGGGCCAGCTCGGCGCGGGCGCGGCTCAGGCGCATCTTGCGCTGGATCTCGCGGCACTCCTCGACCAGGTCGCGTTCCTTTTGCATCTCCTCGTCGCTGAGCACGTCCAGCAGCGCCGTTTCGCTCTGCAAGGGCACCTGGCGCTGGGCTGCGGCCACACGGGCCGCCAGCGCCGCGGTCGCGGGGTCGATCTCCTCCTGCTCTTCCGGCTCCTGTTCCGGCGCCGGCTCTTTGGTGGTGGGCTGGGCGTCGAGGTCGGCGAGTTCGGCGAGATCGGCCGCGGTCAGCGCCCGGAACTCGCCGGTGTTCTCCAGGCTGTGCTCCTCGCGCCAGGCGTTGACGATGCGGGAGACGTACTTGCGTGTGGCCTCGACTTCGCAGGCCTCCAGCCATGTGTGGACCTCGGCGGTGTCGGGGTTTCCGAGGATGGCGCAGATGTGGCGGATCTGTTCGGCCTTGCTCGAGAGTGTGGCCACCTCTGTGCGATGGGCCTCGGAGATGTGCATGTGAGTGGTTCCTCGCGGCTGGTCGTCGGGGGTCCGGTCGGGGGTACCCACGTGGGTACCCACAGCGGTACCCACGGTGGATACGCCCTGGTCGGCGTGTGTTTCCCCCATGGCGGTGTGTCCGGCGGTGTGGGTACCCACACGGCGGGTGTCCCCGCTGGTGTGGGATGGCCCCGGCTCGGTGTCGGCCTTGGTGTGGGTACCCCCAGCGGCGGTGTGTGACCTGGTGGGGGTGGTGTGCGCGCTGTTGTGGGGTCCCACGGTCCCGGTGTCGGGGTCGGTGTGGACGATCCGGGGACCGTGAGGGGTCCACAGTGCGACGCCGGTGCTCTGGTGCATGGGAGGGACGATAACGAGGTCGGTGTCGGCGGTCATGCCATGTGCTCCAATTGCGTTCGTGCGGGGAAAGTTCGGGGTGGGTGTGGGGGCGTCGCTTGTGGCCACGGAAGGCACTGGTGGCACGGAAGGCACTGCATTCAGTGCCGGTCCTCTCGCGGGTTTGCTGATCACGTCGGCTCTCCTATGCCTGCCTCTGGTTGCCCTGCTGCTTGTCGCGCTCACGCTTGGCGTAGGCGCGGTGGGTGGGCGAGCAGTACAGCTTCGGCCGACCACCAGGGACCTGCTCCAGTTCCACACCGCATTTGCTGTAGAGGCAGTGCGTCGGCGCCGCGCCGCCCTCGACATGGCCAGCCTCGCCGGACCCGGTCCGGTGCAACGTGACCACGTTCCCGGCCGCCGACGACGCGGATTCCTCGGCCGCGTCGTCGGGGAGGAGCGTGGTCAGCACGGGCAGCGGAGCGTCGGCCGACCGGCCGAAGATCTCCACCAGGCGCATGATGTCGGTGTCATCGACCCGGAAGAACCGGATGCGTTGAGCCATCCCGCCCGCCTCCGGTGAGTCGATGAATCCCACACCCGCCTCGTCCACGGTGATCGCGGTGGCGTCGATGCCGCGTTCGGCTGCACCGGTGCCGTAGACCATCTGCACCTGCTGAGCACTGGCCTGGCGCAGACCGATCGTGACCGGGAACAGATCCTTGAGCAGATCGAAGATGGCCTTGGCCGCGTTCTGGGTCGCCGCGATCAGGGTGAAACCGACCGCGCGAGACTGGCTCAGCAACTCCATCAGCAGGCGACCGATGTACTTGTCCACCCGGATCGTCTCGCGCTTGTAGGTGCCATCGATCTGTGGCACGTCGAACTCGGCTTTGATGTCGCCGACCAGTTCGACCAGGGCAATGATTTCGTCGATGAGCAGCACGTGGTGCGGGTCGCCTACTTCGGCCTCATGGTTGCGGATCGGCTCGCCGGTCCGCATGGCGTGCTCTCGCCGCACGTCCAGGCGCTCGCGCATGATCCGCAACAGCTTCTCCAGCACCGCGATAGCGTCGGCGACCAGATAGGCCCAGCTCGCATAGAGCCGGTAGCCC
Organism: Nocardia sp. NPDC050713; assembly: GCF_040654315.1. Taxonomy (NCBI): domain Bacteria; kingdom Bacillati; phylum Actinomycetota; class Actinomycetes; order Mycobacteriales; family Nocardiaceae; genus Nocardia; species Nocardia sp. NPDC050713. The sequence goes on along the minus strand of NZ_JBFAHS010000034.1, from coordinate 10,094 downwards.
GCGGCCATCTCCCCGCCCCGCTTGAGGTCGATCACGTGCAGCTGCACGCGGCCCGTGGCGATGTCCGGGGCGAGGGCGCCGATGATCGACCACAGCACACCGGACTTACCGGAGCCGGTCACGCCCGCGAGGAACAGGTGGTTGTTCCACAGCCGCAGCCGGTAGAACTCACCGTCTTCACGCATCGCCACCCGCAGCGCCTTGAGCGGAACCGGCGAGGCTTCCGGGCCGGGATAGCGCACGGTGGCCGCGAGCGGGTTGCGTACCCGCAGCTCGATCGTCACGACGTGATCGCCCTTGGCCGCGGCCACCTGCACCCTGGGCACCCGCAACGAGCTGGCCAGGCCCGGCAACCGATGCCGGATGTGATCGGCGGAGAACCCCGGCGGCATCTCCAGCCGGATACGTGCGCCGACCGGCGAGGGCCGCACACCGTTGTCCGGCGGGTATCCGGGGTCCTGCCCCGGCAGCAGACGCGGCCACGTGCCGGGAAACAGCATGTGAGGGTTCTCCGGCAACCCGACCCCGATTTGGGGATGGGTCCACACCAACCGCGCCTGGAAGTCGTCGGAAAGGGTGTCCAACGCGAACCGCAGTTCCTCCGGGTAGGCAGCCAGGAACGCCATCCGCTCGGCAAAGGCGCGCTCGATCTCGCGACGTTCACGCCGGTTGCGGCCCACCTTGTTCGCGACCACGACACCGCCCACCGAGCCGAGCGCGAAGACCATCCCGACCGGGCCGGTCCAGCCTGGCGAGCCCATGTTCTCGGCAGTGGTGTAGGCGACTATCCCACCGAAGACCAGCACCCCGGCCCCGCCGATCGCGCCTATCGCCATCAGTTCGCCGTTGCCCATGTTGCCCACCTCAGTTCTCCCCGCAGTCCGTACCGCTGGCTCAGCGGAAGGCGGACCCTTGACCCATCATGTCCGGTTCGCTGGATACGTGCCCACACGATTTGCAACCGCAGTCCCGAAATCTGTATTGCCGTCGCCGGTCCGGCGTGGCGCTGCTGTTGGTGCTGCGGCAGGTACAGCGGCAACGGATGCGGCTGCGGCGCAGGCAAAGCCAGCTGTCCACGACGCGGCGCGCGATGCCGGTCGAACACGATCACGATGTCGCGGTGCGGCTGCGCGCCGAACTTCACCCGCGCCGAGGACGCCCCGAATTCGGCCGCCAACGCCGCCGAACGCTCATGGAAGGTCGCCGCGGATTGCCCCGGCAGCATTCGCACGCTCACCGTGTCCTCGCTGCCGTGCCGGACCACCGAGACCAGGCGAGGCACCCGGATTCCGGCGGCCGAATCCTCACAGAGGCCCAGATCGGCGAGCACCGACGCCCAGCGCCGCCGGTACAGCCAATAGGCCCACGCCGCAGCCACAGCCACCGCCCGCAGGTGCCGCACAACCACCAGGAGCACGACAAGCACCGCGACGGTACCGACCAGACCGGCCGCGACCGGCACGGCCAGATCCCCGGCCGTCTGCGCGTACCCGCTCACATCGTCGATCGACAGATGCCCCGTGCAGGCGGCCAGCGCGCCCGCAGTCAGCACAACCATGCCGAGGCACTCCGCGGTGTCCTTGCCCGTCCACGGGCCACGCTGCGGGCTCATCAGGCCACCTCCAGCCGTGCCGCGATCCGCTCGGCGAGGAACGCCGCCACGGGCACCGCGACCGCGTTGCCGATCTGGCGCCGAACCTCCGCCGCGGTCTTGCCGTGCCACTGGTAGGAATCCGGGAAGCCCATCGCACGGGCCCGCTCGGTGTTGGTCAGCATCCGGTGAAAAGCGGTGCCGTCCTCGCCAATGCTGGCGACAGCGTGGTGGTTTCCGCCCGCGGTCACCGTCGCCAGCGGATGCCGATCCGCCCGCCGCGCCCGCGCATTGCGGCGGTAGGTGACCAGATGCGCCACACCGGTTTCGGTGATCTCCGCAATCTGCGGCGAGACGTAGAGCCGACGCGTCACCGGCGTGCCCAGATCCGGCTCGAGGATCGACGACGCGACCGGAGCCTGCACCGGCGGCAGCGACAGGTCCACACCGCCGACCCGGGTGAAGATCCCGAACCAGCGCGGCCGGTGCTGCGGCACCGCGTCGGGTACTTCGGTGGCGTTGATGACCGCCGACTGATAGCGGTAGCCCAGCGAACGCAACCCGTCCAACCACCAGTCGAACAGGCTCCAGGCGGTGAACTCGACGACGTTCTCCACCACGATCACCTCATAGCGGTGAACCTCGGCGGCAGCGACGGCCGCGAACGCGGTTGCCCGGTCGATCGAGCCCTGATCCGCGCGCAACCGCTCCACCTCGGCAGGCGGGCGCGTACGGCCACCGGAACGGGCATGCCACACACACGAAGGCGAGAGCCACAGCGCCGCAGTGCGCGGGAAACGCCGGAAGTCCGTCTCGCTCAGATTCGCGATGATGTGCTCGACATCGGGGTGATTCGCCTGGTGCGTGGCAACCGCGACCGGCCAGTGATTCGCGCAAATGACCACGCGATGACCAGCACGGCACAGGCCCTCGGACGTTCCGCCACCGCCGGAAAACAGGTCGGTCCAATCGAGGCCGGCTGCTACTTCTCTGGCAGCAGTCCCTTTGCCTTGAGCTGTGCGCGTACCGATTCCAGGTCGATCACTCCCGCGATCCAGCCGAAAGCCAGCGCCTCCATTACGCCCTGCCAACTCTCGTCGTCGGCCGCCATTTTCATCCTCGCGGCCTTCCAGGACTGATCGTCCAGCCGGACCTTCCGGGCAGGCCAACTGTTGCGGGGTGAATCGGGCGTAGTCACGGGTTCCATGGTCGCATGGAACCTTGCCAGCCTCTCTGACGTGGGATTTCGCATTTGTCATTCCGTCCTCCTGAAATGGATCGTGGCCCCATGGTACCATGGGTCCATGAGGCCAAGGGGCCACATAGACAGGAGAGATCACCATGAACCTGAAGGCACCGATCCCGTTCGCGCTGACCGCGAAGGGCAAGCGAGTCATCGCCTTTCACCCGATCGATGACCAGATGAAGCCGTCCCCGTGGGACTGCGCCGATGCTGGCCCGTTGACCGTCGCCGAGTCGGCCGAGGTGCTGACCACGCACGGGCAGTGCGGCTCCGAGTGCCGTATCAGCCGGACCGCCCGCAAGGTCCGCGCCCGGCTGATCGACGCGCCGACCGTCCGCGCCCACACGATCCGCATCCGCTGAAACCCGAGAAGGACCGGCCAGTGCTTACCTGGCCGGTCCTTCGCCGATCATCATCACAGGCGAGAGAGACCATGACCAACTCGGCTCCCCCGGTCTTCCGATGGCGATGCGCACCAATCCATCTCAAGACTCGTCGGCAACTCGCCGCGGTGGGTCTGCGCCCGAACGGGCAGGACATCGCTGGGCGCCTGCCCTACCGCAGGCATGGCCGCGTGTGCGTGGCCTACCTGTACGACATCACCCTCGCCGCGCCGAAACGTCCCGCGACGCCCGCCCAGCTGGCCGCGCTGGCAAAGGCCACCCGAGAACGGCAGCTTCGTGCTGCTGAACGCCGCGGCATCGCTCGCGACGAGTTCGAGTGCATCCACGACCCCGGGCCTGCCTGGACCGAATCCGGCCGCGCCGCGTAGAAACCCACAGCAGCATCGAAAACTGAAAGGAACACTGATGACCCAGACCACCGAAACCGACACCGCCGCACAGGAACTCATGGTGGACAGGGCATTGCGGCAGGCGCTGGAATCGCTCACCACTGCCGCCAGGCTGGCGACCACCAGCAGCAGCGAACGCGCCTCGCGTGTGATGGGCGAGCAGTTCGACCGCGCATTCATGGCCGTGGAAACACTGATCGAGCTGCGCGCCGGAGAGAATGCCCGCACCGCAGCCCGATTCGGGGTCGACGCGCCGACGATCCCGCCGGTGTAGATCACGCACACCGCCTGTGCGACATCGCGCCTTACAGACCGGATTTCCGGTCAGAATCGCGCGAATCGCGTGTCGGTCCGCCTGATCCGCAGGCGATCGACAAGAGTGGCCAAGAACGAGAAAACCCGCCCTCTCAGGTCCGTTTGGCAGCGGACCCTTCGCGAGAGGGCGGGGAAAGCAAGGGCGAGCCTCGCGCTTGAGGGTACAGCAGGGATCGGACACCGGTCGATCCGACACGTCCCTTATTCGCGAGGCTCGCTCCCCGATCCCATGAGGGGCGATGAGCACACCCGAATCGACCGACCACAACACCACGCCTGAGGGCAATGCACCACGCCGACGCGGCCACCGCAAGGCCACCGACAATGTGGTTCCGCTCAACCGGCAGGGCGTCGACACGGAGTCCGAAGACCTCACGTTTTTCTCCGGCGGGAACCGGTACAGGCTCAACCGGAAATCCGGCGTGATCGCCAAGACCAGCCAGAACAAAGACGGCGAAACCGTCAGGCGAGCCGTGCTCCCGTTCGTCCCGGACGTCGTAGACGTGACAGTCGACCTCGATGAGGACGACCTGCAAGACCGCAAGCTGTACACCATCTCGGTCGACGGCGAACAATCACGAGTCACCCACCGCCAACTGTTGACCGGCGACGTGTGGGCCAACTTCTCGGTATCCGGCCACGGCTCCCGGGGCATGGTCAACGTGCTCGCCGACGCGGTGCTGCGGCTGGCCGAGGACCACCCGACCATCCCCCTGCACCGGCACACCGGCTGGATCGAGATCGACGGACGGCCGGTCTACCTCACCGCTGGATCCTGCATCGGAGCCGATGGAGCGGTGCCCGGCCCAGCGATCGAACTCGGTCCCCGCGTCGGTTCCTACGCGCTGCCCGCGCCCCTGGACGGGGACCAGGAGCGTGACGCGGTGCGGGCCTCGCTGGACCTGCTGAACCTCGCACCGGCCGAGGTCATGTGGCCGCTGCTGCTGATGACCTACCTGCCGCCGCTGGAGCTGTGCGCTCCGCGGCCGGATTTCCTCGGTGTCCTCTACGGCCCGTCCGACACCTGCAAGTCGGTGTTGGCTGGCATTGGGCTGAGCCACTACAGCCCCCGGTCGTTGCTGGACCCGTTCCCGCAGAACTTCAGCTCTACCCGGGTGTCGCTGGAGACCTACGCCCACGGCGCCAAGAACGCGCTTCAGGTTGTCGATGACGCGCACCCCGCATCGAACCGGCGTGAGCAGACCGAGATCGTGGACCGGTTCGAGTACCTGGCCCGGTCTGCGGCCAACGGCTCGGCGCGCGGGCGGGGCTCGCGCAGCGGCGGGGACCGCAAGGACCGGCCGCCGCGTGGATTCGCCCTGGTGACCGCGGAATTGCGGTTCAAGGTGCCCAGCGCGGAGAACCGGAGTTTCATCGTGGCCCTGAGCAAGGGACAGGTCGATAAGACCCAGCTCAACGCGATCGGGGCGAAGGCAGAGGGCGGCGTCTATGCCCAGGCGATGGCCGGGTTTATCCGCTACCTGGCCGCCCGGCATGAAGCCGGGGAGGACAGCGAGCAGCGCAAACGGTGGGCCGAGTTGCGCAGTGACCTCGTGTCCTCGGGGTGCGGCCGGTCGGCCAGCCACCTGGCGCACCTGCTGCTGACCGCCGACACTCTGCTGAACTACGCCTGGTACACCGGCGCGATCACCGACGAGCAGGCCAACGCCATGTATCAGCAGGCATACGCCGCAGTCGTCGCCGTGGACAGCGCGGCCAGCGCGGGCCGGGTCGAAATCGACCCCGTGACCCGGTGGGTGGAACTGCTGCGGGAGGCCTTCGACTCCAAACAGGCTCACCTCGAATCCATGGACGGGGCCGCCCCCGAGGACGCGGGCAACTGGGGATGGGAACAGGTCGGCGGGTTCGGCGGCGGCGATCAGGTCCGGCGCGGCCTCATGCTCGGCAACCTCTCCTCCGATGGGCAGACGCTGTACCTCATCCCCAAGGCCACACACGAACTGCTGAACAAGATGGCTGGCGCCGAGGGTTTCGGGCTCGATGACCGGGCGCTCAACGACCGTCTCGGCGAGGCCGGAGTGATCCGGAGCAAGCTCGAAGCGGGGCAGCTGCATCGGACCATCAAAACTCGGATCGGAAACGTGCGGCCCCGGCGGTTCCATATCAGCGTTTCCGCGCTCGAAAACGGGGTGGCCCCTGAGCGGCCCCTTTCGGATTCGGCGACAGGGGCCACCACAGGGGCCGGATTTCAGGCTTCTGACCAGCAGGAATCCGGCGCGGCCCCTGTGGCCCCTGTGGCCCCTGCAAAAAACAGTCCCCATGCAAAAACAGGGAGAACGTTCATTGCCGACCAGGTAGCCGCCGCGCTGGCCGAGGCTGGTGGGGACCGGGCCGCCGCGGCTGAGGCATTGGTCGCCAAGGCGATCCCGGACACCATGGAACTGTTCGACGCCACCCGCGCCGGTGCCCGCTACGACCACACCGCCCACCCGATCGAGCCGGACATTCTGCGGAAACCGGCCAAGGGGGCCGCGAACGCCATCTGGGAGGCGCGGCCCAAGTGGACCAACCCCTGCACCCCGGCCGATGCCGAGATCCAGCCGCTGGATGTCAACGCCGCCTACCTGTCCGCGATGACAACCCACCTGCCGATCGGGGCGCTTCAGCACGACGACAGCGGTGTGTTCGACCGGAAGCGCTCGGGGCTCTACGAGATCGACCCTGTGGCCTGGGACCACGACCACCTGCCCAACCCGCTGGGTTCACGCAGCGCGCCCGGGCCGGTGTGGGTGACCCGCCCGACGCTCCAGCTGCTGGCCGATCTGTCCACCGACCGATACGGCGCCTTGTGCCCGGCCCCGGTCATCCACCAGTCCTGGACCAGCGGATCGAGTGAGAACCTGCTGCGGGCGCTCAAAGAGGCCCTGCGCGATGCCCGGGCAGAGGCCATCGAATGCGGTGACGAGGTGACCGAGACCTATATCAAGGCGATGTATTCGAAGTTCGTCTCCACGATGGCCAAGGCCAGCCGGTACAACCACGACCTGGAGCGCACCGACTGGGGCCACATCATCCGGGCACAGGCCCACGCCAACCTGTGGCGGCGGGCGCACAAGGCCCATACCGCTGGGCTGTGGGTGCACCGCCTGACCGGCGTGGACGAGCTGCACGTCGCCGGTGATTGGCGGCAGGTCTGGGCCGAGGGCCGAGGCCTGGGCGAGATGAAGCCCAAGGGCGACACATACCGCGCCGGATCGGGTCGGTGATCGGGGATGGGTGGGAAAATCACCGGCTCAGCCGGAGCCTCAGGCATCCCCGGCGGGCAAGCCATCGCCGACCGGCTCACCGAGTTGGCCGAGGGGGTCAGGTCGCCGATCACCACCGATCGCGGCCTGGCGGCCCGGCTTCGGTATCTGACCAAATCGTCGGCGGGCTATGACGCCATGAACCAGGCCGGGCTCGATGTCACTGCCCGCACGTTCACCGCCTGGCTTGCCGAAGAGCAAACACCGAACAAGGCCAACCTGGCACGGATCGAAGCGGCGTATGTCGACCTGCACAACCGGAACATGGCCGCATCACTGAAAAAGCGGCTCGACAACAACGGACGCGGCACCCGGATAGAAATCCATCCGATCGACCAAACCGGGGTGCCAGTCCAGCATCAGCGGGACCTGCACATCCGGAAAGTGAACATCCGCCCGCCCGACTGGAACCGACTGATCGACCAATGGGCAACCCACGACATCGACGCCATGAACAGCACCTGGCAGCAGATCGCAGCAGACACCCTCGGAACCGACTGGAACGCCTACGAATCGGTCGACCACATCGGATTCGGCGCATAACCGAAGAACACCAAGCCCTGTAGCAACCGCCGACCACTGCTCATCCGCAGAGTGCGAGTGGTCGGCGAATCGGCCCGCTGAAACCGGACACCGCCGGTTCGGTCCGAACACCGCAGATCAGGACGCATTCCGGGGGGCGATTAGCCCCTGGACTAGACCCTGGACCAGCCCCGCGACCAGCCCCTGGACTCAAACCCTGAGCTAGTCCAGGGGCTGATCCAGGGGCTAGTCCAGGGGCAAGCCGCGCTCGGCGACCGCCCGGCAATCGTTACTCGTTGGGGACACACCTTTTGCACCATCACCCTGGGCCCATCGCAGCAGGGCGCAGCAACCATTTCCCCGCACAACCTCAGTCGCAGATCAGTACGCTGTTCGGTATGACTACTCGTATCACTGTGACGCTGGGCGACCAGCTCGCCGAGCTGATCCGGACCTACGCCGCCGAGGACCCACGAGCCAAAGGCAACGTCTCGGATTGGGTCGCCCGCGCCTGCCGGTCCCGGATGCTCGCCGAGGAAGCCCGCGCCCTGGCCCAGTGGCAGCGCGAACACCCCGAGGAAACAGCCGAGTTCTATCGCGAGCGCGAAGCCGAACATGAAGCCATGCACGCCGCCGAGTCACACCGCCACGGTGACGCTGCGTGATCCCACTCCACCGCGGCGACCTCTGGACCTACCAGGCCCTGGCCCGCACCAAAACCGTCCTGGTCGTGTCCGCCGACGAACTCAACACCGCTGGCCTGCCGATGACCGTGGACATCACCGACGTCCGCCCGACCGGGCTGCGCGCGATGCTGGCCACCACCCTGCCCGGCCACGGCTACATCCTCGGCCGCTCCCTGGTCGCCGCCGACCCCGGCCGATTCCGTGAATTCGTCGGCACCGCCGACCCGGCCGCGATGGACGCCCTCGGCTCCGCCCTGCAAGCCCTCATCGGCCTTTAGACGCGCGTGCAGTACTCGCAGTAGTTGCAGTGCCGTCCGTGCCCGCCGACCGCGCCGAACGTGCTCAGAACTGCTGTTCGGCGCGGTTGATCAGTTCCTGTTTCACCCGCTCCGACAGCTCCTGGTTGGCCGGATCGACCAGAATCTCACCGAGGATGCGCAGCACCGGCGCCAGCGGCACATCCGGCAGCCCAGTCGCGACCGCGGCGCTGTTGCACCAACGCTTCAGGTCCTGATGCGCTTTCGGCTTCAGATCCAGCGTCACCCGGATCGGCGTGGTACGCAGTGACTTCTTCTGCACGACCCTCGGCGTGCGCTCGCCTTCTTCGGCGACTTTGCTGTAGTCGGTACGTCTCCGGCCGCGCCGGCGTTTCTGCTCGCCGCTCTGCTCGTCTGTCACCGTGCCGCCTCCCATCGCCGAATCAGCTCCGCGGCGACCTGCGGGTAGGTGGTGCCTTCCAGCTCCACCGGCAGGCCGTAGCACTGCCGGTACAGGTCGTCATGGAACTGGATCTGCGAATCCATCACCGTCAGCCGCAGATCTCCGTCCGCCAGCGCCGCCCGCACATCCGCATCCGGCCCTGTCTTCGTCGCGTATGGCCGATTCGTGCGCGTCAGCAACACCGCCTCCACCATCGGGTCGCGCGAACGGCCCAGCTGCTCACGCAGATCCCGGATTCCCTCCAGCTTGGTCTTCAGCCTGCGCATCGTGCGACGGACCTCGATACCGGCCGGGGCGATCGGATACACCCACACGTCGGCGTACACCAACGCGCCGCGGGCGATCGACTCGTGGTCCTCGAGCTGTGGCACGTCCAGCACCATCGCGCCTCGGCCGTCCTCCAGATCCGGCAAGCTTCGATGCAACGTGGTCACGTGCTGGCCGATCACCGGGAAATCCAGGCCCTCGGCGTCTTCCATCCACTCCAGCGCACTGCGGCCCTTGTCCGCATCCACCACCAGCGGCGAGCGGCCCAGCTCATGCAGCGCCTGAGCGATGAACAACGCCGAGGTCGTCTTACCCACCCCCGGCTTGATCGAGGCCAACGCAATACGGAGAACCATGCACTGAACCTACTGCAAGCACGTGGAAACAGTGCCCCCACTCGCGGCTCGCCAACTGCTCTGTCCTCATTTCCTGTAAACAGCTCTATACAATCCTGTAACCCTCCATGCATGCTGTAATACATTGCCCAACAACAACTTTCGTCTTTTACATCATGAATGCGTTGCTAACGCAACAGCATTCGCGACGAAGACGACGAGATAGGCTGTCCCGCAAAGGCTTTCGGCCGAAGGCCGATAGCCGGTAGTCCAGTTACGTTGTCCAGCAACAGTTTTCAGCCGCGAAGCGGCTGCGCGGCGGGCCTCCGCAGGAGACCTGCGCGCCCACCTGGCTG
>NZ_JBFAHS010000033.1:0-18539 GCF_040654315.1 Nocardia sp. NPDC050713 | reverse complement strand
CCAAAGACCAGTCCTTTTGGTCTTTGGTGTCCCCGGGGTGGGGAGGGACCACGCACCCAAACCAGCAGGTCAGGGAGAGATCACAGGACATCCGCACCCGGACGACCTGGCGGGCGTATTCCGGACGTATTCCGGGCAGTTCTCCGGGACCAGTCCGGGCATCGAGATACAGCAGCAGACCTCGGCCGCCGTGCGGCCGTGGTCCGCGAGCTGGCGCTCGCGCGGTTCTTCGCGCGGGTGAGTGTCCTCCCGGTATGGCCTGATCGAGGGCTATCACGCCGGAACCTGGCCCGCCCGCTTGGCATTCGACAGTCGCGTCGAGGTGAGGGGGCGGGCCAGAACCGCGGCGTGATCGAGTCGCCCTCAGGCCATACCGGGAGGACACTCACTCCTTCAGCTGTGCGCTTCGTCCCGGGGTGGAGCCGCCGCTGGCGGCTAGGCGGAGGGCGCTGCCCCCGCACCCCCGCCGCTCGCCGCGGAGGCAGGCCGCCCAAGAGGCCACACTAAAGCCGTCCCGACAAGCAGAAATGCCGCGCATCTGGTGATGCGCGGCATTTCTGCTTGTGCTGAAACTGCTGGCCTGTCAGCCGATCGAACGCGGACCGGCCACTTTGTCGGCGGCCTTGATCGCCCGCAGAACCGTCGAGTGCGGCAGAGCGACAACCTTCTCAGCGATGCCAGTCGCGCTCTCGCCCCGAGAGTGTGCCTCGTAGATGAGTGTCAGCACCTCGACCGGCTGCTTGGACAGACCACGACTGGCGACCGCGCGTGCGAGCTTGCCCGCTTCCGCGCGCGTCATCCGGTGCGCGAACGGTCCACTCCCCACCGTGCCGCGCGCGATCGGCGCGCGATCGGTCGCGCGCGCCAGCGCGCCGTCGACAGCCGTCTCCCGCGCGCGCGGCGCGCGGCCCGCGCGCGGCGAACGATCCGTATTTCCGATCGCCGCGCGCGCGGGTTCCGCGCCGCGAACCAACGTCACCACCGAGCGCCGATCGCGCGTGGCCCTCTCGTCCGAACCCTCATCCGCAGAGGACGTCTCGTCCTCTCGCGCGGCGATCGGTTCGCGATCGGTTGCCTGTTCAGCAGGGTTGTGCACGGCGCGCGGAACATCCTCGTCCGCTGCCTCCGCGCGCGCGATCGACTCCGACCTGACCGCGCCCTCGTCGCGCTCAGGCCGCGCGCCGCGCGCGATCGGTGACGCGTCTTCGACAGCGATCGGAGCAACGTCCGCGCGCGGCTCAGCAGACTCTCCGCGCGCGATCGGCGCGCGGCCGCGCGCGGTCTCGATCGCGGCCTGATCCGCGCGCGCGGCGATAGGTTCGCGCGCGATCGGCGGCAACGCGGAGCCCGTCTGTCCGCGCGCGGCGAACTCGCGCTCCAGCTCCTCGAACACCTCATCCGCAACCGGCGACACGGAGGGGAGCGGCGGCCGGGCCGAGGCCGAATAAGTGCCGGTGCCCGCACCTGCCTCTACGTCGGTGTTGTCCCCATTTCGCACTCCAGGTGCGACCCCCGTAGTAGCGACCTCCTCGCCCCGCACTGCGGGACCAATGCGGGTGAGCGCTGCGAGGCGAGCCTGGATGTCTTCGTGTTCGGCCTCGGAGAGACTCTCGGTGGCGCGGTCGATCGAGCGGCTGTATCGGGTGGCAACAACGCTGTAGGTGTGCAGAGCGGTGCCGATGATGACGGGCGCGATGATGTGGGCGCCGATCTGGCCCCACTCCATGTTCTCCAGGTACGGGAAGACGTTCAGCACCACGGTGACGCCCAGTAGCACGTTCTCGATGCCGCGGGCCTTCCACGGCTGTTCGATCACGCCCCATTCGGCGCTGTCGCCGGTGGACATCATGAGCGCAATCAGGGTGCCTGAGATCAGGAACTCGATGCCGTAGGCCATCCACCACCAGATGTTCGACGGACCGCCGGTAGGCGCGATGTTGTGCTGCACGCTCACGGCGCTGATTGCCATGGCGATGATCAGGACGCTGGTGACGATGCGCAGGGCGAGGGTTTTGCGCCGGTGCAGTCGCGCGACCTTGGTGTGCGGGCTGCTGCTGTGCCGCTGCTGGGCGATAGCTCTCTCAGCGTCGATGAGATCCCGGGATTGCTGGTCGGCGAGTTCATCGATGGTGCGGCGCAGCCGGTCGGCGGCCTTCTCTGCTGCTTCGATGCGCGCGAGCTTTTCGTTGCGCTCGTGATCTCGCGCCCGCTCGGCGAGGGCACGGTCGGCGTTGAGCTCGCGTTCCGACAGCGCTTCCAGAAGAGCGGGGTCGTGCTGGTGTGCGAGCCGGTCACGGGCGACCTGGACGCGATCGTGCAGCGGCGTCTCATCGGAGATCGGATCCGAAGCACCGGCCGGGCGGCGCAGGAACGAAAGAGATTTCATCATCGGGTCCTCCGAATCCGACGCAGATCGATGACCGACAACACGATCACGCAATAGATGAGCAGCGGTAGCACCAGGTCGGCGCCGTCGTCGAAGCCGAGGTGGCGGGCATAGCCACGTATCGGCACGTAGGCCACAAGGAACGCGAGCACGAGAAGCACCGCATTCACGAATTCGAGCAGCGCGAACACCTTCCCTGCTGGCGTGTAGGCGAACCCGACGAGCCCGACGGCGAGGACGAAGGCCATCATCCCGGGCAAGGTACCGCCCCATGCCGCCGCGACCAGGTTTTCGTCGCTGCGGGCGAGAGCCCAGCCAGCCCCGAAGACCGCCATCATCGTGGCGGCCGCGGAGAGAAGCAGCCAGAAGAACGCACCCCTGGTGAAGCTTTTCGAAGTGTCCTGTCTATCCACGGTCTTCTCCTGATAGTCCGCCTATCCACCTAGCTAGCTAGGTGGATAGGCGATGTGATCGGGGCTAATGCAGTTCGAGTTCCAACTCGATCTGCTCCTGGTTCTCCTCGGCGCGGGGTTTCAGTGCCAGCGGTTGCGGTCGGAATCGCAGATGCTCGGGCACAGGGGGATCGGCGAACACGATATCGGGTACGGCCGCGCCACGGCGCTCCCAATCGGTCTGCCAATCGCGTTCGGCGACTTCTTGGTAGGTGCAGTCGAGTTCGGCGAGGATCTCCTGCTGCCGGGTCGGATCGGTTTCCAGCGCCAGCGCGATGTAGAGCCGCTCCTGCTCGGTCCACAACGCGTTTTGGGCGCAGATCTCCTCTTCCCGGGCGTCCCACTGCGGCGGGCGTGGATTGATCACCATGGCGATTCCTCCAGCTCCAGCTCGGGCTCCGGCACGGTGGACTCCGTCTCGCGGGCGGCGATCACCTCGTTGTAGCGGTGGCTGGCCCGCTCGCTCTGCTCCTGCCAGTAGGCCGGGTCGTCGTGGACTTCCTCCTCGAACTCCTTCCAGGACGCCGGCCAGGTGTCCTTGTCGTAGAGCTCGGCGATGCGAGCATCGATGGCGGCGGTCTCCTCAGCGGTTCGGCTGGCCGCCAATTCGCCCTGCAGGTCGCTGATCTCGTCGTGCCTCTGCTGCCACCGCAGCCGCTCCTGCCGCTGCGGGTCGAACGCCTCGCGCAAGAACACCATGTGCCGTGCCTCTCGGGCGCCGTCGGCGGTTCCCACTCCATGCGCGAGAGCGGCCTGGGTCAGCTCATGGGCCTTGCTGGGATCGTGCTGCCACAGCTGGTGCACCTGACGGAGGTGGTTCCACTCCTGGCTGTGCTGGGGGATGGTCCACAGGTGCTCGATCTCTGCGGCCCGTTCCAGCAGCTGCTCTCGCTCGATCTCGTTCTCCCCGTGGGCGACAGCGGCGCGCAGGTCGATCCAGCGTAGGAAGTCCTGCCGGATCCCCTGCTCGGAGCGGTCGGTGGCCGCCGTGGGCCCTTCTGCGGGTACGGACCGTGCGGCGTCGGGCATCTCCAGATTCCATGCCTCGCGGTCGACGGTCGCCAGGTGGGCGCGAGCGAAGCCCATCACGTCGATTTCCAGGTGCCTGCCGGGACCGTTGATGTAGTCCATCAGCTCCTCGCGAGCCGCGGCGCGCTCGGCCTGCGAGGTGCCGCTGCCGATGCGCTGCATGATCTCGCGGACGTGCGGGTCCTCGTGTGCCAGAGTCATTAGCTTCTCCTAATAGCTAGATATATAGGTAGTTCCGGTGTGGGATTCGGCCTGGTCAGACAGCCTCGCTCAGCTGGATGCGCTCGCCCTCGTCGAGGGCAGCCTGGCGGGCCTGCTCGTAGATGTCGTGCTGGCGAGCGACGTGACGGGGGTCGCGCTCGGCCTGCAGCTGCAACTGCAGCCACTGCGGCGGCCAGGTCGAACGGTCGTCGAGCATCCGCAAGCGGAAACGCACGGACTCACGCACCGCGGTCTCGCAGATGCCGCCGGCCAGGCGGCCCTGCAGCTCGCAGATGGCGTCCTGGGTGCGCTGCCAGCCCTCGACGCCGCGCTCGTTCTCGTCGGCCAGGTGCCGCACCTGCAGCAGGCTGCGGACCTCGACGTCGTCGAGATCGCCGATGTCGCCGTCGAGGGCCTGCTCGGTCAGCTGCTGCATCACCTGCGGGGCGCGGCGCCAGTCGGCGAGCAGGTTCTGCAGGTACAGCCACTCGGGCCGGTAGGCGCTGTCGCGCCAGGGCTGGGCGATCGCCTCGGCGCGGCGCAGCAGGTGTTCGCGCTCGACCTCGTTCTCGCCGTGGGCGACCGCGTCCTGCAGCTGGATCCAGGCACTGGCGTGGCGGCGCATACCCTGCTCGATCTCACGGTTCATGGTCATGTCATTGCTCCTATAGCTAGATAGCTAGATGGTTTGGTCAGTACTCGTCTTCGGTCAGCTCGATGACCTCGGTCTCTGCGGTGGAGGTGGACGCCGTCACCTCCTCCCGCTGGTCGACGCGCCAGCCGAGACGGGCGCGGATCCGCTCGACCGAGCGCTGGCTGACACCGACGGCCTCGGCCACTTCAGCGGCGCTGTGGCTGGTGCTAAGCGCCAGCACCAGCTCCTCCCGTTCGGCGATGACGGCGCGCTTGTCCGACTGCGTGGTGCGGCGGGCCCTGATCGGAGTGGCGTCGAGACGGTCGATTTCGTCCTCGTCCCACTCCCACGGCAGCGGCCAGCCCTGCTGGTGGCCGTGAGCGCGCGCCCGATCCGATGGGCCCGGCACCATCTGCAGACGGTCGAACACGTCCCGGACCGCGCGCTCACGCTCGGCGGTGATCGATTCGCCGGTCGATCCGTTGGACACATTCGGTTTGCCAACCAAGGCCGCCATGGTCGAGCTGGCCGGATTGATGCCGAGCTCGCGAGCCAAGTGGGCCTGCGGGTAGCCGTAGGCGACCAGGGACTGGATCCGCCGCTGGGCGCCGTGGATCGGCACGCGTGCGTGCGGATCGACGACGTCGGCGACGCGATCGGGCACTTCGACGGCCAGGACCGCAGCGGCGGTCTCGGCGTCGACGGTCTCCCAGTCCTCGCGGCTGACATTGCCGATCGTGGTGCGGTCGACTCCGGCCAGCTGCGCGATCTGGATCGGGCGCAGGCCCGCGGCGCGCAGACGCTGGACGTGTTCTCTCGTGGCCTCGGCGGACACGCGCGGCTGCCAGCGGCCGTACGCGGTCTCCCGGCGACGCAGCCGCTGGTAGGACGCCTCGCACATCCCGCGTGCGAATTCACCAGCCCGGCCGCAGCCGCAGCCGCACATCTGCGGGTGATGCTGGCGCTTGACCACGGGTCTTCTCCTTCCTATCTAGCTAGGCAGCTAGCTCTCTTCCTCGATGAGTTCCGGCTGTTCGGAGGTGTCTTCTTGCTCGGTCGCGTGGGGGTCTTTCAGTTCCAGTGGCTGCCCCGACCGCAGCCACTGGTTGACCGTCCGACCCGGGGTCCGCACGACAGGCACGGA
The DNA here is from genome assembly GCF_040654315.1 of Nocardia sp. NPDC050713. NCBI lineage: Bacteria > Bacillati > Actinomycetota > Actinomycetes > Mycobacteriales > Nocardiaceae > Nocardia > Nocardia sp. NPDC050713. Next base: position 12,693 of record NZ_JBFAHS010000033.1, on the reverse strand, counting down.
CCCCGGATCGGTGATCACCCCTCTTCCTCGACCAGCTCGATGTCGGGAACGAGCTCCTCTTCCAGCGGAGGCAGCTGGGGGCCGGGATCCTCGGTCACAGCCGCGGTTGCGGTCCGCTCCTCGCGGGCGGCGCGAGCCTTGTCGCGGGCCTGTGCCGCTTGCCTCTCCGGGCTACCGAACCGTTCGGCGGCCGGGGTGCGCTCGGCGAGCGCTTGCACGGCCTCGTCTCGCTCACCGCGGAACCGGTCGCGCTCCTCGGTCAAGGTCTCGGCCAGCTGCACCAGTTGGGCGATCCTGCGAGCAGGATCGACCTGCTCGCGCCCGCTCGGCTGTGCGCCGTGACCATTGAGAACCGCGGCCACGGACTGCGTCCGGTACTCCTGGACCGGCGCCTGCTGGTGCTCGCGGTGTGCCTGAGCGAGCTGATCGCGCTCGGAGCTGGCCTTCCGCAGCTGGGTGGTCAGATCGGCGTTGTGCGCGATGGCGGCCTTGTGCCGGTTCTGCAGCGCCTCCACCTCCGCACGCAGCTGGTCACGCTCGGAGACAACCTGCTCCAACGAGACGCCGCGATCCGTGTTCTGCTCGCGGTCAGCGGCCATGCTGGCGAAATCGAGCCGCAATTGGGCCACATGGTCGAAGACCTCCTCCTGCGGTCCGGCGGTCCAGAACAGCGGGTCGGAGCGGCCCTCGCTGGACTCCTCGTACGCGGATGCCTGCACGGTGGTGCCCGGCGCGGGCCGGGCCTGGGCGACCTGCTGCTGTACCCACGCCAGCGTGTCGGTTTCGCTGGTGTGGGCGCCGAACTCGTAGACCACCCGGTCGGCCCCCTCAGGCAGGTAGCTGACCTGGCCGTGGAACCGCAGCTCCTCCGGTTCCTGGTCCTGCTGGCGGGCCAGGGCCTGCTCACGTTCGGCCAGCGAAGCCATCACCGCCCGGTGTTCTCCGCTGTGGGAGTAGATCGGTGCCCGATCGTCACGGGTGTCCCAGGTCTGGACGTGCGCGGCCGTGCCGAAGGTCAGCATCCGGTCCGGGTTGCTGCGCATCCACGCCGTCGCGGCCTGCTCACTGTCGAACGACTTCGACCGGCTCGAGGTCACCCCGTTGCGGTCGGTCCACCCCACCACGGCACGGAACCGAGCCGCCTCGACGCTGCGTTCGGCGGTGGAATCGGCGGCGGCAATGCGGTCCAGCAGCTGGTCCTCACCGTTGAGCTTCTGCGCGGCCGCCACAGGCTCGCGTTCCTGCAAAGCGGCGCTCCACGCCCGATACAACTGGTCGACCTGCTCGGGGCCGCCGTGGATCTCGTTGAGCAGGTGCTCACCGATGGCGGCGTCACGGTCATAGATCCGTACAACGACATCGCGGCCGAGCAATTCGCTCTTGGAGCGGACCCAGTCCCGCGCCTGGCCCAGGTGGTCGACGGTCATCTCCGCGGGCCGCTGAGCGACCGGCAGCCGGTCGACCTCCAGGCGCTGCTGGTCGGCCAGCTGCGCGATGTCCTGGCGCGCGATCCACACCGCGTACCGGCCCTGACCCCACGGCGGAGCATCCAAAACGGCCGTTTTGGGCGAGACTTGCGCGGTGGTGCCGATTTCGGCGCGTTCGGCGTGCAGCTGCTCCCACTGGGCCAGCCGACGCCGCTCAGACGGCTTGGCCAGCCCGGTCCGCAGCCGTGAGATCCCCGCCTGTACGCGCGCTTTCAGCGCCTCGATTCCGCGGACCTGCGGGAAGGCCTCCGGCGGCTGGTAGGCGGGCATGTAGTGGGCGGCGTACAGCGCGGTGATGGCGCTGCCGCGTTCGGTGTCGGACAGACCGGCCCCGGTCTGGATGCGCCGCTCGATCGACAGCCGGGCCCGGCTGAGCTGCTGCTGGCGGCTGTACCAGGCCTGCATCGGCTCCGCGGGGCGGACCTGGTGGCCGTGCCAGATCGCACCGTGATGGGCCTGTATGGCCGCGGCGAGGTCCGCGCGCAGCTGGTCGAGCTCACGCTGCTCGCGTTCGCGCTCTTCGCGCAGGATCCGGCTGACCAGCATCTGCGCTTCCTTACGCTCGCGGCGCGGGAGCCGGGTGACGCTCGGGTCGGCCTTCTTGACCCGCTCGACGATCGCGGCGACGGCCGCACCGGCACGCTTGGCGGCGCGGCTGGTCTCGCGACCGATCTCGTCCACTTCGGACTGCGACATAGAGATTTTCCTTTCTCTCCTTATCTAGCTATTGAGCTAGCTAGCTTTCCTCGGTGAAAATGTGTGTCTGATCAGGGGTTCAGGCGTTTTTCTGGATGCGGCGGGCGCGGACGCGAACGCGGATCGGGGTGGCGATCGGGTACCAGACGTAGCGGCCGAGCAGGCGGATGACGCCGACGAAGATCTGCTTGGCGCGCTCGCCGGTGGCGGTCGCGATCTGCCATCCGGCGGGCGAGCCGGAGGTGCGCCAGATGCGGTGGGCGATCCAACCCAGCAGCCACAGCAGCAGCGGGGTCACCGCGGCGGCGGGGGCGCCGGAGCAGACGAGGATCACGCTGGTGGGCGCCAGGGCGGCCATGGCCAGGATCGATCCGCGGTGCTGGCGGATCCGGCGACGCAGCCGCGCTTTGCCGTTCACCGGCGCGTTGCGGTCCGGGTCGATGCCCGCCTCTTCCAGCAGGGCGCGCAGGTCGGCGTCCCAGTCGGTGACGTGCTTCATTTCAGTGGTCCTTTCCGGTGTAGGTGATCCAGGCCTGGATGAGGTCGGTGTCGGAAGCGGCCATCCACAGCCGGTCCACGACGTGCGGGACGGTCAGCGTGCCGAGCAGGTGACGGTGCACCTTGTCGGGCACCGCTTCCTGGGCGTCCCAGATCCGGTGCAGCAGCATCGCGGTGTCGGCGCCGCCGCGGGGAATTCCCCGACGCTCCATTTCGGAGGCGATCGCGGACAGATGCCAGTAGTGGGTGATCGCCTCGATCAGGTCCGGGATCGACGGTGTCTCGGCGTTCACGCGCTTTCTCCCAGGTCCGGCTCGTCGTCCAGGTCGACCAGGCCGATCTCGTCGACGGCGGGGGAGGGGCTGGTGACCGGCTTGAGCCGGGCGCGGGCCTCGACCGGCGCCCGCATCGAGTCTTCGGTCTGGTCGATGCGGGGCAGCTCTCCCAGATCCAGCGGGGTGATGTGGCCCCAGATCGCGCGGCGGCCGCGGACGTAGACCGCGTCACCGCGCTCGAATTCGCTCAGGGCGTCGGGGTGCACCAGGAAGGTGTCGGCCACGCCGGTGGAGCCCTCGTCGCCGTGGTTGCCGCCGAGGGTGTGGCGGGTCGACTCCGCTTTCGGCGCGGTGCCGTAGAGCTCGCTGGACTCCTTCTGGCCGTCGCCGCGCATGAGGATCGCGCCGCCGGAGGCGGCGACCATGATCCGCCGCGCAGCGGCCGCGTCCGGGCCCAGGCCTTCGACGTTCTGCGCCGAGACGACCATGCTCATGTCGTACTTGCGCGCCCGCTCCAGGACCTCGATCACGCCGATGTCGCCCTGGGCGTCGTTGACGGCGGCCGTCTCGTCCAGGATCAGCCGGATCCGGCGCCCATGTCCCGGGGTGGCGGCGTACTTCAGCAGCATCTCCAGCAGGGCGGCCGCCTGAGCTCGGGCGGTGTCTTTCTGGGTGGTGCCCGGAATCCGCAGGAACAGCGCGTCGTAGGCGTCGAACGGCTTGCCGCCGTCGATCGCCGGACCCAGCGAGTCCCAGATGTCGCGCAGCATGCCCGCGACGCTGGCGACCATCGGCGGCTTGGTGGTGGCGAAGCCGTCGATCTCCTCCTGGATCGCCTTGTCCATCGGGTAGAGCGCCTTGAGCGCGCTCGCCGAGGACAGCCGCTGGAACAGCTCACGGCGCGACCGCGGCGGCGGCACCGGGCGACCGAGGTGCTCGGTCGTGCCCATCGCCAACCGGATCACCCGGCGACGCGACTTGAAGAAGTACTCCTGAGCGGCGTCCGAGGGCGCCGACGGGCACACCATCTTCTGCAGGGTCTCGGTGACCTCCTCCGGCTTGAGCGACCACAGATCCAGCGCCGCCGCGTCCGGCCACAGGCCGATGCGATCGGGCTGCACACCGAGACGCCCCATCATCTCGACGAACTCCCGCGAGGTCTTGTAGTCGCCGCCGCAGTCCATGTAGACCAGCAGCGGGCGCGGGCCGCCCGCCAGATGCTTCTGCCAGTCCGCCACGAACAACCCGGCGCTGAGCCGGAACTGCATGGTGGTCTTGCCCGACCCGGAGTTGCCGAGCACGTAGATGTGCTGATCGAGCGCGGCCAGCGGGATGGTCAGGCGCCGGTCGTGGCCCTTGGTCAGCGAGGACCAGACCGTGTCCGGGGTCGGGCTGGTGCGCTGACTGCACGGCCCGAGCACGACGTGGGTCGGCATCGGCCAGCCTGCGGTCAGGGGCAGCTTCGCTTTCGCGGCCTCCCGGCCGACACGGGCGCGAGCGGCAGCGTGGCGACGCTGCATCCTGCGCGAGGCCTTCGGGGAGCGGCCGCGACCGTCTTCCTCCTGGTCGCGACGCCGCGCCCACCACAGCGCGGCCGCGCCCCAACCAGCAGGGATCGCGGTGATGGCCATCGCCACCGCGCCGCCGACTATGTAGCCGCCGCCCAGCTGCACCGCCTGGGCACCCTCGGCGAGCAGCTCCAGCGGTGCGGTCCAGGACCGGTCCAGCACCACCGCGCCGACGGGCAGCATCATCGCCCCGGCCGCGCAGTTGCGCAGCTCGTAGGGCTCCAGGCCCCGCTTGCGGGCCGCCTGCACCAGACTCAGGCCCGCGGCGGCCGCCAAGACGGCACCGCTGCCCGCAGCCGTCGCGGCGTCGAGCACCTGCTGCACCGAAGGCACGTCCAGATCCCAGGTCGGCGGCTGCCAGCCATCCGGCGGCATCAGCGGGTCGATCGGGCTCTGCTCAGCCGGAACGCCTTCGTGCGGCACGGGCGCCGCATCCGGCACCGGAACCTGCTCGACCGCCGGCGGTTTCGGCGCGGGTGCGACGGGGGTCGGGGAGTAGGGGGCGCAATCCTCCGGCGTCAGCACCGGCTTGCATTCGCGGCTCATGACCTGGCCTTCTTCCTGCCCGCGATGATGGTGTCCAGATCCCGCACGTGCAGGCGCTTGCCCGTCTCGACGTCCTCGGCGCGCAGTTCGTCGACCGCGGCCTGGACATGCCGGTTCACTCCCGCCCCGCGGCAGAAGTAGATGACCCCGGACACGCCGAGCGCGGCGTGCTCGATCGAGCGCTGCAGCTGCTGTGCGGCGCGGATGCTGGTCAGCAGCGTGGACTTCATCCGGCCCGCGCCGCGCTTGACGGTCAGCTCGCACTCGACGGCCCACAACTTGCCGGAATCGTCGGTGAACAGGGCGTCGTGGCAATACGGGTGCGGTGCGCCGACCATGGCCGCCGCGCCCTGAGGCGCGGCCGCGCTGCGCAGCAGCCGCTCGCTGACCCAGCGCTGCGGATCGGTATCGCGGCCGGTCAGCGCCAGTCGCAGCTCACCGAGGGCCCGCACGTGCGCGGCCGTCGACGGCCGCACCGTCCACTGCCCCGGATCGGTACCGAGGAACCCGTACGCGGTGGCCCTGGTCGGCACCACCCACATCGGCCCAGCGATGCCATCGCGCTCACCGACCGTCGCGTGGGTCAGCTCGACCTTGTCCGCCTTCGCCAGCGCCGCGACGATCTCGTACGCCCAGGACTTCTTCACGCCGTACCACTGCGCGACTACGTCGATCGGCGCCCCGTACTGCTGGGTCAGCCATTCCAGAAACAGCTGGTCGCGCAACGTGATCCGACGCTTACGAGGCCGCGGACCGCGCGGCGGCCGCGTCAGCTCCTGCTCGTGCATGCTCATTCCTCCTCCGTCATCTCGATCAGCGCGGCAGCCAGATGCGCGCGCTGCGCCGCGAACCGACGACCCGCTCCAGCGGGCGCCTGGTCTCCGGCTTCGACCGCCGCGGCCTCCATGTCCAGTGCGAGCTCCTGCACCACGTCCAGGCGGCTCATCGCTGCACCTCGGCCGGAACACGCTGGGGGACAACGCAGCCCAGACGGGCGGCGTACTTCTCCTGCTCGGCACGGCAGTAGTTGGGCGAGGGCCTGTAGTCCTGCTTGTAGTCCAGCCACGCGGCCGAGCAGCCCGCCATGCCGATCAGCAGCGCCACGGCCAGCACCAGCAGCCGCGCCTTCGGCGGCAACGCCTGGAACAGCTGGTTCCCCGCCTGCGCCACCTGGGCATCGGACTTCATCACCGGGCCGATCACCGCACCCACCTCCGGTTCTTGGCCCACACGCCTGCGGCAGCGGCGAGACCGATCATCATCGCTGCGGCCAACACCACCTCCGGCGATGTGACCAGCGCGTATAGCGCTACCAGCGCTACACCGACGCGGACACCAGTCTTCATGTAAACCTCTTCCGGTCATAGTCTGTATGTATTCCGGTCTTACGTAAGACTGATGCTCCCGGTCTTCCTACTGCTTGTCAAGAGATACGGAAGACCTAAACTTGCCGGTATGGGCCTGAAATATGAGCGAATAGCTGGCGAACTGAGGCGGCGAATCAAGGACGGCGAGCTCGCTCCTGGTGAACGACTCCCGACGGAGCAGGAGTTGGTCGCACAGTTCGGCGTAAGCCTCGCGACGATCCGTCAAGCACTGAGCAGCCTGCGCACCGAGGGACTGATTAGCTCCCGACACGGCCTTGGCTCGTATGTCCGTCAACCGCACAAGATGATCACGCGCCGGTCTGAGCGCCATCAGCTCGAGAAGGACACCGTGCGCAAATCAGAAGAAGAGCGTCGGCACGCCGGCTCAGCAGAGAACGACACCGGGCGCCACACCAACGACTTCGTGTTCAGCGCCTCCTACACGACGATGGTCGCCGACGAGGATGTGGCGAAGGTGTTCGGCGTCGCCGAAGGCACCCCTGTGCTGCAGCGTTCCTACCGCACCCGATTCCGTGACGAAGATGTTCCCGTCGCAGTCGGTTGCTCCTACGTTCTGCTCGACACCGTGCGTGCAAACCCTGCGCTACTCGACTCCCGGAATGAGCCGTGGCCGGGTGGCACCATGCACCAACTGTCCACGGTCGGTATCGAAGTCGATCGAGTCGTCGAGGAACTGACCACTCGTCTACCGTCACCTGACGAGATAGAGGAGCTGGATCTACTGCCCGGCACAGCGGTGTTCGCGGTCCGAAAGACCATGTTCGATATCAACGGCCAGCCCGTTGAGCACAGCGACTTCATCCTGCCGGGCGATCGGCATCGCCTGGTCTACACGACCCAACTGGAACGGTGGAAATGAACGAAACAGATTGGGCGGCCCAGACCTTCGAGCCAATCGAGTTCGTCGCCGATCGCCTCGACATCGCCTCGCCTCACCCCGAACTCCGCACCCTGACAGATCCTCACATCGCCGCGAAGCTACTGACCGCCGAGACCCGCTCACGGCTCGAAGCCGTCCTCGAGCACTTCCCAGGCACCCCGACCATTCTTCTCAGCGGTGGCGTCGACTCCATCTTTGTGGCGGCGGTCGCAGCACAGCTCGGAATTCGACCACATGCAATCACCATCGTCACCAGCGGAGAAACCGACGGCGCAGCCGCAGCGGCAGCTGCTCAAGCGCTGGGCCTGACACACGACATCATCCGGCTTTCAGCCGACGACGTCGTGCACCTCGCCCGTGACGTCATGAACCGGCTCGAAACTTCCGAACTGTGGGAAGTCACCGCCGGAATCCCTCTCGTCGCGGCCCGTCGCAGCTTCGACCAGATCTCCGATCTCGGGCCGATCCTCACCGGTAGCGGCGCCGACGCCATTCTGGGCGGCGGCCGCAAACTCACCTACCCCGTCGATTCCATCGACGCCCGCGACGAGCTTGATCGGTTGATCCGCGCCGAATCGGCCTCGAATTTCAGGGAGATGCGGTTGATTCCCCACTTCTATCCCGCTCTCTTGGACGCTTACGCCGATCGCCTCGTGCACATCTTCCAGACTGTTCGGTGGTGGCAAGTAGTCGAGAACTTCGCCCCACCAGCTCTTTTCGGCGACCACGATGGTCGACCAGTCGACAAGCTGGCATTGCGGATCGCCTGCTCTGAGCAGCTGCCGGATGGTTCCGAACAGCTTGCCTGGGGAACGAAAGCGCCGATTCAGCGTTCCTCCGGCCTGATGGAAGTCCTCGCCGGCGCCGCCCGCGGCTACGCTGCCGAGCTGCCTGGAGCCCGGACTTACACCAACCCAATGACTGAGGACGCCGAATCAGTGGCCACCCGGCTCTACCTGGCAATTCTCCAGAAGTCCTAGCGTTCCACCTTCTGGAAGACGGCTCCTAAAACGTTCGTTTTGGGAGCCGTCTTCCGTTCCCGCAGGCGGTTTCAGGATCGCGCACGTCGTGCGAGCTCCCGGCGCGATTCTTCGAGCTCCCTGGCGCGTGCAGCGGCCTTCCCGGCCGTGCGCTGGCCTAGCGCCTGGGCGACCTCGCGGGCCTGGGTCCACCCTGGCGATCCTTGGGCGGCCGCGGCCATGGTGTTGGCCCGGATTTCAGCCCACTGCTCTCGTTGCGCGGCCCTCCACTCCTCCTCCTCAGCGACATCGCGCGCCCGCTCCAACAGCGCTGGCGGTTCGTCGACGGGGGTGTGCCCGAGGATCCATGCCAGGTAGGAGTACGGATTCCGCGGGGTCTGAAGCCGTTTGCCGGACACACGCAGGGCATCCACTCCGCCGAACACATCGTCGACGGTCCAGCCATGGCGCACACGTGGTGTCAGCACAGCTGCCATACCTCGACGGGACATCTGTCGTACCCAGAGCGGAAAACGCTCGTCACGCTTCACCCTGGACGCCAACAATTCCGCCTGCTCGTCGTATGCTGGCGCTTTCCGCTGCCGCCCCTTCTTGTCGATGCGGCGCGGAGCGCCTTCTTTCACGGGTTGTCGGGGAGCAACCAAGATCTTTCGTGAGAGAGAAAGCGTTCCGCCACTTCGTGGCAGTGGGGTGACAAAACCCTGGTCGAGCAGATACTCGATCACCGAGTTATCCACAAGGTGGGACCAGCTGGCGGACTCGTGCAGAGCCGCGACGGCTGTCCATCCCCGGCTTTTATCTCGACGCTCGTGGGACTCCAGGCGTTCTTCGAGAGTACGGTGGCGCCCATCGAAGACCACACTGCGGACATCGAGCAGTCGAGCGAGTTCGCGGCACCGCTTCACAGTGCGCGGGACGCGCTCGATCCGTTCGGACAGATGCCGCACTGACGGCCGACAGTCACGCCCAGTTCGAACGTCTGCACACTGCGACTCGGCGATCGCCCACGCCATAAACGTCTTTCGGCTCACCGATGGCGCCCTCAGTGTTGCACGCAGCTCGTCATACATCGCGTCGTAGCAGGCCATCGTGTTGGCCAGCCACCGCGGCCGCGACCACCAGCAGGTAGGTACTTTGGCCTTGGTGTAGACGTCCTCGGGCAGCTTGAGACGCAGCGGACCGATCTCCAGCGGCAGCTCATTCAGAAGTGCACGAAACTCTCGCGCGAACGGCTTCCGCCGTTGTCGAGAAGAGGCACCTGGGACGTACGACCTGGACCGCCCACTCGACGGCCGTGTATTTGCACCGGATGACGTGTTGTGCGCATTGCTACGTCGTTTGCGCTGGTCAGCACAGTTCGGGTTAGGGAAATCGCGAATGGCGTGTTGCTGCCGCACCGATGTACGGCGTGCACTACCATCAGACGTGTCAGCCAAGACAAGTCCTTCGGGACCGACGAACCCCTATAGGCGTGCAGGCCTGGGGGTTCGTTCGCGTTATGGGGAATGTTGGTGCGGGCGCTTCACCCGCTCATCTCATCCGGCCAGTGGAAGCTCCTGCTTCGTTCCGAGTTCGAGCACCAGATCTCGGCGCCCGACGTGGATCGCCATCACATCAGCGACGTACTGCGAAATGCTCATGCCATTCGCGGCGGCACGCTTCTGCACTTCCTCAAACACTTCGAGCGCCAGTCGCGGTCCGACTTGCGCCCGCTTACCCTTCGGTCGCTGAGCCATGGCCGACAGCCTTCCATCACGTAACTGTTAAGCAACGAAGACACGCCGCACGAGAATCCACCCAATCTGGGCGGATTTCCGGAACATCATGCGGCGGCGCGCATCTCGGCATAGCGATCCAGCTAGCTATCTCGGTAGCTATCGACAGCGGTACAGTGCTGGTCGTGAGCGATTTCGAGGTCCTTTCCGTCTACAGCGAGACGGGTGGCGCGACGAAAACCACCACCGCGGTGTCCCTCGCGGTCGCGTCGGCGCTGCGCGGGCACCGCACGGTGCTGATCGACCTGGATCCACGCGCGGCCGCCACGAAGTGGCTCGGCGTCGAGCCCCGCGAGCCCGGCCTGGACGTCTCGGCGATCCTCGCCGACGCCGATCCGGACGGGTGGGCCGAAGATCTCGCGGTGCCGTGCCTGTGGGAGCAGCTGCCGAATCTGCGCATGATCCCGTCCGGTCGCGCGGTCTCCAACCGCGAGAAGACCTCTGAGGACCACGGCGACATCCGACTCCGGGTGTCGCTCAACGGCCTCGAGGCCGACAAGGTCGTGCTGGACCTGCCGAACCGGCAAGGCGGCGTAATCATCCAGAACGCGCTGGAGGCCTCCGACAAGGTCGTCTACGCGGGCAAGCTCGACGAGGACGGCCTCGACGGCGTCGAAGGCGCACGCACCAGCGTGGTGCGGTTCAAGAAGCACCGCGCCGCGCTCGGCGCCAGCGATCGCCTCCGCGAGGCCGGCGTCGTCATCGGCGCCTGGCGCGACACCGTCCCCACACGCGACGCTCGCCGCGCCGAAGAGGAATTCGCCGCGGCCTACGGCGATCTCGTGCTCGACCCGATGGTGCCCGAGCGCGTCATCGTCCGCGAAGCCCGCTCGGCGGGCGAGTACTACGGCTTCTACGACAAGGGCCGCATCGTGCACCAGGCGTACGACACGCTGGCCGGAAAGGTGTTCGTATGACCAGCCAAGAACGCCCGCAGCCGCGCAAACGGACACCCAGGCCCGCGCCCGACGCCAACCAGGATCCGATGGACCTGCCGGACCGGCCATCCACCACTGCCAAGCCTGCGTCTCAGAAGAGCACGACGCCGCGGAAAATCGTCCGATCGGTGACTGTACGGCCGAAGGCCCTCGAAGAGTCCAACCGCGCCGAAGTCCAGCTCGGCGTCCGCGTCAGCCCGAAAGTGCAAGAGCACCTCGAGAAGGTCAAAGCCGCAACCGGCTGGACCCGCCGCGAGCTTGTCGAGCAAGCCATCCTCGCCTTGAAAGTTCCCGGTCAGGACGACGCCGACAACGACGGCTGAACTTTGGACTGTTCCTCGTATCAATGTGGAGCAGTCTGGAACAGTCTGTGTTGTATTATCGGCTGTGCAAGATGCAGTAGCGTCTTTGAAGTGGACCCGGCAGCCATCCGGACGGTTGGTGAGCCGGGTTTCGCGTATCTAGGTGAGCTTGCGAACTCCGGTAATGATCGGGTTCACCCGATTGCGCCAATCGCCGCCCTTGGCTACGCACCAAGCCACCGCGTCTGAGATCCACAGCAGCGGTTCCTCGTTCGGTCGCATGTGCTCGTACGCGAGGGTCTCCGCGACACCGAACTTCCGAACTGCGGTATAGAGAACCTTGCGGTCACTGGTCACCAGTGAATCGTCCTGCTCAATGGTCAACCGGCGGGCGCCCAGTTCGGCCAGATCCTCCACGGCTGCGGTCAGGCAGGCAGCGCGGGCGTCGACCGCGCTTTTGATCCGAGTCGCGTCGTACACCGCAACACCGACCTCCAGCTCACACAGGGCCGAGCAGATCGATCGACGCCGGGAGTCGCTCTCCTTCTTGAAGTGGATGCGGTTCTGGCCCTTCACCCGCCGGTCTCGCAGCTGCTTGCGTGCCTCCTTGAGATGACGCACTTCGACGACAGTCGAAACAACCAACAGGCCATTCTGCTTGGTCTCATCAACGAACGCGTGCATACTGCGCCGACCCCATAGCCTTTCGCTCGCACCGACTGCCGGCGCACCCTCCGATGAACAAAGCCAACCTTTCCTTCTGTTAGGGAAGCATCGCGCGGCGAGCGGCGACCTCCCGGCCTGTACGAGACGCTTCGAGATGCCTTGCCTGCGCTTCCCTAAAGTCGAACACGGCTGCCAGCAGGGTGGATGCTTTTAACATGGACAGATGTCGAGAGGGCTGGGGTGGTTGCAGATCTACCTTCTTCGAGACCTGTATCACCGCCGCCTTGAACAGCCCTCCGGTCATGACTGGGTCGACGTCCGGACCATCCACTGCCACGAGCGACTAGATGGTGCCAGCGCAACGGCACAGCACCGCGCGAATAGGGCGAGCGTTCGTCGTGGCGTGCGACGACTCGGTGAGATAGGCCTGGTTGAATCTGAGCTACGGAACGCAGGTGTGAGGCAGATCGACCGACACGGCGAACCTCATCCGCCACGCCCACGCCTTGTCATGTTCGCGCGACTGACTTCCCAAGGGATCAGCTACGTCCGATCTCACGACATTGACCCCGAGTACATGGAGCTCCGCCGTCTTCTCGGGGACTGTCGGTTTAACGGCGGATCCGACCTCGGTGTGGGTTAGTTCCCGGTCGGGTGGATCCGGCCTTCGAAGGTGATGGCGAAAGCGTTGAGG
>NZ_JBFAHS010000032.1:0-19277 GCF_040654315.1 Nocardia sp. NPDC050713 | reverse complement strand
GGCTGGTACCGCCTCGACGCGCACGAGCGCGCGCTCGGCGAGCCCGAGGGCCGCGAGCGCGTCAAGGTGGTGGAGCGCGAGGACATGCTCCGCGCGAGTCTCGGCTGACGCATGCCCCGACCCCGAACTGAAAGGCAACCGTGATGACCGAGCCGTTGGTATCGAAGGAACGAATCGAGCAGGCGCTGGCGCTGGTCCAGGATCCCGAGATCCACCGTCCCATCACCGAATTGAACATGATCGACGCCATCGACGTGCGTGCAGGCAACCGGATCGCCGTCCGGGTGCTGCTCACCGTGGCCGCCTGCCCGATGCGGACCACGATCGACCGCGACGTCCGAGCGGCCGTGCTCGACGTTCCTGGCGTCACGGAGGTGAGCGTCGAGTTCGGCGTGATGTCCGACGAGCAGCGGGCCGTGCTGCGCTCCCAGTTGCGCGGCGACGCACAGGACGATGTCGTTCCGTTCGCCCAGCCCCACTCCCGGACCCGCGTCTACTGCGTGGCCTCCGGCAAGGGTGGCGTGGGAAAGTCCACGGTCACGGTCAATCTCGCCGCAGCCATGGCCGCGCGCGGGCTCGCGGTCGGTGTGCTGGACGCCGACATCCACGGCCATTCGATTCCCGGGATGCTCGGCGTCACGGGCGTACCGACTCAGGTCGATCGGATGATCATGCCGCCGACGGGCCGCGGCGTCCGGGTCATCTCGATCGGCATGTTCCTCGATGCCGACAAGCCGGTGGTGTGGCGTGGACCGATGCTGCACCGCGCGCTGCGGCAGTTCCTCGCGCAGGTGTTCTGGGGCGATCTGGACGTGCTGCTCGTCGACCTGCCGCCCGGCACCGGTGACATCGCGATCTCGCTGGCGCAACTGCTGCCCGATGCCGAACTGTTGATCGTCACTACGCCGCAGCCGACGGCGGCGGGCATCGCCGCGCGGGCGGGCGCCGTCGCGGCGGAGACGGGGCAGCGGGTGGTCGGTGTCGTGGAGAACATGTCCTGGTACGACGATCCCGCGGGTGGTCGTCAGGCACTGTTCGGTGCGGGCGGTGGCCGCGCGGTCAGCGATCGGTTGACCGCCCTGCTCGGCTCCGCGTGTCCGCTGCTGGGGCGGATCCCGTTCCATCCCGACGTGGGCGCGGCGGGGGATCTGGGTGCACCGATCGTTGTCGCGGAGCCCAACTCCACGGCCGCGAGCGCGCTCCGCGCTGTGGCACAGCGGCTTGCCGTACGCCCCCGCGGCTTGGCGGGGCGCTCGCTGGCGGTCGACGTGAAATGACCTCGTAGTCGGAAGTCGTTGCGGCGACGGCTGCGCTGAATTAGGTTGTCCTTAGTTGTTGTTGAACATCGATTTCACTAATGCGGCCGGGGTGCGCGGGTGACTCCGACCGACCGAGTGGGAGGACGAACCCATGGGCGCCGATGTCGAACTCGACGGGATCCCGCTGACCATGCTCTGGACCCTGCACAACCGGGCCAGCGAGTCCAAACGACCCGACGCGATCCTGCGCGACCCCGACTGCGAGCGGATCTACGACGCGATCGCCTTCGACTACGAGCGGACCTTCGGCAAGCCGGACGGCACGCACGCGGTGCGGTCGAAGAAGTTCGACGCGGTGCTGCGGCCCTGGCTCGCGGCGCACCCCGGCGGCACGGTGGTGGAACTCGCGGCCGGACTCGAGACCGAATTCCAGCGCTGCGACGACGGGCAGGTGCGGTGGCTGTGCGTGGACGTGCCGGACGCGATCGCGGTGCGCGAGCGATTCCTGCCGCCGAGCGAGCGGTGCAGGCATCTGCCCGTGAGCGCGCTGGACACCGCCTGGCTGGATCAGGTGGACCCGTCGCGCGGCGTATTCGTCACGGCGCAAGGGCTTTTCATGTACTTCGAGCCGGAGCAAGTGCGACAGCTGTGCTCCGCGATCCTGGACCGGTTCCCTGGCGTGGAGTTGATGTTCGACACCATCCCGCCCTGGTTCTCCCACAAGACGGTGCGCGGCTTCCACAAGACCCCGCACTACGAGGCGCCGCCGATGCCGTGGGGCGTCCGGCGCAGCGACATCGCGGACCTGGTGCGCTCGTGGAGTCCGAAGGTCACCGAGGTGACGGTCTCGTCTTACAGCCCGTCGCACGGACCGCTGCCCGCCACGCTGCCGCTGTTCGAGCGACTGCCGGTCTTGCGCGACATCCCGCCCGCGATCGCGCACGTGCGCACCGCTGCCTGAACGCGTTCCGAAGCGCGCCCGAGGGGTTTAGGCTTTAGAGCCATGACCGCCTTCACCGGCAAGGTCGTACTCATCACCGGCGGCGCCCGCGGCATCGGTGCGGAAGTCGCCCGGCGGCTGCACGCGCGCGGCGCGCACCTGATCCTCGTCGACGTCGATCCGCCCCCGCTGCGGGAACTCGCGGCGGAACTGGGTGGCGAGGAGCATGTCGTGGCGGTCCCCGCCGACGTGCGCGACTTCGCCGCGATGGAGGCCGCGGTCGCGCGGGGAATCGAGCGGTTCGGCGGCATCGACATCGTGATGGCCAACGCGGGCATCGCCAGCTACGGGTCGGTCCTTGCCGTGGATCCCGCCGCTTTCCGGCGGGTGATCGAGGTCAACCTCGTCGGTTGCTTCCACACCGTCCGGGCCGCCTTGCCATCGGTCGTCGAGCGGCGTGGATACGTGCTGATCGTGTCCTCCCTCGCGGCCTATCTCGCGATGCCGGGGATGGCGCCCTACGACGCCGCCAAGGCCGGGGTCGAGCACTTCGCGAACGCGTTGCGGCTCGAGGTCGCCCACCTCGGCGTCGATGTCGGGTCCGCGCACATGTCGTGGATCGATACCCCGCTCGTGCGGGAGAGCTTCGCCGATCTGCCCGCGGTCGCGCGCGGGCTCGCCGCGCTGCCGAGCCCGATCCGCAAGACGACCTCGGTGCGGGAGTGCGGCGCCAGGTTCGAGCGGGGCATCGCGCGGCGCGCCAGGCGGATCAACGTTCCCTTGTGGGTCGGCCTGCTGCGCTGGCTGCGGCCGCTGCTGCAGACGCGGCTCGTCGAGCGCTCGAGCGGCAAGACCACCCCGGACTGGCTGCCCGAGGTCGACGCCGAGGTGGCCGAACTCGGTCGTTCGTTCAGTGCCCGGACCCAGGCGCTCGGAGGGGATTAGGCGTACTCCGCATTCGCTCCGGTCATGCGCGTCTTGCGTACCTCCGCATTCGCTCGTGCCATGCGCGGTCTGGTGACGAACCGCCGTCCGACGGGGCTGTCCGAGGTCGCCTCGGCCTGTCGAGGAGGCCACCGCTGCCGCGCGGCGCCCGCAGCGGCGCGTTGCGGGGCATAGACGTTCTCCCAGAAGGGAATTCGCTCATTCCGCCGCCGAAGTGACCGGGAATTGGTAGTTTTCGCGGAACCGCGCGGGTGCGTTAGGCAAGGTCGATGGGGGTTCGCGGAGATGTCCGGCTCGGAACTATCGGGAAGCGTGTCCGTCGGACGCCGTGATCGACTGCCGGGCAAGAGGATTCGCGCGGACGTCGCGGGCGCGGTGCGCGACGAGCTGGTCCGGGACCCGGCCGCCATCCCGGACCTGCCGCAGGTCGCGGCGGCGCTGTTCCTCAGTTGCCGCACGCTCTCCCGGCGGCTCAACGCGGAGGGGACGTCGTTTCGCGCGCTGGTGGACGAGGTGCGCCGGGCGCGGTCCGAACAGTTGCTCGGCCACACGCGCCTGACCACCGAACAGGTCGCCAGCAGACTCGGCTACGCCGAATCGGCCTCGTTCATCCGCGCCTTCCGGCGCTGGAACGGATGCCCGCCGCAGGAATTCCGTTCCCGCGGCAGACATTCCGTTCGACCCTGACCTAGATCTTGCGGATGACCGTCACGACCTTGCCGAGGATGCGGGCGTCGTTACCCGGGATCGGCTCGAACAGCGGGTTGTGCGGCATCAGCCAGACGTCCTTGCCGCTGCGCTTGAAGGTCTTCACCGTGGCCTCGCCCTCGATCATCGCGGCCACGATGTCGCCGTTGTCGGCGACGTTCTGCTGGCGAACGACCACCCAGTCGCCGTCGCAGATGGCGGCGTCGACCATCGACTGGCCGACGACCTTCAGCAGGAACAGCGAACCGTCGCCGACCAATTCGCGCGGCAGCGGGAACACGTCCTCCACGGCCTGCTCGGCGAGAATCGGCCCACCGGCGGCGATCCGGCCCAGCACCGGGACGAAGGTCGGGGTCGGACGGCTCGGATCGATCGCGGCGGCCTCGGCGTCCTCGATCGCGGCGCCGGGCAGGCTGGTCACCGCGCGCACCGCCTCGTCGAGTCCGCGGACGTCGACCGCGCGGGGGCGGTTGGGGTCGCGGCGTAAATAGCCCTTACGTTCCAGGGCCCGAAGTTGGTGGGCGACCGACGAGGTGGAGGTCAGTCCGACCGCGTCGCCGATCTCGCGGATGCTCGGCGGGTAGCCGCGCTCGCTCACCGAGGTCCGGATGACCTCCAGCACCTTGCGCTGACGCACGGTGAGATCTGCCCCGGTCGGCGACGGGTCGCCGCCGACTCCGCTCTCGTCGCCCGTGTCGTCTGTGTGGCTCACCGCAACCGCCCTTCCTGTCGTTGATGTCGCTTTTCGAATTTAGTCCGGTCACGCCCAGGTTTCAAACATCTGTTCGACGCATGTCGGGCGTTTCGTGCTGACTTCGGCGCCGCCGCGTGGTAGAAATCGAACATCAGTTCTTCGAACATGTGATCGAAAGCGACTCCCTTCGAGCCATCCCGCCTGTATCCACACGGAGGTTTGTCCGATGAACACAGCGATCCGCGAAATCCGCGCCACCGAATCCGCTCCGGCCTCCGAGGGTCCGATCGATGACCTGGGCTTCGACTCCGTGCCGCGGGTGCGGCGCGCGCGCCGCGGCGGACTGCGCGCGCTGGACGGGCCGGGTCGCGCGGTGGCGGATCGCCGCCCGCGCGCGAGCAGGCCGGGCGGGGCTGTGGAACTGTATCGGCGTGGTTCCGTGCGCACGCTCGCGGCCCGGCGGCCTCGCGGCGCGCATCCGGCGCCGAGTGTCGAGCAGGCGCAACTCGGATTCGCGGTGCTCGCCGTCGCGGCTCTGCTCAGCGCGCTGGTAGTCGTGGCTTTCCTCGCGTTGGCCCATTGGCGAGCGGGCACTTTCGAAGAACCCGCGCCGTCGCCTTCGATTCCCGCGGAAATCGGACAGCAGTCGCACTACGGCAACTTCACGCGCTGATTCGGCGAATCCGCTGCCATCGAGTTCGTCGCGCACGGGCGGTCGCCGGTGTCGCGTCGGCGCCGTCGGGATCGTCCGGCGGGGGATGGGCTCCGAATCCATTTCCCTTGCGGCGTATGGGACATCCAGGGAGTCGGCCAAGGGGCGTGGCCGAAAATCTCGATCCAGAACTAGAACGCGTTGCTACTGTGCTGAAAACGTGACCCAGGCAACACCTGCCTCGAACGATTTCGGGACCACTTGCAATGACGCAGCGACACACAGCGGGCCGGGCGCTTCGGGCTTTCGCCGGGCTGTTCTTCTGTCTTCTGTTGGGACTCGGCGCGATTCCCGCCGCCCACGCGAACACCGCCTACCACGGCTATCTGGATCTTCCGTCGGTCAACGGTGACGGCGAGTACGGCGGCGGACTGAATCCCGCACTGCCGCTGGACGAACCGACGTTGCGCGCGGCGCTGGACCAGGCGCGCGCCGACGGCATCGCGCCGGAACGCTATGCGACACTGCTGCATCAGTACTGGCTAGTGGTGGCGACCGGCAATGCCGCTATCGATCTGGCCGGGTGGGATCCCAGCCGGGGTGTGCGGGCCAACGAGCGCACGTTCAATCAGGTGTATGTCAACTATCTGCGGCTGACCACGTCGCACCCGGAGTTCTACTGGGCGGGCCTCGCCGGGATCGCGGGTGGCTCGTTCGCTTCCGGTTTCTTCGACATGAGCGATGTCGGCATCGTCCTCGATGTGCCCGGCATTCATCAACTCGGCAACGCGGTCGCCGATCTGCTGCGCGGGACCCCCGAGGAACTGGTCGGCGAACTGCCCGCCGACATCCGGCTGCTCGCCACCGAAGGCGCGCGGCTGTCCGCCGAGGACGTCGCGTGGTACCAGACCCGGCTGATGATCATGCAGAAGCACATCTTCACCGACCTGGTTCCGATGCACGAAGCCTTCGTCGCGCTCGGCATGCCGGGGATCGACGAGATGTTCGCCGCTGGGATCATCGACGCGGACATCCGCGCCGCCTGGCACTCGATCACGACGGGCACCCGCGACGGCTACATCGACGCGCTGATTCGCATGACCGACCGGGAACAGAACAGTGTCATCGCCGACCAGTGGGACGTCACCTCCGCGGGCCGTGACGGCATCGGTCGCGTGCTCACCTACGTCAGCACGATCGCGGGCAAACCCGCGGTGCCCGGCGTGCGGGCGCCCGGCGTCTTCGCACCGGCCACCGTGCGCGCCGATCTCGGCGGCCGGTCGATGGCGCTTCGCACCGCGCTGCCCGCCTTCAACTGGGCCGACCGGGAGGACCGCTGGACCTACATCATGGGCGACCTGGTGCCGCGCCACATCGACATGGAGTCCGACGCTGTGCTCGCCGCGACCGTGCTCGGCGAGTCGTTCTGGCACAAACTCGCCCGCGGGCGGCTCGTGCCGCGTCTGCCCGAACTGCTCGCCGATCTGACCGCCCGGTGGCAACTCGTCGAGTGATGCGGCCCGCCGGACGGAACTCCCGGTAACGACCCGGGTATTCTCGAAGAGCTATGGAGGTATACCGCGTGTCAACCGGGGTATACCTTGTGCCGGGTACATCGACGAAGGATCTCTCGGATGCATTGCCCGTACTGCCGACACCCTGACTCGCGGGTGGTCGACTCGCGCGAGGCCGAGGAAGGCGCGGCCATCCGCCGTCGACGTTCCTGCCCGAACTGTGGGCGGCGTTTCACCACGGTCGAGACCGCCATCCTGTCCGTGGTCAAGCGCAGCGGCGTCACCGAACCGTTCAGCCGGGAGAAGGTCATCCGTGGCGTGCGGCGCGCCTGCCAAGGCCGCGAGGTCGACGACGACGCACTGAACCTGCTGGCCCAGCAGGTCGAGGACGCCGTACGCGCGACCGGTTCGCCCGAGGTGCCCAGCCACGAGGTCGGTCTCGCGATCCTCGGCCCGCTGCGCGATCTCGACGAGGTCGCCTATCTACGCTTCGCCTCGGTCTACCGGTCCTTCACCTCCGCCGAGGACTTCGAACGCGAGATACGGGAGATGCGCGAGGCGCGCGCCGCGGCGGGCGTCGCCGCAGACTGATCCGCTCCGACTCCGAGCCCGCCGGAACGCAATTCGGCGGGCTCGCGGTCGCTTGGTCCGGCAATCGTCCGCGCGGGTCCGGCTAACGGCGGATCGCCGCGATCGCCTTCTCGATCCTCTTCGCCGACACCGGATACGGCGTGCCGAGCTTCTGGGCGAACAGGCTGACCCGGAATTCCTCGATCATCCACCAGATCTCGGTGACATCGGGCGCCTGCTTGCGTCCGTCGGGCAGTGCGGCGACCAAGCGGTCGTACGCGGCGAGGACACGGTCGATCTCGGCCATGCCCTGCCGGTCGCGCACGGCGGAACCGGGCAGCGATTCCAACCGCACCAGCGCGGCGCGCAGGTAGCGGGGTAGGTCCCGCAGGCGCGCGCTGCCCCATTCGGAGACGAAGCCGGGGAAGACCAGATCGTCGAGCTGGTGACGGACGTCGTCGGCTATGTCGCGCTCGGCGACGCCACCCAGCGCCGAGGTCACCCCGTGCGCCTCGGCCAGCACCGGCACCACCGCGCGGACGATGCGGGCCACCTCGGTCGCGAGCTTGGGGCGGATCGCGGCGACGAGGGCCTCGAATCGGTCCGGGCTGCGCACCGGGCCGCCCGCGCCCGCGATCAGTTCGTCGGCGGCCGCCGCGCGGCAGTCCTCGACGAGCGCCTCCAGCGAGCCGTACGGATTCTGGCTCAGCGCAAGACGATCCGTGGGCGAGAGTCCGGCGGTGACGGTGCGCACCGAGGTCGGTATCGCGTGCAGGACCAGGGCGCGGGTGCCGGCCCGCATCGCGGTGGCCTGTTCGGCGGGCGAGCTGAGGACTCGCACCGCCACGCCCTCGCCTTCGGGCACCAGTGCCGGGTATCCGGTTACGGTCTGCCCGGCGACCTTCCGCCGCACCGTCGGCTCGACGGTGCCGAGGGACTCCGAGGTCCACACGGTGGCCGCGGCGCGCTCGGCGCCCGCGGTCGCACGCGCCACGGAGGCCGAGACCTGTTCGGCGAGTCGCGTCTTCAGCGCGGCCAGGCTCTTGCCCTTGGCCAGCACCCCGCCGCGGGTGTCGACCGCGGCGAAGGTCATGCGCAGGTGGTCGGGCAGCGCGGCGGGATCGAGGTCGTTCGGCGTGATCGTCACCGAGCCGAGCCGGGACAGCTCCCTGGCCAGACCGGTGCGCAGCGGTTCGGCGCGCGGGGTGAGCGCGGCGAGTGCGGCGGCGGCGAAGTCCGGCGCGGGAACCACGCTGCGCCGCAACGACTTCGGCAGCGTCTTGATCAGCGCCGCGGCCAGTTCCTCGCGCATGCCAGGCACCAGCCAGTCGAAGCCGACGGCGCGCACGTGCGCCAGCTGCTCGACCGGGATGCGCACGGTGACACCGTCGTCCTCCTGGCCCGGCTCGAACTGGTAGGTCAGCGGAAAGCTCAGCTCGCCCTGGCGCCACGCGTCCGGGAAGTCCGTCGGATCCAGCGCCGCCGCGTTCTCGTTGACGACCGTCGATTTCGAGAAGTCCAGCAGTGCCGGGTCTTTCCGCTTCGCGGTCCGCCACCAGCTGTCGAAATGCCGCGCCGAGACGACGTCGGCGGGAACGCGCTGGTCGTAGAACTCGAACAGCACCTCGTCGTCGACCAGGATGTCGCGGCGGCGGGCCCGGTGCTCGAGGTCGGCCACGTCGTCCAGCAGCTCCCGATTGCGGTGGAAGAACTCGTGTTTGGTCTGCCACTCGCCCTGCACCAGCGCGTGCCGCAGGAACAGCTCGCGGGACACCTCGGGGTCGATGCGGCCGTAGTCCACCGGTCGGCTCGTCACCAGCGGCACCCCGTACAGCGTGACCCGCTCGTAGGCCCGCGCGGAACCGCGCTTGGACGACCAGTGTGGCTCGGAGTAGGTGCGCTTGACCAGATCGCCCGCCAGCCGCTCGGCCCACTCGGGTTCCACTCTGGCCGCCATGCGGCCGAACAGCCGCGACGTCTCGACGAGCTCGGCGGCCATCACCCAGCGCGGCGGCTTCTTCGCCAGCGACGAGCCGGGGAAGATCATGAACTTGGCGCCACGCGCGCCGAGGAATTCCCGGCTCTCCGCCTCGCGCACGCCGATGTGCGAGAGCATGCCCGCCAGCAGCGATTGGTGGATCGCGGTGGAATCCCAAGGTAGGCCGTCGTTCTCGGCTGCGACAACCGGAACGTCCGCTGCCTTGACCGTCCCTCGGCCGCCGCGCCGCCTGCCGGGCCGGTTCGATGCGGCGGCGTCGTCACCGCGATCGGCGGATTCCGTTGTCGCGCGGGCGGATCGGGAGCCGCGGCCGTCGGCCGACCAGCCCAGCCCCTTGGTGATCGTGCGTAGCTGCCCGTGTAGGTCCTGCCACTCCCTGATCCGCAGGTAGTGCAGGAACTCCTCCCGGCACATTCGCCGGAACTGATTGGACGACAGCGATTTTCGCTGCTCGGTGAGGTAGTCCCAGAGCCGCAGGTAGGCGAGGAAGTCGGAGCCCTCGACGACGAAACGCGCGTGCTTGGTGTCGGCGGCCTGCTGGAACTCGGCGGGCCGCTCGCGGACGTCCTGGATCGACAGCGCCGCGACGATGATCAGCACCTCGGTCAGGCAGCCGTTGCCGTTGGCCTGCACCAGCATCCGCGCCATGCGCGGATCGACCGGCAGCTGCGCCATATCGCGACCGACGGGGGTCAGCGCCAACGCGGCATCCGGGCCCGCCGCGCCGCGGGCCAGCGCGCCCAGTTCCTCCAGCAGCGCGATGCCGTCGCGGATCGCGCGTTTGTCCGGCGCCTCCACGAACGGGAAGTTCTCGATGTCGCCGAGCCCGAGCGCGGTCATCTGGAGAATGACGGCGGCCAGGTTGGTGCGCAAAATCTCCGGTTCGGTGAACGCGGGCCGGGATTCGAAATCGTCCTCGGAGTACAGCCGGATGGCGATGCCGTCCGCGACGCGGCCGCAGCGCCCGGACCGCTGCCGCGCCGAGGCCTGCGAGACCGGTTCGATCGGCAGCCGCTGCACCTTGGTGCGCATCGAATAGCGGGAAATACGCGCGGTGCCGGGGTCGATCACATAGCGGATGCCGGGCACGGTCAGCGAGGTCTCCGCGACGTTGGTGGCCAGCACCACGCGGCGGCCGGTGTGCGGCGCGAAGACGCGATGCTGCTCGGCGGTGGACAGCCGCGCGTACAGCGGAAGGATCTCGGTGCGCGGCAGCTTCAGGTCGCGCAGCGCGTCGGCGGTGTCGCGGATCTCGCGTTCGCCGGAGAGGAAGACCAGCACGTCACCGTCCCCCTCGGCGAACAGCTCGCGCACCGCGTCGCCGATCGCGTCGACAGGGTCGCGGTCCACCACGCGGGTGTCCTCGTCGTCCTCGTCGGCGGAGGGTAGTTCGAGGCTCAGCGGCCGGTACCGGAGCTCGACGGGGTAGGAGCGGCCCGACACCTCGACAATCGGTGCGGGCGTGCCCTTCTCGTCGGCGAAATGCTTGGCGAACAGCTCCGGATCGATGGTCGCCGAGGTGATGATCACCTTCAGATCGGGGCGGCGCGGCAGCAACTGCTTCAGGTAACCGAGCAGGAAATCGATGTTGAGGCTGCGCTCGTGCGCCTCGTCGATGATGATCGTGTCGTAGCGGCGCAGCAGGCGGTCGCGCTGGATCTCGGCGAGCAGGATGCCGTCGGTCATCAGCTTGACCAGGGTGCGCTCGGAGGCCTGATCGGTGAACCGCACCGTGTAGCCGATGACGTCGCCCAGCTCGGTGTCCAGCTCCTCGGCGATGCGTTCGGCCACGGTGCGCGCGGCCAGCCTGCGCGGCTGGGTGTGCCCGATCGCGCCGCGGATGCCGCGTCCCAGCTCCAGGCAGATCTTCGGGATCTGCGTCGTCTTGCCGGAGCCGGTCTCGCCCGCGACGATCACCACCTGGTTGGCGGCGATCGCCTCGGCGATGTCGGCGCGACGGGCGGTGACGGGCAGCTGCTCGGGGTAGCGGATCCGCGGCACCGCGGCTCGGCGCGCTTCGACGCGCAGCTCGGCGGCGGTGATGTCGGCGGCGATCTCCTCGAGGTCCGTGCCGCGCGCCCGGTCCAGCCGACGTCGCAGCCGGTACTCGTCGCGGAGGGAGAGATTCGCCAGGCGGGTGCGGAGCTCGCGGGTTCCGGTATCAGCTGTCCTGGTCATTGCGTCGTCCAGCCTACCGGGCCGGGCCTCACCGCCCGCCGCTGCCGGGCTGCCGCGGGCGCCCACACCGATAGCCGAACGTGTGCCGAGGGTGCCGAATCGGCGGGTCGCGCGTGCCGAGGTATGCGAGGATCGGCCCATGGACGCGGGCTCGGACGCGGCGTCGGCGGTGCGCGGACGCGGTGTTGCCTTCGGTGTACTCGGTGTGGTGGCCGCGCCAGGTGGGCGCGCCGAGCGATGGCGTCGGCCCGGCCCCGGCGGCTGGGCTCCGGTGGCGGCGGTCGCGGTGGCGTGGTGCGGGTGAGCCGCGTCGCGGTCGGTCCGATCTCGGCTTCGCTGAGGTAAGGGTGGTGACATGAGCGAACGTAGTGAGCGAATCGTGTGCCAGCGCGCCTCGCGCATGCCGGAGTCGAGCGCCAGCGAGGCGAAGGCATGAGCGAACGTAGTGAGCGAATCATGTGCCAGCGCGCCTCGCGCATGCCGGAGCCGAGCGCCAGCGAGGCGAAGGCATGAGCGCGTTGTGGCATGGATTCGCCGATATGGGCGCCGTCGAACGGGACGGCGCGTTCGTGATCGCGCGCGGCGAGGGCGCCTACGTCTACGACCAGTCGGGCGCTCGATATCTCGACGCCACCGCCGGACTGTGGTTCGCCAACATCGGGCACGGCCGCGGCGAGATCGCCGACGCGGTCGCCGCCCAGCTGCGCGAGATCGCGCACTACTCGAATTTCGGCGACATCGCCGAAGCGCCCACCCGGGAACTCGCCGAGCGGCTCGCGGCGATCGCGCCGGTGCCGGGCAGCAAGATCTTCTTCACCTCGGGCGGATCGGACGCGATCGACACCGCCGCCAAACTGGCCAGGCGCTACTGGCACCAGGTGGGCAGGCCGGAGAAGACGATCGTGGTGGGCAGGGAGCGCGCGTATCACGGAATGCACGTCGCCGGAACGGCGTTGGCGGGACTGCCGCTCAACCGCGAGGGATACGGCGAGCTCATGCCCGACGCGCGCACCGTCGCGTGGGACGACGCGAAGGCGCTGCTCGCGCTGATCGAGGAGGTGGGCGCCGAACACATCGCCGCCTTCTTCTGCGAGCCGATCATCGGCGCGGGCGGGGTGTATCTGCCGCCGGAGGGGTACCTGAACGAGGTGCGGCGCATCTGCGACGACTACGAGATCCTGTTCGTCGCCGACGAGGTCGTCACCGGATTCGGGCGCATCGGCGGAAGCTGGTTCGCCTCGAGCCGCTTCGACCTGCGGCCCGACATCATGACCACCGCCAAGGGGCTCACCAGCGGCTATCTGCCGATGGGCGCGGTGTTCGTCGCGCCGGAACCGGCCGAGCCGTTCTTCGGCGGCGGCGTGTGGTGGCGGCACGGGTACACCTACGGCGGGCACGCCGCCGCGGCGGTCGCGGCGCTGGTCAACCTCGACATCATCGAACGCGAGAACCTGCTCGCCGAGGCGGCCCGGCTGGAACGGACCTTGCACGAGAAGCTCGCGCCGTTGGCCGCGCATCCGCGGGTGGCGGAGGTGCGCAGCGGGCTCGGTGCGGTGGCGGCGGTGCAGCTGGCGGATCCGGCCGAAGCGCCCGCGTTCGTCAAAGAGCTACGCGCCCAGGGTGTTTCGAGTCGTGCTGCGGGACAGGGGGCGATGCAGGTCTCGCCGCCGTTCGTGACGACCGACGCTCAGGTCGACGAGCTGACCGCCGCGTTCACCCGGGCGCTGGGCTGATCTGTGCCGGGAGCTGGGCTGACCTCGGCCGGGCGCTGGGCTGATCTCGGCCGGGCCGTGGACTGAACCTCGGCCGGGCGCTGGCCTGATCCTCCGGCTCACAGTGCCAGCGTCATGAACACGCTGTGCGGATCTTCGGTGTAGTCGGCGAAGGGCGGACCGATCTCGAAACCGTGGCGCGCGTAGAGGCGTTGGGCGGGAAGATAATACGGTGCCGCGCCGGTCTCCAGGCTGAGTCGGCGGTAGCCGCGGGCGCGTGCCTCGTCGACGATGTGCGCGAGCAGGGTGGCGGCGACGCCGCGACCGGTGTGCTCGGCCGAGGTGCGCATGGACTTGATCTCACCGTGGGTCGCGTCGAGCTGTTTCAGCGCTCCACAGCCCAGGAGTTCCGCCTCCTCGCGCACGCTCCAGAAGGTGATGTCGGGATGGCGCAGCTCGGACAGGTCGAGCGCGTGCATGCTGTCGTCGGGGGAGTTGGCTCGCATCTCGGCCAAGTGGGTGGCCAGCAGGGCGATGATGTCGGAGCCGGTGAGGTCGTCGACGGCGATGCGCGCGGCGGTGCGCTGTTCCTCGGCGTGGCTCGACATACCGACCATTATGGTCGCGAAGCGAACCCTCGACGGAACTGTGTGAGACACCTTACTGTGAGGACACTCGTCCTCGTTCCGCGCGCTTCAGCTCAGGTGGATCCATGAACCGTGTCAACAGCGTCGGCTCCGTCGTGGTCGGCGCGGCCCGCCGCGTCGCCGACGAGACCTACTACGCGAGCCTCGCGGTGCGCGCGGGCCTGGCCACCCCGCAACGGCCGGATCGGCTGGCGCGCATCGGTTTCGCGGTGCTGCGGTCGGGGATGCTCGGGGGACTGGTGACGGTGGCCGCACTGCGCTACCGGCACCGGGCCGCGATCATCGATGAACTGGGCACGGTGAGCTTTCGCGAGCTCGACGAACGCACCACCGCGCTGGCCAACGCCTGGCGGGCGCGCGGTCTACGCGACGGCGAGGGCGTGGCCGTGCTCGCGCGCAACCACCGCGGCTTCCACTACGCGGTGTTCGCCGCGGCCAAGTGCGGCGCCAAGATCATCCTGCTGAACACCGATTTCGCCGGGCCGCAGCTGCGCGAGGTCCTGGCGCGCGAAGGCGCCGATCTGCTGGTCTACGACGACGAATACGCGGGCATCCTGGGCGATCTGCGCACACCGCGCGGCCGCTACCGCGCCTGGACCGACGCGCCCGCGGTCGACACGCTGGAGAACCTGATCGCGGGCGGCTCCAGAAAACCACCGCGCCGACCGAGCACCGCCGCCCGGATCATCCTGCTGACCAGCGGCACCACCGGAACCCCCAAAGGGGCGCCGCGCCGGGAGCCGACCTCGCTGGCGCCGCTGGGCGCCATCCTCGGCCGGGTACCGTTCCGCGCCCGAGAGATCACCGAATGCCCGGCGCCGCTGTTCCACACCCTCGGCTTCGCGCACGCCATCATGGCCGTCGGTTTCGGCTCGACTTTGGTGATCCGGCGGCGCTTCGATCCGCAGGCGGTACTCGACAGCCTGCACCGCAATCGCGCCACCGCGTTGATCACCGTGCCCGTGATGCTGCAGAGGCTGGTCGATCTCGGGGCGGAAGCCCGTGCGGGACTCGACTTCTCGCGGCTGCGGATCGTCTTCGTCGCGGGCTCGCAGTTGGGCGCCGAGCTGTGTGTGCGGGTCACCGAGGCGTTCGGTCCCGTGGTCTACAACGTCTACGGCTCTACCGAGGTGGCGTACGCGACCATCGCCACGCCCGCCGACCTGGCGGTCGAGCCCGGCTGCGTCGGCACCCCGGTGCCCAGCACCACCGTCAAGATCTTCGACGAGAACGACGCCGAGCTGCCGCATGGCCGCACCGGACGCATCTTCGTCGGCAACAACTACCAGTTCGAGGGTTACACCGGCGGGGGAGACAAAGACCGCATCGGCTCCCTGATGTCCACCGGCGACGTCGGCCATTTCGACAGCGCGGGACGGCTTTTCATCGACGGCAGGGACGACGACATGATCGTCTCCGGCGGCGAGAACGTCTTCCCCGGCGAAGTCGAGGAACTGCTCGCCGCCCACCCCGCGGTCGAGGAAGTGAGCGCTTTCGGCGTCGAGGACGACCGACACGGCCAGCGCCTGCGCGCGGTCATCGTCGTCCGCCCCGGCCACACCCTCACCGAAGACGAGGTGCGCGACCACGTCAAAACCCACTTGGCCCGCTTCAAGGTCCCCCGCGACGTCCTCTTCGTCGACCAACTCCCGAGAAACCCCACCGGCAAAGTCCTCAAACGCGTCCTGCGGGAGATGGGTTAGAACGAGTCCGGCTGGGACACGGGAATGGGTCAGTCCATGCCGAACAGGCGGCGCATGGTGTGGCGGAGGCGGGCGCGGTCGGGGAGTGCGGTGCGGAGCCAGCCGTCGGGCGGGACCACGACGAGTCCGCTTCTGCGGTGTTCGACGCAGTCGACGATGGCGTCGGCGACCAGTTCGGGGGCCGGGGCGTAGCCGGGGGCGATGGTGCTGACCAGCACGCCTTGTTCGGCGAGGCCGCGGTGCAGCGCGGTGCCGAGGCCGACGACGGCGTGTTTGGTCGCGCTGTAGACGGCCGCGCCGAGTGCCGCGGTGACGCCGACCGCCGAGCCGATGTTGACGATGTGGCCGTGTCCCTGCTCCACGAAACGTCTTCCGGCCAAACGGGATCCGTTGATCACCGCGCGCAGGTTGACGTCGATCTGGTGATCCGACTCGATCTCGGACTCGCTCAGGAACGATCCGCTCGGTGCGGTGTCGGCGGCGTTCACCACCACGTCCAGCCCGCCGAGTTTGCGTTCGGCGCGGGCGAGGAACTCGGCGAACCGCGCGCTGTCGGCGGTGTCCAGCGCGAGGCCGACGGCGGTGCCGCCGTGCATTCGCGCGAACTGCTCGGCCACCGCGCGGGCCCGTCCCGTGTCGCAGTCCCCGAGCGCCACGTCCGCGCCGGCCGCGAGAAAGGCCAGCGCGATCTCGCGGCCGACGCCGTGCGCGCCTCCGGTGATCGCTACCCGTTTGCCCACAAGTGTCTTCTTCGACATGTGATTTCGCCCGCTTTCGCCTCGGGCCTCGACGGTAGGGCGCGGCGCGGTGTCGATGCCATGCGATGTCGGGTCAGGACATTTCGGATATCGGCCAGTTGTGCCGCCCGACCGTGAGGTGTTCGCCGCGCCCACCGTCCGGACGGACAGGACGTCCGGCTGTCCTTGCGATGTCCGGCCAAAACCATGCGGAATCCGGCCATGCCGGACGACGATGAAGCGGTGTCCTCGTGGGAGTGGCGGCGCTCGGTGACCTTGTCGGCTGTGCTGGTCGAAGTGGCGCGCGACCACGGTCTGCCGCTCGCGGAATGCTTGCGCGACACCGGGATCGAGCCCGCGCAGCTCACGACGCCGGGCATGGAAGTCACCGCCGCGCAGGAGCTGGCTCTCATCGGCAATATCGTCACCCGGTTCGACGACCGACCCGGCCTCGGCCTGGAAGCCGGAATGCGCACGCACGTCACGACTTACGGCGCGCTCGGGCTGGCGCTGCTCAGCAGTCCGACGGCGCGCTCGGCGGTGGACCTGCTGATGCGCTACATCCGGATGACCACGACTTTCGCCCGCACCCGGCACGTCTACCAGGACGACACGCTGCTGCTCTACGCCGACGACCGCGCCGTGCCGTCGCGACTGCGCGGCTTCCTGCTGGAGCGGGACGTCGCTGTGCTGCTGACGAACTGGACGGCGGTGTACCACGCGCCAGCGCCGATTCTGGGCGGCCAGGTCGCCTGGGGACTGCGTCCCCGGCTGCAACCGATCCTGGACCAGTACGGCCTCACGGCAACCGATGGCGCCGGCCCGCACCTGGTCGTCTTCGACACCGCGGGCTTCGACGACCCACTGCCGCAAGCCAGCCCGCTCACCGCGGCGCTGTTCGAGGAGCAGTGCGCGGACCTGCTGCGGCGGCGGGGGCTTGCCAAGGGCATCGCCGGATCGGTACGGGAGGTCCTGCTGCACCGGCTGGGCGGGCGCGTCTCGCAGGAGGACGTGGCGGCCGCGTTGCACATGAGTCTGCGCACCATGCGCCGCCGCCTAGCGGACGAGGGCACGTCGTATCGCAGGCTGTGCAGCGAGACCTATGGCAACCTGGCCGAGGAACTGCTCGCCACCGGCCTGACCGTCGAGGACGTCGCCTACCGCATGGGGTACTCGGGCGCGCCGAGCTTCTCCAACGCGTTCAAACAGTGGCGCGGCGTCTCCCCCGGCCGGTTCGCCCGCGCGGCCGCGGAACGGCACGGCCGACCGATCTGACGCGAAAAACCGGTGGCCGAGCCGGCGTCGGCGCGCGTACCTTCGACCCTCGTAATTCTCGACGGGGGAGGAAAGTTATGGAGGCGACGGTCACGGTGACTCCGGACCAGCTGCCGGAGTTGCTGCTGCATGTCGCCTTGGTGCGGCCGGTGTTTCTCTGGGGCGCACCGGGTATCGGCAAGAGCTCGCTGGTGCGCTCGTTCGCCGAATCGCTCGGGCTGGAGTGCGTCACGCTGCTCGGCACCCAGCTCGCGCCGGAGGACCTGATCGGGGTGCCACAGATCGTCGGCGACCGCAGCCGCTTCGCGCCGCCCGAGCTCATCGCCCGGCCGACGCCGTACTGCCTGTTCCTCGACGAACTGAACGCGGCGGCGCCCGAGGTGCAGAAGTCGTTCTACTCGCTGATCCTGGACCGCCGTATCGGCGGCTACGAGCTGCCCGCCGGTTCGGTGGTGATCGGCGCGGGCAACCGCGCCACCGACAACGCGCTGGCCCGTCCGATGGCCTCGGCGCTGGTCAACCGCATGGTGCACCTGCACCTGCGGGCCGACGTGGACGACTGGCTGAAGTGGGCCGCGCACAACGACATTCACCCCTGGGTGGTGCGCTACGTGACCCAGCGCCCCGATCACCTGTGGTCGGCGGCGCCGAAGACCGAGGCGCCCTTCTCCACCCCGCGCGGCTGGCACATGCTCTCCGACGCGCTGCACTCCTGCGGCGACGATCTCGACGACACGCTGCTCGAGGTGCTCGCGGCGGGCACGCTGACCCCCGCTCACGCCTCGGGGTTCCGCGCCTTCGTCAAGACCATCCGGCACGCCTATGATCTGGACGCCGTGATCAAGGGCGAGGCCGACTGGCCGCGCGACCCCGGCGACCGCGATCTGCTGTACTTCCTGTCCGAGACCTTCCGCGCGCGGTTGATCAAGGACCTGCCCGGTTCCCGCAAGCATGTCTCCGCCACGACGCACCGATTCGTGTTGCGGGCCAAGACGATGCTCGTCGAGCTGGCGGAGATCTCGGTCGAATGCGCGCAGTTGGTGATCGCCTCGGACGCCGACGGTGTGCCGGTGCTGCCCTCTTGGTTCCTGGTCGAGGTGACCCGCGACCTGCCGCGCCTGGCCGCGCGGCGATAGTCGTGGGCGCCGCGCGCGGGAAGCGCCGCGCGACTGTCGACCCCTGGCGCGAGGCCGTGTTGGACGGCTGGGGCATGGTCAGGGCGCACCGCGCCTTCCGATATCTGCCGGGTCGGCTCTACGAGCTCGACCCGCGCCAGACTTCGCCGGAGGTGTGGGCGCGCATCGCAGGCGGGGGCATCGGGTACCACCCGAAGCGCCGCGCCGAATCCGCCGAGTGGGCTTGGGTTTTCGCGCACTGCCTGCTGCACGCCGGATTCGGGCACATGGATCCGCGCGGCGTGGATCCCGCGAATATCGTCACCGACAGCCATCTGGCGAAAAGCTGGTCCAGCGACGCGGCCGAACCGCACCCAGCCTATCGCGCCGCCTGCTGCGCGGTCGTCGACCAGTATCTGACCACGATGAAGATCGGGCGTCGGCCGACCGAACTTCCTGCCACGCCGAGCATTTCCGACGAGCACGCCACCGCGGCGCGCTGGCGCGACACCGCCGTCCCCGTCGAGTACCGGCGCGACGACCCGCCGGACTTCCTGATCAGCGGCGCCGCCGCGGCCGAGCGCGCCGACGACCCCGCGCGCTTCGCCGCGGGCATCGCCGCCGCCGCC
>NZ_JBFAHS010000031.1:9157-19286 GCF_040654315.1 Nocardia sp. NPDC050713 | reverse complement strand
ACACCAAAGACCAAAAGGACTGGTCTTTGGTGTCCCCGGGGTGGGGAGGGAGTTGGGTGGGTGGGGCAGGTCAGGGAGAGATCACAGGGGTGGGTGGGTGGTTGGGTGGGAGGTGGTTGCGTTGGGTGGGGAACGGTGCGCTGGGCGGGTGGCTGGGCTGGCATACGTCTTTCCACGGCCTGCGGCCATGCTTCCAGTGGTGGCGCGGGGGTGCGGACGTTGCGTTCTGCGCCGGACTTGGGGAGCGACCTTGGTGATTGACGCGAGTTGCGTGTGCGAGGTGGTATCCGCGAGCTGGTGCTCGCGCGGTTCTTCGCGCGGGTGAGTGTCCTCCCGGTATGGCCTGATCGAGGGCTATCACGGCGGCGGCGGTCATCAAGGGCGCCTGGCGGCGTCGCTGCGCGATGGCCTGCGGCCACCCTTGACGTCCACCACCACCGTGATCGAGTCGCCCTCAGGCCATACCGGGAGGACACTCACGAACCTGACCGCGCGCTTCGTCCCGGGTGGAGCCGCCGTTGGCGGCTAGGCGGAGGGCGCTGCCCCCGCACCCCCACCGCTCGCCGCGGAGGCAGGCCACCCAAGAGGCCACAACCGACTGTGCAAGTCCACATCCGGGTCCGTGGCCGCCTTGGAAGGTGCTGCCGCACGAGCTTCGCTCGGTTGCCGTCGAGGCTTCGCGGGCGCCTGGCGGATGTGCCGGAAGGGCTCCCCCCTGAGCGGCATTGATGACAGCAACTCACCCTCTGCGTGGTCGGCCTTAGCAAAACCAATTGCGAGAAAGTCAAAAATTCTATACTGCAACTATGGGAGAAACTCCTTTTCAGGATGCAGCTAGACGGCTGTCTAGGCAAATGGACTATCAGGACATGGCTCATGCGTGTGATCGGGCGCGCTCACACGCATGGTGGAGGAACCTGGTCGAGCACGGAGCCTGGGGCGGGATCGCGGGACGGGTCGGTCCGCCTGATCCTGATGCGTTAGACGGCATTGCGCGGATGTTCGGTACCACGCCCGAGCAGGTCGGCGTCATGATCGCTGCGGATTGGTACGGAGTGCACCAGGACGAGCAGATCTCTTCCCGGGTCCGTCAGCTCGCTGCCGTGATCGACGAGCTGACGGAGGAGGACGCTGACCTGGTCGAATCACTTGCCCGGCGGCTCGGCGACTCACCGAAGCAAAGCGGTGTCCTCAAGCGCAAGAACTAACTGCCAGCCACCATCGCGGCCCTCACGGGCCGTAGTCCGGTGGCGGATGCCGTGCTCGGGTACATGCCGAGGTGACTACAGGCCGTAGCCGTGCCCGTGGCTGGGACCGTTGTCGTAGGGCAGGTGCGGGTCCGGCGAGGTCCAGCGGTTGCGGGTTTTGGCGCGTTGCTGCTGCTGTTTCTCGCGTCGTTCGCGCTCTGGTCGGGTGGGACGGGTGGAGGCTTGGGCGCGCGCGGTGTCGGTGAGGTCGTCGCGGGCGCGTTCTTCGGCGCTGCGCTGTTGGTCGGACAGGTCGGCGCGGCGGGTCTGCTCGGCGTCGATGGTGCGTAGCTCTGCGGCGTCGCGGGCCTGCGCGGCATCGTGGCGGTCGCGGTCACGCTCGGCGCGGGCCAGCCGTGCGTGGGCGTCGCGGAGCGCGGCGTCACGGCTGGCCTGGTTGGTGGCATCGGCCAGCGTTTGGGCCCACTGCTGCCGTGGTGTCGCGGTGGCGCGGGCCGCTGCCTTGGCGTCAGCTTCGGCGCGGGCGAGGCGTTGGTCGATGTCGCGGCGTTTCTCCTTGAGCCAGTCGATCTCGGCTTGATGGGCGGCGCGGGCACGGTAGTTGAGCCAGTTGGTCCGATCACGCGCGGCGGTGCTGGCCTTCTGGTCCTTGTCGTTCTGCTGTTGTTCGCGGGCGATCTTGAGGGCGGTGTCGGCGAGGGCTTGGGCGTGGCGGATCGCGACGGCGTCCCGGTCGAGCCGCTGATGCCAGTCGCGTAAGTGTTGGAGATCTTCGCGGGCGTTGTTGACCGCGAAGTCGAACACCAGCGGCATCGACGGTTCGCGGAGAGCGGCGCGCAGCTCGTGTGCGCGGTCATCGAGCTCGGCGTCGCTGAGCCGTCGCAGCGCCTGCGGGCTCATGCGCGCCAGTTCGTCACGCGCGCTGGTGAAGTCGCGGTCGGGGTCGGCGTCGAGCAGCTCGGTCAGTCGCCAGCGCAGCGCGGCCGCGGGCTGCTCATCGGGCAACGGAGCGCCGGCGGCGGCTTCGCGGACGGAGGCAGGCACGTCGGCGCCGGTGCGAGCGGCGCGGGTCAGCTCGCTGGCGAGCTGCGGCCAGTACGGGTCGGTGGCGATGCGGTCGTCGACCTCCCAGGTCAGGCGGGTCCAGCGTCGGGTATCGGCGTCCAGGTCGCCGAGTCGTTCGCGCACGAGCTTGTCGAGGTGAGCCTGGGCGGCGCGTTCGTCGACCGGGTACTGGGTGGGGCCGGTGGGGCGGCGGTCGTGGTCGGGCACGTCGTGGGCGGCGCGCCACACCGCCAGCTGCGCGACCACACCGGGTGCCGCGCCGGTCAACGGCTGCGCCCAGGTGGGTGCGGAGTCGGCGGTCCAGGCGCGCGCGGTGCGGGTGATCTGGGCGGCCATGTCCCGGATCTGGGTTTCGCGGGTGCGCAGGTGCTCGCCGTAGGTGTCGTCGGTGCGCAGGGCGGGCGGGATCTCGGGCAACCAGCCGAGCGGGCCGCTGGTACGGACGCGCCCGATCCGCCAGTCCAACACCGCCGCCCGATCGTCGGCGGAGTCGAGCTCGCGCGCGGCTACTGCGTCGGTGAGCGCGGCGACCGGGTCGCGACCGGACAGGGCGAGCAGCACCAGATGCTGGCGCAGCACCGGCCACGCCTGCTCACCGGTCAGACCCGGCACGAGGCGTTCGGCGGCCGCGGCGAGCCCGGTGTGGTGCTCGGCGCCGAGGTGGTCGTCGGCGGCCGCGGCGAGCGCGTCGAAGTAGGCGTCGACCACACCGGCGAGCTGGCGGCGCGGGTCGGTGTCCTCACGCGCCTGGGTGGTGGCCGAGGTTTGGGTGCCGTCGCGGCCGAGGATGTCGGTGAGCATGTCGATCGCGGTCGGCGGGTGCAGGGCGGTGTAGGTGTAGGCGTCGGATTCTTCGCCGGTGCCTGCGGTGGCGAGGTAGAGGTGGCTGCCGTCGCGGGCGCGGGAGGCCAGCACGTAGAGCTGGGCGCGGGATTCGCGGCCGGTGAGCACGCCGTGGCAGGTGTCCACGGTCAGGCCTTGGGCGGAGTCGATGGTGGTGGCGTAGCCGAGCTGGGTGTGCTCGCGCACGTAGTCGGCGGGCAGAACGACCAGACGCCCGGATCCGAGATGGGAGGCGCTGACCCGCCCGTCGGGCAGGACCGCCCGCACCTGCCAGCGGTAGCCGTTGCGCACGTGATCGGTTTTCGAGATCCAGAGTTTGTAGTTGTTGCTGCGGGTGACGATCAGATCCCCGGCCGAGGCCGATAGCCCGTCGGCGAGAACGACTTCCGCGCCGATCACGCCGCCGTCACGGTGGAGGCGGGCGGCGCGGGCGCGGGCGTTGAGTTCGCCGACCAGTTGGTGGGTGGGGGCGAGCAGGGCGGCGTCGAGGCCTCGGGCGTGATCGCGGGCCCAGGCCCGGAAGGCGTCGTCGACGACGGCGCCGAGGACGCCGACGTGGATGCGGTCGTGGTCGCTGTAGTAGGCGATGGCGGCCGGATCGCCTTCCCGCAGGGCCAGACTCGCGGCGCGTTCGGCGGGGTCGGTGAAGCGCACGACGTTGGTGAGGGTGGAGGCTCCGGCGTGGTGGACGATGTCGCGGATGACCCCGCCCGCGGCGACGGAGGCCAGCTGGCGGTCATCGCCGACCGCGCGCACGCTCGCGCCGCGTTCGAGCAGCCAGGTCACGGCCGAATCCAGTTTCAGGGTGGGGGTTTTCGCGGCCTCGTCGAGGATGACCAGGGTCTGCGGGCCGATACTGCGAACCCACTCGGGTACGTCGTCGGGCTCGCGGCGGCCTTCGGTGAGGGCGGTGGTGAGTTCGACGAGCATGTCCACGGTGGCGGCGTGCACGCCGATCGAGCGAGCGAGTTCCGCGGCCGCCGACCCGGTCGGCGCCAACCCGACCACATTCCCGCCTTCGCTGGTCCACAGCGTGGTCAGGGTGGCCGTGGCGGTGGTCTTACCGGTCCCGGCCGGGGCCAAGCCGACCTGGAAGCGGCGACCGGAGGTCGCGAATTCGCGCACCAAGGCTTGTTGTCCGGCGTTGAGCACCTGGCCGTCGTGGTTGGCGGCGTGCTCGACGATCGCGGTATCGACCGCGGCCGCGGGCACGGTGCGCCCGTCGCTGCGCAGGCTCGCGGTGATGAGGCGCTGCTCGGCGTCGACGATCTGCGGGGAGGTGTGCAGCAGGGAACCGGCGGTGGTGTAGACGCTGGTGCCGTCGGAGCGGGCGAGCACCCCAACCGCCGGCGCGGCATCGGGGGTGCCGCGCGGGATCGAATACGGCGCCGAGAGCGCGGTATCGGTGACCTCGGTGATCAGCCGCGCCCAATCCTGCGGAGCGACACGGCCACGGAGCTGGCGTTCGGCCTCGGTGCGGATGTGGCGGGCCTGCCAGGTCGCGCGGGACTCGGAAACGACCTGCACCACGGTGTTTGCGGTCTGGGCGACCCATGCGGCGTCAGTCGCCTCGCGCACGGGAGCGGCTTGACCCAGTGCGGTCGCCACCATCGCCGCGACAGCGTCGGGCCCGCCGAGCAGCGCCTCGGCGTCGGCGCGCCAGGCGGCGCGCTGCTCGGCGCGGCTGCGGGCGGGCACCTTCGCCCCGCGAGTCACCAGGGTCGCCTCCTGGCCCAGGTCGAGCAGTTCCAGCGGCGTCGGCTCCCGGCCGTGCCCAGCCTGGAATCGGCGCGCACGGCGGTCCAACTCGGTCTTGATCACCTTGGACCGCTGGGACCACTCCTCGCTCAGCCGCTGGTCGATGCCGACGATCTCGCGGATCGGGCGCTTGCCGCGGCGCCCGCCAGGCCGCTGCGCGAACCGCAGGCCGAGCCGGGCCTCCAAGTGGTGCTCCAACCTCGTGTTGTACAGCTCGGAGGCGGGCACGTTGTGCTTGTAGAGCATCCGGCTGTCCAGCGAACCCCATTGGCCGTCTTTGCGTTTCACCATCGAGGACACCACGACGTGGGTGTGCAAATTCGGATCCCCTGCGCGGGAATCGCGGTGATCGTAGGCGGTGGCGATCAGCCCACCCTCGACCTCGACCTGGCGGCGACTGTGACGCCCAACCCTGGTGTAGATGGCGTGCTTTTCGAGGTAGGCCAGGGTGTCGTCGATCGCCGCGTAATGAGCGGCCTCGATCTGCTCGGCGACTTCGCGCGGCGCCAACGCCCACAACGCACTCACCGACTTGACCGGGGTGAAGGTCAGGTCGTAGCCCGCGACCCGTTTGGCGCTCGGGCGGGAGGCGCGCGCGACCCAGCCGGAGAGTTCCCGGTCGTTGAGCGGGCCGCGACCGTGTTCCTCGGTGAACATCCGCGTCGCGACCTCGGTGCGGATGGTTTGGCGCTCGATTTCGGGGATCGGCGCGTGCCCGACGCGGCCGCGCTCGAGGTTGTAGGCCTCGTAGGCCAGGGTGCACTCGTAGCGGTAGGAGTACTCGTCGACGATGTGCGCGCTGAAGGGCTGCCCGAGCCGCGCCAGCCGCGTCGCGTGCGCCCGTGCGGTCGGCTTGGAAACCCCTTCGCGCATCTGGGCGCGGATCTCGGCGACGATCATCGCCTCGGCATTCGGGTGCAGGCCGCGCCCGAACAGCGCGCGCATCTGCGGCTCGGTGACCGGATCTCCCACGCTCAACCCGACATTGGACAATCCCGAGCCCATCCAGCGGCCCGGGGATTCTCCGCGCTCGCTGTAGTACCCGGCCAAATTCTGGCTGCCGCGGTCGTTGACGTCGTGGGTGGCGATATTGCGCAAGTAGTACTCATAGCCATCCCCGCTTGCGAGTCGCGCCAGCGTCATGACCATGCCATCCACGCTACGCGCGCATACCGGTCAGTCTCTGTGATCTGGGCGTGACCTTGGAGCCTGAGGTGTGAGCAAAAATTTTAAAAACGCGCAGGTAGGGGACTTATGCAGCGTGTGAGCGGCGCTGATGAGAAGCGCTTTGTGCTGCGGGAAAGGCATACAGCGAGTGTGTCATTGTGGCTTGGGAATCATGATGCGAACGGGGACCCGGAGCTATTTCATCCGAAACCGCCCGGCGCGGCGAACCAATCTCGGACGCCGCCGGCTGGGTGCGATCCGAGAGCGCGCCGAGCTGCGCGCCGCTGCTTCACAAGCGCCGAAGGTGTTGGCGCTGTTCGACATCGCGGGACTGGGCTCTGGCGTCGCCGCTCGACGACGACGGTGCGGCTACACTGTTGGCGATAATGCTGCCGCTGGCCGCGGGCCGGGCGCTCCGTAAGGAGTTCTGCCTGTCCAGTGGCTGGGTTTAGCTGTTGTGCCGCTGGCTCCGGGCCGGGCTCCAAGTCACTGACAAGGAGGGCCCGCTATGTCGCGGTGTCGATTCCCAGAATGCCCGTTTCCATTGTCGGATCAGGGTTTTCGCTGCTCTTCTTCACGGTGTGCGCTCGTGAGTGGTCACGATCGCCGTACCGCACCTTCCTGGGATGCACCACCGTCGTCGCCGTCGCGTGGAACAGGAGAGCTATCAGCCACGCCAGAGGTCCGCGCCCGCGATGGCGCGCCCGCCCATTCGGACCTGATCGGCCTGGCAGCGATCCTCCTCACCACAGTCACTCTCGTTGCTCTTGAGGGTGCCGCGGCAACCGCAGTTCTGGCCGCCGCCAGCGGCTTCGTGGCGGTGACGCTACGGCTCTGGCTTCGTCGCCGGTGACGTACCAACCGAAGGGGACGGCGCGGCGGACAGCCGCGGACAACCGCTTGCCCGGCCGGAACCGGTCTGGTCAGGCCTGCGTCGAACCTGGACGTGAATGAGACCGATGTTGCTGACCGCGCTGTCGTCCGCTGGGCTCCGATCCGATTGCGGGTCGCGCTTATGGTCGCTTACGGGCGCCCGCAACTGCGCCGACGATGCCGCCGCCGGATCGCGACATGCCCGGCCCGGGCCCGACCTGCGTGATCGGAGCGTGCTGAGCTGTGCGCCACGCGGCCGCGCAGACGCCGAAGGTATTGGCGCTGTTCGACATCGCGGCCTGAGCAATCAGCGTTCGCGCTCGATGCCCTCTCGGCGGTTGCGTTCGGCGCGGGCGATGGCGTTGTCCGCCCAGTCGGCGAGGGCGCTGCGCTGCGGACTCAGAATGGTCGGATACGCAGCGTCATGGACTTCGCGTTCGTGTTCGGCCTGCGCGACGTTGTGGGCAATCTGGGCGCGGGAGTCGGCGGCGGTCAAAGAGGCACTGGCCTGTCGGCTCAGCAGACTCAGCGCGTAGTACCGCTCGCCAACCGGAACCTCGGTGCGGACTCGCTCGTCGAGCCGGTCGAGCTCCTCCCGCAGCGGGCGCAAACGGCTGCGGTCCGGATCATGGCCGAGCAGCTTCGACTTCTCGATGAGCTCGTCGTACTGCTCTTCCAGACTGGACATCGAGACCCCCTCCAGACGGTGAATTAGCGCTTCCAACGGTACGTCGAACGCCCGAATCGCCGGAGGCTCTTAGCGGCTCACAGGTTGCGAAGACCGCCGAAATGGTTGCAGGCCTGCGTGATCGGTGGCCAGGCTACGACCCTGCCGCATGTGCGGCAGGTGTAGGAGCGGTGGTGGGTGAGCAGGTGACCGCACGGGATGGCGCTGACGATCACCTGGTCGGGTCCGAGCCGGTGGCCGGCGGGGCAGGCCTGCGGTGACGGGTGGGCCCAGCCGTGCCGGGTGCGGTACAGCCGGGCCAGATCGGCGACGCGGCCGTCGAGCATCCAGACCGACTCCCGATTATCGCTCATATGTTCGATTAAACTCGCGGTCGTGCTACAGAGTGGGTGATCGGGTCCGAATCGGTACGACCGGCGAGTCGGTGTTCGCGGTCGTCGAGGTACCCGACGCCGAGCACACCGTGATCGAGTCCGTCGAGGACGCCGCGGGCCGGTATCCGTTCGAAATGCGGGCGGTCGACTTGGTCCGCATCAACCCGGACACTTCGACGGCACCGTAACCGCGTCATGGCGCCGTCGGGATCGAGCTATGCGGCGGGAGCGAACCGCTCGATGTTCTCGCCGGTGATCGCCTCGGCGAGCGCGCGGCCGAGCACCTCGGCGGCGGGTGGGGTCACGGCGTTGCCGTAGCCCTTGGCGTGGGTTTGTCGCCGACCGGCTGGAATGTGGCGCGGAATACGCTGTCCGCAGCTCCAAATAGCCGATCTCGGATTGGCAGACCCCGTTACGTGAACCCATACCACGGCGGGGTCTGCCGCTCCACTCGATCCTCTGCCGGCCGCGGACTGCAGTCCGTCGACGAACCTCAGCGGTTACCTAACCCGACTTCGGTCACTTCTGGATCTCGGCGGGAACCGTAGCGGGTGTTTGCCACCACAGTCAAATCTTCAAGTATTTAGGGCATCCTAAGTAATACGCTAGCGTGCGGGTTACACCCTTAGCCTTCGGTGATCGCCCTCGCTTAGCATTAGCTAAGGGGTAGAACCTACGCTAGCGCGTTGGTTAAGCTATCTTCAGCGCACTGAACTATGAATGACATCTAATACCTAGGAAAAGAGCAGCGATGAGTGACCGCCTCTCAACGCGTCGTTGGTCCGCCAGCCCGTTTGTCGAGGCGCTCCCGACCGGGCAGGTGCCGGAACTGCGGCAGTGGGAGATCGCTGAAGAATTCGCCTCGAAGCTGGGAACCCGTCGGCGAAAGGCCGGCGCGCCGGTCCGGAATCTGTTCGTTGCTGACGAACGATCCGGCAGCAAGCCGCCCATGGCTCAGCTGCTTAGCAGTACCGCCAACGGTGGCGGAGGCCGCGGCGGGCAGTTGCGGTTGAAGATGTATCTGTCGCTGCTCTGGGCGGCTTCCGCCGAGCCGTACCGCGTGGTCAGGCCTGCACGAGCATGGGCGGCACTGCTCGGCCTGCTGGATCCGCCGGGAAAGGGAGCTCGCAGGGTTCAGTCGACGCTGCGTGAACTGGCCGACCGCAATCTGGTCACCCTCGAATCACGTGGCGGGATGCCGAACGTGGTTACCCTGCTGTCAGACCTGGGGACGGGGGAGCCCTACGAACCGCCCTCGGCGACGTACAACCGACTCCGCACATCGGCGGCTCCGTCCGACCAGCTTGTGCAGCACCAGTATTTTCGTGTGCCGTCCAGCGTGTGGACGAGCGGCCTCATGGCCCGGTTGTCGGGTCCCGGGCTTGCGATGCTGCTCATTCTGCGGTCCGAGCAACGGTCCGAGGACGGTGTACCGGTCTGGTTTTCGCCGAGTCGGGCCGCTGCTCGCTTCGGGCTTTCAGAGACCACGCGGCGCGCTGGGCTGGAGGAGCTCCGACGAGAAGGACTGGTTACCTCCGTCAGCCAGAAGCTGACCGAAAGCGGCGGCTCTCTCGATGTCTACAGGCGCCGCAAGGTTCACACCCTCGACTTCACTCGAATCAGTTTCCGCCCACGGCCTCTCACCGATCTCCAAATGAACACCGTGGGTGACGACGTCGCCGAGACTCCGGATGAGCGCGTTTCCGCGCACGAGCAAATTCTGGACTTACGGGAACACACGCTGGGTCCTGACCATCCCGACACCCTCACCACTCGTAGCAACCTCGCCTCCGCGTACGCATCAGTGGGTCGACTCGATGAGGCGATGCTGCTGTTTGAAAGCACTATCGCCGACCGTGAACGAATCCTGGGCCCGGACCACCCCGCTACCGTGGCCGCACGCAGCAACCTCGCCAACGTCTACGGCTCCATGGGTCGACTCGATGAGGCGACACTGCTGCTCGAGCGCACGCTCGCCGACCGTGAACGGATCCTGGGTGCTGATCACCCCGACACCCTGTCCACTCGAAACAGCCTCGCCCGCATGTACGAATCAACGGGTCGACTCGATGAGGCGACACTGCTGCTCGAGCGCACGCTCGCCGACCGTGAACGGATCCTGGGTGCTGATCACCCCGACACCCTGTCCACTC
>NZ_JBFAHS010000031.1:0-9058 GCF_040654315.1 Nocardia sp. NPDC050713 | reverse complement strand
CGAAACAACCTCGCCGCCGCCTACGAATCAGCAGGCCGGCTTGCTACAGCCATGGCCCTTCACGAGCGCACTGTCGTAGACAGTGAACGGATCCTGGGTGCTGATCACCCTGACACCCTCACCAGTCGTAACAACCTCGCCGCCGCCTACACCTCTGCCGGTCGACTGGACGAGGCGCTACTACTGTTCGAGCGCACCGTCGCCGACCGTGAGCGAACCCTGGGTCCGGACCACCCCCACACCATCCTCTCCCTCAGCAACCTCGCCTATGTCAACTCCTCCGCAGGTCGACTCGACGAGGCGATCACGTTGCAGGAGCGCGTCATTGCTGCCCAGGAACGAGTTTTTGGGGCCAACCACCCCCAAACCCTGTCTTCTCGCGCAGGCCTCGATTGGTTCCGTGACCAAGACAAAAAACAACCTCAGATAACGCCATGACACAAATTCATGCTGTCCCCCGCCCACTGCCAGCGGTCGGCACAGACCGGTCTGTGGTGTTCGGTAGACCTGCTGTCCGGTCGTTCCGAGCGGGCCCGGCCCAAGGCTCTAGTGACGGGGACGAGGAGTCGCGGCGCGGAATCCGGCGGTAGCGCGAATTGAACTGGGCTTGCTGTCGCGCCCGCGGCGTGGGGCTGGTACCGCGCACGGCGCTTTCCCGCTCATCGAATCGGTGGCGGTTGAAAGATGTTGAGAGGACCCAATTTGGAGGTGGCACTCATGCATGGACCTGCCTCGAGCGGGGGCGAGTCCGCGCGGGTGTCGTCCGGCTCGGTCGTGCTCCAAACAGGCGTGTTATCGCCTGGATAATGATCTTGCAAGATTGCAAAATGCCATTGGACACCAGAGGTTTTCGCGTTCGCTGCGGGTGAAATCCGCTCAATCCAGGGCTGCCGGTTCCGGTGCCGATTTTGGGCGGCGCGTTCGTCGCTTTCGCCGGTTGTGATGTGGTCCAATAGCTCTGGCACATCGCTGGGGCCTGGACCGGTCTCGGCGGTGAACGTCCGATCGGCTGGAAGTTCGCCACGAACACCGGACCGAGTTCGAAAGTTGGCCGGTGTCACCACGGTTGTGGCGGTGCATGCCTTTAGACTTTCGCTTGGTTCGACTGGCTCGTGCGTTCTCTGGTCCTCGAGTCTCCGTACTGCACCACCTTCCCGGCGGAAGGCCATGAGCCCGACCGCTGCACAAGGCGGCGGTCCGCAGTAAAGGAGGTTCGGTGGATCTCGATCCGCCCGAACTGTCGGACACCACTCCGTCTCGGGCTCCGCGCCCGGACAGGGTGGAGACAGTCAAGCGTTGGTGCACGGCACTCGCTACAGGACTGGAGACCACAGCGTTGGTCTGGGCCCTGAATAACGGCGACAGCCTGGCAACAACGGTTACCAGGCTGTCTGCCGTATCACTACGCGCGATCGCTGGGTTGCTGCCTACGTCGCGTCGGTGATTCCGAGGGTGCTCGGGTTGTCAGGTAGCCGCCTGGCAGCCCGGGCATTTTCCTTTAACAGGACGCCCATACGGTAACGCGATAGGTACCGGGTTACCGCTGGTGGGCGTAACAAGTGTGGTACCGCTCACACATCAAGTGTGGTGTGCGACACGGACTGTACCCGTCTGCCCCAGGCGAAGATTAGGCGAATCGCATCACGACCCGATGACAGATTGCTGTCCGCAGCGCGTCCTGTAGGCGACGCCAGGCCCGAAAGACCCCAGCCAACTGCGGTTTTGAGTCAAATTTGCTGACCTTCGAGCAGAATAACGATTTGATAACCCACCCTGACGTGAGTGTCGTTCAACGTCAAGCCCCGCGAAGTGGTGGTCGGTCGACCCTACTGGCTGGTAGACGGACGAGACGGGGGTCTGGCCTGCGCGGCGCGGGCTCGCGGACCGCGGGCGCGGCGACACCGATCTTGGCTGTCGCGTAGTCGAGAGCGATGTGAAGTTCGCACTGGGCGAGGCCCAGGGGAAGGCGCGAGAAGTTTGCTACAGCCACTATCCGCAGGCGCACGAATAGCTGTCCTGGTAATCGGAGCGCCGAGCTCTTAAGAGTTGGGGCGCAAGGCCTTACGCCGAGCTCTTAAGAGTTGGGACGCAGAGTCTTACGACGAGCTCTTAAGAGCTGGAGATCTCGGACGCTGAACCCGCTGATTAAGAGTCAGCCGCTGTCGTGCTCAGCGCTGAACCGCGGTCGACTCTTTAGGCGCGGCGGGGACCTGCTATCCCTTCCCGGCTTGCCGATGACGTCGACTGCGCCTGGTGTTGAGCTTCTGTCCCTGGAGCGGCTTCGGTGTCGGTGACCAGCCGCAGGACGGGACGTTGGTCGGGTTGGTCTAGGAGTTGGCGTAGGCGTTTGGGGCGCCAGCGTAGTTCTGTGGCGAGGCTGGTCAGGGTGAGGGTGCCGTGGGTTTCGGCGAGTTCGAAGGCTTTTGCGAGCAGGGTGGGGGTTTCGCCGGGGTATTGGGTGACGGGGTCGCGGCCGAGCATGCCGATGTCGTAGAGGTGGTTGAGGCGTTGGAAGGCGCGGCGGGCGACGGCG
This sequence comes from Nocardia sp. NPDC050713, assembly GCF_040654315.1. Lineage (NCBI taxonomy): Bacteria > Bacillati > Actinomycetota > Actinomycetes > Mycobacteriales > Nocardiaceae > Nocardia > Nocardia sp. NPDC050713. The sequence goes on along the minus strand of NZ_JBFAHS010000031.1, from coordinate 6,525 downwards.
TCGGAGATGGCGCCGGTTTCGCGGGAGCGGTAGACCAGCGATTTGATCGACACGCCCCATTCGTAGCTGAGCTGCTGGAGGGCTTTGAAGTCGAATCGGCGGGGCAGCCGGTCGGTGATCTGGTCGGCGGGGGTGAGGAATTCGGCGGCGAAGGCGTCGGCCTCGCGTTCTTGCTCGGCGTCGCCGGGCGCAGCGTTGCGGTGCAGGACGAGGTGGCCGAGTTCGTGGGCTGCGGTGAACCGGTGCCAGTACACGTCGTCGCCGCGGTCGGGGGTGAGCACGATCGTCGGGCGCGGCATGCGGGAGGTGGAGAAGGCGTTGATGGTGGGGGTGTCTTTGTCGGCGAAGGCCACCATGGTGGTGACGATCCCTCGCATCTCCATGGTGCGCACCAGGTGCGGGATCGGCCCGTGTACGAGGCCCCAGTGCGCGCGCAACGCCCGCGCGGCTTCGGCCGGTGTGTCACCGAGTCGGGTGGGGTCGTCGGGCAGGAACCCGGGCAGGTCGATCGCGGGGAACTGGACGTGCTTCTCCAGCGCGTAGGTGAGCTCCCACACCTGCTGGGCGAAGGCGACGGCCTTGGCGCGCTGGGCGGCTTTGGTCGAGCGCAGGCTGCGGAAATGCGCGCCGGCGCCGTCGAGCTGGGCGAAAGGCCGTCCTGCGGCGAAGAATTCGACGGGGACGTCGAGGACCTCGGCCGCCCGCTTCAGATGGTCCGGGCGCGGTGGTGAAGCCAGCGATTCCCACTGGCTGACCGCTGCACCCGAGACCCCGATCTGCGCGGCGAGGGCCGCCTTGGTCAAGCCAGCGAGCTGGCGGGCCTGGGTCAACCGGGCCGGGTCGAACACCAACGCGACGTCGGAAGCCGAAATCGCCGCGGTGGTGTCGCTGGAGAAGAGGTTGAGAGGTGGGCGTTCAGTCATCACTCGCAGTCTCGGGTTGCGGTGCCGGCGGTTGTCCGCCATCGGGTGTGGTCAACGGATTGCGGTGCGCGAGAGGGATCTCGGCCATGGGGGGCTGATCGAAGCGCGGGCCCGCAGCAGGCTTCGGGTCGGGAACCAGGATCGGACCAGCAGGGCGCAGCGGGACCTCGTCACCGCCGGTGTCGGCGGGCGCGGGGATTTGCTCGATGTCGCTCCATTTCAACCGGCCTTGGTCATCGGCCTGGGACGCCTCACCCCAGTAGATGCGCAACACACCGGAGTGCGGATTGGCGGCGTAGGCGATGATGACCAACCGACCCGCTTCCACCGCGTCGGTGAGGAAGGTGTCCAACTCCTCGACCTCGGCGTCGAGCTCTTCCTGGGTGAGATGAGCCTGATCGATGGTGAGCTGGTCAGATGCCTTCTCGGCGAGCGCCAGCAGATTCTTGCGCAACTCCGACATCGTCATCTTCGCCATCGCCACGGCGGTGTAGGCATCGTCGGCGAACTTCCACGGGTACAGGATGATGTTGGCCTCGCCCACCACGATCAGCTCGTAGCGGGCCCGCGCCGGCTTGATCCGGCGCATGTCAGGGATTACTTCCTCGACCGCGAAGCCCAACTCTTCGTGCTGGACCAGCCAGATCAGGCCGTAGCCGTCGTTGCTGGCCAGCCCTAACCCCTTGTGGGCGGCCAACGCCCGCAGATGAGCAGCCTGCAAGCCCCTCCAGATCGTGCGACGCAACGGCAGAGCGTACTCACCGAATCGCTTGGTCTCCCACGGTGTGGGTACAGCCTGCTCGCTCATGGATCTCCCCTAACGCCCAGCCCCGCTCGCTTACGAATCGAAATGCGACAGCAGCGTAGCACTTAAGATTTGCGCGGCATCTGCGCGCAACGCCGACGAGTTCGACCTCCTAATGTTCCGGGCCGCGACGCCCGCATGTGGCCGAATCGCCCTTCGCGCACCGGTGCTGAGTGTCCAGGGCTCACTGTCGATGTGAGATGGTGCAGGAACTCGCCGACGCCATCAGCGAGGGCCAGGTAGCAGCTGGTTGGGCCCGCCTCACCATCACCTGAACCTCCGGTCCGCTCCCAACACGGATTCCGGCGAAACTTCGCTTTAGATTCGCTTCCAGGAGTGCTGCGTTCGTATAATCGGGCACGTAAGAGGCGAGACCCTGACCATCTTTCCGATGGTCAGGGCCTCGGTGTCATTCCTCGTGACCGACTTTTGCAGGGTTAGATCACGAGTACCTGGCAGCCGTCGACCTGGGGCGCCGTATCCGGGTCGACGGGATGCTGGTCGATCATCAGGGGCATCAGCAGCTGTAGGACTGCGAATGCGCCTGCGAGGACAGCAAATCCCTGTGCCAGGATCTGACGGTTCAGGTCGTCGCCTTTTCGGCGTCTCCGCCGATTGCTCGTTGCCATGTACGAGTTCCTTTGCTCTCGTAGGTATCCGGATGTCGCCGGAGCAGGTCCTCGTACTGCGTTGGCTCGTAACGAGCTGTCTCATATCTTACGAGTCCCGGTGCGACACAATGCACCTACGACGCGGTCCAGAAACATCAGAAAAGTCACGCTGAACAGTTACCGTATATAGCCACACGCTATGTGTAGGCGTTCGGAGACGACTGTTTACCGAACACCCCGCCCGGCCGTGGGCCGTCGCGACTTGATCGACATCATCGGCGCGCACACCGAGAGCGGTCCAGTCCAAAGACTGAATCGCTCTCGGTGTGGTGGTCAGCCGTCGCTCAGGACCGACGAGCGCGACGTCTGCTCCGGCTCGTCGACGAAGTGCTGCCCGCAGGTGGGGGCGGGTTGATCGGCTGGGCCTGCACCGTCGGAATGTGCTTGTGCCGCGAGAACATCGCCAACACCCGTTGGGCTGCCTCGCGCCGGTCTGGATCCGAGGCGAAGACCGCCGCCCAGATCACCAAGCAGAGCAATAGCACGCCGATCACAGCAGCGGCGTCGGCGAAGGTGAGAGTCACACTGAACACGAATGAGGTTCCCTCGTTCGAGGACGGCCTCACCGGGTGAGCGAAAATGGGCATGCGACAACCGGTTCAGCCATCCAATGTACGGATAGCGAACCGGGGTCTGGGGGAGCCTGCCTTGCCCGGGTAGGGAGGCCTTCGGGGAAGCCTCAAATAGTGCCGACATCGTCCACGACCAGTGACTTGTGCTCCTGAGCTGTCACCCTTACTCGGGGCGGCAACTTCAAGCCCTGATCATCCGGCGTTGATTGTAGCCAAGTCGCTTCGGATTAGACGAAGCACCCTGGCTGTGTTGGGAACTAAGCGCTCAGGTCAGGTAGGGGCCTGGCAACCGCTGCGAGCCCTGGGGCCATCGATCCACCCTCGCACCCGGGGCTGGCCCCAGTCCACTCTCGATTCCATGCAACGCCTAGCTGTTTCACACACGTATAAGCGGTAGTTGCGCGCCGATCGAGCGCACGCACGTATGCGAGGGCAGTGATGTCAAAATATCTGAACGAGGACGAGAAGTTGACTCCCGAGGGCCAAGAACTGGCCGCGCGGCTCTACGACCCGGCGGTCGGGGCGATGCTCACATGGCTGGCCGACGGCGAGGCCGCCTCCCAATCCCGGTACGGAGATGTCTCACAGGTGGTGCTCAACACCGCCCAGGCCGATCGCTATCTGCGCGAGGACATCGCCGTCGAGACCTTCGTGCGCGCCCTGCCGCCATTCCTAGGCCGACTCGATCGCGGAGAGTACGACGCGGACCGCGGCGCCACGATCACGACCTACTTCATCGGCGCCTGCCGCAACCGGATCGGTGACGTTATTCGTGCCCACCACGTGCGCGTCATAGAGCTGAGGGCCAACACCGACGAACTCCTCGCCCGTGTACAAGGCACCACCGTCGACGCGAACATGATCGAAGGGTTTGAGTTCGCCCGCGATCTGCTGCTCGCGGCTCCCCGAAATTTGCGGTCGGTCCTGCTGCTGCTGGCCTACGAAGGCGTCACCCTCACCGAAGCTGCCAAGAGGGTGGGGGTGAAGCCCGCCACGGTCCGATCGCAGCTTCTGCGCTACAAGAAGCAGATCGCCTGGCTGCATTTCCGGGGGGTGCTCGAAATTCCGGCGGATACCGCCCTCGGCGAATGGGTCAGAGCCCAGACCGAAGAACGTCGAACTGCCGCCAACCGCGGAGAAGACGCGTTGCCCATTTCCTGAGATATGTCGCCCCCAGCATTTCTAGTCGCTTAGCGCTGTCCCCGCCTGTGCCACCAGGCGGGGACAACAGATCCACCTCAAATCCGCATTCCACTGACAGATCCTCGAGGTAGGAAATGACTGTAGTAACCCCGTCGCAGCAGCCGCCCCAACCCAGCGAGAGCAACGCTGCTCCGCAAGCATCAACCAACAACGTGGAGAACGGCTCTCGGAGGGTGTTCTTCACCGCGGCAGTCGGCGCGTTCGTCGGCAGGCTCCTGGGAGACGCAGCGACCGACGCCCGCAGAGCGTGGTTCCCGAAACTCCGGGACTGGCACGGCTGGTTCGAGTAGCCGCGTCACCAAGAGGTAGTGCGCAGCCCGTGAACGAGCTGTAAACCCTATGAACCACAAGTTCTTGTGGTGTGTCGTCGCTGAAACCGCAATATCTAGGAGTAGTTTCCAATCGGTCGACTCGTGGCGGCGACGTGTCGGGGTGCCTTGGGCATGTTGGAGGACGCGCCGCAGAACGGAGGTGAAGAAGATGGCAGGAAAGAAAGGAAGCTCCGGAGGTAGCTCCGGGCGCGGCAGCAGTAAGGGCAGCGCCCGGAGCGCGATCACCGGCCGATACGTAACGCACGCCCATGCGAAACGTAGCCCGAACACCACCGTCGTCGAATCGCGTAAGAAGTGACCCGGTGGATCGCCAGCGAAGGGATCGTCTCATACGAGGCGACCCTTCGCTCTGATTAGAGGCGGTGCAAACCACTACCTGTCTGCGTCTCCAGCTGTCCGGCGTTCCTCTCAGAGCAGGCCTCGGGCCTTGGCTTCGGCCTGAAGTTGCTCCGTGCGTTCACGAGCTTCGGCAGCCGCGGTACGTTCACGCTTGCTCGCGAAGGTTCGCGCGCGGGCCTCCCAGAATTTGATGCCCTCCAGAAGCTCATCATCCGTTTGGTCTGCAGCACTCCCGAAGTTGATTGGCATGTGCTCATTGTGCCTACATGCCCTACCGGCCCCTTAGGCCGAATCCACCAGGGCCGCATCACCGTCTCTGCGCCTGGTCCGGTCAGGGGACTCCCGCCGAGGTCGGCGGCGACACTGTCGCCGGAGGTGAGTCGGTATGCGTTCGGAAAACGACCGTCTACCGAACACCCGCCGCGCCACTGGCGGGCGTGACATACCCGCAGGCGCGAATGTTCGGAAACCCGTTCGTTTTCCGGTAGAGTCGCACCCGGTTGTCGAACACGTTTACCGAACGTTCGGAGGGGTTTGGATGGCATTGGTCGGTCTCGTTCGCGTCAGCACGAGCAAGCAAGAGACTCTGCGCCAGCACGATGACCTCGACCCGATCTGCGTGAAGGTGTTCGAGGAGAAGATCAGCGGCAAGCTCAAGGTCGCCGACCGGCCGGGCCTGCAGGCCGCGCTCGACTACATGCGCCCCGGCGACATGCTCACCGTTCAGGAGGCCGACCGGCTCGGCCGCAACCTGCTCGAGGGCCTGATCGTGCTCAACGACCTATTCCAGCAAGGCATCTCGGTGAAAATCCTGCACGGCATCGCCGCCGGCGAGCACACCGAACGCAGCCTGATCCTGGACCTGGCGCTCGCCCTGGCCGAAGACCGCCGCCGCGACATCGCCCGCAAAACCCGAGACGGCCTGCAAGCCGCGGCCCGGCGCGGCCGCAAGGGCGGGCGGCCACGCGTGGTCGACGCCGACAAACGCCGCGCGATCCTGGCACGCCACGCCGAAGGGCAGTCCCTGCGCGAGATCTCGCGCGGCATCGGCGTCAGCCTCGCCGTCGTGCACGGCGAAGTGAAAGCCGCGCAGCTGGGAACGGCGCCCGCGGCGGAGTGACCAGGACGAGGCCGGCCCCGGCCCGATCGTCGGCGGGAATTAATCCGCAGCTCCCACATCGGTATTGAAGATTCCGACCGCAATCACGGATCCACTCCGCGTGCTGGGGAACTGGGGGTGTGTCCGCCTGAGCGGGGCGTACCTATCCGTCGCCTGATCACTTGCGCCGCGCATCAGGGCGGTTCCGAAGCCACATCGTCAGGATCTCGATGTGTTCATAGGTGAACAGCAATTCGTATGCTCGGTTGGTGGGAGTGCTCAGATCCCACAGCTGTAGCTGCCACTTCTCGATCTCATCGTCGATGGCGGAAGGTTCGAAACCTGCCTGAAGGAGATGGTGGCGGGCCTGCTTTGGGGTGAACAAGCGCTCCGTCAGAGGAAGTCTTGTTCCTTCCCGGAAGCGAGTGCGTACCTCTTCCGGCACTGTGAGACCACCACGGCCGTAACTGCCGATGACTGCGAGAAGAGGGACTGTCGGAACAACGGCGGATCTTGATCTCGGTCCGATCGGCCGAACCTGATGGTTCGGCAGGAAGGACCGACGAATGTCGGAGACACTG
>NZ_JBFAHS010000030.1:0-36584 GCF_040654315.1 Nocardia sp. NPDC050713 | reverse complement strand
ATCGGTGAGGCAACTTTTACAGCTTAGCGCGGCCAGTAACCCGAAACCAAATCGGGGTCCCAATCGAGCTAGTGTGACCGCCAGGCGCTCCTCGTACTACCTCGTTTCCCGGTCCACGCTCAGCCTTTCGGCTTGGCGTCTCGGCTCCGGGTCGGTGTCCGTGTCGCTCTGACTTGGATAAAGTTACGTAGCGATGAGCACGATGTCAAATCCGCTGGTAGAAGCGGTAAACCGACACTTAACGCGGAATGGACACGGCGAGACGCACGCTCAGCGGAGCGCGGACCACCCCGGAACGAACCATTCCGGCGCCGTCGCGACGAACCGCTCCTGATCCCAACTACCCGCGCCCGCCGGTACGACGCCGACCACGTCGACACCCGTCACGCGCGGAAGGTCGGTTCGGTTGCATTCGGCGGCGAGATCCGGCTCGGCGGGCCATGCCCCGATCACCAGGCCGGCGCAGCGGACCCCCGCCGACTCCAGCGCACGGACGGTCAGCTCGCTGTGATTGAGGGTGCCGAGGCCCGCGGCCGCTACGACGACCACGGGCCCGTCGAGTTCACGCGCGAGATCCACCAGGGTGAACTCGCCGACCCGCACCAACAGCCCGCCCGCGCCCTCGACCAAGGTGAGGTCCGCGTCGTCCAGCGAGCGCACGGCGGCGGCGGTCTCCTTCAGCGTCAGCAGCGGTTGGCCGCAGCGAAGGGCCGCGGTGTCCGGTGCGAGCGGCTCCGGGTAGCGGGCGAGTTCGAGCGTCTTGACCGGACCGGCCAGCCGCTCGACCTCGGCGAGGTCGCCGGGTTCGCCGGGCGCGATGCCGGTTTGGGCGGGCTTGCATACCGCGACCGACAGTCCCGCCGCGCGCGCCGTCGCGGCAAGCGCGGCGGTGACGACGGTCTTCCCGACATCGGTCGAGGTTCCGGTGACCAGCAACAGACTCACGCGGGCACCACGTCCAGTCCGCGCGCCTCGGCCAGCACCGAGCCGAGCACCTCGGCGATGGTGGCGAGCTCCGCACCGGTGAGGTTGGCGCGGGCGGTGAGCCGCAGTCGCGAGGTGCCCTCCGGTACCGACGGCGGACGGAAGCAGCCGACGTCCAGTCCACGCGCGCGACATTCCTGGGCCGCGTCGTAGGCCACCTGCGCCTCGCCGAGCACCACGGAGACGACCGCCGAGTCCGGCGCGGGCACACCCGCGATCCGCGCGATGTCGGCCGCACGGTCCAGCACACGCGTCGCCATCGCGGGCTCGCGGCGTAGTAGCCCGAGGGCCGCGCGGGCGGCGCCGACGGCGGCGGGCGCGAGACCGGTGTCGAAGATGAAGGTGCGCGCGGCGTCGATGAGGTGCGCGCGGACCCGTTCGCTGGCGAGCACCGCGCCGCCCTGGGCGGCGAAGGCCTTGGACAGCGTCGCCGTCACGACGACATCCGGCTCGCCCGCGAGGCCGAGTTCGTGGACGAGCCCGCGGCCTCCCTTACTCCGGACCCCGAGCCCGTGCGCCTCGTCGACGACGAGGACCGCGCCGTTCGCGCGGGTCACCCGGTGCAGCTCGGCCAGCGGGGCCAAGTCGCCATCGGCGCTGAAGACGGAATCGGTGAGAACGAGCGCGCGCTCCTCGGTGCGCGCTGCGAGCAGCCGGTGCACGGCCTCGACATCACAGTGCGGTGCGATCTCCACCCTGGCGCGGGAGAGGCGGCAGGCGTCGACGAGCGACGCGTGACTGCCCGCGTCGGAGACGATCAACGCGCCGCGTCCGGCGAGCGCGGTGACCGCGCCGAGGTTGGCGGCGTAGCCGGAGGCGAACACGAGACCCGCCTCGGCGCCGACGAATTCGGCGAGTTCGGCTTCCAAGCGCTCGTGATCGGCGGTGGTCCCGGTGACCAGTCGCGAGCCGGTGGAACCCGCGCCCCAGCGCCGCACGGCCTCGATCGCGCCCTCGATCACCTCGGGGTGCTTGGTGAGGCCGAGATAGTCATTGGAGGCCAGATCGATCGACGGCGAGTGCGGATCCCGCGGCCGGAGCTCCCGGCGCAATCCGGCGGTCACCCGCTCTGCGGCCCGTTCGTCCAACCAGCTCAACGGATCGGTAGTCACAGCTCCGCAGCATACTTGAACACCGTTCAGGATGGGAGCCCGGCCGGGATGTGCGCCGCGGCCGCCGCGCACACTCCCGAGGTGATCGTGGCGACTTCCTCGGTGCCGCTGATGAACGGCGGCATGGTGTAGATGAGGTTCCGGAACGGCCGCAGCCAGACGCCTGCGTCGACTGCGGCCGCGGTGGCGGCGCGCATGTCGACCGACCGTTCGAGTTCGACGACGCCGATCGCGCCGAGCACCCGGACGTCCGCGACGCCGGGCAACTCCCGCGCGGGGGCCAAGCCCGCGACGAGTTCGGATTCGATCCGCGCCACCTCGCCACGCCAATCGCGCGAGAGCAGCAGCTCGATCGACGCGACGGCCACCGCGCAAGCCAACGGGTTGCCCATGAAGGTGGGTCCGTGCATCAGCCCGCCGTGCGCCGCGCTGATGGTCTCGGCGATGCGCGCGGTGCACAGTGTCGCGGCCAGCGTCAGGTAGCCGCCGGTCAGCGCCTTGCCGACGCACATGACGTCGGGGGCGACGCCAGCGTGGTCGGCCGCGAACAACTCGCCGGTGCGACCGAAGCCGGTGGCGATCTCGTCGAAGACGAGCAGCACGTCGTTGGCGTCGCAGAGGCGGCGCAGGTCGGCGAGGTAGCGCGGGTCGTGCCAGCGCATACCGCCCGCGCCCTGGACGACCGGTTCCACGATGACGGCCGCGAGTTCGCCGGCGTGCGCGGTGATCGCGCGTTCCAGTTCGGCGACGTAGTCGGCGCGATGGTCGCGCGGCGGCGCCGGGACGAAGATCTGTTCGACGAGGACGTCGGTCCACAGCGAGTGCATGCCGCCCTCGGGGTCGCACACGCTCATCGGGGTGAAGGTGTCGCCGTGGTAGCCGCCGCGCCAGGTGAGCAGGCGCCGCTTCTCGGGTTTGCCGACACTGCGCCAATACTGCAGACACATCTTGGTGGCGACCTCGACCGAGACCGAGCCGGAGTCGCATAGGAAGACTTTCTCCAACCCAGCGGGTGTGTGCTCGACCAGCAGCTGGGACAGGCGCGCGGCCGGTTCGTGGGTGAGCCCGCCGAACATGACGTGGCCCATCCGCCGCGACTGCGCGAGCAACGCGGCGTCGAGCACCGGGTGCCGATAGCCGTGCACGGCCGCCCACCACGAGCTCATGCCGTCGACGAGTTCGCGGCCGTCGGCCAGGGTGAGCCGCGCGCCGGACGCCTCGGCCACCACGAGCGGCGGCGTCGAAGCCGGGAATCCGCCGTAGGGATGCCAGACGTGTTCGGCGTCGATGGCGGTGATCTCGTCGGGGGTCAGTGCCACAGGAATTCCTCCCGGTTCGACGGGCTTGAACGGTGTTCAAGTTACCAGTCGAGCTCTGTCGATCCGACCGGAGTCCGGGAATTCTCCCGGCCGCGACCGATTCCGGATATTGTTTGACTCAGTCAACGATTGGAGCCCTCGTGACCGCCGTCCTTCCCACCGACATCGCCGCCGTGCGCGAGTTCAACCGCCATTACACGCGGGTCATCGGCGTGCTCGCCGAGCGACTCGTGGACACGGAGTTCTCCCTGACCGAGGCGCGAGTCCTGTTCGAACTGGCGACCACCGGTTCCACCGAAGCGGTCCGGCTGCGCCACGCGCTGGACCTGGACCCCGGCTACCTGAGCCGGATCCTGACCCGATTCAAGAACCGCGGGCTGATCGAGAGCGGGCGTTCCAGCAGCGACGCCCGCCGCCAAGAGGTCCGGCTCACCGACAAGGGACGGGCCGCCTTCGCGGTGCTGAACCAACGCTCCGGGGCCGACGTGGGCAAGCTGCTCGCGGCGCACCCGCCCGGCGACCGGGCCCGGCTCGTCGACGCGATGCGCACCATCCAGCGCCTGCTCGACCGTCCGGCCGAACCCGCCGCGCGGCAGTTCACGCTGCGCGCGCCGCTGCCCGGCGACTACGGCTGGGTGATCCAGCGCAATGCCGCCTTGTACGCCGCGGAGTACGGCTGGGACATCCGGTACGAGGCGCTGGTCGCCGAGATCGTCGCGAATTTCCTTGCCGGGCACGATGATCGACGCGAGCGCGCGTGGATCGCCGAGTGCGGCGGGGTGCCGGTGGGCTGCGTTTTCTGCGTAGCCGACAGCGAGACCACCGCCCGCCTCCGCCTGCTGCTCGTGGACCCGAGCGCCCGCGGGCTCGGCGTCGGCGCCGGGCTGGTCGCGGAATGCCTGCGCTTCGCGACGGAGGTCGGCTACCACGAGATGGTGTTGTGGACCAACGACGTTCTCACCGCAGCGCGCCGCATCTACGAACGCGCGGGATTCGAGCTCGTCGAATCGGCGCCGCACCACAGTTTCGGCAAGGATTTGGTCGGCCAGACCTGGCGGCGGCCGCTCACTCCGGCGTAGTTCGCTCCGACACCGTGCCCTGCGGCTCGACAGTTCGACCGTCGCTACCGCGGACCCGATCACTCTGCCGACTTACGCCTCCCGCACATCGCTATCGATCAATCCCGGCACCCTGGCCAAAGACGTCCGCAGCGCTCGAAGTGCGTCGTCTCCGAGTTCGTCCGCGAGCATCCGCTCGATCCCCGCGATTCGGTCGGCGGCGAGAGCGAGCGCGCGGCGGCCCGCCGCGGTGGTGACGACGATTCGGGCGCGACGGTCGGCGGGATCGACCGTCCGCTCGACATAACCGCAACGCTCGAGGTGCGTCACCAGCTCCCCCATCGACTGCTGGGTCATGCCCGCCGCCTCTGCCAACGCCGTGACGCGCGAGCCTTCGGGATCCAGATGACGGAAGACGGCGTAGTGCGCCGGTCGCAGCTCGGGGTCGAGTTCGGCGCGTAGCTCACGGTTCAACGCTGTTTCGTAGGAACGGGTCGCCTGGACGAGCAGCTTCAGCAAGGTATCGGCCGTTGACATAATACAAAGGTTACCTTTATATCTGAGTTATGCGCGATACCGTCCTCTCCTTCGCCAACGGCCATCGAGTCACCCTCGTCGATCGCGGGATCGACGAGCTGGGGCCGTACCTGCGACTGGAACACCTGGTGCGAAAGGTCGAGCGGCAGGCGGGACCGCACTGGCATCCCGTGCTGGCCGAGAGTTGGACCGTGCGGGAAGGCCGCCTGCGGTTTCGCGTCGACGGCGTCGAGATCGTCGCCGATCCCGGCGACACGGTGACCGCCCCGCCGCGCGCCGTGCACGAGTTCTGGAGCGAGGCCCCCGACACCCGGTTCGAGCACGAGATCCGCCCGCCGCTGCGGCACTGGGAGATGTTCCGGCTCTGGCGTGCTCTCGACGCGGCGGGCAAGACCACCGCGGGACGGGTTCCGCGCGACCCGCTGGCGCTGGCGCTGCTGTGGGACTACCAGGACGGTTACCTCGCGGGCATCCCCGCTCGGCCGCAACGCGCACTGCTCGGCGGGCTGGCGCGGGTCGCGCGGCGGCTCGGTTACGAGCGCCGCTGGTTGTCCGCTGAATGAGAGGGGCACGCAGTGTCGCGGCGAGGAGTACGGCCGTGCGCCGACCCGGCAAATGCCTCACGCTACTGTCGTTGCCATGGCTCAGCCCGACGCAGCGCCCGGTGAGGTGACCCCATTAGGTGTCTGGCCAGGCACCGCCTACCCTCTCGGGGCGACCTACGACGGCGCGGGCACCAACTTCTCGGTCTTCTCCGAGATCGCCGAATCCGTCGAGCTGTGCCTGATCGCCAAGGACGGCGGCGAGACGAGAATCGCGCTCGACGAGGTGGACGGCTACGTCTGGCACGCCTACCTGCCGACGATCGGCCCCGGTCAGCGCTACGGCTTCCGCGTGCACGGTCCCTACGACCCGGACCGCGGTCTGCGCTGCGATCCGAGCAAACTGCTGCTGGACCCGTACGGCAAGGCCTTCGACGGCGAGTTCGACAACGACCCCTCCCTCTATACCCACGGCCTGGATTCGCTGGGCCACACCATGACCGGCGTCGTCATCAACCCGTTCTTCGACTGGGGCGCCGACCGCGCGCCGAACCGGCCCTACCACGAGACGGTCATCTACGAGGCGCACGTCAAGGGCATGACGATGACGCACCCCGAGGTGCCGGAGGAACTGCGCGGCACCTACGCGGGCATCGCGCACCCGGCGATCGTCGAGCATTTGAAGAGCCTCGGCATCACCGCGATCGAGCTGATGCCGGTGCACCAATTCCTGCACGACCGGGTGCTGCTCGACCAGGGCTTGCGAAACTACTGGGGCTACAACAGCTTCGGCTATCTGGCGCCGCACAACGAGTACGCGGCGAGTCCGCGCGGCGGCGCGGCGGTGACCGAGTTCAAGGCGATGGTGCGCGCGCTGCACGCCGAGGGTATCGAGGTGATCCTCGACGTGGTCTACAACCACACCGCCGAGGGCAACCACCTCGGACCGACGCTGGGCTTCCGCGGTATCGACAACGCCGCGTATTACCGTCTGCTGGACGGTGATCCGGGCCGCTACATGGACTACACCGGCACCGGCAACAGCCTCAACGTCCGGCATCCGCACACCTTGCAGCTGATCATGGACTCGCTGCGGTACTGGATCCTGGACATGCACGTCGACGGTTTCCGCTTCGATCTGGCCGCCACCCTGGCCCGCGAACTGCACGACGTGGACCGGCTGTCCACGTTCTTCGATCTGGTGCAACAGGATCCGGTGGTCAGCCAGGTCAAGCTGATCGCCGAGCCGTGGGACGTCGGCGAGGGCGGCTACCAGGTGGGCAACTTCCCCGGGCTGTGGACGGAGTGGAACGGCAAGTACCGCGACACCGTCCGCGACTACTGGCGCGGGGAACCGGCCACCCTGGGCGAGTTCGCCTCTCGGCTCGCTGGCTCCTCGGATCTGTACGAAGCCACCGGCCGCAGGCCGAGCGCCAGCATCAATTTCGTCACCGCGCACGACGGTTTCACGCTGCGGGACCTGGTGTCCTACAACGAGAAGCACAACGATGCCAACGGTGAGGGCAATCGCGACGGCGAGAGCTACAACCGGTCGTGGAACTGCGGCGTCGAGGGCCCGACCGACGATCCGGAGATCAACGCCCTGCGCGCCAAGCAGACCCGCAACATGCTGGCCACGCTGGTGCTGAGCCAGGGCACCCCGATGCTGGCCCACGGCGACGAGATGGGCCGCAGCCAGCTGGGCAACAACAATGTGTACTGCCAGGATTCGCCGCTGGCCTGGATGGACTGGTCGCTGGCCGAGACCAACGCCGATCTGCTCGCGTTCACCCGCTCGGTCATCGCGCTGCGCACCGAGCATCCCGTCTTCCGCCGCCGCAGATTCCTCGCGGGACAACCGATTCGCGCCAAGGACCGAGCCGGCGACATCGCCTGGCTGACGCCCGCCGGTGCGGAGATGACCGCCGCGGACTGGGAGAGCGGTTTCGCCAAAGCGCTCATGGTCTATCTGAACGGCCAGGGCATTCCCGAGCCGGGACCGCGCGGTGAACGCATCACCGACGATTCGTTCCTGCTGTGCTTCAACGCCCACGACTCGGCCCTCGATTTCGCCTTGCCCGGCACCGATTACGGAGGACCGTGGACGGTGGCGCTGGACTGCTCGTCGGCCGACGGCCGAGCCGAGGCCACCTATCCGGCCGCCGCCACGATCTCCGTCCCTGCCCGTTGTCTGCTCGTCCTCCGCTGCCCCGCATGACCGACACGCACATGACCGCATCGAACGCACCGATCGAGACACACCACACCGACCCCATCGCCCGCGGGCGCGCGCTCGCGCGGCAGACCACCGTGCGCAGCACCTACCGGCTGCAACTGCGCCCCGACGCGCTCACCTTCGCCGACGCCAGAGCGATCGCGGAATACCTTCAGCAGCTCGGCATCTCGCACCTGTACCTGTCGCCGATCCTGACCGCGACGCACGGGTCCACGCACGGCTACGACGTCACCGATCCCAGCACCGTCTCGGCGGCGCTCGGCGGCCCGCTCGGGCTCAAGGCGCTCTCCGACGAGGTGCGCACCAGGGGCATGGGACTGATCGTGGACCTGGTGCCCAACCACGTCGGTGTCGCCGATCCGCGGCAGAACCCGTGGTGGTGGGACGTGCTGCGCAACGGCAAGGATTCGCCGTTCGCGCGGTTCTTCGACATCGACTGGAGCCCGGGCAACGGCGCGGGCGGCCGGCTGGCGCTGCCGGTGTTGCAGAGCGAGAACGATCCCGCCGCGCTGACCGTGGATCGCTCCGGCCCGGAACCGATGCTGGCGCTGCACGATCTGCGTTTCCCGATCGCGCCGGGCACCGACGGCGACAACGCGCTGCGCATCCACGACAAGCAGCACTACCGCCTGGTGAGCTGGAAAGCCGGACTCTGCACCTACCGGCGGTTCTTCGCGGTGAGCAGCCTGGCGGCGGTGCGCCAGGAGGACCCGGAGGTCTTCGACCTCACCCACCGCGAACTCGCGGCCTGGTGCGAACACGACCTTATCGACGGCGTCCGGGTGGATCATCCGGACGGATTGTCCTATCCCGCGGCGTATTTGAGCCGCCTGCGCCAGCTGATCGGCCCGCAGCGGCTGCTGCTGGTGGAGAAGATCCTGGCCAACCGTGAACCGCTGGATGCGACGCTGCCCATCGACGGCACCACCGGCTACGACGCGCTGGCCGGTCTCGGCGGCGTGCTCATCGATCCCGACGGCGAACAGACGTTGACCGAGCTGTCGCGCCGCTTCGCCGGACACGGCAGCGACCGCGCCTGGATCGGCGAGACCGAGCACCGGATCAAACGCGCCGTCGCCGAAAGCATTCTGGCGCCGGAGATTCGGCGGCTGGTCGGCGCGATCAAACGCGACGCGCGAGCGGACAGCTTCGACACCATGGCGCTGACCAACGCCACCATCGAGGTGCTCGCCTTCATGCCGGTCTACCGCGCCGACTACGCGCCGCTGGCCGGCATGACCGGTGCGGTGATCGCCGAGGTGGAGAAGCGCAACAGCGAGCTCACCGCGCCGCTGAACGTGCTGGTGAGCGCGCTCGCCGCCGACGCGGAGGCGGCCGCCCGTTTCCACCAGGTGTGCGGCGCGATCACCGCGAAGGCCGTCGAGGACACCATGTTCTACCAGGCGGCCCGGCTGGTCTCGCTACAAGAGGTGGGCGGCAATCCGGCCCGATTCGGCCACTCGCTCAACGAGTTCCATCTCGCCAACGTCGAACGCGCGCAGCGCTGGCCCGCCACGATGACCACGCTGTCCACCCACGACACCAAGCGCGGCGAGGACGTGCGCGCCAGGATCGGGGTGCTCTCCCAGGTCGCGAGGACCTGGGCTCGGTCGGTCGAGACCTGGATGGACAAGACGCCCGCACCGGACGGCGCGACGGCGCTCTTCCTGTTGCAGAACATGTTCGGTGTCTGGCCCGCCGACGGCCGCCCGGCCTCCTCGGTGCCGGGACTGCGCGAGCGGCTGCACCTGTTCGCCGAGAAGGCGATGCGCGAGGCGGGCACCCGCACCTCGTGGGAGGAGCCGGACGGCGAGTTCGAGGCGGCCGTGCACGCGTGGATGGATGCGGTGATCGACGGACCGGTCGGCGCGGAGCTCAGTGATCTGGTGCACGATCTGGCGCCGCACGCCTGGTCGGACGCGTTGTCGCAGAAGCTGCTTCAGCTGTGCGGTCCGGGTATCCCCGACCTGTACCAGGGCTGCGAGCTGTGGGAGGACTCGCTGGTCGACCCGGACAACCGCCGCCCCGTCGACTTCCCCGCGCGCACAGGCATGTTGCAATCGCTCACCGGCACACCGGCTTTGGACACCTCCGGCGCGGCGAAGATGTGGATCGTCGCCTACGCGCTGTGGCTGCGCAGGGAGCGCCCCGACTGCTTCGTCGGCGGCGCCTACCTGCCGCTGTTCGCCACCGGTGAGCAAGCCGCCCGGCTGGTGTCCTACGCGCGCGCCCGAGTCGGCGAGGCGCCCGAAGTGATCGTCGCGGCCACCAGGCACAGTGTCGGCCTCACCGACACCGGCTGGGGCGATACCGCGCTCGACCTGCCGCAGGGCAACTGGACCGACCGGCTCACCGGCCACACCTTCCAGGGCAGGGCGCGCCTAGAGAAGCTGTTCGCTCGGCTCCCCGTCGCCCTGCTGGTGCGTTGAGGCATCGAGCGGGCTGATCTTTTCGATCAGCTCGGCCGGGAACTCGCCGCCCAGGTCCTCCTGCCAGCGCCGCAGGTTGTAGGGCCGGTATTCGCCCTTGTCGTGCACCGTCGAGGCGAGCAGGACGCCGTTGTCGGTCTCCACCCGCAGGCGGCGCAGGGAGTTCCAGTAGAACCGCGCCCGCAGCGGGCTTCGGAGGGTCCGCACCACGTTCAGCAGGGTGTAGCCGGGCCCGCACGACTTGTGCCGCTCCATGTGGTTCTCCTGCCCCGCGCACTTGGCCGAAAGCTCCTCGAGCAGTTCGGTGTTGAACACGAGGCCCTCGGCCTCCGCCTCGGCGACCATCCAGCGCAGCGTGATGTCGGACAGCCCGCACTGGGCGTAGCCGCCGCCGATGTCGCTGTGCACGCCCTCGAACCAGACCTGCTTGACGCGGTCGGCCTTGCGGTCCTTGATCCGGCGATATTTGATGCCGAGTTCGACCGGCACCTCCCAGAGGCAGGGCTCGAAGTTGCGCCGCCGTTCGTCGATGGCGAGGGCTTGTCGTGCGCACAGCACCCGTGGCGAGAGCTTGACGTCGTGGAAGCGGTGCCGCCACGAGGTCAGGCCGGGGACGCCGAGCGCGCCGACGGTGTCGAACACGCCGATGAAGTCGATGACCCGCCTGCGATGGCTGTGCTCGCGACGGAAGTCGCGCAGGTGCTGGTCGGTGGGCGGCGTGCGCCACCACATCGGCTTCTTGCGGCCGCGGCGGCGGTACATCTTGAAGGCCTTCGGGTAGTGCCCGGCGATCATCGAGCCGGGTTTCATGATGCCGATGCAGTCGATCAGGCCGACCAGGCTGCGCGCGGTGTACGCGCCGCGGCTGAAGCCGAAGATGTAGAGCTCGTCGCCGGGCTCCCAGTTGACGGCGATCTGCCAGTAGGCGGCGGACAGGTTCGCCTCCAGACCCAAGCCGAAGGCGCCGCCGAACAGCCGGTCGGCGGTGAAACCCCGTGCGCCGGGCCCGGATACGTAGATCACGTGCTGGCGGATCGGCTGCCCGTCGGGGCCCGCGGCCTCCATGCGGACGGTCTGTGCGATTTTGACGATGTTGGATACCGTGCTGCTGTTCTCGGCTTTCCACGTGCCGTCGCAACACACCACCAGGCGTTTCATGGCGAAATTCTCCCCTCGAATTCGCGTCGGAAACCCGCGTACTGGACTACTCGAATCATCGCCCCCGCGCCCGACCCCGTTAATGAAAACGCTGTCTTTCAATGCGTTTCGACGAAGATACCCCGGTCGATCCGGAATTTTTCGCGTGCGCGCTACGCGGAGCCGAGCCGGGTCGCCTGACACGGCGCCGCTGTCGCCGACCTCTTCCGACGACGAGGGCCGCTTTCCCGAAGCGCGACGGCATGGCGCCGACAGTAGTTAGACGCTCGCTATATCCGAACACGCGACACGGTCACGGCTTGTGGGCGAGCACCGCGAACATCGTCACCGACAGGTGGAAGTCGCCGCGCTCGATGCCCGCGTCCAGGTCGGCGAGAAACCGCTCGAACTCCTCGGCGGTGACGGTGCCGTATCTCGACGCTTGCTCGTTCATCTGCTGGTAAAGCGGTCGCGCGGTCACCGGATCCCAGATCACCGCCTCGGATCCCTGATCGTCGATGACGAGACCCTGGCCCGCCAGCAGTCCGCGCAGCCTACGGCCGGACGCGGGGTTGGGGACGTCCGCGAGCATCGCGGTGCCGAGCGCCTCGACGACGGCCGGATCGCCCGGGTGGGTGATAGCGGTGTACCAGTCGCTGTCGATCAGCAGGACTCGGCCGCCGGGGCGCAGCACCCTGGCGATTTCGGCGGTGGCCGCGGCGGGATCGTCGAGATGCTGGTAGACGCGCTCGCAGCGGACCGCGTCGAAGGACGCGTCCGGAAACGGCAGGTGATAGACCGAGCCGTGCACGAACCGCGCGGACGACCCGGCGACCTCGGCCCGCCGCCGCGCGATGGCCAGCATCGCGGGGTTCGGATCCAGGCCGACCGCCGCGCCCTCGGCGCCCACCCGCTCGGCGAAGACCAGCGCCTCCGATCCGGTGCCCGCCCCGATGTCGAGGGTCCGCTCCCCCGCGCGGACCGCGAGCGCCTCGTGCGCCCACTGCCGCATCCGGCGGATGCCGGGCAGGTCGGCCTGCAAGTCGAGGATCTCGATCAGCTCATCGATCCGATCGGCGTCGATCCGATCCGAGTGAAAAGACGGAGCTTCCACAGGTCCCTCTGTCATGCGTCCGACGCTACCCGCCTCGACGCCCGTCCTGCCGGATCCGAAACCCTCGCTGATCTGCGCGGCTATCGTCTTCGAGGCGTGTGCGGACGCACAAGGCGACGGCCCCGGCGGGTCGCCGGGGCCGTGCGGTGGTCGATGCTGTTGTCGGAGAGAGGTTCGGCGTCACCGAGTCTTGCGCAGACCCAGGTACTGGAGGGCCGCGAAGCCGCCGACCGTCGCGGCCTGCATGACCGTCCAGACCGAGCCGACGAGGTTCAAGTCGAGCGCGCCCTCGGCGAGCGCGGCCAGGCTGACCAGGACCCAGGCGGCGTTCAGGCCGATCACCGCGCGGGCGGCGACGGGGTTGATCGACTTCGTCGACCCGATCACCGCGACGCCGAGGCCGTAGAGGGTGAGGAAGACGCCGATCGCGAGGCTGAGGCCCCGGTCGAGGCCGAGCAGCGACTCGAGCGGGCCGGACAGGGCCAGGTAGGCGATTCCGTTCGCTCCGGTGATCACCGCGTCCAAGCGCAGCGAGGTCCGCAGCAGCTTGTCGCCGGGGGCGAGCAGGGTGGACAGGTAACCGGGGGCGGTGGTGGTGGTCATGACGAATCTCTTTTCTGGATAGCGATTTTCGGGAGGATCAGGCGGCGGCGGGGACCTTGTCGAGGAAGCCGTACACGTCGGCGATGCGGCCCTGGTCGAGCACCGCGACGTCGAAGCCGACCACCAGCGCGGGACCATCGGCCGGACCCAGCTCCCAGGTGAAGCGCACCTGGTCGTGGTGTCCGTCGACCGGGCCCGCCAAGCGGAACACCATGCCGGGGAACTGCGCCTGCACCGCGGCGATCCCCGCGTCCAGCGCCTCGCGCCCGGTGACGGCCATGAGCGGGTCGACGTAGCGCGGCTCGTCGGTGAAGACCCGGGCGATGGCGGCCGAGCGGGCGGCGGCGTCGGTGGTGTTCCAGATCTCCAGGTACTGCGCGACCAGGTCGTTCATCGTTGTCTCCCTTGTATTTCCCTGCGCTGTGTTGCGCTGTGAGAACAAGGTATGGCGGGGCGAGGGGTCGCCGAATCAGTCACCTATAGGTACTTTCCGCGACCGATGACCTACATACCGCGACCGATGACCTACGTACCGCACGTCGGTGACCGATACGGTGAACGGATGCTGCACGGACGCGAGGCCGAACAGGCCCGCATCGATCGACTGCTCGCCGACGCACGGGCGGGGCGCAGCGGCGTCCTCGTGCTGCGCGGCGAACCGGGTATCGGCAAGACTGCGCTACTCGATTACGCTGCGGCACAAGGTATTCCGTCGGTGCGCAGCGCGGGTGTCGAGTCGGAGGCCGAGCTGCCCTTCGCTGGACTGCACCTGATGGTCCGGCCCGGCATGGCGCTGGCGGACACGCTGCCCGAGCGACAGCGCGCGGCGTTGCTCGGCGCGTTCGGGCTCGGAGCGCAGGAACCCGGCGACCGGCTGCTCATCGGCTTGGCGGTGCTCTCGCTGTTGGCGGAGGAGGCGGCCGACGGACCGCTGCTGTGTCTGATCGACGACGCGCACTGGCTGGACCGCGCGACCGCGGAGACTCTGCTCTTCGCCGCGCGCCGCCTGGACGCGGAAGGCGTCGCGATGATCTTCGCGACCCGCGCGGGCGCGAACGATTTCCCGGCGCCCGGTCTGCCGGAGCTGCTCGTGCCCGCGCTGCGCCAGGACGCGGCCGCCGCGCTGGTGGACGCGGACGCACCGGATCTCGCCCCCGCGCTGCGCTACCGGCTGCTCACCGAGGCGGGCGGCAACCCGCTGGCACTGCGCGAACTTCCCGCGGTGCTGGCCGCCGAGTCCGCCGACTCCGGGCCGAATCCGCTGCCGCTCACCCAGCGGCTTCAGGTCGCCTTCCACGGCCGGGTCAGCAGGCTGCCCGCGGCAACGCGGACCCTGCTGCTGATCGCCGCGGCGGCGGGCGCGGCCGAGATCGATCCGGTGCTGCGGGCGGCGGCGACCCTCGGCGCCGGTCCCGCCGATCTACAGCCCGCCGAGGACGACGACCTGGTGCACACCGACGGCCGCACGCTCACCTTCCGTCATCCGCTGCTGCGTTCGGCGATCTATCAGGGCGCGCCGCTCGCCCAGCGGCTCGCCGCGCACGGCGCGCTCGCCGCGACGCTCACCGCACCCGAGGACGCCGACCTGCGCGCCTGGCATCTGGCTTCGGCCGCCACCGGCCCGGACGAAGCCATCGCCGCCGCGCTGGCCGCTACCGCCGATCGGGCGCGCGCCCGCAACGGCTATCACGGCGCGGTGGCCGCCTACGAGCGCGCGGCCACGCTCAGCACCGACCCCACGGCGCGGGTGGGCAGGCTGGTGCTCGCCGCCGAAACCGCGGGCGAGACGGGCATGTACGAGCTGGCGGACCGGCTGGCCGAGCGCGCGGTGACACAGACCGCCGACCCGCTGCTCGCCGCGCGCCTCGACCTGGTTCGCGGCCTCGCGGAATTCGGTGCGGGCAAACGACTTCCGGCGCACCGGCGGCTGGTCGCGGCGGCCGACTCGGCGCCAGGGGAACCGCTGCTCGCGGCGCGCATCCTGATGGTCGCGATACACACCGCGTGGTATCTGGGCGCCGACGAACTCGACGAGGTCACCCGGCGCCTGGCCACACTGCCGCTGCCGCAAGACGATTCGCTGGCGCACACCACCGCGTACGTGCTCGACGGCGTGCACGGGCGGTTCCACGTCGACCTGCGCGCGGCGGCCGACAAGGCCCGCGCCACGGGCGCGGACGTGCGCGACCTGGTGCAGTTGTCCGGCGTCGGTCTCGTGGTCGGACAGGACGAGCAGGTGGCGGAACTGGCGGACGAGTTGGTCGCGACATGTCGCGACGAGGGCAGGATCGGCCCGCTGCCGACGCTGCTGTTCTTCCACTCCGAAGCCGAGTGCTTCCTCGGCCGACCGCGCGAGGCGCTGGTCATCGCGACCGAAGGGGCGCGAATCGCGCAAGACACCGGGCAGGACCATTGGGTCGGCCAGCTCTCGGCCATGCTCGCCTATCTGGCGGCCCTCGGTGGCCGGGAAGCGGACTGCCGCGCGGCGGCCGAGCACGCGCTGGCCGAGCGGTTCGGCGGCGCCGACGCGCCGGGCGCCAGCTGGGCACACGCGGCGCTCGGCATGCTCGATCTCGGGCTCGGCCGGGTGGACAGCGCTATCGCACGGCTCGAGTCGCTGACCGAGGAACCGTCCCGGCACATGGTCATCGGACTGCGCTCGCTACCCGATCTCGTAGAAGCGGCGGTGCGGCTCGGGGACCCGGCCCGGGCAGGCGACGCGCTGGACCGGCTCGAGCACTGGGCCGCGGCCTCGCGCCAGGATTGGGTCGCCGCGCTCGCCGCACGCGCTCGCGCCCTGCTCGGTCCGGACGCGGAGGCCGAGGAGCATTTCCGCGCCTCGCTCGAGCTCGGTGGCCGTCCGTTCGAGCGCGCCCGCACGCAGCTGCTCTACGGGGAGTGGCTGCGCCGCAACCGCCGCAAGGTGGACGCCAGGAGTCAGCTGCAACCGGCGTTGGAGATCTTCGAGCGCTTGGACGCCGCGCCGTGGGCCGAGCGCGCCCGCGCGGAACTCGGCGCGCTCGGCGTCGGGGCGGCGGCTCGGGCCGGATCGGGGGTGCTCGCCGCGCTCACCCCGCAGGAATTGCAGATCGTGCGGCTCGCGGCGCAGGGAATGACGAATCGGGACATCGCCGCGCAGCTGTTCTTGAGCCCGCGAACGGTCGGCCATCACCTATACAAGGCGTATCCGAAGCTCGGTGTCGTCTCGCGCGGGGAACTGGCGGCGTTGCCGTTGGGCGGGGACTGATTCGTAGCGGCGGAGACGCCGATCGAGCCAGGTACTCACCGGGCGTGGACCACCGAGACCGATGCGCCACCGACGGCCGAACTCGATCGAGAGCGGAGAGCTACCGCGGGCGCCGCGCGATCAGTGCGTGGCCAGCTCCCGGGGGCGGCGGATCGCAGTCCCCCGCCGCGCCGTCACGTGACCGACGGTCCAGCGCAGAGCCGCGACCGCGGCGGCGGCCAGCACGGCGACCTGCGGGACGCCGGTGATCAGCAGGAGCAGCGCACCGGCCACCAGCCCGGCGGCCAGCGCCTCGAGCTTGTACACGGGCCACGCGGTGCCCGCGATGTCCACGCTGGTGGGGTGAGCCGTTGCCATGCCATCAGGATATACGGAACGTGAATTTCGGGCCACCGAACATTTCCGCCCGGGAACACCGGTAGCCGGTGCGGTGTTGCCGCTCGTATGCCACTTTCCGGAGAGTACGCACCGAGCACATCCGACTGGGCCCGTAAGCAGGCGGAGACCTACGAGAAGTCCGGCGGTACCAAGGGCACGTCGATGATGGGCAAGCCCGTCATCCTGCTCACCACCAAGGGCGCCAAGACCGGGAAGCTCCGCAAGACCCCGCTGATGCGGGTGGAGCACGACGGCGAGTACGCCGTGGTCGCCTCACTGGGCGGCGCGCCCAAGCACCCGGTCTGGTACTACAACATCAAGGCCGAACCGCACGTCGAACTGCGCGACGGCGAGGTCAGCAAGGACTACACCGCGCGCGAGGTCTTCGGCGAGGAGAAGCGGGTGTGGTGGGACCGCGCCGTCGAGGTGTGGCCCGATTACGCCAACTATCAGACGAAGACGACCCGCCAGATCCCCGTTTTCGTGCTCACCCCGCGCTGATCCGACCAGCGAGTGCCCCACCCGCCGCGCACTTGCGTCGCGGCGGGTGGCAGCATATTTCGAGTGTCCAATCCGCTTGATGTGATCGATCACTTGTCCGCCGCCCGTCCCGCACTGAGCGCGGACGAGATCGATGCCGCCGCCAAGCGAATTGCCGACATTATCGACCCGACCCCGCTCCAGCTCAGCCCGCGGCTATCCGCGCTGACGGGCGCGCAGGTCTACCTCAAGCGCGAGGACCTCTCCGCCGTGCGCTCCTACAAGCTGCGCGGGGCCTACAACCTCATCGTCCAGCTCAGCGCCGAGGAGCGGGCCGCGGGCGTTGTCGCCGCCAGCGCGGGCAACCACGCCCAGGGCGTCGCCTACGCCTGCCAGGCCATGGGCATCACCGGCCGCATCTACGTGCCGACCACCACCCCGAAGCAGAAGCGCGACCGGATCCGGGTGCACGGCGGCGAGTTCGTCGAGCTGATCGCGGTCGGCGAGACCTACGACGCCGCCGCGGCGGCCGCGGCCGCCGACGTCGAGCGCACCGGCGCGACCATGGTTCCCCCGTTCGACGACCCGCGCACCGCCGCGGGCCAGGGCACCATCGCCGCCGAGATCCTCGAGCAGCTCGGCGCCGCGCCCGACCTCGTGGTCGTTCCGGTGGGCGGCGGCGGCTGCCTGGCCGGTGTCGGCACCTACCTGCGCGAGCGCGCGCCGCAGACCGGCATCCTCGGCGCCGAACCGGCGGGCGCGGCCTCGATGACCGCGGCACTGGTCGCGGGCGGACCGGTGACGCTGCCGGAGATCGACCCGTTCGTCGACGGCGCCGCGGTGCGCAGGATCGGCGCGGTGCCCTACGCCGCGGTCGCGGGCTTCGGCGGGCGGGTCGTCTCGCACGGCTCGCTGCCGTTACTGACCGCGACCGAATCCCGCAGCGGCGCAGGCGCTTTCCGTCTGCTCCAGGTCGACGAGGGCGCGATCTGCACCACCATGCTCGACCTGTACCAGAACGAGGGCATCATCGCCGAACCCGCGGGCGCGCTCGCGGTGGCCGCGCTCGCCGAGGTCGACGTCACGCCGGGCTCGACGGTGGTGTGCCTGGTGTCGGGCGGCAACAACGACGTCTCGCGCTACGGCGAGATCATCGAACGCTCGCTGGTGCACCGCGGCCTGAAGCACTACTTCCTCGTCGACTTCCCGCAGGAGCCCGGCGCGCTGCGCCGCTTCCTCAACGAGGTGCTCGGCCCGGACGACGACATCACCCTGTTCGAGTACGTCAAGCGCAACAACCGGGAGACCGGGGCCGCGCTGGTCGGCATCGAACTCGGCACGCCGGACGGTCTGGAGTCGGTGCTGGAGCGGATGGCCGCCTCCCCCATCCAGTGCGAGCGGCTGGAGCCCGGTTCACCGGCCTACCGGTATCTGACCTGACACCCTGCCCCGCTCTGTCCGCTCCAGAGCGGGGACGGCCGGTCGCTCGCGGCGGTCGGCCGACCACACCGGCTCGCGCGGGCCGACCGTCGTTCCATTCGCCGACGCGAAGCCGCGTCGGTCAGGCCGCCGCGTCGCGCGTCTCGTCGAGCGTGACCCGCCGGGTGGCGCGCAGGCAGTTGAGGATCAGCGGCAACAGCCACATGGCCGAGAACTGGTCCACGCCCAGCTGACCGGCCGAGAGCCGGTTGTGCACGAAACCGACCGAGAGGCCCATGCGCGGTTCGGCCCAGCCGAACGAGCCGCCGAGCCCGATGTGGCCGAGGCCGCCGCGAGCGCCGGGCATCGGCAGCGAGTGGTAGCCGAGATGCCACATCATCGGCGCGTAGAACAGCGCGTGGTCGAGGCGGTAGGTGCGCACCTTGCTCAGTTCCCTGATCGTCGCGGGTGACAGGAACGGCAGGCCGCCCGGCGTCCGACCGCTCGCGACCGAGCCGTACATGGTGGCGAGCGCGGACGCGGTGGCCACGCCGTTGCCCGCGGGCAGTTCGGTGCGCAGGATCGACGGTCCGTCGCCCTCCAGGATGGCGTGCAACCCGGGCAGGAACAGGCAGCGGGTCGCCGCGCCCAACGCACCGGGAATGAGGTGGCTGCGGCCGAGCAAGAGGGCGCCGAGCGGTTTGCCGAGCAGGCTGAGCTGGCTGCCCGCCAGCGGCGCGTACACGGTGGCCGACTCGGCGGGCGGCAGACCCAGGTGCAGCCCGTCGATGCCGAGCGGCTCGGACACCTCGGTGCGGAACAACTCGCCCATGCTCTTGCCGGTGATCCCGCGGGCGATGCCCGCGAGCAGCCAGCCATAGGTCAGCGCGTGATAGGTCGGCACGCCCAGTTTTCCATCGGGTTTGGCGGCGGCCAAGCGCCGCTCCATGAGCTCGTGGTCGAGGATGTCGTCGGGGCTCTTCGCGATCGGTGCCAGCGCCGAGAGGCCCGCGCTGTGCGTCATCACCTGCCGCACCGTGATGCCGCCCTTGCCGTTGGCGGCGAACGCGGGCCAGTACTCGGCGACGGGAGCGTTGTAGTCGAGTAGTCCGCGGTCGGCGAGCCGGTGGATGACGGTGGCGGTGATGCCCTTGGTCGCGGAGAAGATGATCGAGCCGGTTTCGCGAGTCCAGACCCCCTCGCCCGCGGTGCCGGTGCAGATGTCGACAAGGGGTTCGCCGTTCAAATGCACCGCCAACGCGCCACCCGCGCCGCGACGATTTCCGAACGCCCTGGTGAAAGCGCGTACCAGCGGTCCGAATTCGGCGGCGGCGCTGCCGCTGACTGAAGCCACGTTGCTCATCACTCCACGGTAATGGCGACGGACAAACCGGGCAATGGGCCTGTCCCGGACAGTTGGCGGACCGTTATCCGGGATTCGGTGCGGTCACGGCGCTTTCGCGGCCGGGGGCGAGTCGGCGAGCAGCGCGAACGAGTGCGCGGGAATCGTTGTGCCCGTTGGCCCTTCGGTCGGCGGCTCCCAGGACAGCAGCGAGAACCCGGTTACCGGCACCCGCACCGGGTCTTCGGAGAGGTTGCACACCAGGTGCAGCGTCCCGCGGTGCAGTACGAGCCATCGGGACCGTTCATCGTAGTCCACCCGTACGTGTGGCAGCGACGAATCGGTGAGATCCGGGTGCGCCCTGCGGATCGCGAGCAGGGCCCGGTAGCAGGCGAGCAGCCTGGCCCGGGCGGGATCGGCGAGTTCGGACCAGTCCAGCTTGGATCGGTGGAAGGTGGCGGGGTCCTGCGGGTCGGGCACGTCCTCGCTGGGCCAGCCGTGCTCGGCGAACTCCTCCTTGCGTCCGGCCGCGGTGGCCGCGCCGATCTGCGGGTCGGTGTGCGAGGTGAAGAACTGAAACGGCGTGCGCGCGCCCCATTCCTCGCCCATGAACAGCATCGGGGTGTACGCCGAGCACAGCACCAGCGCCGCCTTGACGGCGAGCTGGCCGTCGGTCAGGTAGGCGCTCGGCCGGTCGCCCAGCGCCCGGTTGCCGACCTGATCGTGGGTGCAGGTGTAGGCGAGCAGCGCCGAACCGGGGACCACGGAACGATCCAGCGGGCGACCGTGGACGCGGCCGCGGAAGCTGGAGAACGTGCCCGCGTGGAAGAAGCCGTGCGTCAGCGTCCGTGCCAGACAGGCCATCGAACCGAAATCGGCGTAGTAGCCCTGCCGCTCGCCGGAGACCGCGGCGTGCACGGCGTGGTGCAGGTCGTCGTTCCACTGCCCGGTCAGCCCGTGGCCGCCTGCCGCGCGCGCCGTGATCAGCCGCGGGTCGTTGAGATCGCTCTCCGCGATCAAGGTCAGCGGCCTGCGCACGTGCGCGGCGAGGCGTTCGGTCTCGGCGGCCAGCTCGGCGAGCAGATGGGTGGCGGTGCGGTCGACCAAGGCGTGCACCGCGTCCAGCCGCAGCGCGTCGATGTGGAAGTCGCGCAACCAGCGCAGCGCGTTGCCGATGATGTAGCGGCGCACCTCGTCCGAGGCGGGACCGTCCAGGTTGAGGCTGAGCCCCCACGTGTTGCGGCCTTCGGTGAGGTAGGGACCGAAGCGGGGCAGATAGTTGCCGGACGGCCCGAGGTGGTTGTAGACGACGTCGAGGCAGACCGCCAAACCGCGCGTGTGACAGGCGTTCACGAACCGTTGCAGCCCGTCCGGCCCGCCGTAGCTCTCCTGCACCGCGTACCAGAGCACGCCGTCGTAGCCCCAGTTGTGGGTGCCGTCGAAGGCGTTGACCGGCATCAGCTCCACCACGGTGACGCCCAGGTCGACGAGGTGGTCCAAGCGTCCGATCGCCGCGTCGAAGGTGCCCTCGGGAGTGAACGCGCCGATGTGCAGTTCGTAGAAGACCGATCCCGCCAGCGGCCGTCCGGTCCAGTCCCGGTCGGTCCACCCGCCCGGATCCAGCGTGTGCAGCGCGGAGCGTCCATGCACGCCGTCCGGCTGACGGGCCGAGCGCGGGTCGGGCAGCACGGTGGGATCGTCGTCGAGCAGGTATCCGTACCGCGCGCCGTCGGCCGCGTCCCGCTCGACGCGCCACCAGCCGTCGGCGGAGCCCCCCATCGGGTGCACGTCGCCGTCGAGCTCGAGCCGCACCGTGCCGGCCTTGGGCGCCCACACCTCGAAGACAGTCACCGCGCCAGCATCGCACGCCGGGCGATACCGGCTCATCTCGGCGAGGCCGCCGAGCGGCACCGGCGCGGCGTCCGTCGAGCGGCACCGGCGCGGCGAGCAGCACCGGCGCGGCGAGCAGCACCGGCGCGGCGAGCAGCACCGGCGCGGCGCCCATCGAGCGGCATCGGCGCGGCGCCCATCGAGCGCACTGGGGCCGGTCCTTCGAAACGGAGTGGGGCCGCGGCCTTCCAGCGCAATGGCGCCGCGTCCTTCGAAACAGAGTGGGCCGTGCCCCTCGAACACATCGGCGCCAGGCCCGCCGAACACACTGACGCCAGGCCCGCCGAACACACTGACGCCGGGTCCGTCGAGCGCACTGGCGTCGGTCCTCCGAGCGCACTGGCGTCGGTCCTCCGAGCGCACTGGCGCAGCGGCACTCGGGCTGCCAGAGTGAACGCGTGGGACTGTACGAGAATCAGGTCGTGCCCCGGCTGGTGGAATTCGCCTGCGGCATGCGGATCAACGAACCGCAGCGGCAACGGGCGTGTGCCGGTCTGCACGGCCGGGTGGTGGAGATCGGCTTCGGCTCCGGGCTCAACGTGCCGTTCTATCCGGACACGGTGCGGTCGATCAGCGCGGTGGAACCGGCGGATCTGGGCTGGAAACTGGCGGGCAAGCGCCTGGAACGGGCATCGGTGCCGATCGAGCGTGCCGGGCTGGACGGCCAGTCGCTGCCGTTCCCGGACAACACTTTCGACTCGGCGCTGTCGACCTGGACGATGTGCACCATCCCGGATGTGGCGACCGCGCTCGCGGAAGTGCGCCGGGTGCTGGTGCCGGGTGGGACGTTCCATTTCGTCGAGCACGGGCTCGCGCCGGACGCCAAGGTCCAGGCCTGGCAGCACCGGCTCAATCCGATCCAGAAGACGATCGCGGGCGGGTGCAACCTCGATCGCGACATCCTCGGTTTGGTGCGCGCCGCCGGGTTCGAGGTCCGCGACGTGGACGTCTTCTACGGCGAGGGACCGAAGTTCCTCGCCGCGCTGACACTCGGCGTCGCGGTCTCGGCGTAAGCGTTCCTCCGCCTTCGCTCGACCATGCGCCGGGCTTTCCACAGACTCCGTCCGGCAGCGCTTGTTCGGCGGAAGTACGCCCGCCAGCGCCGATCAGCGCCTGGACGCGGCCGGTCGACGGATCGACCGACCGCGCACGGCGCGAGCTACGCCTCAGTGGATTTCGACGTGCAGCGTGTAGCTGGCGTTGCCACGGGTCGGCGCGACGAGCACACGGTAGAGGCCGTCGTAGGGCAACACGATCTCGGTGGCGGTCTCCTCGACGACCAGCACCAGGCCGTCCGGGGCGGAGATGCTGAAGTTCACGTTGTCCTCCAGCGCGACGATCGCGGTGTAGAGCAACTGCCCACCGCGCGCCTCGAGCAGGTAGCTGTCCGCGTCGCCGCGCACGACCGCTCCGTCCACGGTCGCCTCGCTGGCGCCCGGCGCGAACTCGATTTCCGTATACACCCCGGCCTGCGCGGCGCCCGCGCCCGCGACGGCGAACACGAGGGTGGCCGCGAGAGCGGTGAGCGCGAGGAGTGCGGCACGGAAGGGGCGGAGGATCGTTGCCATGGTCGTTGTCCTGTGGTGAGAGGGGGAATGTCGAACGCCGCCAAGTCTTCCCACGGCGGCTTGTCGTCGGCTGAAGACGCGGTTAAAGCGCCGGTCACACGCTTGTTCCGCGGGGCGACCGGGTAGATCGTACGGCGGGGTTCCGCAACCGGTCCTCGGCATCTCGATCTTCGCCCTGGGCACTTCGGAACTCACCTCGGCGGACACGCCGCCAACCCTGGCTTCTCCATTCCCCCTGCTGGACTGCCGATCTCGGGCTTCGCGCAGGCGACCGGCGACCGGCCCCCGTTCAGTTCCCGGCGAACTGCTGGAGCAGGGTGAATCCTGCTCGGTCGACCGAAGCGGTGGCGGCTGAGAGCACCACGACTCCGGCATGGGCGGCGCGGTCGAAACCCATGAAGGAACGGAAGCCACCGGTTCCGCCGTTGTGCCAGGTGATCGTCTGCCCCCGGTGCCGCACAGTCAGCCATGCCGCACCGATCCGGATCGGCCGCCCCGCCGTCTGCGGGACCGGTTCGAGCGCGCCGATCCCCGGTGCGCTGCCGTCGAGCATCGCGGCGGTCAGACGCGACATGTCACGGATCGAGGCACGGATACCGCCCGCAGGTGCCACCGCCTCACCCGCCCACGGCTGCCGCGGCCGACCGAAAGGGCCCCGACCTTCCACCGCAGACGACCGTAGTTCAGCGGCCGACGCCGGCACCGACATGGTTTCGAGGCCCAGCGGGTCGATGAGGCGTTGCCGCACCAGTTCGGCATAGCGCAGCCCGCATGCCGCCCCGACGGCGTGGCCGAGGCCTGCCATCGGCCCGAGCGGGTCAGCCACTCGGTTCGCCGCACAGTATCGGAGACGCGAGATCTCCGAATCCCCCCAACAGCCCCATCCCGCAGCGCCTTTCGGCGTAGCTTCGATCATCCCTCAGGATGAGTCAGCCGACCGTTTCCGTCACCCGACACAGAACTCGACTGTCGTGAAAGACACCTCTGACGCCGAACACCCTCGTGTCGCTGCCGTCGAGGCCGACCGGCGGTGTCGGCGAGTGGGCGCACGATCCGTGCAGGTCATTTTCAAAACTATCGTTCCCAGTTCGAACGATGATTGGAGATAGGCTAACCATATGCCTGGAGAGCGTGTGGAGGAGACGGTCGAGATTCCGACCAGGGTGTTGGTGGAGAGCATGATCCGCGAGGACGCGACCATCGATGCCGGTGAGTTGTACGCGGTGGCCAACACACTGGGGATGTCGGATCAGCAGGTCCGTCTGCATATCAGGCGTTTGGTCGCCGACGGGCTGATCACCCAGGAGGGGCGAGGACGCAAGGCCTCGTTGCGGGTCGGCGCCGAGATGCAGAGTTCGATCGGGCCGAATGTCGAGTTCGTGCGCTTCATGTACGACCAGGACCGCGGCCAGGCCGAGTGGGACGGTGTCTGGCATCTGGTCGGCTTCGCTGTTCCCGAAACGCGACGTGCCGATCGTGATGCCGTGCGCGACGGCATCGTTCGCCTGGGCGGCGCCGCGATCCAGGGCGGCCTCTACGTCTCACCGAACGCCTGGGAACCCTACATCGACATCCTGGCGGACCGGCTGGACATCGGCGAGTACCTGACGCGGCTCACCACGACAGACCTGCGCGTCGGCGACCTGGACTCCCCCCGGCGGATCGCCGCACGGCTGTGGCCGCTGGACAAGATCGCGGCCGGGCACGAGCGACTGCTGGGCGTGGCGCGCGCTCGCCTCGACCGGCTGACCGGTCCAGCCGAGCTGTCACAGTCGGAGGTACTGACCGTGCTCGTCGAACTCGCCGCCGAATTCACCAGGGCCACCGAGTACGACCCGCTGCTGCCCCCGCGACTGCTGCCCCAGCCCTGGCCGGGCACGCGAGCCCGGGCGGTCCTGGCCACTTGCTGGGCGCGACTGACGCGTTACGACCTCGATTCCTGGCCCCGGATGTTCCAGCACTACTCCGAAGTCATCCGGCACGCCGCGGCAGACGCCAGCTCCGCCGACGGGATCGGCACAGCCGACGGCGGATCCAGCACTGAGTGAAGCCGAGGATCACCCACCGCCCCGCCCCCGGCCGATGATCATCCGGCGTGACCGCAGTCTGCCCGGACACGACGACATCGAGCGGCCGACGGCAGGACCTTTGCGACGACCACTGTGCCGCGTCGACCTGAGTCAAAGCGGCAGCGTCGGGCTCAGCTCGTCAGGCAGCTCGGGCCGAGCAGGGCCTTGAGGTCGCCGAAGAGGGCCGAGGACGGGGAGACGCGCAGGCTGTCGTCGAGTTTGAGCAAGGTGGTCTTCTCGCGGGCGCCGACGTGGCGGACGTGTACGTCGGAGGTGCCGGGGTGGCGGGAGAGGACGCGCTTGAGTTCGCCGATCTTGTCCGGGGTGCACATCCGGGTGGAGATGGTGACCGCGAGCGGTTTGGCGACGCCGATGGAGGACAGGTCGGGGACGGCGAGGTCGTTGGCGATCAACGAGATTCGGTCGTCGCGCACCGAGACGCGCGCCTTCACCAGCACCACCGCGTCCTCGACGACGTCGGCGCCGTACACCGAGTACGCCTGCGGGAAGAACAGCACCTCGATGCCACCGGTCAGGTCCTCGAGCTGGGCCGAGGCCCAGGCCAGACCGTTCTTGTTGATGCGCCGGTTCACCGAGGCGAGGATGCCGCCGATGGTGACCTGCGCGCCGTCCTTCACGTCGCCTTCGAGGATGGTGGGGATCGGGGTGTCGGCCTGCGCGGCGAGCACGTGCTCCACGCCGTTGAGCGGATGCCCGGAGACGTAGAGGCCGAGCATCTCGCGTTCCAGCGCCAGCTTGTGCTTGGACTCCCATTCCTCGTCCGGCACCGCGACATTGAACACCGAGGCCACCGACTCGTCGGCGTCCATGCCGCCGAACAGGTCGAACTGTCCGATGGCCTCGGCCTTCTTGGTGGTCATCACGGCGTCGATGGCGTCGGAGTGGATCAGCATCAGGCCCTTGCGCGGATGCCCGAGCGAGTCGAAACCGCCGGCCTTGATGAGGGATTCGGTGACCTTCTTGGTGCAGGCGATGGCGTCGATCTTGTTCAGGTAGTCGGAGAAATCGGTGAACTTCGATTTCTCCTTGCGCGCCTGGATGATCGAGGCCACCACGTTCGCGCCGACGTTGCGCACCGCGCCGAGACCGAAGCGGATGTCCTTGCCCACCGAGGCGAAGTTCTGCTCGGACTCGTTGACGTCCGGCGGCAGCACCGTGATGCCGAGCCTGCGGCAGTCCGACAGGTAGACCGCCGCCTTGTCCTTGTCGTCGCCGACGGAGGTGAGCAGACCCGCCATGTATTCGGCCGGGTAGTTGGCCTTGAGGTAGGCGGTCCAGAAGGAGACCAGACCGTAGCCCGCGGCGTGCGACTTGTTGAACGCGTAGCCGGCGAACGGAAGGATGGTGTCCCACAGCGCTTTCACCGCGCCCTCGGAGAACCCGTTCGCGGTCATGCCCTCGTGGAAGCCCTTGTACTCGGCCTCCAGCACCTCGAGCTTCTTCTTACCCATGGCCTTGCGCAGCGCGTCGGCCTTGCCCATGGAGTAGGAGGCGACCTTCTGCGCGATGAACATGATCTGCTCTTGGTAGACGATCAGGCCGTAGGTCTCGGCGAGGATGTCCTTCAGCGGTTCCTCGAGTTCCGGATGGATCGGCTTGATCGGCTGGCGGCCGTTCTTTCGGTCGGCGTAGTCGTTGTGCGCGTTCATGCCCATCGGGCCGGGGCGGTACAGCGCGAGCACGGCGACGATGTCGTTGAACCCGGTGGGCTGCATGCGGCGCAGCAGGTCGCGCATCGGCCCGCCGTCGAGCTGGAAGACGCCGAGAGTGTCACCGCGCGAGAGCAATTCGTAGGTGGCGGGATCGTCGAGCGGCAGGTTGTCCATGTCCAGGTCGATGCCGCGATTGGCCTTGATGTTGTCCAGCGCGTCACCGATGACGGTGAGGTTGCGCAGGCCGAGGAAGTCCATCTTCAGCAGGCCGATGGCCTCGCAGGACGGGTAGTCCCAGCCGGTGATGATCGCGCCGTCCTGGGGGCGGCGCCACACCGGAATCGCGTCCATCAGCGGCTCGGAGGACATGATCACCGCGCAGGCGTGCACGCCCGCGTTGCGGATCAGGCCCTCCAGGCCGCGGGCCGTCTCGTAGATCTTGGCGACATCGGGGTTGTTGCCGATGAGCTCGCGGACCTCGGCGGCCTCCTTGTACCGCTCGTGATCGGGATCCATGATGCCCGAGAGCGGGATGTCCTTGGCCATGATCGGCGGCGGCAGCGCCTTGGAGATCTGGTCGGCGATGGCGAAACCGGGCTGGCCGAACTGAACTCGCGCCGAGTCCTTGATGGCGGCCTTCGTTTTGATGGTGCCGAAGGTGATCACCTGGGCGACCCGGTCGCTGCCCCACTTCTCGGTGGCGTATCGCACCATCTCACCGCGGCGGCGATCGTCGAAGTCGATATCGATATCGGGCGCGGAGGGGCGCTCGGGGTTCAGGAACCGCTCGAACAGCAGGCCGTGCGGAATCGGGTCGATATTGGTGATGCCGAGCGCGTAGGCCACCAGCGAACCGGCCGCCGAACCACGACCGGGGCCGACGCGGATGCCGACCTCTTTCGCGTGCGTGACGAGGTCGCCGACGACGAGGAAGTAGGCGGGAAAACCCTTCTGCCGGATGACATCGAGCTCGAAGTAGGCGCGGTCGTAGTACTCCTGCGGCACGCCGTCGGGGAACCGGCGGGCCAGCCCGCGGTCCACTTCTTTGCGCAACCACGAGTCCTGGGTCTCGCCCTCCGGCACCGGGAACACCGGCATGCGGTCCTTGAAGTTCCACACGTCGTCGTAGGACTGCACGCGCTCGCCGATGCGCACCGTGTTCTCGCACGCGCCAGGCACTTCCGCGTCCCACAGCGCGCGCATCTCGGCGGCCGACTTCAGGTAGTAGCCGTCACCGTCGAACTTGAACCGGGTCGGATCCGAGAGGGTCTTACCGGTCTGCACGCACAGCAGCGCCTCGTGGTTGGCCGACTGGTCCTTGGTCACGTAGTGACAGTCGTTGGTGGCCAACGGCGGAATGTCGAGCTGCTTGCCGATGCGCAGCAGGCCCTCGCGGACCCGTCGCTCGATGGACAGACCGTGGTCCATCACCTCGAGGAAGAAGTTGTCCTTGCCGAAGATCTCCTGCCACTTGGCCGCGGCCTCCAGCGCCTCGCGCTCGTGGCCGAGGCGCAGCCGGGTCTGGACCTCGCCGGACGGGCAGCCGGTGGTCGCGATGATGCCCTCGGCGTACTGGGCGATGATCTCCTCGTCCATGCGCGCCCACTTGCCGAGCTGTCCTTCGATGGAGGCCAGCGAGGAGAGCTTGAACAGGTTGCGCAGACCGGTCGCGGTCTCGGCGACCATCGTCATGTGGGTGTAGGCGCCCGAGCCGGAGACGTCGTCGCCCTTCTGGCTCGGGTCGCCCCACTGCACGCGCTTGGTGTCGAAGCGGGAGCCGGGCGCGATGTAGGCCTCGATGCCGATGATCGGCTTGATGTCGTGTTTCTTGGCGGAGTTGTAGAACTCGGCCGCGCCGTACATGTTGCCGTGGTCGGTCATGCCGACCGCGGTCATCCCGAGTCGCTTCGCCTCGGTGAACAGCGGAGAGATCTTGGCCGCGCCGTCGAGCATGGAGTACTCGGTGTGGTTGTGCAGGTGAACGAACGATCCGGACTCGGCCAAGACAGTCCTTCCTCCCAAGGTCTCGACGGGGGTTGGTGCACCGAGTCTAAGCGCCCCCTGCGACACGAATTCGCACCGGCACGCGCCGCCAGGATG
This sequence comes from Nocardia sp. NPDC050713, assembly GCF_040654315.1. Classification (NCBI taxonomy): domain Bacteria; kingdom Bacillati; phylum Actinomycetota; class Actinomycetes; order Mycobacteriales; family Nocardiaceae; genus Nocardia; species Nocardia sp. NPDC050713. The sequence continues at coordinate 7,347 of NZ_JBFAHS010000030.1, read as the reverse complement.
ATCATCGGCGCGTCGTGAAGAAGATCACCGGCGCGTCGCGATCGGCCGCCCAGATCGGCCGGAAAGAGCCGTCGCGAAGGCGCCCCGCCGACGAGGACGACAGCGCGCTCGCGAGCGGCGAGATCGATCGAAAGCGTGCGGACCGTGAGCTCGATCTTGGTAATCTCGCTTCCGCGTACGCAGGTCCAAGAATCCGCAACTACCTGGACGAGGTTCGAGGATGACCACCAAGATGACCAGCACGCTAGTCAAGACAGTTCCCTTGGCGGCCGCGCTGTCCGCGGCCGCGCTCGCCGTCACCGCGGCCCCCGCCGTGGCCAACGGCGGCGAGTTCACGACCGTCTACTCGCTGACCAACGGAGCGTGCCTCGCGCAGATCGACGCCTCCGTCAACGGCAACGCGTACCCGCAGTCCGCGGCCTTCACCGTCGCCTCGAACATGTGGGGCCTCGGGCCGTGCAGTGTCCCGGTGACGCTGAACTGGCGCAACACCGAGACCGGCGAGACGGGGAAGGTCACCCAGACGCCCAACGGTCCGGGCTTCTGGATGAACGACGGCAAGTCGGCGGTCTTCAGCCCGGGCGTCGGGAAATTCACCGCGACGATCACGGTCGGCGCGGCGCACCTGCCGCAGCCCGGCACGATCCAGTTCGCGGTCGCCCCGTACCAGGGCTGACTCGCACTCGTAACGCGCGTCCATAATCGGACCATGATCGGGCGATACCTGGCCGTGGTCCGGTGACCGCGACCGTCGTCGCCGTCGTCACGGCGGCGCTGGTGGCGGGCGGCGCGCTGTTGGTGTGGCTGCGCACGCGGCGGGTGGTCACCACACCCGCCGAACGCGCCGTGCACTCGGCGCTGCACACCGCCTCGTTGGCCGCCGTGCCGCTGCGCCGCGGGCTCACCGAACAATCCGCGCGGGAGGCCGCGCCCCATTTGCGCGCGCTGACCGGCGCGGACGCGCTCGGCGTCGCGGACCCCGACGGCGAGGTGCTCGCCTGGGACGGTCCCCATGCCGATCTCGCCGAGGTCTTCGCCGACGCCGCGCGGCGGGCGGCCGCGAGCGAACGACCGGTGCTGGTGGCCGGTCCCGGGCAGGGTGAGCACGGCGCGCGGACGCTGGTCGCGCAGCCGTTGCTGATCGAGAACAGCGGCGCGGCGGGCGCGCTCGGCGTGGTCGCCAACGGCAAGCCGGGGCCAGGACTGCTCGGCGCGCTCGCCGAGGTGGCCCGTTACGCCTGCGGCCAGCTGGAACTCGCCGATCTCGACGCTTCGCGCGCCCGGCTGGACCGCGCCGAGGTGCGCGCGCTGCGCGCCCAGATCAGTCCGCACTTCATCTACAACGCGCTCAACACCATCGCGTCGTTCGTGCGCACCGATCCGGATCGAGCCAGGGAACTCATCCTCGAGTTCGCCGACTTCACCCGCTACTCGTTCCGCGCCGCGGGGGAATTCACCGTGCTGTCCGACGAACTGCGCAACATCGAGCGCTACCTCGCGCTGGAACGGGCGCGCTTCGGCGACGCGCTACAGGTGCGGCTGCGTATCGCGCCCGAGGTGCTCGGCGTGGTGCTGCCCTTCCTCGCCCTGCAACCGCTGGTGGAGAACGCGGTGCGGCACGGCATCGCGGGCAGGCAGGGCGGCGGAACCATCGCCATCGTGGCCACCGACGCGGGCACCGACTGCCTGATCAGCGTCGAGGACGACGGCGCGGGCATGGACCCCGATCTGCTGCGCTCCGGCGCGCTCGACGCGGTCGAAACGGGTTCCGGCCCCGCGGGTTCCGGCGAATCCGCGCACGTCGGGCTGGCGAACGTGGACGACCGGCTGCGCGCGGCCTTCGGCAACGACTACGGGTTGATCGTCGAGACCGCGCCGGGCGCGGGCACCAAGGTCAGTCTGCGGGTGCCGAAGTTCCGCCCCGGCGTGCGCGCCTGACGCGACGCCGGGCCAGGTCGGGGGTATCCGAAACATCGCCGCTCACCATGCCCTTACGATGGAGCGGTTGTGACGCAGAACACCGATGGCTCGGCGGGCCCGCTGCGCGTGCTCGCCGTGGATGACGAGAAGCCCGCTCTGGACGAGCTGGTGTACCTGCTGCGCACCCAGCGCGGCGTCGGCGAGATCCACACCGCGGGCGAGGCGACCAGCGCGCTTCGGGTGCTGCGCACCCATCCGGTGGACGCGGTGTTCCTCGACATCAACATGCCCGGCCTCGACGGCATGGAGTTGGCGGGCATCCTCTCCGAGTTCGCCAACCCGCCCGCGGTGGTGTTCGTGACCGCGCACGACGACCGGGCGGTGAGCGCCTTCGACCTCGGCGCGGTGGACTATCTGCTCAAGCCACTGCGCGAGGCGCGCCTGGCCGAGGCGGTGCGGCGCATCACCCAGACGCGCGCCGCTCCCCCGCCGCCCGCGGCGCCGCGCACCGATCCGAACGAAGTGATCCCCGTAGAACTCGGCGGCGTCACCACCCTGGTGCATCGCTCCAGCGTGAGCTGGGTCGAGGCGGACGGCGACTACGCGCGCCTGCACACCAGCGCGGGCTCGCACCTGGTGCGCATCCCACTCACCGCACTCGAAACCCGCTGGGAGAACGCCGGGTTCCTGCGCGTGCACCGCTCCTACCTGGTGGCGCTGCGGTTGGTCACGGGCTTGCGCACGGTGGGCAGCGGTACGGTGGTGTGCCTGCGCGCCGAGGGCAGCGCGGCGGCGGTGGAGCTACCGGTCAGCCGCCGCCAAGTGCGCGAGCTCAAGCAGCGGCTGGTGCACGGACCGCGGCACAACTGGACCGCTCGGTGACCGGCCCGCAGCGGCCCGCACGCCAGCGGGTGGTGCTCGCCGAGCGGCGCGGCGCGCGGCGGGTGCGCACCCGCGTGGAGGTGGCCGAGCAGACCGAGATCGGTGAGGCGTTGATCGGCGGTCTCATCCGCGCCCAGCTCGGCCTGGCGCTGCGCCTCGCGGTGGTCACGGTGCTGGCGCTCGGCGCGATTCCGCTGCTGCTCGGTATCGACGCGCTCGCCTCGGCCGTCGTGCTCGGTGTCCGGCTGCCCTGGCTATTGCTCGGTGTCACGGTGTTCCCCGCGCTGTACGTCGTCGGGCGGCTGTATATCCGTCTGTCCGAACGCAACGAGGAGGATTTCCTCGACCTGGCCGGGGACTGACGTGGGCGCGCCCGCCCTGACCCTCGCGGCGCTGCTGCTCGCCGCGTTCGCCACCGTGGCGATCGGCGCCTACGGTGTGCGGCTGGCGCGCACCACCTCCGATTTCCTCGTCGCCTCGCGCAGCGTCGGCCCCGGGTGGAACGCCGCGGCGATCTCCGGCGAATACCTCTCGGCCGCTTCGTTTCTCGGTGTCGCGGGGCTGATCGCCAAGTACGGCGCCGACGCGCTGTGGTACCCGGTCGGATTCACCGCGGGCTATCTGGCGCTGCTGCTGTTCGTCGCGGCGCCGCTGCGCCGCTCCGGGGCCTACACGGTGCCGGATTTCGCCGAATTCCGGCTCGGCTCGGTGCGTTTGCGCAAGTTGGCCGCGGTCGTGGTGGTGCTGGTGTGCGCGGTCTATCTGATCCCGCAGTTCCAAGGGGCCGGGTTGACGCTGCGGATTCTGCTCGGTGTGCCCAGCTGGGTCGGGGCCGTCGCGGTCGGCGCCATCGTCATCGCCAATGTCACCGGCGGCGGGATGCGGTCGATCACGCTGGTCCAGGCGTTCCAATACTGGCTGAAGTTCACCGCGGTCGCGCTGCCCGCCCTGGTGCTGCTCGGTCATTTCCTGGCGCAGGACCGCGAGCTCGGCACGGCCGCGCCGCCGATCGTCACCGAGCGCACCACGGTGGACGTCACCACCGACGTGGTGGTGCAGGTCGGTGTCGGCCAACAGGTCTCGATCACGGGCACGGTGGACGGCCGCCGCGTCGACGGCCCGGTGGCGTTGACGCCCGGCGAACACGAACTGGCCGCGGGCACCGAGATGGTGCTCGAATCCGGTTCCGCGGTCCCGGTGGTCGCGGGTGCTCCGGCCGACGGCGCGAGCTGGTTGTCGCCCGGCGGCGGCTTCGGCGGCTCGCACCCGACCTACCAGGTGTATTCGCTGATCATCGCCACTTTCCTCGGCACCATGGGGTTGCCGCACGTGCTGGTGCGCTTCTACACCAATCCCGACGGCCGGGCCGCGCGCGCCACCGCGCTCGCCGTCATCGGTCTGGTCGGCACGTTCTACCTGTTCCCGATCCTGCTCGGAGTGTTCGCGCGGCTGTACGTCCCGCAGTTGCTGATCACCGGGACCTCGGACGCGGCGGTGCTGTTGCTGCCCGGTTCGGTGCTCGGCGGATTGCCCGGGCAACTGCTGGCGGCGCTGGCGGCGGCGGGCGCGATCGCCGCGTTCCTCTCCACGTCCTCCGGCCTGCTGGTCAGCATCGCTGGTGTGCTCAGCACGGACATGCTGCGCGGCCGGATCCGGGACTTCCGGATGGCGGCGCTGGCGGCGGGCACTGTGCCGCTCGCGCTGTCGCTCACCGTCGCCTCGCTCGACCTTTCCCGCACGGTCGCCCTGGCCTTCTCGGTGGCCGCGTCGACGCTGTGTCCGCTGCTGGTGCTGGGCATCTGGTGGCGCGGGCTGACCGCGAAGGGCGCCGGCGCGGGCCTGACCGCGGGCGGTCTCGTCGCGGGTGGGGCGACGGCGGTGTCGGTGCTCGGCGGCGCGTCCGAGGCGGTGGCCGACGGATGGCTCGCCGCGATCCTCGGCTACCCCGCGGCGATCAGCGTGCCGCTGGCCTTCCTGACGATGATTCTGGTGAGCAAGCTGACGCGGGGCCAAACTCCGCGCACGGTGCGACGGATCTTCGTGCGCATGCACGCGCCGGAACGGCTCGGCATGGGCGCCGACCGCGAGCGCGGACTGCGCGCGGGCTGACCGCCGAGCCGTTCGGCCGCCGACCGTTCGTCGCGCCGAGCCGACCGTTCACCGCACAGATCCCCGCCTTCACAGAGTGACCTGCGCCACAACGCATATCGGAGCTCGGCGCGGTCTACCTTCACCGCAGTAATCCACGTCACAAGCTAGGACGCTCCGATGACAAGTATCGACCTCGACGGCACCAAGCCACCGCGCGCGCCGAGCGCCGAGGACTTCGCGGCCGTGCAGGCCAGTCCGCAATTCCAGGAGCTGCGCAACCGACTGCGCCGTTTCGTGTTCCCGATGACGGCGCTGTTCCTGGTCTGGTACCTCAGCTACGTCCTGCTCGGCGCGTACGCGCACGACTTCATGGCGAGCAAGGTCGTCGGCGATATCAACGTCGGGCTGCTGCTCGGTCTCGGCCAGTTCGTGTCCACCTTCGTGATCACCGCGCTCTACGTCCGCTTCGCCAACAAGGAACTGGATCCGCGCGCCGCGTCCATCCGCGACTACCTGGAGGGTGAGCGGGCATGATGACGCAGTACCTCGCCGCCGACACGGTCGGCAATCCCCTCGCGAACATCGCCATCTTCGGCCTGTTCGTGGCCGTCACGATGGTGGTGGTGATCAGGGCCAGCCGCAACAACGCCAGCGCCGCGGACTACTTCACCGGCGGACGTGGCTTCTCCGGCCCGCAGAACGGCATCGCCATCGCGGGCGACTACCTTTCGGCAGCAAGCTTTCTCGGCATCGCGGGCGCTATCGCCGTGTACGGCTACGACGGCTTCTTGTACTCCATCGGATTCCTGGTGGCCTGGCTGGTCGCGCTGCTGATGGTGGCCGAAATGCTCAGGAACACCGGCAAATTCACCATGGCCGACGTGCTGAGCTTCCGGCTGCGGGAACGGCCGGTGCGCACCGCCGCGGCGCTGTCCACGCTGACCGTCTCGCTGTTCTACCTGCTTGCGCAGATGGCGGGCGCAGGCGGCTTGGTCGCGCTGCTGCTCGACATCGACGACCGCGCCGGACAGTCGGTGGTGATCGCCGTGGTCGGCGTGCTGATGATCGTCTACGTGCTGGTCGGCGGCATGAAGGGCACGACGTGGGTGCAGATCATCAAGGCGGTGCTGCTCATCACCGGCGCCGCGCTGATGACCGTGATGGTGCTGGCCAAGTTCGGGTTCAACTTCTCCGACATCCTCGGCTCGGCGCAGCAGATGGTCTCCGATTCCACCAACAAGGCCGTCGCCTCGCGTGACGTGCTCGCCCCCGGCGCGCAGTACGGCGCGAACGAGACCTCCAAGCTGAACTTCGTCTCCCTCGGCTTGGCCCTCGTGCTCGGCACCGCGGGCCTGCCGCACGTGCTGATGCGCTTCTACACCGTGCCGACCGCCAAGGAGGCCCGCCGCTCGGTGGTGTGGGCGATCGCCCTGATCGGCGCGTTCTACCTGTTCACGCTGGTGCTCGGCTACGGTGCGGCCGCGATCGTCGGCCCGGACCGCATCCTCGCCGCCGCGGGCGGCCAGAATTCGGCGGCGCCGCTGCTTGCCTTCGAACTGGGCGGTGTGGTGCTGCTCGGCATCATCTCCGCGGTCGCCTTCGCCACCATCCTCGCGGTGGTCGCGGGGCTCACCATCACCGCGGCGGCCTCGTTCGCGCACGACATCTACGGCAGCGTGCTCGAGCGCGGCAAGGCGGACGAGTCAGCGCAGGTGCGAGTTTCGCGGATCACCGCGGTGGTGATCGGCGTGCTCGCCATCGGCCTCGGCATCCTGGCCAACGGGCAGAACATCGCGTTCCTGGTGGCACTGGCCTTCGCGGTCGCCGCGGCGGCGAACCTGCCGACGATCGTGTATTCGCTGTTCTGGCGGCGGTTCAACACCACCGGCGCGCTGTGGAGTATGTACGGCGGCCTGATCTCGACCATCGTGCTCATCGTGTTCTCGCCCGCGGTGTCGGGCAGCAAGAGCGCCATGCTGCCCGGCTCGGATTTCGACTGGTTCCCGCTGTCGAATCCCGGAATCGTCTCCATCCCTCTGGCATTCGCGCTCGGCGTGATCGGCACCCTCGTCGGCGGCCGCACACCGGAGAACCCCGCGAAGGCCGCCGAGATGGAGGTTCGCTCGCTCACCGGAGTGGGCGCGGAGAAGGCGGTCGTGCACTGACCTTCTGGTCCCGTCCCGCCGGGACCACCGCAGGACTCGCCGCAACGGCGCGGCGCCCGTCGGGTCCCGGCAACACCGGGGCCCGACACCTGCCCCGTTGCCGCTCAGGCTTTTTCGATTGGAGATGTAACTTGACCAGCGCCACCACCGAACCCGGCACCGCGATCCCCGTGGTCTACCCGCCCGGCGCCGAGTTCGCCGCCGCGGCGAACGCCGACGCCTCGCTGTACCGGGCGGCCGCCGACGATCGCGACGCGTTCTGGGCCGAGCAGGCCGAGCGACTGCACTG
>NZ_JBFAHS010000029.1:0-44030 GCF_040654315.1 Nocardia sp. NPDC050713 | reverse complement strand
CCCGGCCCACCTCCGCCTTTATTCCTTCCTATCCCTCCCCGTTGGTCTTTTTTCCCCCCGCCTCAGCTTCGCCCATTCGCCTGCAAGCCCCGGGCCCCCGGTGCCTCGGGGGGGCGCCCGCCGCGGGACAGCTCAGTCTTCCAGCTGCGCGAGGACCTCGTCGGAGAGGTCCACGTTGGTGTAGACGTTCTGCACGTCGTCGCTGTCCTCGAGCGCGTCGACCAGCTTGAACACCTTGCGCGCGCCCTCGGCGTCGACCGCGACCGAGACCGACGGCTGGAAGCCGGATTCGGCGGAGTCGTAGTCGATTCCGGCCGCCTGCAGTGCCTTGCGCACGTCGATCAGATCGCTCGGGTCGCTGATGATCTCGAAGGACTCGCCGAGGTCGTTGACCTCCTCGGCCCCCGCGTCCAGCACGGCCATCAGCACGTCGTCCTCGGACAGCCCGTTCTTCTCCAGGGTGACCATGCCCTTGCGATGGAACAGGTAGGCCACCGAGCCCGGGTCGGCCATGTTGCCGCCGTTGCGGGTCATCGCGACGCGCACCTCGCCCGCGGCGCGGTTGCGGTTGTCGGTGAGGCACTCGATGAGCACCGCGACGCCGTTGGGGCCGTAGCCCTCGTACATGATGGTCTGCCAGTCGGCGCCGCCCGCCTCTTCACCGCCGCCGCGCTTCCGGGCGCGCTCGATGTTGTCGTTGGGGACCGACGACTTCTTGGCCTTCTGGATGGCGTCGTACAGCGTCGGGTTGCCATCCGGATCACCGCCACCCGTGCGGGCCGCCACCTCGATGTTCTTGATCAGCTTCGCGAAGAGCTTGCCCCGCTTGGCGTCGATCGCGGCCTTCTTGTGCTTGGTGGTGGCCCATTTGGAGTGGCCGCTCATTCCCTACTTCCTTCAGGTCGGTTGCACTGGGAGTGACCGCCGGGGACGGCGGCGCCCCGGGGAGGGATCGAGCCGCGTGCCAACCGAACGGACAACTCCTCCAGCCTAATGGACGCCGCCGAGACGGCATCCTCCCCAGCCCCTCAGAGCGAGACCACGTAGGCCTCCGGGAAGAAGGCGCCCTTGATGTACTTCGGCGACGCGTACGCGAAGCCCTTGTCGCCCCACGCGGTGCCCCAGCTGTTGCGGACGATGAAGTGCCCGCTCGGCAGGTACCCCACGATGGCGACGGCGTGCCCGCCGCGTTCGGTCCCCGCCGCGAAATCCTCCAGGAAACCCCCGTTGGCGGTGGCGTTGTCCCAGGTGTCGTCCACCATGAACCCCGCGAGGATCGGGCGGCCGTCGGCCAGCACGGTCTTCCACTGGTTGAGGTTCTTGCCGACGTTGAAGTACGAGGCGATGCGCAAGGTGGCCGCGTGCGCCCAGAAGGTGTTCTCCTGGCCGCGGTACATCTTGGTCTGGATGTGGAACGGCAGCAACGATTCCTCGACGACGCCGTACTTCTTGCAGACCTCGACGGCCGACTTCAGCTCGGTGCCCGCGCCCTCGATGAAGGTCTCCGGCCGCTGGAAGAACGCGTCGGTCTCCTTGGAGGCCATCCACACGAACCGCGGCGAGACGCGGCGGTCGCTGTTCAGCTTGCTGGCGGTCACCAGGTGGTAGCGCATCAGTCCGTCGCCGGTCGCCCAGCCGACGCAGGACCCGGTGTCCTCCTGGTCGCCGATGGTCCACCAATCGCGGCGCAAGTCCACCGAGGTGGGCAGTGCGGTGACGGCGCCGAGCGCGCCGACGGACAGCGCGTCGGTGAACGTCCAATCCCGCGCGGTGTCGCGGGAGGGGACGAGATTGCAGATCCGTGCCTCGGCGGGCACCGGTTCTTCCTTGTTCGCACGGGGTGCGGAGATGACATCGGTCATGTTCGTGCTCGTTCGTCCGGTGGTGTCGCCACCACGCCCGGGTCGGTCGGGATCGCCCGGATGGCAGCGATGATGCACCGCCCGGCGCGGCGTGGCGCGAGTAGCCGATTACCCGTTTCACCAGCGGGTTCGGCGCGAACTACGCAGCGCGGGCCAAATCGACGAACATGCGGTGCACCCGCAGGTCGCCCGTCACTTCGGGGTGGAAGGAGGTGGCGAGCACCTTGCCCTGGCGCACCGCGACGATGCGGCCCGCGAACGGACCGGAGGGCACCGTGGCGAGCACCTCGACGTCCTCGCCCGCCCGCTCGACCCACGGCGCGCGGATGAAGACCGCGCGCACGGGACCATCGGCCAGACCGGCGAAATCCAGATCGGTCTCGAAGGAGTCGACCTGGCGTCCGAAGGCGTTGCGGCGCACCGTCATATCGATGCCCGACAGATGCTTGGCGTCCGGCCGGGTGTCGAGCACCTCGGAGGCCAGCAGGATCATGCCCGCGCAGGAACCGAAGGCGGGCATGCCGTCGCGCAGCCGCGCGCGCAGCGGTTCGAGCAGTTCGAACGCTTCCAGCAGCTTGCTGATCGCGGTCGACTCGCCACCGGGCAGCACCAGCCCGTCCACGGCGGCCAGCTCCGACGCGCGCCGCACCAGAATCGGCTCCGCGCCGCACTGTTCCAGCGCCGCGACGTGTTCGCGCACATCGCCCTGCAAAGCGAGAACACCGATGGTGGGCCGGGACGGCGTCTGCCGCGCCTCGGTGGCGGGTGCGGCGACCGATGATGCGTTCACCCCGCCGAGCTTATTAGTCCCGCCGCTGTGGGCCCGCTCACGGTTGCCGTCAAGGTTGCGTCAACAGCGGGGCCGGATGGCGGGAGCCGACGCCACACTCGCAAAGGTGACTGCTGTAGTGCCGCGCCCCGCCGCAACGCCAGGCGGAGAACCGACTGTCCTTCCCCGCCGCGGATTGACGGTGCCGACCGGATTGGCCGGCCTTTCCCTCGACGCCATGGCGTCGGTGTCCTACGGTCCGGAGGCGATCGTTCTGATACTGGCCGCAGCGGGCGCGGCCGGGCTCGGCGCGACGCTGCCGGTGACGTTGGCGATCGTCGCCCTGCTCGCCGTGCTGATCGCGTCCTACCGCCAGGTGATCGCGGCCTTCCCCGACGGCGGCGGCGCCTACGCGGTGGCCAAGCGGCACCTCGGCCATCGCACCAGCCTGGTCGCGGCCGCCTCGCTGATCGTGGACTACGTGCTCAACGTCGCGGTCTCGATCGCCGCCGGCGTCGCCGCGCTGACCTCGGCGTTTCCCGCGCTGTACGGGTACAGGGTGTGGTTGTGCCTCGCCGTGCTCGCGGGCATCACTGCGCTGAACCTGCGCGGCATCACCGAGAGCGCCCGCGCGTTCATGCTGCCCACCGTCGTGTTCGTCGGCGGCATCGGAGCGGTGATCCTCGGCGGGCTGCTGCGCGGTGAACCGGCCTCGGTGGTCACCGGCGACCCGGCGGTCACCGATATGCACACCCTCGGAATCCTGTTGCTGCTCAAGGCGTTCTCCAGCGGGTGCGCGGCGCTGACCGGCGTCGAGGCGATCGCGAACGCGGTGCCCAGTTTCGCCGAGCCGCGGGTGCGGCGGGCGCAGCGGGCGGAGGTCGCGCTCGGCGTACTGCCGGTTCGCCGTCAGTTCGCCGCGCCAGGTCTACCGGTACGGCGTGCTGACGCTCGGCGTCAGCGCGGGCGCGCTGCTGATCGGTGCGGGCGGCGCGATGAACGCCCTTGTCCCGCTGTTCGCCATCGGCGTGTTCGTCGGATTCACCATCGCCCAGGCGGGGATGGTCCGGCACTGGTGGCTGAACAGGGGCGCGGGATGGCGAGTGCGGATCGCGCTCAACGGATTCGGCGCGCTGCTCACCACCGCGGCCGCGCTGATCACCACCGCCATGAAGTTCACCGAGGGCGCGTGGCTGATCGTGCTGGTGCTGCCCGCGCTGGTGTTCGCCATGCAGCGGGTCCGCGCGGCCTACCACCGGATCGGCGATCGTCGTGCCGCGGGCGCGATCCCGGCCCAGCCGCAGGCGACCGGCACCGCGATCGTGGTGCCCGTCTCGGAGGTGTCCGAGCTGAGCAGGGAGGCGCTCTCGGCCGCGATGTCCCTCGGCTCCGACGTCGTCGCGGTGCACGTCTGCCTGCCGGGTGAATCGACGCGAGCGTTCACCAAGGCCTGGGAGGCGTGGCACCCGAAGGTCCGCCTGGTACTGCTGGAAGACAGCGACGCCACCGTCGGCGGGCCGGTCGCCCGCTATCTGCGGGAGAACTTCGCGGGACGGCGCAAGGTCGTGGTCGTCGCCGAGGTGGACCCGCCCGGCGGCTGGGATCGGGTGCTGCCGAGCCATCGCAGCGACGAACTCGAGCGCGAGCTGCGCCGGATGCCCGACACCGTGGTCTGCCACCTGCGCGTCCAGGTGGTGTGAGCCCCGCTATCCCCGGAGGGTGCGGATCAGTCCCTCCTGCACGACCGCCGCGACCAGCTTGCCCTCACGGTCGAAGATCTTGCCGCCGGTCAGCGCGCGGCCGAAACCGGCCGACGGCGAGGACTGGTCGTAGAGCAGCCAGTCGTCGGCGCGGAACGGGCGAAGGAACCACATGGCGTGGTCCAGCGACGCGTCCTGGGTCCGCTCGTCGGGGTGGGTGACCTTCGAGGAGCCGAGCAGCGTCATATCGCTCATGTAGGCCAGCGTGCACACGTGGAACAGCGGGTCGTCGGGCAGCGGGTGCCGGTAGCGGAACCACACCTGCTGCTGGGAGACCACGCCGTCGCGGCGCGACACCGACTCCTGCGGCACGGTGCGGATGTCCCAGTGCTCCCATTCGCGCATCGCCCACAGCCGTTCCGGGCTCATCGAGGTCTGGGCGTCCGGCAGGTTCTCCGGCGCCGCCACCTCGAGCATCTCGTCCTGATGCTCCGGGCCCTCGTCGCCGACGTGGAACGAAGCCGACATGGTGAAGATCGCCGCGCCGTCCTGCACGCCGGTGACCCGGCGGGTGCAGAAGGAGCGGCCGTCGCGGATCCGCTCCACCAGGTACACGGTCGGTTCCTGTGGATTGCCGGGCCGCAGGAAGTATCCGTGCAGCGAATGCACCTGGAAACGTGGCTCCACCGTACGCACCGCCGACACCAGGGCCTGCCCGGCGACCTGGCCGCCGAAGGTGCGGGGGAGCTGGGTCTTCGTGGACGCGCCACGGAAGATGTCCCGCTCCAGGCGTTCGATCTCCAATGCCTCTTCGATTGTCGCCATGCGCTGAGGTTAACCAACGGCGTCCGATTCGCCCCGTTCGGCATCCGGTCGAGGAGCTCGACCGGATGCCAGAGAGTTGCTGAATGTCGCGCTCGTCACAAGCGGGGGCAGCGGAATTCGCGGCGGCTCGGCCTGCCGCACGGGTCTCGCCGGGGCGCAGGGAGATACCGGCGGGGGCGTCTGCTGTGATGGAGCGGTGCCGCAGTTCGTGCCGATCACCCAGGACGGCCTCGCCGATCTGCTCGTCGATCGGCTCCGCGCGCTGCCGGGCCGCCGCGTGATCGCCATCGACGCGTCCGACGCCGCACAGCCCGTCGCGTTCGCCGAGCGCGCCGCCGAAAGACTGCACGGGACAGGACGTTCCGCCGAAGTGGTCGCCCTGCACGACTACATCCGACCCGCCTCGCTGCGCATGGAATTCGGTCGTGAGGACGAATTCTCCTATCGCACGGCGTGGTTCGACTACGACGCGGTCCGCCGCGAGGTGGTCGGCGCGCTGCGCGAGCACGGCCGCTGGCTGCCCGCGCTGTGGGACGAGGCCGCCGACCGCTCGGCCCGCGCGGCCGTCCGCGCCGCGCCCGCCGACCTGGTGCTCTTCCTAGCGGGTCCCATGCTGCTCGGCCGCGACCTGGTCTTCGATCTGACGGTGCGCCTCGACCTCAGCGAAGCGGCGCTGCGACGCCGCACACCGCGGGACGAGCACTGGACCATCCCCGCGCTGCTGCGCTACGACCGCGAGAATCCCGAGGTACCAACGTTTTCGGTGCGCTGGGACCATCCCGACCGCCCCGCGCTGAGCCGCACCTGAACCCCGCGCGCGTCCCCATATCCGTTGCACCGCATGTCGAATCAGCTGGGCGCATCCGCCGGAGAACGAACACCCGGCCGCTATGCGCGACCGGGTGTGGTTGGCGGACTGGCCTTTCGGCTGTGTTCGACGAGTGGCACACACAGCGGTAGCGGAGCTTCCGCCACCCCCGACTTTGTGTGCCACTCGCCCGCCGAGGCGTGTGCGGCACGATCCGCGCTCCGGCGGATCAGCGCTGTCAGGCGCAGGCGGCCGACTGCTGGCCGAGGTTGGTCAGCATCCCGCAAGCCCACGCCTTCTGGACCTTCCAAGTGCCGTCCTCGGCGACGAACGGCACGTCCGCGATGTTCTCCTGGTTGTTCAGGACGATCTTGGCCTTGGCGTTGATGGTGTCGCCGAAGGCGGTCACCTCGGTGACCACGACGCTCGCTCCGGTCTGCTGGTAGGCCTGTGCCAACCGGCCGGGCAGCTCGGGATCGGCCTCGGCGCCCTGGATCATCTCCAGCTTCTCCTGGTTCGGCACCGCCGGGTCGAGCGCGCGCTGTAGCTGCGCGTTCAACTGCTCCACCGTCGGCACCGGCGGCACGTTCGCGGCGGTGGCCTTGGCGCTGGTGGTGGTGCGGGTCGGCGTGGTCTCGCTCTTGTCGTCGCCGCCGCACGCCGTCAAGCCCAGCGCGGCCGCGACGGCCAAGCCCGCGATCGCGATTCTTCCGGTGTTGCGAAGCTTCAACTCTTGGTCCTTTGCGTTCGACTCGGTCGGCATCACCGGCGACCCGTAACTGTTCGCCGTGCCCCGAAACCTACTCAGCGGCTCTGTGGGAACTCTGAGATCGCCGTGTGGCGGTTCGAAGAGTCGAGTCCCGAACGCGAAACGCCCGCTCCCTGGCTTGCGGCCAGGGAACGGGCGTCACGAAAAACCAAGCGTCGCTGGCTCACCAGCCGCGTTCGGCGAGCCGGTGCGGCTGGGCGATCTCCTCGACGTTGATGCCGACCATGGCCTCACCGAGGCCGCGGGAGACCTTCGCCAGCACGTCCGGGTCGTCGTAGAAGGTGGTGGCCTTGACGATGGCGGCGGCTCGCTGCGCCGGGTTGCCGGACTTGAAGATGCCCGAGCCGACGAACACGCCCTCGGCGCCGAGCTGCATCATCATCGCGGCGTCGGCCGGGGTGGCGATGCCACCGGCGGTGAACAGCACGACCGGCAGCTTGCCGGTCTCGGCGACCTCGCGGACCAGCTCGTACGGCGCCTGCAGCTCCTTGGCCGCGACGTAGAGCTCGTCGGCGGGCAGCGCGGCGAGCTTGCGGATCTCCTGGCGGATCTGACGCATGTGGGTGGTCGCGTTGGACACGTCGCCGGTGCCCGCCTCGCCCTTCGAGCGAATCATGGCCGCGCCCTCGGTGATGCGGCGCAGCGCCTCGCCCAGGTTGGTGGCGCCACAGACGAAGGGAACGGTGAAGTTCCATTTGTCGATGTGGTTGGTGTAGTCGGCCGGGGTGAGCACCTCGGACTCGTCGATGTAGTCGACGCCGAGGCTCTGCAGGATCTGCGCCTCCACGAAGTGGCCGATGCGGGCCTTCGCCATGACCGGGATGGAGACGGCGCCGATGATGCCCTCGATCATGTCCGGGTCGCTCATCCGGGACACGCCGCCCTGGGCGCGGATGTCGGCGGGCACGCGCTCGAGCGCCATGACCGCGACCGCGCCGGCGTCCTCGGCGATCTTGGCCTGCTCGGGGGTGACGACGTCCATGATCACCCCGCCCTTGAGCATCTCGGCCATGCCGCGCTTGACGCGGGCGGTGCCGACGGTGTTGGTGGTCTCGGGCGTGGTCACGGCAAACTCCTGGGTCATGTGCGCCTATCAGGTCGCGCGGAACGAAACGACCTAATTCTAGGCGTGCCGAGAAAGCCACTTGATAGCCAGTTGAGGGCCACTGGACTGGTAGCGAGATCGGCCCGGGGCCAGCTCCGCGCGCCGTGACGCGCGCCACCCCGGCCGAATCGACTTCCGGCTATCGGCGAACCCCGCGCAATCGAGCCCGGGCGGAACCCGCTGGACCGACCCGGCTCAGATCGGATTCACGACCAGTAGCTGCGCCCAGTATTCGGCGGCCGCCGGGCCCACGATCGGCAACAGGAAATCGAACAGCAAGTACGACATGGACTACCTACCTCCAACACCAGACAAGGACCGCCCCGCATCATCGAGGAGCACCGAATCCTGATACCCGCCGGGACGCGATCCAGTCACGAAGCTATCACGATCGTGAACCAGATCACAGGCGCACACGGCGGCGCTCAGCGGATGGAGCGGACCTCGGGGTCGTCGGAGCCCGCGGCGATCTCGGCGGCCTCGGGAAGCAGTTCGTCCAGGTGATAGGGGTAGACCGTCTCGCCGGAGCGGTCCAGGGTCGCGATGTCGGCGGGCGTACACCACTGGTGCCCCGTGATGGATCGGCGCTCGATCACCGTCAGGTTGCCCGGTTCGGGCGTGAAGGCGCGCACCCGCAGCACGAAGAACAGCTCCTCGGCGCGGATCAGCTGCCCGTCGAACGGGAACACCGCGACGCGCCGCCAGACCGGGCCGCGCAGACTCTCGGGATCGGCGCGATGCCCGGTCTCCTCCCACAGCTCGCGCACAGCGGCCGCGCGCAGCGACTCCCCCGGCTCCACACCGCCGCCGATCGTGAACCAGAACGAGACCGCCGGGGTCTTCGGGTCGTTGCCGCGCATCAACAGCACCCGGTCCTGTTCGTCGAGCAGGACGACGCGCGCCGAGGTGCGGATCGTGTCCACCGCGAGACCGGTCGAGGCCGCGGGCGTGGCGCGCTCGGTGATCTCGAAATAGGTGGGCAGCGGCGCGGTGCCGCCCAGGTGCAGCAGGCGGACCGGACGCCGGGTGCGCAGCGCGAGCGTGTCGCGGACCGCGTCGTTGTGGAAGCGCCGGGCGATCAGCACCCTGGCCTCGGCGTCGGCGAGTTCGGCGACCAGCTGCGGGCGCAGCTGGGCGATGTCGACGGCCGAGAGCGCCGAGGAGAGCTGGTTCTCCACCGTCTCGCGTTCCGCGCGTCCGGCGCGTTCGGCCCGATCGGCCAGGGTGGACAGACGTTTGGCCTGATCGGCTGAAGCAGGGTCGGAGACCGGACCCGCGATCGCCATCGCCACCGCCCGCGCCACCACCGCCCGCCTGGCCAGCGCCGAGTCCAGCGCCTGCCAGGACTGGTCGGAACGCACGTGCAGCCGGTCCAGCCGATTCGCCGTGGAGTAGGCCCACAGACCGATCGCGACGACGACCGCAGCGATCAGCGCGAGAACGAGAACCGTTGTGGCCGAGAAGGTGATCATCCGGCGGCCCGCACCCGGGTGTCGCCGATGGTGACGGTCTCGTAGACCCGCAGGATCTGCTCGGCGACCACCGGCCAGTCGTATTCGCCGACCACCTGATTGGCGGTGTGCACCAGCGATTCCCTGCGCACCTCGTCGGTCAGCACGGTGTCCAGCGCGGCCGCGAGCCGCGCCGAATCCCCGACCGGGACGAGCATGCCCGCGGTGCCGTCGCGCAGCACCCTGCGGAACGCGTCGAGCTCGCTGGCCACCACCGCGGTGCCCGCGGCCATGGCCTCGATCAGGATGATGCCGAAGCTCTCACCGCCGAGGTTGGGCGCCACGTAGACATCGGCGCTGCGCATGGCCGAGGCCTTGTCCTCGTCGGAGACCTGGCCGAGGAAGCGCAGGTGCCCGGCGTTCGGCCCGGCCTCGCGCCGCAGCCGCTCCTCGTCGCCGCGACCGACGATCAGGATCTCCACGTCGGGGTGGCGGCGCACCAGCTCCGGCAGCGCGCCGAGCAGCACCTCCATGCCCTTGCGCGGTTCGTCGTAGCGTCCGAGGAACAGCACCGTGCCGCCCGCGCGCGGATAGCCCGGCAGCATCGGAGCGCGCGCGAAGGCGGCCACGTCGACGCCGTTGGGGATCTCCACCGCGTCCGAACCGAGCGCCTCCACCTGCCAGCGTCTGGCCAGCTCCGAGACGGCGATCCGGCCGCTGATCTTCTCGTGGTAAGGCCGGAGCACACCCTGAAAAGTGCTGAGCACCAAGGACTTCGTGGTCGAGGTGTGGAACGTCGCGACGATCGGGCCCTCGGCGATCTTGAGCGCGAGCATGGACAAGCTCGGCGCGTTGGGCTCGTGGATGTGCAACACATCGAAATCGTTGCCGTCGATCCAGCGGCGGATCCTGGTGTAGGCCATGGGGCCGAACGAGAGCCGGGCCACCGAGCCGTTGTAGGGAATCGCCACCGCGCGTCCGGCGGAGACCACGAACTCCGGCAGCGGGGTGCTCTCCGAGGCGGGCGCGAGCACGCTCACCCGGTGCCCGCGTTCGATGAGCACCCGCGCGAGTTCCACCACGTGCGCCTGCACACCGCCGGGGACGTCGAACGAATAGGGGCAGACCATGCCGATCTTCACGGCGCCTCGTCTCCTCCACCCTGCGCTTTTCCACCCTGCGCGGCGAGTCCGCCCTGCGCGGCGGCGATCCTGGCCCGGCGTTCCTCGGACAGGTCGCTCTCCCACAGCGGTTGCAGCATGTGCCAGTCGGCGGGGTGCTCGGCGATATTGGCGGCGAAACGGTCGGCCAGCAGCTGCGTCGCCGCCTGGACGCCACCCGAGACATCCAGCCGCTCTTCGCATTTCAGGCCCCAGGCCTCCTCGCCGTCGGCATCGACGGTGAACCAGGCGTGCACCGGTATGAGCGCGGCGCCGGTCTCGATGGCCAGCTTGGCCGCGCCCGCGGGCATCCAGGTGCGCTCACCGAAGAAGGTGACCGGCACCCCGCGGCCGGTGAGATCGCGCTCACCCATCAGGCAGACGATCTTGTTCTCCCGCAGGCGCTCGGCCAGCACGGCGAACGGCGGCTGCTCGCCCCCCGTCAGTGGGAACACCTCGAAACCGAGGCTCACCCGGTAGGCGACGAAGCGCTCGAACAGCGACTCCGGCTTCAGGCGCTCGGCGATCGTGGTGAGACCGCCGTAGTTCTGGACGCACCACACCCCGGCCATGTCCCAGTTCCCCGAGTGCGGCAACACCAAGAGCGCGCCGCGCCCCTCGGCCAGCGCCGCGTCCAGGTGCTGCAGTCCGCCCACGGGCAGCCGCGACGACTTGCCCAGGGCCGCGTGGTCCATCGTCGGCAGCCGGAACGCCTCGCGCCAGTACCGCGCGTAGGAGCGCATGCTCGCGCGGATCAGATCGTCGGGCACCTGCTCGGGCGGCACCCCGAGCACGCGGGCGAGATTGCGCCGCAACTGGATCGGGCCACCGTTGCGCGCCGCCCGCTCCCCGCCCCAGTCGAACACCCGCCGGGCCGCGCCTTCCGGAAGCGCCCGGACCAATCGCCAACCCGCCGCGTAACCGACGTCGCTCAATCGTTCCCCGATACTCACCGTTCCCCCGATTCCACAGCACCGACGCTACGACCGAAAACCCGGACAGGTGCGCGGAGTCTCGGTGCGCTCACCGCGCCTCCTGCGGCGCGGCGGGCGGGATGACCTCGCGCGCCCCGGGCGAATTGCGCACCGCGAGCACGCGCTGGAACACCGTCACGATGCTGAGCACCGCGAGGATCCACATGGCCACGTGCACCGCCCAGGTCAGCCACTCGATGCCCCAGTGGCCGCCGAGACCGGTGAATCCGGCGCCGACGAGCACGATGATCAGCCGGTCCGGGCGCTCGATGATGCCGCCGTCGGCGGACAGGCCGCTCGCCTCGGCGCGCGCCTTGGCGTAGGAGATCACCTGCGAGGTCACCAGCACCACCAGCGTGGCGAAGAACAGCCACTTGTTGTGCTCGTGGTACACCGCCCACCAGGCCAGACCGCCGAAGATCGCGCCGTCGGCGACCCGGTCGCAGGTGGCGTCCAGCACCGCACCGTATTTCGTGCCGCCACCGCGCGCCCGCGCCATGGCGCCGTCGAGCATGTCGAACATGACGAACAACCAGATCACCATGGTGCCCCAGAACAGGTGACCGGTCGGGAAGAGCGTGACCGCGGCCGCGATCGAGGCCGTGGTGCCGATCAGGGTGACGGCATCCGGGGTCAGGCCGGTGCGCACCAGCGCCTTGCCCAGCGGAGCGGTGGCCTTGGCGAACGTCTCGCGGCCGAAGAAACTCAGCACCGGCTACACCCGCGCCCGGTCGATTCGGACGGACGACGCACAGCGGCGGTTGCTCACTCCGTTTCCTTCCACGCGGCGGCGAGCAGGGCTCTGGTCTCGCGCAGCAATTGCGGCATCACCTTGACGCCGCCGACCACGGTGATGAAGTTGGCGTCGCCGCCCCAGCGCGGCACGATGTGCTGGTGCAGGTGGTCGGCCAGCGAGCCGCCCGCGACCCCGCCGAGATTGAGCCCGACGTTGAAGCCGTGCGGGCGCGAGACGCTCTTCATCACCCGGATGGCCCGCTGCGTGAACGCCATCAGCTCGGCGCTCTCGGCGTCGGTGAGGTCCTCCAGGTTGGCCACCCTGCGGTAGGGCACCACCATCATGTGCCCGGGGTTGTACGGGTACAGGTTGAGCACCGCGTACACCAGCTCACCGCGGGCGATGATCAGGCCGTCCTCGTCGGACATCTTGGGGATGTCGGTGAACGGGTGCCCGGTGGCGTCCTTCGGGCGGGATCCCGCGGCCTCGGTGATGTAGGACATCCGGTACGGCGTCCAGATGCGTTGCAGCCGATCGGGATCGCCGGCGCCGATGTCCACGATGTTCCCCTGCTCCGTGTCGTCCAGGTCGGCGAGCCCGTCCGCGGTCATGCCCCACCCGCCGCGACGATCTCGAACCCCTCGGCGGTCGGCGAGGCGTTCTCGCGCCGCGTGATCCACGCGACGATGGTGGCCACCGCGTCGGCGACCGGCACCCCGTTGACCTGGGTGCCGTCCCGGAAGCGGAAGCTCACCGCGCCGGCGTTCACGTCGCGCTCACCGGCGAGCAGCATGAACGGCACCTTCTGCGCGGTGTTGTTGAAGATCTTCTTCTGCATCCGGTCGTCGCTGCGGTCCACCTGGGCGCGAACGCCCTCGTCGTGCAGCAGCTCGATCACCCGATCCAGGTGCGGCGCAAAGGCTTCCGCGACCGGGATGCCGACAACCTGCGCCGGCGAGAGCCAGGCGGGGAAGGCGCCCGCGTAGTGCTCGGTGAGCACGCCGAAGAAGCGCTCGATGGAGCCGAACAGCGCGCGGTGGATCATCACCGGCCGCTGCTTGGTGCCGTCGGAGGCGGTGTATTCCAGGTTGAAGCGCTCGGGCAGGTTGAAGTCGAGCTGAATGGTCGACATCTGCCAGGTGCGGCCCAGCGCGTCCTTGGCCTGCACCGAGATCTTCGGACCGTAGAACGCGGCCCCGCCCGGATCGGGCACCAGCTCCAGACCGGAGGCCGAGGCGACCTTGGACAGGGTCTCGGTGGCCTCCTCCCAGATCTCGTCGGAGCCGACGAACTTCTCCGGGTCCTTGGTGGACAGCTCCAGGTAGAAGTCGTCCAGGCCGTAGTCCTTCAGCAGATCCAGCACGAAGCGCAGCGTGTCGGTCAGCTCCCCGTGCATCTGCTCTTTGGTGCAGTAGATGTGCGCGTCGTCCTGGGTCATGCCGCGCACCCGGGTCAGGCCGTGCACCACGCCGGACTTCTCGTAGCGGTAGACCGAGCCGAACTCGAACAGCCGCAGCGGCAGTTCCCGATACGACCGGCCGCGGGCGCGGAAGATCAGGTTGTGCATCGGGCAGTTCATCGGCTTGACGAAGTAGTCCTGGCCCGGCTTGCGGACGGTGCCGTCCTCGTTGAGCTCCGCGTCCAGATGCATGGCCGGGAACATGCCTTCCCGATACCAGTCCAGGTGGCCGGAGACCTCGAACAGGTGCCCCTTGGTGATGTGCGGGGTGTTCACGAACTCGTAGCCCGCGGCGACGTGGCGGCGGCGCGAGTACTCCTCGAGTTCCTTGCGGATGATGCCGCCCTTGGGGTGGAACACCGGAAGACCGGAGCCGAGCTCGTCGGGGAAGCTGAACAGGTCCAGTTCCAGGCCGAGCTTGCGGTGGTCGCGGCGCTCGGCCTCGGCGAGCAGGTGCAGGTGCTCGTCCATGGCCTCCTGGGATTCCCAGGCGGTGCCGTAGATGCGCTGCAGGTCCTCGCGGTTCTGATCGCCGCGCCAGTAGGCGGCCGAGCTGCGGGTCAGCTTGAAGGCCGGGATGAACTTGGTGGTCGGGATGTGCGGGCCGCGGCACAGGTCGCCCCAGACCTTCTCGCCGGTGCGCGGGTCCAGGTTGTCGTAGATGGTCAGCTCTTTGCCGCCGACCTCCATGACCTCCGGGTCGTCGATGCCGGACTTGTCGCTGATCAGCTCGAGCTTGAACGGCTCCTCGGCCAGCTCGACGCGGGCCTCGTCGATCTCCACGACGCGACGCGAAAAACGCTGGGCGCCTTTGACGATCTTCTTCATCCGGGATTCCAGCTTGGCCAGATCCTCGGGGGTGAAGGGCCGGTCGACGCGGAAGTCGTAGTAGAAGCCGTCCTTGATGGGCGGGCCGATGCCCAGCTTCGCCTCGGGGAACTCCTGCTGGACGGCCTGCGCGAGCACGTGCGCGGCCGAATGCCGGATCACGCTGCGCCCGTCCTCGGTGTTGGCGCCGACCGCCTCCACCTCGACGTCGGTGTCCGGGGTCCAGGACAGGTCCTTGAGCGCGCCCTCGGCGTCGCGCACCACGACGATGGTGTCGGGTCCCTTGGTCGGCAGACCCGCCTCGCGCACCGCGGCGCCCGCCGTAGTCCCGGCCGGCACCCGGACGAGGGTGGCTGGGCTGATCGGGGCTGAGGTCGTCACGGCGGCGCTCTCCTTGGCGTTCTCGTGGGCGGGCCTGTTCCCGCGCGTCGGCGCCGGGCGGCAATCGCCCGGCGCGACCAATGCTAGCTGTCCCGCCGTCCCTCGATTCGCGCCGGTCGCGAGCGCCTCGAGCGTGGCGTCACGAGCCGAGTGCCACGTCCCCGGCCGGGTTCTCGGCCTATCCGGCGCGGGGTCGGTGTGCGCGCGAAACCCGCTGTCACGGCGGGCTAGCTGGTTGTCGGCGTGTCGGCACCCATCTTGCAGGACATCCGGCCGGGCGCAACTCGAATACCGCCGCCGCGAGGCGGTCGGATCAGGACCCCGCGGCGAGCTTCGCCAGCAGTGCCTCGCGGTCGGCGGCGGGGCGTTTGGGGCAGCTCGTGCACATCTCGCAGCCCGGGATCTCGAAGACGAGGCAACAGGAGATCCGCCGGACGAAGGTGCGGCCGCCGATCTCCACGAAACGCGGCACCGGCAGCTTCCCGCCCACCTGGGCGGCGAGTTCGGCTCCCGCCGCGCCGTCGCCCGCGTCGAGGGCGCGGTTGCCCATCGCGTCGGCGGCGATCGCCCACAGCGCGGGCACACCCGCGCCGGAGACGGCCGCGACGGCCGGGATCACCACGGCTAGGGTCTCCCGCAGCACGGCCGCGGACCGCGCCGCGTCGGGAGCATCGCAAGCCGCGATGCGGACGCGTTCGACACCACCGTCGGGCCGGATCTCGCAGTCGATGCGGTCCAGCGCCGGTTCGGGCGGCAGCTTGCCGGTCGCCGCCGCGCGCGCCAACGGCTCCACGAGCGCGGAGGCGACCATGCACCACCACAGCGTGCCCGCGATGCGAACCGAGGAGGTGCCCCAGGACCGGCCCATCTCGGTGATCCGTGCCGTCAGCCACTCCGGTGACGTGAGCGTCGCGCCGGGGACCGTGCTCACCACTTCAGGGGACTGCGCAACCATTCCGCTTCGACTCCGATCCAGCCGCCGACCAACTCGTACGTACCGAGCACCCAGAGCGTCCCGACCACCAGCAACGCGGTGGCCAGCGCCGCGGTCGCCCGCATGGCCAGGCCCCGCGCGGAGTACCAGGCCATGCCCTGCCGGTACTTGTCTCGCAGCCAGGTCAGCGCCCGGCGCGCCCAGGCGAATTCGGTCGCGAGAATGCCGAGTCCGGCGAACACGATCGCCCAGCCGGGACCGGGATACGGAATCGCCAGGATGCCGAGGGTCAGCACCAGCACGCCGATCACCGCGACGCCGATCCGGTAGGCGAGGTTCAGCGTAGGGCGGGTGGCCACGCCGGTACGAAAGGCGCGCCACCCGGTCGGCTCGTCGGTCGGTCTCTGGTCCAGATCGGCACTCACATCACTCAGCGTACGAGAAAGCGAGCGGCGGGAATCGCCCTCCGATGCTGGCAAACGCAGAGAAAACCCGCGGGAGCCGCGAGGGCGCCCGCGGGTCGTCCCCGCTTGTCGATCAGACCAGCTCGGGCACGGGACGCTCGTCCACGTCATCGATGTGGGCGAGACCGTCGATCGTCACCTCGACGACCCGCGCGTTACCGATGTCGAAGAACAGGCCCGACACCCGCACGCCCCGCTCGATCACGGCTCGGCGCACCGCCGGGTGGCGGTGCAGCGTCTCCAGCTGCAGCGCGACGTTCACCATGCTCAGCTGGTCCACCTCGCCGTAACCCGCGGCGCGCGCCGCCTCGGCGACCGGGTGGCCCGCGCGGAACTGCTCCAGGCTCGGGTGCGCGTGCGCCAGCCACGGCCCGATGCCGGGACCGACGTCGGCGCCCGAGTACAGCGCCTTCATGGCGCCGCAGGACGAGTGAC
The DNA here is from genome assembly GCF_040654315.1 of Nocardia sp. NPDC050713. Classification (NCBI taxonomy): domain Bacteria; kingdom Bacillati; phylum Actinomycetota; class Actinomycetes; order Mycobacteriales; family Nocardiaceae; genus Nocardia; species Nocardia sp. NPDC050713. Next base: position 27,370 of record NZ_JBFAHS010000029.1, on the reverse strand, counting down.
CGCAGACGACCACCGAGCGCACGTTCAGCTCCTCGAGCGCGAAGACCAGCGCCGCCTCCACCGAGGCGTCGCCCGTCTCCGGCACCAGGTTGCCGACGTTGCGGACGGTGAACAGGTCGCCGGGCCCGCTGTTGGTGATGACGTTGGGCACGATGCGCGAGTCGGAGCAGGCCAGGAAGAACGAGTGCGGGTCCTGCCGGTCGGCCAGGCCGTCCAGGTGCGGGCGCACCACATGGGCGTGGCTGCGGTGGAAAGCGGCGACGCCCGCGGCCAACGGGTTGGGGTGCTTGTCCTCGCTGCGCCATGGCCCGAGGATCTCGTCCCACACCGCGCGGCCGAAACCGCGTGCGGGCGGCCCGGTCAGCGCGTCGGCCATCCGCGCCGAGCCGATCTCCACGAACTCGACGCTGCCGCCGCCGTGTTCTTGCTGGCGCACCCACTCCTCGATGGCCTCGAAGGCGGCGTGGTCCAGGAAGTCGACGGTCATCTCGACCGTCACGTCGGCGCCCGCGGGCACCTTCGCCAGCTCGGCCGAGAGCTTGGGCAGCGCGAGGAAGGTGCAGGAACCGTCGATGCTGACCAGCCAGCGCTGCGACTGCGGGATCTGCTCGGCGGTGATCGCCACCCGCACCACGCGCCACAGCAGTAGGCCGAAGGCCAGCAAGAGGCCGATCAGCACGCCCTCGAGCAGGTTCAGGAAGACCACGCCGAGGATCGTCGCCGCGTAGACGAGCAGATCGCCGGTGCGGCGGGCCAGCTTGATGTGCGCCAGCTTGACCAGCTGGATGCCGATCACGATCAGCAGACCGGCCAGCGCGGCCTTCGGGATCTGCTGCACGACAGCGGTCAGCGCCACCGAGAACAGCAGGACCCAGACGCCGTGCATGATCGCCGAGGCGCGGCTGCGCGCGCCCGCCTGGACGTTGGTGGCGCTGCGCACGATCACGCCGGTGACCGGCAGGCCACCGAGCATGCCGGACAGGACGTTGGCCGAACCCTGGCCGATGAGCTCCCGGTCGAAGTTGGTGCGGCGGCCGTTGTGCATCTTGTCGACCGCGACGGCCGAGAGCAGGCTCTCCACGCTGGCGATCAGCGCGATGGTGAGCACCATGAGCGCGACCGCGGACCAGCCGCCGTCCGGGATCTGCGGCAGGCCGATGGCGTCGAACAGCGAGCCGTCGAGCACGATGCGCTCGACCTCGGTCGGCAGCACCATCGACAGCACCGTGCCGATGAACACCGCGACCAGCGGGCCGGGCACGACCCGGATCTTCTCCGGCGCGTACTTCCAGCCGAGCATCACCGCGATCACCACGGCGCCGACCAGCGCGTCACCGCCGTGCAGCGACATCAGCTGGCCGGGTAGTTCGGTGATGTTGTTCCAGGCCGAGCTGTGCGACGACCCGCCGAGCAGCACGTGCACCTGCTGCAGCGCGATGGTCACACCGATGCCGGCGAGCATCGCGTGCACCACGACCGGCGCGACGGCCAGCGCGGCTCGCGCGATTCGGCTGAGCCCGAAGATGATTTGCAGGATGCCCGCGGCCACCACGATGAAGCCGGTGACCTTCCAGCCGAACTTGTCGATGGATTCCGCGACGACGACGGTCAGGCCCGCGGCCGGACCGCTCACCTGCAGAACCGAGCCGCCGAGGGCGCCCGCGACGATGCCGCCGACCACGGCGGCGATGAGGCCGGCGAGGACGGGCGCGCCGGAGGCCAAGGCGATGCCGAGCGAAAGCGGCAGCGCGACCAGAAAAACCACGATCGAGGCGGGCAGATCGTGGCGCAAGACGGATGTCAGACGATCGGACAGATTGCTCGGGCCTTTGCCCGGCACAGGTGGGGACAGCGGTGGAGCCAGATCGCTCTCGACAGCCATGACTTCTCCTTCGCCGACTCGACGCCGCGGCGTCGAGGTCGGTTGACGATCAACATGTCCAGCAGGGCAATAGACCGCGAACCGGCATCTCGCGGTGAAGCAGTTCTCGACACGGCACTGGGCCGAGATGTAAACCCGTTCAAGGGTATTGGTAAAGACTTAGCAAAGCCTGAGAACTGCGGTAGAAGTGGCGCTTCCCATATGATGTTTTCGATGTGAAATCGTTCACATCGTCGTCGAAATACGCCGTCCGGCAACCCCTTCCGTTCGCGACCGCGACTCGCCGCCGCCGCCGCGGGATCGGACGGGCTCGGCCGTGACATCGCGGTCCGCATCGTCGAATTCCGCGATCCCGTCCACCCGAACCTCGATGACCCGCGCGGTCGCGATGTCGAAGAACAAGCCCGAGACCGCCACCCCGCGTTCCTCGATGCCTTGGCGCACGGCGGGATACGCGTACAGCGTCTCCAACTGCACCGCCACGTTGACCATGCCCAGCTGGTCCACCGCACCGAACCCGGCGCGCGCGGCGGCCTCGGCGACCGGATGCCCGAGCCGGAACCGCTCCAGCGCGGGCCTGGCGTGAGCCAGCCAGTCCCCCAGCCCCGGACCGGCCTGCACCTCTCGGTGCAGCGCCTCCATCGCGCCGCATCCGGAGTGCCCGCACACCACCACCGCGCGCACGTCCAGCTGTTCCAGCGCGTAGACCAGCGCGGCCTCGACCGAGACGTCGCTGCCGCCAACCGGCACCAGGTTGCCGACGTTGCGAACGGTGAACAGGTCGCCGGGGCCGCTGTTGGTGATGACGTTGGGCACGATCCTGGCGTCCGCGCAGGTCAGGAAGAACGAGTCCGCGTCGTGGTGGTGGCGAAGACCGTCCAGGTGCGGGCGCATGAGGTGCGCGTGCCCGCGGTGGTAGGCGGCGATGCCCGCGGCGATCCGGTCCACCCGGTTGCCGGTGCGCCGCCACGGCCCGATCACCTCGTCCAGCACCTTGCGGGAGTGTCCGCGCTCGGGCGGGCCGTGCACGACGGACGCCATGCGCGCGGCGCCGATCTCGGCGAAATCGACTGCGGCGCCGGAGTCTTCGCGCTGGCGCGCCCAGTCGGTGATCAGTTCGTAGGAGGCGTGGTCGAGGAAGTCGACCGTCATCTCCACCGTCACCGGGACGCCGGGCGGCACCTTGGCCAGCTCCGCGGTGAGCTTGGGCAGCGCGAGGAAGGTGCAGGTGCCGTCGATGGTCACCACCCAGCGCCGCGCGCCCGCCACCGGCTCGGCCAGGATCGTCACCCGGACCACCCGCCACAGCAGCAGCGCCACCGACAGGGCGAGCCCGATCGCCATGCCCTGCAACAGATTCAGGAAGACAACACCGAACACGGTCGCCAGGTAGACCGCCAGGTCGCCGTTGCGCCTGGCGAGCCGAATGTGGGCCAGCTTGATCAGTTGCACGCCGATCAGGATGAGCAGCCCGGCCAGCGCGGCCTTCGGTATCTGCTGGACCAGACCGGCCAGCGCTACGGCGAAGACCAGCACCCAAAGGCCGTGCAGGACGGTGGCGGCCCTGGTCTGCGCGCCCGCGTTGGCATTGGTGATGCTGCGCACGATCACCCCCGCGACGGGCAGTCCGCCGAGCATGCCGGAGGTCATGTTCGCCGCGCCTTGGCCGATCAGTTCGCGATCGAGGTTGGTTCGATGGCCGGGGCGCGCCTTGTCCACGGCCACCGCCGAAAGCAGCGTCTCGACGCTGGCGATGAGCGCGATGGTGATCATCGCGACGCCCACGGCGAACCAGCCGCCCGCGGGGACAGCGGGCAGTCCGATGGCGTCGAACAAGGAGGCGCTCAACACGATTCGATCCACGTCACCCGGAAGACACAGCGACAACAGCGTCGCCGCCAGGACCGCGACCAAAGGACCCGGCACCGCGCGCAACGTGCGCGGCAGGAAGCGCCAAGCGATCAGGATCGCGATGGCCACCAATCCGACGCAGAAGTCCCCGTGGTGCACCGAGACGAGTTGGTGCGGCAGCTGGACCAGGCTTTGGAACGGTGAACTCAGCGACGCGCCGCCCAGCAGCACGTGCACCTGTTGCAGCGCGATGATCACCCCGATGCCCGCCAGCATCCCGTGCACCACCACCGGCGCGATGGCCAGCGCGGCCCGGGCGATTCGACTGAGCCCGAACAGGATCTGCAACACACCGGCCCCGACGGTAATGAAACAGGTTGCCGCCCAGCCGAAATGGTGCACGCTCTCGGCCACCACCACGGTCAGGCTCGCCGTCGGCCCGCTGACCTGGACAGCAGAACCCCCGAGCAGCCCGGCCACCACGCCGCCGACGACCGCGGCGATCAGACCCGCCGCGACGGGCGCGCCGGAGGCGACCGCGATGCCTAGCGAAAGAGGAAGTGCGACAAGGAAAACCACGACGGAGGCCGGGACATCGTGATGCAGGATCCGAACGAGCTGCGACGTCCGTGGTGCGGGATCGGTGTCGGTCGACATAGTTCTCCTTCGCCGTCTCGGCGGCAGCCGATCCGGTTCATCGGGGCAACATGCACTGGCATCGAAAGCGAGCGGCGGGCGAAGCTTGGTGGAGCCGTGGAGCGAGCGGGTCGAGCGGCACTTCGGTGAAGCGGCGACCTCGTGGCGCACAGGTCACCCTGATAGTAAAGACTTCGCAAAGCGCATGGAAAGTTATATGGTGCCGACGGGGACAACTGCTATCAAAATGTGATGCAAGTCACATTTTGACCCAGGCGCGACCGCCTCTCCGACGGCGCGTGCACCGCGGAGGCGCGCGACGCTAGTTGGCGGACAGTTTGGCGGGCATGGAGCGGTAGCTGTTGAGGTTCACCAGGCCACGCGGGATCGGCGGGCCGTCCAGACGCAGATCCGGGTACCGCTCGAAGAGGGCTCGGAGCCCGATGGCGCCTTCCAATCGGGCGAGGTGGGCGCCCAGGCAGCTGTGCAACCCGCTGCTGAACGAGAGATGTTCCGTGGCGTTGGCTCTGGTCACGTCGAATCGTTCGGGATCGGGGAAGACGCCGGGGTCCTTGTTCGCGCCCTGCAGCAACAGCAGGATCAGCGAACCGGATTCGACGTGCTGATCGGCGATGTCGACGTCGCAACTCGCGATGCGGCCCGTGATCCGGATGGGACCGTCGTAGCGCAGGATCTCCTCGACCGCGCCCGGCCACAGCTCCGGCTGCGCCATCAGCATTTCCAGCTGGTCCGGATGGCGTCTCAGCAGGGCGATTCCGTTGCCGAGCATGTTCACCGTCGTCAAGAATCCGGCGTCGAGCAGCAAGGCCGCGTTGGCTATCTGCTCGCGCCGGGTGAGCTCACCACCCGTTACCAGCAGGCTGAGCACATCGTCGCCCGGTTCGGCGGCGAGCCCGGTGATGTGTTGGTCGAAATACCGCTGCCCCTCGGCCAAGTCCTCGATGGCGCGGCGGAAAGTTGCCCAGGTCAGGCCACGGTCGAGCAGCGGCGCACCGGTGTCTCCCCACCTCAGCAGGGTCGAATGCATGTCGGCGGGCAACCCGAGAATCTCGGCGATGATCGCGATGGGCAACCGCTCGGAGAAATCGGAGATCAGATCCGGTCGCGGCGTCGATTCCAGGCGTTCGAGCAGGTCATCGGTCACTTCTACGACCCGCTCCCGAAGTTTGGCTATCGCCTTCGGAGCGAATGCCTGCCCGACAAGGCGTCGGTACTTGGTGTGGTCCGGCGGATCGGTCACCAGCATCGAGGGCGGTTCCGCGAGGTTGGGAAGCCCCAGGTCCGTCTTGGTCAGCACCCATCGCATCGGCTCCGGCAGGGCTCGATTGCTGGGCGTGACCGTGCCGAAGCGACGGTCCCGCAGGATGAGCCGGCACAGTTCGTGGTCCGCGGTCACGCGCACCTGCCGCGATATCGTGGGCATCCGGCCCTGCTGCCGGACCGCCTCTACCGAGCGCGGCGCGCCGCGCACGCGATCCGGGCCGACCACGATCTGCGCGAGGGGATCGCCACGACGTGCCGCCACCAAGAGGTAGGTCCGTGCCAAGCGATGGAGGACCAGCCACCGTATCCACGCGCGCGCCAACATTTGCCACCTCCCACGCCGGATCTTCCCATCGTAGAACGCCACCACCCCCGGCTGGCTAATACTTGGCTAGCATCGTCATGTACCGACTCGCCCGCGCGTAACCGAGTTTCCCAACACACACCACGAGGTATGGGGATGTGATGGAGCGACCTTCAGATCCCGTGAGGGCCCCACTGGACCGGCGCGGTTTCGTCAAGGGCGTCGGCCTGGCCGCCGCGATGCTGGGTCTCGCGGGGGGAAGCACGCTCGCGCCAGGCACTTCTCCAGCGTGGGCCGATGACTACCGCCTGAGCCCGAACGCGTTGCTGTACCGCGCACTGGTGCCGGAGATCTTCGCGCCGCTGCCGGACCCGCCGGACCATGTGCCCGCGATCGTCGTCGGATCGGGATTCGGGGCGTCCATCGCCGCGCTGCGCCTGGCACAGTCCGGGATCGAGGTCGCGGTGCTGGAGCGCGGGTCGCGCTGGCCGAATGATCTGTGGCGCAACATCTTCGCCATCGACACGATTCCGGATGGCCGTGGCTTCTGGCATCGCACCACGTTCACCGGCGTGACCAGGGCCACCATGTCGTTCGATTTCTTCGGCGGGGTCCTCGACGTTTCCAGCTACCCGGGCATGGATGTGTGGCGCGGCGCGTGCGTGGGCGGCGGCTCGGTGGTGTTCACCGGGGTGATGCTCGAGCCCGAGCAGCGGTTCTTCGACCATGTGTTCGGCGGCGTGGTCGACTACCGCGAGATGCACGACATCTACTACCCCCGAGTCCGAGATACGTTGCGGCCCAGCCCGATACCGGACGACATCTATCACTCCATCGCGTTCGCGCACTCGCGGGCCTGGGACGGCCAGGTCCGCGCGGCCGGCTACACGCCGCAGCGCATCGACGGCATGTGGAATTGGCACATCATCCGCGACGAGCTGGCCGGACGATCGCAGCCGTCGGCGACGGTCGGCTGTTCCAACCTCGGCAATTCCAACGGCGCGAAGTTCGATCTGAACCAGAACTACCTGCGCTATGCCGAGGGCACCGGCCGCGCCCAAATCTACCCGGGCCATCGCGTGGACGCCATCGCCAAGGAACCCGGAGCGTCGGGTCGCTATACCGTTGCCCTGACCAAACTCGCGCCTACCGGCGAGGTGCTTCGAACCCGGACACTGACCTGCGACCGGCTGTTCCTCGGCGCGGGCTCCATCGGCACCTCCGAGCTGCTGGTGCGCGCGCGAGACACCGGCGCGCTGCCGAACCTGAACGAACACGTCGGCGAAGGCTGGGGCAGCAACGGTGATGTCGGCTTGGCGCGACCACTCAGCTCGCTCGACCTGGGCACGCAGGGCGCACCGTCCGCGAGCCGGATTCTGGACGAGGCGGGAGCGCCCGTCTCGCTGGAGAACTGGTTCATCCCCGGCGTGACGCCTTTCGATATCACCACTCTCGCATCGCTGGGCATCGTGCTCGACGACACCCGCGGCCGGTTCGTCTACAACCCGGCCGATGGACGGGTGAACCTGCAGTGGCCGGACAACGGCGCGGCCGGCTACCTCGCGCGGGCGCTGGAAGTCAACGACAAGGTGACGTGTCCCTGCCCGCCCATCGCCCTCCGGGTCGTGGGCGGGGACGCCTCGTTCACCTCACATCCGTTGGGCGGCGCTGTGATCGGACGCGCGACAGACAGGTACGGCCGGGTGCGCGGTTATCGAGGCTTGTACGTGATGGACGGGGCGGCTGTGCCCGGCAGCACCGGAACAGTGAACCCCGCGTTGACGATCAGTGCGCTGGCCGAGCGCAATATCGAAGAGATCATCAGCTCTGGGGAGTAGATTCCCCGAAACCCATTGTCGCCGAATACGGACAAACAAGACGCAAGATCGTGCGACGGCGCAGCGGACCTGCACTTATTACGTGTCCACATATCGCCAAGGGCATCGGAGTTTTCAATCCCGCTTTCGAAAATTCGCGCATCGAGATGGCGAATAATTCATAAGTCGAGCGGATCACAATACGGACCCATGCGCTTCCAAGATCGCCGCGGAGAAGCAGCGGAGCGCCGTCCAACACTTTCGCGAGTATTCACCTTATGAGGCGATGCGGAGAGCGAGCCTCCGGGGGTATACGCATACCAATCAGTCGGCTTATACTGGGCGCGGTCGGGTCTGGAGGCAAGTGATGACCGTTCCGCGACCGCAGTCCCCGCTCGACCAGGGGCCGGGCGGGGACGCCGAGCCCGACGTGTCGGTCACTCAGCCGGTGCCGCTGTCCGCGGGACAGCGGGGGCTGTGGCTGGCGCAGAAATTGAGCCCGGATGTGCCGATATGTGAGGCACAGTATCTCGAGTTCCATGGGGATCTGGATCTCGACTTACTTCGCAAGGTTTCGATTCGAGCGGGCCACGAATTCCAATCCGGATATATGCGACTGGTCGAGATCGACGGTGAGCCGCATCAGTTGTTCGACCCGTCGCTGGATTCGACGGGGCCGCTCATCGATATGCGTGGCGAACCGGACCCCATGGCGGCTGCCTTGCAGTGGATGCGCCGGGAGTACACCTCGCCTTTCGATATGATGCGAGACCGGTTGCTGACATGGGTGATGGTGCAGGTCGGGGATCGGCATTTCCTGTGGTACCTCAAGGGTCACCACGTCGCAGGGGACGGCTACGCCGCGATGACGGTGATGAACCGGGTCGCGGCGCTGTACACAGCGGCGGTGGAGGGCCGGACAGCGGAGCCGAACCAGGCGGCGGACCTGCGCACCCTCTACGAGGCCGATCGCAGTTACCGGGAGTCCAAGCGATTCGCCAGCGACCAAGCGTATTGGCTCGACCGACTCGCCGGCGTCGAGGAGGAGTCCAGCCTGGCCGCCGGATACGCGCCCGCCCGCGCGGACAGTGTCGTGGCGAAGGCCGAGCTGCCCGCCGAGACGGTGGAGCGGATCGATCGTTCCGCGCAGGCGTTGGACGCGACCCCCGCCGCAGTGGTGATCGCCGCGTTCGGAAGTTATCTGGCCCGGATGACCGGCCGAGACGAGGTCATGGTCAATATTCCCGTGTCGGGTCGCACCACCGCGGTGCTGCGGCGGTCCGCTGGAGTCTTCGTCAACGTTGTGCCGCTTCCGATCGCGCTCGGTACGGGCGACACGATCGCGACGCTGGTGCGGCGCGTGCAGTCCGACCTGATCGGAGCGTTGCGGCACCAGCGGTGCGGCCTCACCGACATTCGCGCCGCCGCGGGACACAACGGACAGCGGCGTTTCGCCGGCCCGGTGGTGAATGTCATGTTCTTCCACCAGGAACTCCGGCTCGGGTCGATGTCCGCGGAATTCCACATCCTCAGCTCCGGGCCGGTCGAGGATTTGCTGGTCGACCTCTACCAGGCAGGCGACCCGCCACAGACGATCCTGCACTTCATGGCCAATCCGAACCTCTACACCGGCCCCGAACTGTCGGCGCACTACACCAGATTCGTCCAGTTCCTCGACGCGTTCGCCGCCGCCGCACCGGACACCGATCTCGGCCAGGTCCACCCCGACAGCGCCCGGCACGGCGCCGGAATACGGCGCCGCCGCGAGAACCTGGCGTTCTGGCGAGCCACGCTCGCGGACCTTCCCGAGGAGCTGTATCTCCCGGTGGACAGGTCGCCCGCGGTGAGGTCGGATCGGCGTGCCACCCTCGGCTACTCGATGGGCGCCGAGTTGGTTCTGTCCTTGGAAAAGTTTGCACGGCAACGTGGTTCGCCACTGCCCATGGTGATTCACAGCGCGTTGGCTGTCCTGCTCGCCCGGTTGAGCGGTTCGACCGATATTTCGATCGGCACGCCGGTCGCCGTCCGCCTCGCGGCCGAGCTCGACGACGAGGCCGATATGTTCGTCAACACCCTGGCGTTGCGGACCGAGGTCGATCTCGACGAGTCGTTCACCGACCTGCTCGGCCGGATCGGGCAGGTCGACCTCGATGCCTTCGGGCACGCCGATGTTCCGTTCGAGCAACTGGTCGATCAACTCGCTCCGCGACGGTCGCAGGCTCGCCACCCGCTGTGTCAGGTGATGCTGGCTTTCCAGAATTTGGAGCGGGCGGAACTGGAGGTGCCCGGTCTGGATGTGTCGGTGGTCGATTTGCCCGACGAGGCGTCTCGTTTCGACCTACGGGTCGTGCTGTCGGACGATCACGACAGTGGCGGCATTGCGGTAGCGGTCACCTATGCCACCGATTTGTTCGATGCCGCGACGATCGATTCGTTCGCGCACCGGTGGATCCAGATACTCGAGTCGGTGGCCGCCGATCCCACCGCCGCGGTGGGGGGCATCGAGGTGCTCGAGCCTGCCGAGCGAGCCGACCTGCTGTCCCGCTCTGGTGCGCCCGCGGTGGCGCCCACTACTTTGGCCGACTTGGCGACCGCAGCGGTCGCACGGGATCCCGACGCCACGGCGATCGTTTTCGAGGGGCGGCAGCTGAGCTACCGAGAACTCGACGAGCGTTCGAATCGGTTGGCCCGTTTACTGATTCAGCGCGGCGTCGGCCCGGAGGATATCGTCGCGATCGGCATGCCGCGCTCCGCGGATTCCGTACTCGCGGTATGGGCGGTCGCCAAGTCGGGTGCCGCGTTTCTACCGATCGACCCGACCTATCCCCGCGAACGCATCACCCACATGGTGACCGATTCCCACGCGGCGATCGGTCTCACGGTCACCTCGGCGCGAACGCGATTGCCCGACGACATCGACTGGTTGACACCGGAGGACCTCGACGACGTCGAGGACCGCCCCGTCACCGACGGTGACCGGGTACGCCCGCTGCGTGTCGATGACCTCGCCTATGTCATGTACACCTCCGGATCGACCGGACTGCCCAAGGGTGTCGCGGTCACCCACCGCGGACTCGCCAACTGCGCCACCGAGCACCGGCACGCCATGGGAATCGAACCCGGTTCTCGTATCGTGCATTCGGCTTCGCCGAGCTTCGACGTATCGGTACTGGAATTGCTGTTGGCGTTGTGCGCGGGTGCGTCCATGGTCATCGCCCCCAGCGACGTCTACGGCGGCGACGAACTCGCCGAACTGCTCGACCGCGAGCAGGTCAGTCATATGCTGATCACGCCTTCGGCGTTGTCCACCATCGACCACACTCGTTGGCCGCTAACGTATTTGCGATACCTGCTGGTCGGCGGCGAGGGCTACGGCACCGAGTTGGTCGAGCGCTGGAGCGACGGCGACCGGAGCGTATTCAACGAGTACGGGCCTACCGAAGCCACCATCGCCGCGACGTTGACTCCCCCGTTGACGGCCGGTGAGTTGGTGACGATCGGTGGCCCGATTCGCGGTGTCTCGGAATGGGTTCTGGATCAGCGGCTGCAACCGGTGCCGGTTGGTGTCGCGGGTGAGTTGTACGTCGCGGGTGACCTGCTGGCCCGCGGATACCATCGCCGGGCAGCTTTGACGACCGAGCGTTTCGTAGCGTGCCCCTGGAGGCCCGGCGAGCGGATGTATCGCACAGGGGACGTGGTCCGGTGGACCGCCGATGGAGCGATCCAGCATCTCGGCCGATCCGATTTCCAGGTGAAGATTCGTGGCCGTCGTATCGAACTCGGCGAGATCGATGCGACGCTCTCCGCTCACGAGAGCGTCGGTTTCGCCGTGACGATCGGCCACCGCAACGATGCCGGGACCGAGTCGTTGGCTTCGTATGTCGTTGCCGCGTCGAGCAATTCGATCGATACCACGATCCTGACCGAGTACCTGGCCGACCGGTTGCCGTCCTATATGGTCCCGTCCGCGATCATGGTGCTGGAGCGTATCCCTTTGACGTCGGTGGGCAAGCTGGATCGCAAGGCGCTGCCCGATCCGGTATTCACCGACTACAAGGCCTTCCGCGCACCGCGGACACCCCTCGAACGCACGATCGCCGGATCGTTCGCCGAGGTATTGCGAATCGATGCCGTCGGCCTCGACGACTCGTTCTTCGCCCTCGGCGGGGACAGCGTTGTCGCGACCAGGGTCGCCGCGCGGCTGGGGGCCGCGCTGGACACCGAGATTCCGGTGCGGCTGTTGTTCGAGGCGCCCACGGTAGCGGCGCTGGCTGCCCGCGTAGAGCAGCATTCCGGCGCCGGTCGGCAACGCCCACCGCTGATCGCCGGGCCGCGCCCGGACCTCGTGCCCTTGGCGCCTGCCCAGCAACGGATGTGGTTCTTCAACCAGTACGACACCGGCTCGGGGGCGTACAACGTGCCGATCGCCATCCGGTTGCGTGGCGAGTTGAATGTCGAGGCACTGCGATCGGCCATGGTCGACGTCCTGCGCAGGCACGAGTCCTTACGGACGCGGTATCCGGACCACGACGGAATGCTGATCCAGCTCATCGAACCCGCCGACGAGATAAACCCCGAGCTGGCCCTGGTATCGGTTCCTGCGAGCCACGTGGACACGGCGGTAACCGAATTCGTCACCGCAGGCTTCGATGTGAGCGCCCGGCCGCCGGTCCGTGCCCGATTGTTCCGCGCTGCCGACAGCGAGGAGCCCGAATACGTGCTGGCCGTCGTCGTGCACCACATCGCCGCGGACGGTTTCTCCATGGCACCGCTGGCCCGCGACGTGACGACCGCGTACACCACCCGAACCCGCGGCGAAGTCCCTTCGTGGACACCGCTGCCCGTCCAGTACGCGGATTACGCACTGTGGCAACGAGCTACTCTCGGCTCGCCCGACGATCCGGAATCGCTGAGCGCCCAGCAGATCCGGTACTGGACCGAAACCCTGGACGGAGTCACCGAAGAACTTCGTCTGCCGACCGACAGGCCGAGGCCGGTGGTGGCGTCCAATCGAGGCGCCACCATCGACTACACCCTGGACGCCGAGTTGGTGCGGACATTGGAAAGACTGGCGCGGCACCATAGTTCGTCATTGTTCATGGTGATCCACGGCGCGCTGGCGGTCCTGCTCGCCCGGTTGAGCGGCACCACCGATATTCCGATCGGAACACCCATCGCCGGGCGCGGCGCGGCCGAACTCGACGACGTGATCGGCATGTTCGTCAACACCCTGGTCTTGCGGACCCGGATCGATCCCGACGAGTCGTTCACCGATCTGCTCGATCGAGTCAGGCAGATCGATCTGGATGCCTTCGGACACGCCGACGTGCCGTTCGAGCAACTGGTCGATCAACTCGCTCCCCAACGATCCCAGTCCCGGCACCCCCTGTTCCAGGTGATGCTGGCATTCCAGAATCTGGAACAGGTGAAGCTCGAACTGCCCGGTCTCGATGTATCGGTGGTCGACCTTCCCAACGAAGTGTCTCGTTTCGACCTGCAGGTCGTCCTGTCGGACACCCACAACGGTGGCGAGATGGCGGTAGCGGTCACCTATGCCACGGAGCTGTTCGACACCGCGACGATCGACTCCCTCGTACACCGGTGGATCCGGATACTCGAATCGGTGGCCACCGATCCCACGGTCCCGGTCGGGATGATCGAGGTGCTCGAGGCCGCCGAACGTGCCGACCTGGTGTCGCGCTCCGGCGGGCCCGCGGCGGCGCCCGCCACACTGCCCGACCTGTTGACCGCGGCGGCCGCACGAGATCCCCATGCCGCGGCGATCGTTTTCGAGGGGCGGCAGCTGAGCTATCGGGAGGTGGACGAGCATTCGAATCGGTTGGCCCGGATATTGATTCAGCGCGGTGTCGGTCCGGAGGATATCGTCGCGATCGGCATGCCGCGCTCCGCGGATTCCGTACTCGCGGTGTGGGCGGTCGCCAAAACCGGCGCCGCTTTTCTGCCGATCGACCCGACCAATCCCATCGAACGCATCACCCACATCGTGGCCGATTCCAAGGCGGCGATCGGTCTGACCGTGCCATCAGCGCGAAGCCGATTACCCGACGCCATCGACTGGTTGACACCGGAGGACCTCCCCGAGACCGAGAACCGCCCCGTCACCGATAGCGACCGGGTACGCCCGCTGCGTGTCGACCACGTCGCCTACGTCCTCTACACCTCCGGATCGACCGGACTGCCCAAAGGCGTCGCGGTCACCCACCGCGGACTCCGCAACTGCGCCACCGTGCACCGGCATGGCATGAGAATCGGATCGGGTTCTCGCGTTCTGCATCTGGCTTCGCCGAGCTTCGATGTGTCGGTACTGGAATTACTGGACGCGGTGTACTGGGTCGCGACCATGGTCATCGCGCCCAGCGACGTCTACGGCGGCGACGAACTCGGCGAATTGCTCGACCGGGAGCACGTCAGCCATCTCCTGATCACGCCCTCGGCATTGTCCACCATCGACCACAATCGTTGGCCGCTACCGGATTTGCGAAATCTCTTGGTCGGCGGCGAGGACTGTGGCGCCGAGTTGGTCGCGCGCTGGAGCGCCGACCACCGGAACATGGTCAACGAATATGGGCCCACCGAGACCACGATCGCCGCGACGCTGGCCTCCCCACTGACGGCAGACGAACCGGTCACCATCGGTAAGCCGATCCGTGGTGCCTCCGTATGGGTGCTCGATCAACGACTACAACCCGTAACAGTCGGCGTGACAGGCGAATTGTATGTCGCGGGCACCTTGCTGGCCCGCGGATACCACCGCCGGGCGGGTCTGACCGCCGCGCGTTTCGTAGCATGCCCGTGGGCGCCCGGGGAACGCATGTACCGCACCGGAGACTTGGTCCGATGGACGGCCCACGGAGCGCTCCAACATCTCGGCCGGTCGGACTTCCAGGTCAAGATTCGGGGTCTGCGCATCGAGCTCGGGGAGATCGATGCGGCGCTCGCCGCCCATGAGACCGTCGATTTCGCCGCCACGATCGGTCACCGCGGCGATTCCGGGTCCCAGTCGCTGGTTTCGTATGTCTTCGCCGCGCCGGGTAAGTCGATAGATACCACGACCCTGACCGAGTACCTCACGGGCCGGTTGCCGTCCTATATGGTCCCGTCCACGATCATGGTGCTGGATCGGATCCCCTTGACCGCGGCGGGCAAGCTGGATCGCAACGCACTCCCCGATCCGGTATTCGTCGGCGACAAGGCGTTCCGAGCACCCGAGACACCGCTCGAACGCACGATCGCCGAATCGTTCGCCGGTGTCCTGGGTATCGACACGGTCGGCCTCGACGATTCGTTCTTCGCCCTCGGCGGCGACAGCATCAGGTCGATCCAGCTGGTCACTCGGGCCGGGGCGGCAGGGGTGGTGTTCTCCGCGCGCGACGTGTTCGAGCGCAAAACCGTTGCCGGGCTGGCCCAGATCGCCGTCCTCGACAGCACCGCGGCGTCCGCCCTTCCGAAGGAACTGCCCGGCGGGGGTGTCGGGCCGATACCGCTGACGCCGAACATGCGACGGCTGATCGAAGGCGCGGAGCCGGGGTTCGACCGCTTCTCGCAGGCGATGATGCTGGCTCCGCCCGCGGGGATCGACCAGCGGAAGCTGGCGGCCACGGTGCAGGCGGTACTCGATCGGCACGACATGCTGCGCGCGCGGCTGCGCCCCGGCGCCGAGGGGAGCTGGGCGTGGGAGGTGCTGCCGATCGGGAAGATTCGAGCCGACGACGTCGTCCGCCGGGTGGCGATGGCGGGGCAGCCGGGAAGCGACGAGTTCCGTGCGTCGGTGGCGGCGGAATCGGCGGCGGCCGCGGATCGGCTCGATCCGGGCGCCGGGATCGTGACGCAGGTGGTCTGGTTCGATCCGGTCGACGCGGCGGAGTCGAGCAGAGTGCTTGTGCTGGTACATCGTTCGGCGATCGACAGGGCGTCCTGGCGGGTGCTGGTGGCCGATTTGGCGGTCGCGTGGGCGCGGATCGAGTCCGGCGAGCCACCCGATCCGGCCCCGGTCGGGACATCGATGCGCAGGTGGGCGCACGGGCTGGTCGAGGCAGCCCAACGCCCGGAGCGGACCGCCGAGCTCGACTTGTGGCAGGCGATGGCCGCCCGGGACGATCCGGTGATCGGATCCCGGCCTCTCGATCCCGAGATCGATGTGGCTGCCACGATCCGCACGGTCGAGGTCGTCGTGTCCCCCGAGGTGACCGAAGCGCTGTCGACCGACGTCCCAGCGGCATTCCACGGCAGTGTGGGCGACGGGCTGCTGGCCGCGCTGGCGGTAGCGGTGACGAAGTGGCGGCGCCAGCGTGCGACGGAACTCGCGGAGGTGGTGATCGATCTCGAAGGGCACGGCCGTGCGGAGGACGCCGTCCCGGGCTCGGATCTGACCCGGACGGTCGGCTGGTTCGCCACGAGTTTTATGATGCGCCTGGACCTTTCGGACATCGATCTCGAGGACGCGTGCGCCGGTGGCCCGGCTATGGGGGCAGCGGTCAAGTCCGTCAAGGAACAGTTGCGCGCCGTTCCGGACCACGGAATCGGCTACGGCTTGTTGCGATATCTCAACGAGGACACCGGACCGATTCTCGGAACCCGGCCGACGCCGCAGATCGCGTTCGACTACACCGCCACGTCCCTTCCCGAAGAAATACTTTCGGCCGGATGGATGCCGGTGAATGATCCCGCCGCTGCCGGTGCGCGGAATCCGGATATGCCGGTGTCGGCAGTGCTCGACATCAAGGCCTGCACCGACGACGAGGCGGGCCGTCCGCGGTTGCGGGCGATCTGGTCGTATCCCGCCGGGGTACTCACCGCCGACGAGGTACGCGAGGTGGCGGAGTCGTGGCGCCGAGTCTTGACCGCGTTGGCCAGACATGTCCACCACGCCGGGTCCGGCGGACGGACGCCGTCGGACCTGGATCTGGTCCGGCTCGGGCAGTCCGAAATCGAGCGACTCGAAGGCAGCTATCCGGCGTTGAGCGACGTCTGGCCGTTGACTCCGTTGCAGGAGGGGTTGCTGTTCCATGCGCTGGTGTCCGAGGAGTCCATGGACGCCTACTTGGTGCAGTTGGTCCTCGAGCTGCGTGGGCGGGTCGACCCGGAGCGGCTGCGCCGAGCCGCGCAGGTGCTGCTCGACCGGCATGCGAATTTGCGCACCGCGTTCGTCACCGACACCGCCGCAGGACCGGTGCAGGTGGTCAACGAAAACGTCGAGGTCCCTTGGTCGGAGCTCGACCTGTCCGGGCTCGCGGACGGTGCCCGCGACCGCGAGTGGGATCGGCTGATGGCCGCGGACCGGGCGGCCCGGTTCGACCCGGCTCGTGCCCCACTGCTGCGCTGGATGGTGGTCACCACGGGGCCCGAGCACTACCGGCTGGTGCTGACCAACCATCACCTGCTGCTCGACGGCTGGTCGACGCCGCTGCTCCTGAAGGAGTTGCTGATCCTCTTCGCCACCGACGGCGACGCCGCGATCCTGCCTCGCCTCCGTCCCTACCGGGACTTCTTGGCGGAGATCGGCGGGCGAGACCCGACCGCTTCGCTCGACGCCTGGGCTCGCGCGTTCGACGGCGCCGACGGGCCGACCCTGGTGGCTCCGGCCGATCCCGGCCGCCCGTACACCGAATCGCGTGAGGTGGTCGGCGAACTGACCGAGGAACAGACCGCGTCGCTGACCGGCCTGGCGCGCGCTCGTGGCGTCACCCTCAACACCGTGATCCAGACTGCATGGGCGATCGTGTTGGGCGCGTTCACGTCCCGGGACGACGTGACGTTCGGCGCCACGGTGTCCGGACGGCCCCCGCGGATCGCGGGCATCGAGTCGATGATCGGACTGTTCATCAACACACTGCCGGTGCGCGTCCGCCTCGATCCCGCCGAGAGCTTGGGCCAGCTGCTCGACCGAATCCAGGCGGAGCAGGCCGGACTGCTCGATCACCACTACGTGGGTCTGACCGACATCGAGCGGGTGGCCGGGCCCGCGGCGGTCTTCGACACGATCACGGTGTTCGAGTCCTTCCCGATCGATCGCGGCGGGCTGACCGCGGACACCGATATCGCCGGCATGCGGCTGATCGACGTGACCAGCGTCAACGCCGCGCACTATCCGCTGGGAGTTGTCGCGCGGGTCGACACCCGACTGCACGTCGAGATCAACTACCTGCCCGAACTCTTCGACCGGGACGCTATGGACGCGACCCTGCGGAGGTTCCTGCGCGTCATCGGCGCCGTCGCCGCCGACCCGGATCTGCCGCTGGCGCGGCTAAACCTGCTCTCCCCGGCCGAACACCGGGAGTTGACGCCGGTTTCGGGCGATCCAGCGGTGCGGGAGCGGGTGCTGCCGGAGTTGCTGGCGGCGGCGGTGCAGCGGGATCCGGGGGCGGTCGCGGTGGTGTGCGGGGATCGGTGGTGGACGTACGGCGAGCTGGACGCGGAGTCGAATCGGTTGGCCCGCTTGTTGATCGGCCGGGGTGTCGGGCCGGAGGCGAGTGTCGCGGTCGGATTGCCGCGGTCGGTCGATTCGGTACTGGCGGTATGGGCGGTGGCTAAGTCGGGGGCAGCGTTCGTGCCGGTGGATCCGCAGTACCCGGCGAGCCGGATCGAGCACATGCTCACCGATTCCGGTGTGGCGGTGGGGATCACACGGCCGGAGTGGCGGGATCGGCTGCCCGGGACTGTTCCGTGGTTGATCCTCGGCGAGGTCGAAACGGAGGCCGCGGGGTTGTCGTCGGCGCCGGTGACCGATGCGGAGCGAACATCGGCGGTGCGGGTCGACAACGCGGCGTACGTGATCTACACGTCCGGCTCGACAGGTGTGCCGAAGGGTGTGGTGGTGTCGCATCGAGGGTTGGCGAACCTGGTGGCCGAGGAATGTTCGAGGTTCGGCACCGGGCCGAGCGCGCGGGTGCTGGCTTTCGCGTCTCCGAGTTTCGACGCGGCGGTGCTGGAACACCTGTTGGCGTTCGCGGCGGGCGGTCGGCTGGTGATCGCGCCCCCGACCGTCTACGGCGGAGACGAGCTGGCGCGGATCCTGTCGCGCACGAAGGTGACCCATGTCGCGCTGACGCCCGCGGCTTTGGGGACGGTCGATCCCGCCGGGCTCGACGACCTCGGCACCATCGTGACCGGTGGCGAAGCGCCCACACCGACACTGGTGTCGCGGTGGGCGCCGGGCCGGAGATTCTTCAACACCTACGGCCCGGCCGAGGCCACGATCCTGACCGATGCCGGTGCGCCGATAGTGGCAGGTGAGGCGGTGACGATCGGTGGACCGATCCGCGGGGTCGGCCAGGTCGTGCTCGACGCGTGGTTGCGGCCGGTGGCGATCGGGGTCGTCGGCGAGTTGTATCTGGCGGGCCCCGGCCTGGCCCGCGGCTACCGCAACGGGACGGGTCTGACGGCATCGCGGTTCGTCGCCGATCCGTTCGAGGGCCCGGGACAACGCATGTATCGAACCGGCGACCTGGTGCGGTGGGTGCGACTACCTGACCGGAGTCTGGCGCTCGAATATGTGGGCCGGTCGGATTTCCAGGTCAAGATTCGTGGTTTCCGCGTCGAGCTCGGCGAGGTCGAATCGGCTCTGGTCGCCTGCCCGGGTGTGGCCCGAGCAGCGGCGACTGTGCACCGGGACCCCGCCACCGGCGACCGGTTGATCGGGTACGTCGAGCCCGAGCACCGCGCGGACCTCGACGCGGCCGCGGTCCGCGCGTTCGCCGCGGAGCGGTTGGCCTCGCACATGGTGCCCGCGATCGTGATGGTGCTCGACGCGCTCCCGGTGACGGCGAACGGCAAGATCGACCGCGCCGCTCTGCCCGAGCCGGACTTCACCGCGGGCCGAGCCGAATTCCGGGCACCGGCCACCGACGTGGAGACGACGCTGGCGCGACTGTTCGCCGAGGTACTGGGTATCGACACGGTCGGTGCCGACGATTCGTTCTTCGCCCTCGGCGGCGACAGCATCATGTCGATCCAGCTGGTGACGCGAGCCAGGGCTGCGGGTGTGGTGTTCTCCGCACGCGAGGTATTCGAGCGCAAGACGGTCGCCGGACTGGCCGAGATCGCCGTTCTCGACAACAGCGCCGCGGCGACCTCCCTTCCGGCGGAACTGCCCGGCGGGGGCGTGGGACCGGTACCTCTGACGCCGATCACGCATTGGATGATCGAGCGCGGCGGCTTCGACCGCTTCTGCCAGTGGGTGATGCTCACCCTGCCGACCGGCATCGACGCCACCGGAATCGGCGCCACCGTCCAGGCGGTGATCGATCACCACGACATGCTGCGCGCTCGGCTACAGCCGGAACCCGCGCACCCGTCGGGGTGGACGCTACGGGTGCAGCCGACCGCGATGCCCGCCGCCGGGCTGATCCGGCGGGTGCCGGTGGATGCGGCGCCGGACAGCAGCGCCTTCGCGGCGCTCGCCGACGCCGAGGCGAACGCGGCGGCCGAACGCCTCGACCCCGCGGCCGGAGTCGTGCTTCAGCTGGTCTGGTTCGACTGGGCCGGACAGCCGGGGCGGCTGCTCGTCGTCGCGCACCACTTGGTGATCGACGGCGTGTCGTGGCGGATCCTCGTCCCCGATCTCGCCGTGGCGTGGGCCCAGCTGAGTGCCGGACAGCGGCCGCGGCTCGCGCCCGTCGGCACTTCGGTGCGACGCTGGGCGCATGCGCTGAACACCGCCGCAGGAAGCCTCGACGAACTCGACTGGTGGCAGTCCACGCTCGCCGCCGACGATCCGCCGATCGGTGCCCGCCCGATCGACCCGTCCGTGGACGTGCAAGCCACCGCCGCCACCGTCGAGGTGGCGCTTCCCACCGCGGTGACCCGCGCCGTACTCACCACCCTGCCCAGGGCGTTCCACGGCAACGTGGACGACGCCCTCGTCGCCGGGCTCGCGCTGGCGCTGACCCGATGGCGGCGCCGCCGCGGCGATACCGTCGCCGAGACGCTGCTCACCCTCGAAAGCCACGGCCGCCACGACACGGTGCTTCCCGGCGCCGACCTCACCCGCACCATCGGATGGTTCACCACCACCTACCCGGTCCGGCTCGACGTGTCCGGTATCGACATCGACGACGCCTTCGCCGCCGGGGATGCCGCCGCGGCGGTCGTCAAGTCGGTCAAGGAACAACTCCGGCGGGTCCCCGACCACGGGATCGGCTACGGACTGCTGCGTTATCTCAACGCCGATACCGCCCCCGTCCTGCGTGAATTGCCCACTCCCCAGGTGAGTTTCAACTACCTCGGCCGACTCGACACCACTCCCCCGACGTTGCGCGACATTGGGTGGATGCCCGCAGGCGACGGACCCGAGGGCGGCAGCATCCAGAACCCCGACGCGCCCGTCGCTGCCCTGCTCGGCATCAACGCGGTCACCATCGATACCTCGGACGGGCCCACCCTTACCGCGGCCTGGGAGTATCCGACCGGCGTGCTCACCTCCACCGAGGTCACCGACCTCGCGGAACTGTGGCGCGACGCGGTGACCGCTCTGGCCGCACACGCGTCCCGCCCCGACGCGGGCGGGCTCACCCCTTCCGACGTCGGCCTCGTCGACCTCGACCAAGGCGCGATCGACCGGCTCGCGGCCGGACGTTCGACACTGGACGACATCTGGCCGCTCACGCCGCTGCAAAAAGGGTTGCTGTTCCACGCCCAACTCGCCGACGGCACCCTCGACGCCTACATAGTGCAACTCGGTCTGGAACTCGGCGGGCGCGTCGACGCCGACCGGCTGCGGCGCGCCGCGCAGGCTCTCCTCGGACGTCACCCGAACCTGCGGACCGCGTTCGTACGCGATGGCGCACGCGAAGCGGTCCAGTTGGTGCACCAGCACGTCGACGTGCCGTTCACCGGGATCGACCTGGCCGGGCGCGACGATACGGAAGCCGCACTCGAAGAGTTCATGGACGCCGACCGCCGCGCGTGCTTCGACGTGACCACCGCGCCGCTGCTGCGACTCACCCTGATCAGCACCGTGCCCCGGCGGTATCGACTGCTGCTGAGCATGCACCACATCCTGATAGACGGCTGGTCCACGCCACTGCTCATCCGAGAACTGCTGACCCTCTACGCCGCCGACAGCGACCTCACGGTGTTGCCCCCGGTGCGCCCCTACCGCGACTACCTGCGGTGGCTGAACGCCCAGGACCGGGACGCGGCGGAAGCCGCGTGGGCGCGGGCATTCGAGGGCATCGCCGAGCCGACCCTGCTGGCGCCCGCGGATCGCGGCCGCCGACCCACCATCGCCGCGCGCGAAGTCCAGGTGCGACTGAGCCAGCAGCGCACCGCGGCCCTTGTCGCGGTGGCCCATCGACAAGAGGCCACCCTCAACACCCTCGTCGAAGCCGCCTGGGCGATCGTGCTCGCCACCTCGACCGCCCGCGAGGACGTGGTCTTCGGCACCACCGTCTCCGGGCGCCCGCCGCAGATCCCCGGCATCGAATCGATGATCGGGTTGTTCGTCAACACCGTGCCCGTCCGGATCCGGCTCGATCACGACGAAACGCTGGCCGAGCTACTGCGGCGAATCCAAGCCGAACAGGCCGCGCTGCTCGACCATCACCACCTCGGGCTCGCCGAGATCCAGCGCGTGGCCGGTCCCGGCGCGATGTTCGACACCGTGACCGTCCTCGAGTCCTACCCGGTCGACCGGGCCGGTCTGTCCGAAGACACCGACATCGCGGGGATGCACGTTCTCGACGTCGACGGACGCGACGCCGCGCACTATCCGCTCGGCCTAGTCGTCCATCAGGACACCCGAGTGCACCTGACCTTCAAATACCTGCCGGAACTGTTCACCCGACACCAGATCGACGCCATCGCCGACCGAATGCTGCGCGTGCTCGACACCCTCGCCGACCACATCGACCTCCCGCTGACCCAGCTGGAGTTGCTGTCGCCGGAGGAACGAGCCACCTTGGTCCCCGTTCGCGGTCGCCCCGGTCTGCCGCTATCGATCTTGCCGCAGGTGTTGACGGCCGCGATGACGCCGGACACGGAAGCGGTGGTCTGCGACGGCTCGAGGCTGTCCTACCGCGAACTCGACGAGATTTCGAACCGGTGGGCGCGGGTATTGATCGAGGCGGGAACAGGACCGGAATCGATGGTGGCCATAGCGTTACCGCGCTCCGTCGACGCCGTGATCGCCGTGTGGGCGGTCGCCAAATCCGGTGGCGCGTTCGTCCCCATCGATCCCGCCCATCCCCGGGACCGGATCACCGGCATGCTCACCGATTCCGGTGCCGCCGTAGGGCTGACACTCGGGATCCACCGAGACCAGCTGCCGGACACCACCGATTGGCTCGCCCTCGACGACCCGTCCTTCGCGGCGACGACAGCGTCGGCGTCCCCCGCCGCGATCACCGACCGCGACCGCACGACCACGCTACGGCCACACCACCCGGCCTATCTGATGTTCACCTCGGGCTCCACCGGGATTCCCAAAGGCGTCGTGGTCACCCACAGCGGAATCGCGGACCTGGCCGCCGAAACACGGGAGCGGTTCGGCCTCACCCCGGCCTCTCGGGTGCTGGGCGCCGCCGCCCTGACCTTCGACGTCTCGGTCCTCGAATGGCTCAGCGCCGCGGCCGCGGGCGCCACACTGGTTCTCGCACCCGCACCGGTGGTCGCTGGCGCAGACCTGGCACAGGTGATCAAGACCGAACGCGTCACCCATGCCGCCTTCACTCCGACAGTGCTCGCCTCGCTGCCCCCCGACGAACTCGACACCCTCGGCACCCTGATCCTCGGCGGCGAGACATGCCCACCGGACCTGGCAGCGCAGTGGATTCCGGGCCGGACGGTGATCAGCTCCTACGGTGCTACCGAAACCACCATCATGAGCTGCGCCGACGCTCCCGCGACCACCAACGCTCCGATGACGATCGGCGGCCCGACCCGCGGATTCACCGCCGTCGTACTCGACCGCAGACTGCGACCCGTCCCACCCGGAGTCGTCGGCGAACTGTACGTGTCCGGACCGGGCCTCGCCCGCGGCTACCACAGGCAACCCGTAACCACAGCAGCCCGATTCGTCCCCGACCCGTACGGGCCGCCCGGGACACGGATGTACCGCACCGGCGACCTGGTGACCTGGACCGCCGACCGAACCCTGCGATACAAGGGCCGCAGCGACCTGCAACTCAAGATCCACGGCCACCGCATCGAACGCGGCGACATCGAAGCCGCGCTACGCGGCCACCCCGACATCACCCACGCCGCCGTCACCGTCCACAGCCGATCCAACGGCTCCGGCCAACTCACCGGCTACGTCGTCCCCGCCCCGCACACCACGCCCGACACCCTCGCGCTGACCACCTATCTCGCGACCCGGCTACCCACCCACATGATCCCCACCGCGATCCTCACCCTCGACCGGATCCCCCTCACCTCCACCGGCAAACTCGACTACAAAGCCCTACCCGCACCCGACCGGCGGCACTCCCGATTCCGGCCGCCGTCCACCCCACTCGAGACCACCGTCTGCGACGCCTTCGCCCGGACTCTCGACATCGAACGAGTCGGCGTCGACGACGGCTTCTTCGCCCTCGGCGGCAACTCGCTGGCCGCCACCCAGCTGGTTGCGCGGCTGGCGGAATCGACCGGCGCCGACGTGCCGATTCAATGGGTCTTCACCGACCCGACACCGCACTTGCTGGCTCGCCGCATCGATGCCCGCCTGCGCGGCCTCGAGGAACAGGATTCCGGCGACGCACTGTCGGTGCTGCTCCCGCTGCGTGCTGCGGGAACCGGCCCACCACTGTTCTGCGTCCACCCCGCCATCGGATTGGCTTGGGGCTTCAGCGGACTCGTGCAGCACGTCGACCCCGACCGTCCCGTGTACGGACTGCAATCCCCGACGCTGACCGATCCCACCGCGCGGTTCGACACACTCGACCACCTCGCCGCCCGCTACGTACGGGAGATGCGGTCCGTCCAGCCGCACGGCCCTTACCACTTGCTCGGCTATTCGCTCGGCGGCACCATCGCCCACGCGATCGCCGTCCAACTCCGCCGAGACGGTGAACAGGTGGCGACCCTGGCCATGATGGACACCCGAGTCGTCACCGACCGCATCGTCGGCACTCTGGCCCCCACCACCGCGGACTTGCTGACCGAGTTCGGCGGCCTCGCCGCTTTCGAGCTTCCCGCCGACCTCACCTTCGAGGTCGCGGCCGAGTTGCTGCACCGGCAGGGCGGACTCTTCACCGCCCTGACCGCCGAGCATCTCGTGACCCTGCACCGCGACTACACCCGGCTCGTCGACCTCACCCGAAACCACCGGCCCGCATCCTTCGCCGGGGACCTGATCTACTTCAGCTCCACTCCGGACCACACGGACAACGGCCCTTCTCCGGCTCACGCATGGAACAAACACATCACCGGCCGCATCACCGAACACCGCATTCCCGCCCGGCACGAACGGATGACCGACCCGGACGCCCTGCGCGCGATCGGGCTTGCCCTCACCGAGCACTTCCACGAGCTACACATCGATCGAGTTCGTGGCTGAGGGGTGATCGTCAGCAAGACACGCTGGAGCAGAGGACTGTCGCGGGCGCCCTCGGTACGAAGCCGCGCCTGCATAGCTACGCTCGCTCAATTGCGGTGACGGGGCGATGTCGGCTCCGAGTCGAGCCCAGGATGGATGCGAATTGATCGCACCTATATCGCTCACAGGCTGCGCTATTCTCTCGAAATAGCGCTGACCTGCGGCTTCTGAGTGGTCCCAGCTGGGATCGAACCAGCGACCTTCCGCGTGTGAGTCAGGCGCTCCGATGCAGGTCAGGGCACCGGCCCATGCCGTCGTGTCTTCCACGTGCCCCGACTCCGCTCAGTGCCTCACGATGATTGTGCGCGGCAGCTCGACTGCGTTCCCTCTGGCTGCCAGCTTGCTCAGCTCTACGGCGACCTGTTTGTCTCGCCCGTCGACAGCGTGCAGGTACCGCAGTGCGGCGGCCGTCGAAGCGTGCCCAAGCCGCTTCTTGAGATCAGCGAGCGTGGCCCCAGTCGCAGCGGCCAAGGTTTGGCCAGTGTGTCTGAGATCGTGAAAACTCACCTCGACCCCGACCCGATTCCGCGCCCGCACAAACGCCTGATAGATCGCGTTGCCGCGCATCCGCTGCTTGTCCTGGCCGACGAACAGCCACGTGTCACCGGACCACTTCTCCAAGTGCTCAACGAGAAACGGCCGCAGGTGCGGCGGGATCGACACCGGCCGCTTACCGGCGTCGGTCTTCGGGTCTTTGTCGAAGGCTTCGCCGGATTCCAGCAGCTCGACTCGGTTGCGCCGAACCCAGACCTCATCAGCCACCAGGTCCAGGTCTACGACCGCCAGGCCGATGATCTCGCCGCGCCGCAGACCGCACCATGCCGCGAGCAGGACCGCAGCCCGATACCGCGGCGTGATCTTCTCGACCAGTTCGGCGACTTGGGCCGGAGTGGCGACAGTGCGTTCCTTCGCTCGATCCGAGCCAGCGCCCTTGATCGTGCACGGGTTCGCCGAAATCGCGCCGTCACGCTTCGCTTGATTCATCACGGTCCGGAGGAACCGGTAGGACTGGGCGATGGAAGTCTTGCCGCCAGTGCCAGCGAGCGCTTTGGCGTGCCAGCTGCGCACCACCGGGGGTGTGATCGCAATCAGCGGCTTGTCCAAGAGCTCAGTCATGTGCAGGCGCATGTTCCGCCTGCATGTCTCCTCCCACCGCGGGCCGACATCCGGGTTGTCCCGCAAGTACGCCGAGGCGTAGTCCTCGAACCGCTGCCGTCCAATCCGTTCATCGAGCCACGCGCCCCGGCTGATGTCGGCCTCGACGTTGACCAACCACCGGTCCGCGTCAGTCTTGGTGCGAAACGTCTGCGGTGCGTTCTGCCGCTTGCCGGTCGGGCCGATGAACGACGCTTGAAACTTGCCGGACGGCAGCTTGCGAACTTTGCCGAACCGTCGTCGCGCTGCCATCAGGCCACCGCCTTACCGCCACTCCAGCGGACCTCGATCGCTTCGACCTTGCCCGCCTGGGCGTATGCCTCCAGGTCCGACACCTTGAACCGCACGTGTCCACCGACCTTGTAGAACACCACCCGCCGTTCCGCCACCAGCCGACGAATGAATCGCACACCGGTCCCCAGATACACTGCGGCACCCTGCACATCCACGTATCCCGATCCGATATCCACTGCTCTACCTCTCCCCTACGCTGCTTCCCGAACTGCCGAAACGTCTTGCTATGCCGCGGTTCCTGCCGCGAGCAGGGCTCTGATGTATTCCGCCCGCCACGTCGTGCGTTGAGCGATCGCGGCGAGGATGAGGTGATCCCGCGGCGGTGCGGAGTGGTCGCCGGGTTCGACCGGCCGCACGATCAGGTGACTGGTGTCGGGTTTGACGATGCCGACCTGAGCGAGCAGTTGCCGAACGAATTCGGCGCGGTCGGCCTTGTGATCTGGCAGGGTTTTGCCGGACCAGCGGCGCGAGACCAAGACACGACGGCCGGGCAGGCCGAGGGTGAACTGTCACGGGTTGGGGGCCGCTTCTTCTTAGAGGAAGATGGTCGCCATCATGTCGAAGCGTTACCCGCCCGAGGTTCGTGAGAAGGCTGT
>NZ_JBFAHS010000028.1:0-54775 GCF_040654315.1 Nocardia sp. NPDC050713 | reverse complement strand
TGGGGCTTCGGTCACGGTTTCCCCGGGGTAAGCCGCGGTCGCGCGGGGCGGTGGGCCGCCGCGACGAACCGAGGGTCAGTTGTAGACCGCGCCCATCGAGGGGACGGAGATGGTGCCGCGCTGGTACTGGTAGCCGTCCGGGTTGGCGTCGCTGACCGGGACCGACCAACGGTGCCACAGGGTTCCGTACACCGCGGAGACGATCATGCCGGGACCGAGGTCGAGCGCCCTGGAACGGATAGTGGTGTCGACCGGAACGTCGTTGTGCTCGTAGAGCACCTCGGTGCCGCTGCGTCCGTTGGACAGATTGACCCACAGCGCTTCCATCTTGGCGCCGCCCTGGTTCGGCGAGATGGTGCCGGGACCGCCGAAGAAGCCGAGGCGGAAGCCGTCGGTGCCCAGCGCGATGCCCGACCCGTACACGCCGGGGCCCCCGCCGCGGCCGATGTCGGACTGGGCCGGAATCTGGAACGGCTGGGCGGGCAGCGCGACCTTGCTCTTGGCGGGCAACCGGTCCCGCTCGGCGAGGAGTCGCTCGATCGCCTCCTCCGCCAAGGGATTACCTTCGGCGGCCTCCCGCAGCTTCTGCACCGCGACGCCCCAGTCCACGGTCGGGACCTCGGGCTCCGCCGCCGCGCTCCCGCTGAACACCGTCGCCAACACGGCCGAAATGGCCGCCGCCGCGGTGAGATGACGCTTGAAACTCAGTCGACGCATAACCAATCTCCTTGCCAGAGTCCTTGGTACAGCCTTACTGAAATTCCTCCGCTGATTCGCGGTAACCCCCGGGACCCTACCGACCCTCGAAACCCCACCACAACCCACCCCGAACAACAACTGGCTCAGGCGCACAACGCAGGCCGCCGACCCGGCAGGGCTACCCACCGGAGGTCGTGACAGCCACGAAGACGCGCTCGCGTGCGGGCCGCGAGCCACCGATCGTTGCACTCACGCGCGCATTGTCCGCCCGCAGAACGTCGCGATCGTGAGATCTGTTGGGACACAGCGCTGTTCACATTGTTCCCTGGGGCACTTTCCGATACCGTGTACGACGGAATGTGGCCCGGCCGCATACCTGCGCAGAACTCGCAGATGAGGGGGAATCATCCATGATTACAACTTTTTCGAGCAGGCGCGTGCGCCGATTCGGTCTCGGTGCTGCGGTGGCCGCTGCGGTAATGGTGCTCGCCGCGCCCACCGCCTCTGCGGCTGAAGCTCGCTTGACGATGTCCTCGGACAATGGGACCTACTCTGTCTGGTCAACCTATTCGCTGACGATCACTGCGGACCCCGCAATGGAAGGGACAGCGACCTTCTGTACCACCGTCGATCGCATAACGACCTGTTACCAGCCGATCCAATCATCGAACGGCACCGCAACGATGCAATGGACACCGTCGAAACAGGGCACATATGACATCGAGGCCAAGTATGTCTACGCCGCTCCGGACGGGCCCAACGGTAGTTACGGACTCCGTGCTCGTGCGACTATCCGTGTCTACTGCCCTGGCCATCAAGGGCAGTCGTGGAACTGTCCGCGCCCCTGAGGACTATCCGGCCGGTGCAGGTGGCCGGTTCGAGGCTCCGGTCATCCCACCGGTGACGGCTGAGTTGGCCACCGCAGAAACTGCGCCGCCCCGGTAGCTTTCCGACGATGACGGCCTACGGGCGGCCTGAGCGAGCGGTCGTGCGATGGGCTCGACATCAGAGACGACGAAACCGGTGCGGGGCCACCCGACCCCGCACCTGTTTCGCTTCAGGTCAGCGCGTCACTTCAGCTCGGCGCTGGTCTTGCCGAGCACCCGCCGCGCCACGATGAGCTGCTGGATCTGCTGGGTGCCTTCGAAGATGTCGAGGATCTTCGAGTCGCGGCCCCACTTCTCCAGCAGGGTGCGCTGGGAGTAGCCGATGGTGCCCGCCAGTTCGACGGCCTTGAGGGTGATGTCGGTGCCGGTGCGGCCCGCTTTGGCCTTCGACATGGAGGCTTCGAGCGAGTTGGGCTTCTTGTTGTCGGCCATCCACGCCGCGCGCAGCGCGAGCAGGTAGGCGGACTCGTAATCGGCTTCCATGCGCAGGAATTCGGCCGCCGCGGCGTGCTGGTTGATCGCCGGGGTGTCGTAGGAGATCTCGATACCCGCGGCGGTCAGGATGGCGCGCAGCTCCTCGAGCGCGGCTCGGGCCACGCCGACGGCCATCGCGGCGACCAGCGGGCGGGTGTTGTCGAAGGTCTGCATGACCCCGGCAAAACCCTTCTCCACGTTGACTTCCGGGCTGCCGAGGATGTTGTCGGCGGGAATCCGGCAGTCCTGCAACAGGAGCACGGCGGTATCGGAGGCCTTGATGCCGAGCTTGTGCTCGAGCCGGGCCACCGACAGGCCGGGAGCGTCGCGCGGCACGACGAACGACTTGATCGCCGCGCGACCGAGGCTCTTGTCGACGGTCGCCCACACCACGATGTGGGTGGCGCGCTGACCAGCGGTGACGAAGATCTTCTCGCCGTTGAGCACCCACTCGTCACCGTCGCGCACCGCGGTGGTGGTGACGGCGGCGGAGTCGGAGCCGAACGACGGCTCGGTGATGGCCATCGCGGCCCACACCTTGCCGAAGCGCTTCAGCTGCTCGTCGGTGGCGACGGCCGCGATGGCCGCGTTGCCGAGACCCTGGTAGGGGATCGACAGCATCAGGCCGACGTCGCCCCACGAGGTCTCCAGGGCGTTCAGCAGCGCGGACATGTTGCCGCCGTTGGTGTTTCCGAGCAGCTCGGTGGCGTGCGCGTCGGATTCCTCGGAGCGGCCGCCCGCGGCGCCGCCGATCTTCTGGGTGCCGGAGTCGGCCAGGCCCTCGACCATGGCGGCCATGGTGTCCAGCTCGACGGGGTACTCGTGCTCGCCGAGGTCGTACTTGCGCGAGATCGGCCGGAAGATCTCCTTGGCGACCTGGTGGGCCTGGTTGGCGCTGGCCCGCAGCTTCTTGGGGAGTTCGAGATTGATCATTGTTGAAGGTCTCCTGAAGGAAGGAACGAGCCGATCAGATGAGCACGACACCCTCGGCGACGCCGACGGCCCGCAGATCGCGGTACCAGCGCTCGACCGGGTGTTCCTTGGTGAAGCCGTGGCCGCCGAGCAGCTGGACGCCGTCCAGGCCGATCTGCATGCCCTTGTCGGTGGCCAGCTTGCGGGCCAGCGCCGCCTCGCGACCGAAGGACAGGCCCTGCTCCGCGCGTGACGCACCCCGCAGGGTCACGAGCCGCAGACCGTCGAGCTCGATGGCGATGTTGGCGACCATGAACGCCACCGCCTGGCGGTGCGAGATCGGCTCGCCGAACGCCTCGCGCTCGTTGACGTAGGGGATCACGTAGTCCAGCACGGCCTGGCTGGTGCCGGCGGCGAGCGAAGCCCAGCCCAGTCGCGCGAGGCGCACCGCGTCGGCGTACTCCTCGGCGCGGGTCTTGGCGTCGCCGTCGCCGAGCACGGCGTCGGCGGAGACCGCCACGTCGTTGAGCAGCAGGCGGCCGATGCCCGCGGCGCGCAGACCCATGCTCGGGTCGGCCTCCACGACCAGGCCCGGCGCGTCGGACTCGACGATGAACAGGGCGGGACGGCCGTCGAGCTCGGCGGCGATCAGGAACAGCTCGGCGTCCGCGGCGGCGGGCACCAGGCTCTTGACGCCGTTGAGGCGGTAGCCGCTCGGGGAGCGGGTGGCCTTGGTCTGCAGGGCGAACGGGTCGAACAGGGCGCGCGGCTCGTTGATCACGACCGAGGCCTGCGGCACGTTCTCGCCGGTGAAGGCGGGCAGGTAGGTCTTCTGCTGGGAATCGGTGCCCCACTGGGAGAGGGCGACCGCGACGCCGCTCGGCGCCAGGATCGGCAGCGCGAGGCCCATGTCACCGTGCGCGAGCGCCTCGGCGACCATCGAGTTGGTGACCGCGCCGCGTTCGGAGGCCGCACCCTCGAGCTCCTCGGGCACGTTGATCAGGGTGATGCCGAGTTCCGCGGCGCGCTCGAGCAGGTCGCGCGGCGCCTTGGCGGAGTTGTCGGCCTCGTAGGCCGCGGGGCGCAGGATCTCGGCGGCGAATTCGCGTACGGTCTCGACGATCATCTGCTGCTCGTCGGACGGGGTGATGTCGAAGAGGTCCTTCTTCTTCGACTCGTTGTCCGCGAGCCGCTTGGGGGCGCCGCCGCCAGCGACCTTGTTGAACGCGCGGGTGGCCGCACCCAGGGTGCGGAAGCCGGTCTTGGTGCCTTCGTAGGTGACTCGCTCGATCGGCTTGCGCAGGTTGTACTTCTCGGCGAGCTCCGACCCGGTGAGGGTTGTCATGACCCGCATCGCGGCACCCATCCAGTCCCGCTTGGGCTGGTTGAGGCCGACGGCTGACGTGTCTGGACGTCGCGTCGTTGCGCTGTCTCGAGTGCTCATCATCACCTGTTTTCTCGGGTGGGTGGGTGAGGTCTTGTCCCAGCTATCTTACTCCTGAGTAAGGCAATCTTACTCCAGAGTAAGAAGACCGTCGAGCGGCCATCGGAGTCGATGCTGCCGGAGGTTGCCGACGCATGCTGGACGGTCGACCGATTCGCCTCTCGATCCCAGGTGTCTGCCGTTTTTTCAGTGATACCTCACGTATTGCCGAATAGTGAAACGAATGTACTTCACAACGCTGCGGATTCGGCTACGGTGTCGGCACATAGTTGCCCCCGAAATGGAGGTCTTGTTCATGAAACGACTTGTGGTATCGGCCGGGTTCGCGGTGGCGGTGGGATTGGGCGCACCGGTCGCGGGCGCCGCGCCCGGACTGCCGTTGACGCCCATCGATGTGGATCCGGGCGGCCCGCCGCGGGTCGATTTCGGTTCCGGCGCACCGGTCTTCGATTTGGGCTCGGGCGAGGGCGGGACGGGCATCGACCTCGGTTCGGGCGAGGTCGGATTCCCGTCCGGGTCGGCGGGGTCGGGATCGGGGGAGTCCGGTTCGGCGACGGGGTCGGGAACCGGCTCCGCGCGGCCGGGTAGCGCGGGCTGACGGAGGCGGCTCCGCGGGGCCGTCGCATCGGACGGTGCGTTGGTCTCGCGTGGCCGGGATCAGCCGCCGTTCACCCCGCTGGTGGCCAGGGCGGTGTCGGCTGGTGGCTTGTGATCGGGCTGGTGGCCGGCGAACAGCGGATGGCCACAGTGGGACGTCGCGCGCGCCATCGCGGGCGGCTCGTCGGGCACCTCGGATTCGCCGATCATGTTCGTGCTTCTGCGATTCGGGCTGATGGGTCCGCTGCTCGCGCCGCTGTGGGGCTACGGGCTCTGGCGGTTGTGGCGGGAACCGCGCTATCGAGCTTTCCCTGTCACCTATGTCCTGCTGTTCGTCGTGTTTCTGCTGACCGGCGGCAAGGCCTACCGCATCGACAACGGCCTCGGCATCGACGAGCAGGGCGAGCCGCTGTTCGTGTGCCGCGAACTCCGCGCACCGTGGCATGAACTCTGGCCGCGCGCAAAGTATCTCGGCTGACAGCTAGAGTCCGTGCCGACACAGGAATTCGTCGATGGTCTTCCACCACTCCTCGGGCCGCTCGATCATGAGCACATGTCCGGCGTGGATCTCGGTGTACTCCGCGCCGGGGATGGCGGCCGCGAGAGCGCGCGAGTTGGCCGGATGGATGAGCAGGTCGGCCGTGGCGTTCACCACCAGGGTCGGCACCGTGACGTGTGCCAAATCATCGGTGGTGTCGACGTTTTCGACGAGCACCGCTTGCTGTCGGGTGCCGCCGGGAACGGACCCGGCCATCTGGCGGACGAGCGCGTCGGACGCCGCCGCGGACAGCGACTCGAGGTGGTCCGCCGAGAATCCCACCAAGGCCGACAGCCGCGCGAACGTCTCGGTGTCGCCGAGATCGAGCAGATCCTGCCACGCTTGCGCGACGATCCTGGCGCGGTTGTCCGCCTTCGAAAAGCCTGCGGCCAGCACCAATCCGCGGATCCGGTCGGGATGCCGCACCGCGGCGCGCACCGCGACCGTGGTGCCGAGCGAGTACCCGATGATCGTGAACGTCTCGACGCCCGCCTCCACCGCGGCCGCGACCAAGGCGTCGGCGAGTCCGTCGACGTCGAGGCAGGTGTCGTCGCCCGGATAGTCGGAGGCCACCACGGTGTGCTTCGCGGCCAGTGCCGCAACGATGCCGCCGAAATTGCTCTCGATCGATCCGCTCGCTCCGTGCGCGAGGACGATGCCGGGCCCGGACCCGGTGACGGTGGTGGTCAGAGGAATCGCAGTCATGCCGCAGAAGTTAGGTATTGACATGGATGTGAAGGCCAACCCGGAGTGAGCGGAGTCACATGCTGATCGGAGACCTGTCGCGGGCCTGCGGCGTGAGCCCGCGGCTGTTGCGCTACTACGAGGAACAGGGTCTGTTGCTGCCCGGCCGAGACGCCAAGGGCTACCGCGTCTACGGCGAGGACGCACAAGTGCGGGTCGCGCGCATTCGCGAATTGCTTTCGGCCGGAATGTCGACGGAGGACATCCGCGGTCTGCTGCCCTGTCTGTGGGATCCGACGCGGTGGGTGCTGCCCTGCGACGAGTCGCTCGACATCGTGGAACAGCGCTACGCCGAACTCGACGGCAAGATCGCCGAACTCGTGCGGCAGCGTGCTCTGCTCGGCGTCCAGCGCGATGCCATCCGTGACTGGCTCGCGCGAGAGTGACTCGCGGGCATTAGCGTATGCCGCATGCCATCATGGATGGGGAGTATGCGTTTCGGCGCCGCGCTCTTGGCGCTCGCGGCCGGATCGGTCATCGGATCGCCGACGGCCAGTGGTGATTTCGTGCCCGCGTCCTGTGCGCAGGGTTGGGGCGTGGAGACCGTCGTCGAGGGTGTCGGCAATCTGGAGAATCTCGACAGCGACGGTGCGGGCGGGTTCTACGTCACCGGCATCCTCGACGGATTCCTCGCCCACGTGGACGCCGCCGGTCGCTTCGAACCGCTGGTCACCGGGCTCGACCACCCGGCGGGCGTGCGCGTGGTCGGCCGCTCCGTGTACTTCCTGACCGGCGACGGCCTCGACGCCGCGCCGGGCACGTTGCGGCGCTACGACATCGACACCGGCGCGGTCGAGGTCCTGCTGACCGGCCTGAACGGACCGAACGGCCTGCTGGTCCTTCCCGACGGGGATCTGCTGTTCACGACCATCGGCATCAAGGCCCCGCCGACCGGCATCTCGCGCTACCGCCCGTCCACCGGCGAGTACACCAAGACCTGGTCGGCGCTGCCGCTGACCAACGGACTCGCGCTCGCCCCCGACGGTCGGTCCCTCTTCACCGACAGCCTGGAACTGAAGGTCTTCCGCATCCCGCTGGACGCGCCCAACAGCTGGAGCGCCGTCACCGGCATCCCGCAACTGCTCGCGCTGCCCGACGACATGGAGGCCACCCGCGACGGCCTGCTGTTCGTCGCCGATCACGCGCTGGGCGCCGTCTACCAGGTCGACACCGCCACCGGCGCGGCCTGCGCCATCATCACCGGACTGATCAAGCCCGGCCCCTTCCGTAACCCGCCGGACGGCGCGACCTCGGTGCGCATCGTGCGCGACGGCGACGGCTGGGCACTGTACGTCACGAGCATGGACGGCGCACTGCGCCGCCTGCGCCCACCGTCCGGTCTCGACCTCACACCCGCCGACGAACGGCGGCGCTAGCCGGAACCTGCGCCTGCGGCGTCCGCGCGCCAAGTAGGTTGGCGGGCATGGTGGATTCCCGAGCGCTCGAACCCCTCGAGATGGTTCCGGCGACCACGGCCGACGCCGCGCCGATCATCGCCATGCGCGATGGCTTGGCGCGCTGGATGGTGGACAACGGCATCGCGCAGTGGCTGCCCGGCGAGTATCCGGTCGCGATCCTCGCGCGCGAGGCGGCGCGCGGCGAATGGTACGTGCGACGCGAGCCGACCGGCGAGGTGCTGGCGGCCGTGCGGCTGATCTGGCATGACCCAGACTTTTGGGGACCCGACGAGATCGAAGCCGGGTACGTGCACGGACTGATGGTCGCGCCGGGCCACCGCGGCCGGAGGCTCGGCGCGCGCGCCCTCGCGTTCTGCGCCGAACGCACCTTGGCGCGCGGGCTCGACCGCCAGCGGCTGGACACCGCCGCGGACAATCGTGCGCTCCGGAAGTATTACGCCGCACAGGGTTTCACCGAGCTGCGGGAGACGACGCTGCCTCCGCAGTTCCACGGCACCGACCGCGTCGTTCTGATGGAGAAGCTGCTGGGCTGATCAGCGCGCGAAGCGGGACAGCACCGCCTCGTGCAGAAGTCCGTTCGTCGCGACGGCGTCGCCGCCGTGCGGTCCCGGCGTGCCGGACAGTGACGTGAAGACCCCGCCCGCCTCGCGGACCAGGATGTCGAGGGCGGCCAGATCCCACAGCGACACTTCGGGTTCGGTGGCGATGTCGACCGCGCCCTCGGCGAGCAGGCAGTAGCTGAAGAAATCGCCGTAGCCGCGCACCCGCCACACGTCGTCGGTGAGCGCGAGGAAGTCCTCGCGCATGCCGCGCTCGCGCCAGCCGGACAAGCTGGAGAAGGCCAGGCTCGCCGAGTCGAGCTCGGCGACGGCGGACACCGAGATCGGGTGCGGCGCACCGGGATGGAAAGTGGTCCAGGCGCCCGAACCCGCGGCCGCCCACCAGCGCCGCGCCAGCGCGGGCGCGCTCACCACGCCGACCACCGGCACCCCGTCCTCCAACAGCGCGATCAGGCTGGCCCAGATCGGCACGCCGCGCACGAAGTTCTTGGTGCCGTCGATCGGGTCGACCACCCACTGGCGTCCGGCGAATTCCGCGTCGCCGCCGAACTCCTCGCCGAGCACCGAGTCCGCAGGCCGCTCCTGCGTCAGCGTGTGGCGGATCGCCCGCTCCACCGCGAGGTCGGCGTCCGAGACCGGCGTCAGGTCCGGCTTGGCGTCCACCTTCAGGTCCAGCGCGCCGAACCGCGCCTTGGTGATCGAGTCGGCCGCGTCGGCCAGCCGCAACGCGAGTTCCAGGTCAGAGGAGTGAGCAGCCACGTCCGCAAACCCTAATGGACGCAGCCGGACGGAGTCCGTCGACAGCCCGCGCACGGCCGCAGCGAAGGCGGAGGCATGGGTAGTGGGCCGAGTGATCAAAAGCGGCTCAGGAGGCGACCGATGCCGTTCGTGCCGCGGCCAGCGCGCCTGCCCACCACCGCAACTGGCCGAGCATCGTCTGCGCCGCGGCGGCGGGCTCGTCCGGTTCGCGCAGCCGACCCGCTTCGTCGAAGAGCAGGTAGTAGCGCGGGAACGAGACGTACTCGCGGACCGTGTGCGCGTTCAGCTCGTTGAAGACCTGCCGCAGGTGCTCGATCGCGAGCAGCCCACCGCTGCCGCCGCTGTAGCCGACGAACCCGATCGCCTTGGCGTCCCACTGGGTGAAGTGCCAGTCGATGGCCGCCTTGAGCGCGGCCGGATAGCTGCGGTTGTAGTCGGGCGTGACGATGACGAACGCGTCGGCGGCGGCGAGCCGCGCGGTGAGGTCGTCCATGCCCGCGGGCCGAGGCGGGTTCGGCTCCATCGCGGGCGGGACCGCGGGCAGCGCGAGCGGCAGCTCCGCGTCGGCGAGGTCGATCACGTCGACCTCGAAGCCGCCGTGCCGAGCCGCCTGTTCGGCGAACCAGGCGGCCACCGTGGGACCGAACCGTCCCTCCCGGACACTGCCGATGATCACCGCGAGCCTGAGTGACGACATTGCTGTTCTCCTTGCGCATCGAGTGCGGCCGGTGCGACCGCCATGTCTCAATGTGCTGCGGCACGGACGATGCTGGAAGACCGCGCCGAGAGTGGTAGCGGCAGGGCCACCCTCGGGGCGACCCCCGCTTGTACTGTTCGAAGGGTGAGCGACAACGAGCTCGGCCTGTTCCTGCGCAGCAGACGCGAGGCGGTGAGTCCGGCTCGGGTCGGCCTGCCCGCCGGACCGCGCAGGCGCACCCCCGGACTTCGCCGCGCCGAGCTGGCCACCCTGGCCGGAGTCAGTGTCGAGTACATCACCCGGCTGGAGCAGGGACGCGATCGTCACCCCTCGCCGCCGGTGCTCTCCGCGCTGGCCGACGCGCTTCAGCTCGCGCCGAGCGAACGCATCCACCTGCACCGCCTGACCAAGGCCACCACCCCGGGGTTCACCTGCATGGGCGACGCGCAGCCGAACCGCCAGGTGCGGCCCACGGTGCGCGCCGTGCTCGATCATCTGGATCCGGCGGCCGCGGTCGTGGTCAATCGGCTCGGCGAGGTGCTCGCCTGCACCGACGGCTACCGCAGGCTGATGGGTCCGACGGGCCTGCTCGACGCCGACCCCTTCGCCAACCTCGCGCGTTTCGTCTTCGCCGACCAGCGCGCCCGCCAGATCTATCCGGACTGGGACTACGTGGCCGACCAGCAGGTCGCGACGCTGAAGCAGGGGCCCTTCCGCGCGGACCCCGCCATCGCGGCGCTCGCCGACGAACTCACCGTGGTCGCGGGCGACGAGTTCACCCGGCGGGTGGCCAGCGTCCCGAGCCTGCCCGCCGCCACCGGCGTCACCCGGCTCGCCCACCCGGCGGCCGGTCCACTGCGGCTCGCCTACGAGACCCTCGACCTGTTCGCCGACGACGACCAGCAGATAGTTGTCCATCTCCCCGCCGATGACGCCACCGCCGCGGCACTGGACACGCTGGCGGGTCGCCGCCCCGGACAGCTGCGCGCGGTCTCCGGTTGAGGTGTGCCGGGAAATCGCGGGCGCCCTTTTCGTGGTATCGACCGGGACCGGTAGCCTAGTAGACCGTGCATCCTGATGTTTCCGCTGATCTCGCCGAACTCGACGCCACGCTGAAGACGGTCGAGTCGGTCCTCGACATCGAGGAACTGCGCCGCCGCATCGATGAACTCGAGCACCAGGCGGCCGATCCCGACCTGTGGAACAACCAGGACCACGCCCAGCAGGTGACCAGCGAGTTGTCCCACGCGCAGGGCGAGCTGCGCCGGGTCGAGGAGCTGCGCCAGCGGCTCGACGACCTGCCGGTGCTCTACGAGCTCGCCGAGGGCGAGGAGGGCGAGGCCCGCACCCAGGCCCTCGCCGAGGCCGACGCCGAACGCGCCGCGCTGCACGGCGACGTGGAGGCGATGGAGGTCCGCACCCTGCTCTCCGGCGAGTACGACAAGCGCGAGGCGCTGGTCAACATCCGCTCCGGCGCCGGTGGCGACGACGCCGCCGACTGGGCCGAGATGCTGATGCGCATGTACATCCGCTGGGCGGACCGGCACAAGTACCCCGTCGAGGTGTACGACACCTCCTACGCCGAGGGTCAGGGCATCAAGAGCGCCACCTTCGCGGTGAAGACGCCGTACGCCTACGGCACCCTCTCGGTCGAGATGGGTACTCACCGCCTGGTGCGGATCAGCCCGTTCGACAACCAGGGCCGCCGCCAGACCTCGTTCGCCGAGGTCGAGGTGCTTCCTGTGGTCGAGACCACCGACCACATCGAGGTGCCCGAGACCGAGATCCGCGTCGACGTGTACCGCTCCTCGGGCCCCGGTGGTCAGAGCGTCAACACCACCGACTCCGCGGTGCGCATCACGCACATCCCGACCGGCATCGTCGTCACCTGCCAGAACGAGAAATCCCAACTCCAGAACAAGATCTCGGCCATGCGCGTGCTGCAGGCCAAGCTGCTGGAGCGCAAGCGGCAGGAGGAGCGCGCCGAGATGGACGCGCTGAAGACCAACGAGGGCGCGTCCTGGGGCAACCAGATGCGCTCCTACGTACTGCACCCCTACCAGATGGTCAAGGACCTGCGCACCGCGCACGAGGTGAACAACCCGACCGCGGTGCTGGACGGCGACATCGACGGTTTCATCGAGTCGGGTATCCGGTGGCGAATGCGGGAGCAGGCGAATTAATTTGCGCTGCGTGGCATTCCGGTGCGACGCGCGGCCTCGAACGGTGCTCCGTTGTAGCCTGTCTGGCGTGCGTGTCGCGGATGGTGTGAAACGGCAACAGGGATGGTCGCGGTGATCGCGGCGGCGTCCGCGGCGGATTCCACGGCGTGGCTGCGTTCCAGTGGCCTGGAGATCGTGCTGCTGATCCTCGGCGCGATGTTGTTCAGCCGGTTCGCCACCTTCGTGCGCGACCGGGTCACCAGCAAGATCGACGCCGGGTTCCGCAGCAGCGACGCGCTGGTGCGGACCGAGGCGGCCAAGCACCGGCACGCGCTGGCCCAGGTGCTCACCTGGGTGGTGCTGACCATCGTCTACGTGCTGGTCGGCATGGAGGTGTTGCAGCGGCTCGGCTTCCAGGTGACCGGTCTCGTCGCGCCCGCCGCGGTGCTCGGCGCCGCGCTCGGTTTCGGTGCGCAGCGCATCGTGCAGGACATTCTGGCCGGGTTCTTCCTGATCACAGAGCGGCAGTACGGATTCGGTGACGTAGTTCGCATCGCCGTGACTGGAGCCGCGGAGGTGGCCGAGGGTACGGTCGAGGACGTCACGCTGCGGATCACCACGCTGCGCAACGCCGACGGTGAGGTGATCACCGTGCCGAACGGTCAGATCGTGAAAGTGACCAATCTGTCGAAGGATTGGGCGCGCGCCGCGATCGACGTTCCGGTGGCGGCCAGCGCCGACATCACCCGGGTGAACGAGATATTGCACAAGGTAGGAGCCGAGGCGTTCCGCGACCGCAGGCTCGAGCCGCTGCTGCTCGACGAACCCACCGTGATGGGCGTGGACGACCTCGCAATGGACCAGGTGCGCATCCGAATGGTTGCCCGGACGTTGCCGGGTAAGCAGTTCGAGGTCGGACGCGAGCTCAGGGTTCGAGTGGCCGCGGCCTTGCGCCGGGAAGGTATCAGTGAAACCACGTAAATCGACCGCGGTCCTCGGGGCCGCGTGGATCGCGACATTCGTGTTGTACCTGTTCGTCAAGCCTGATCAACCGGCTGCGACCGGGATCACTCAGGTCGTGAACGCCGTACCGGCGGTGGGGAATACGGAGCAGGCCGGGCAGTAGCCGCTGCTCGGGGCTGGATGGTAGCTGCGCGTAGCCGGTGGATGCGCGGGTTTAGCTGGTTACACTGGCTCCCCGTGATCACCATGCGGAACGTCACCAAGTCGTACAAGACGTCGACGCGACCCGCGCTGGACAACATCACGGTCGATGTGAACAAGGGCGAGTTCGTCTTCATCATCGGACCGTCCGGTTCAGGCAAGTCGACTTTCATGCGTCTGCTCCTCAAGGAGGAATCGCCGAACGCGGGAGAGATCCGCGTCGCGGACTTCCGAGTCGATCGGCTCCCCGGACGCAAAGTGCCGAAGCTGCGCCAGCGCATCGGCTGCGTGTTCCAGGACTTCCGGCTCTTGCAGCAGAAGACGGTCCACGAGAACGTCGCGTTCGCGCTGGAGGTGATCGGCAAGCGTCGCCAGTTCATCGACCGCACGGTGCCCGAGGTGCTGGACATGGTCGGCCTCGGCGGCAAGAGCGACCGGCTGCCCAGCGAGTTGTCCGGCGGTGAGCAGCAGCGAGTCGCCATCGCGCGCGCGTTCGTGAACCGGCCGCTGGTACTGCTGGCCGACGAGCCGACGGGCAACCTGGACCCCGATACCAGCGGCGACATCATGATGCTGCTCGAGCGCATCAACCGCATCGGGACCACGGTGGTCATGGCCACCCACGACAACCACATCGTCGACTCGATGCGCAGGCGGGTGGTCGAGCTCGACCGCGGCCGCCTGGTGCGCGACGACGCGATCGGCGTGTACGGAGTGGATCGATAATGCGCGCGAGTTTTCTCTTCAGCGAGGTCGTCACCGGTCTGCGCCGGAATGTGACGATGACCGTCGCGATGATCCTGACCACCGCGGTGTCGCTGGCCATGCTCGGCGGCGGCCTGCTCTCGGTGCGGATGGCCGACAAGACCGAGCAGTACTTCACCGGCCGCCTCGAGGTGCGCTTCTACCTCGACGAGGACATCTCAGCGAACGACCCGGACTGCGCCACCGATCCGTGCCGCTCGCTGCTGGCCGACATGAAGAACACCTCGGGCGTGGTCAGCGTGCAGTACCTCAATCGGGCCGCCGCGCTGGAGGAGGCGAAGAAGCTTTTCGCCGACCAGCCGGAGATGGTGCAGTACATCTCGGAGACTCCGCTGCCCGCCTCCATGCGGGTCAAGATGACCGACGGCGACCAGTACGAGCGGATCTACGACAACTACCACGCCCGCGAAGGCGTGCGCACCGTCGCCAACGACCGCGAGTTCGTCGACCGGCTGCTGCGGCTGTTCGACGGCCTGCGTAACGCGGCCTTCGGCCTCGCCGTGGTGATGGCACTCGCGGCGCTGCTGCTGATCGCGAACATGATGCAGATCGCCGCGTTCACCAGGCGCACCGAGGTCGGGATCATGCGGTTGGTCGGCGCGACCCGCTGGTACACGCAGTTGCCGTTCCTGCTCGAGGCCGTTGTCGCGGCCGTCGCGGGTTCGGTTCTGGCGATCTTCGGGCTGCTCATCGCCCGTCCGCTGGTCATCGACCGGGCGCTCGGGCCGCTGTTCGACAGCAATGTGTTCCCGCGGATCACCGGGGACGACATCGCCACGGTCGCGCTGACGATTCTGCCCGTCGGCATTCTGGTCGCGGCCGTGGCGGCCTACGCCACGCTGCGGTATTACGTGCGCGAATAGGCCGATGTTCAGCGGGCGGGCGGTGTGCGCGAGCGGGCCGCCGCGCCCGGTGAAATCGGTTCATCCCCATGTGGAGAAGTCGGCCATTACGGCGGGATTCGTCGTGCAGCGGCGGCGCGGTGGTCGGGGGTCGCTCGTAGGATGGGCGGCGTGAATCCCCCCGAAGCCCTCCCCGTCGAC
The DNA here is from genome assembly GCF_040654315.1 of Nocardia sp. NPDC050713. NCBI lineage: Bacteria > Bacillati > Actinomycetota > Actinomycetes > Mycobacteriales > Nocardiaceae > Nocardia > Nocardia sp. NPDC050713. Next base: position 39,912 of record NZ_JBFAHS010000028.1, on the reverse strand, counting down.
GTGACCGGTCCAGGCGCTCCCGCGAGCGCCGAAAGCGCTGCGGTGCAAGAGGATCTACGGTCGCGGGAGGTGCTGGGCCGGGTCTTCGGATACGACAGTTTCCGCGGCGACCAAGCCGAGATCGTCGAGCACGTGATCGCGGGCGGCGACGCGCTGGTGCTGATGCCTACCGGTGGCGGTAAGTCGCTGTGCTACCAGGTGCCCGCGCTGGTGCGGCCCGGCGTCGGCGTGGTGGTCTCGCCGCTCATCGCGCTGATGCAGGACCAGGTGGACGCGCTCAGTGCGCTCGGCGTGCGCGCGGGTTTCCTCAACTCGACGCAGTTCCCCGACGAGCGGCGGACGGTGGAGGCGCAGTTCCTCGCGGGCGAACTCGACCTGCTGTATCTGGCGCCGGAGCGGTTGCGACTGGAATCGACCGCGCAGTTGCTCGATCGCGGCAAGGTCGCGCTGTTCGCCATCGACGAGGCGCATTGCGTGTCACAGTGGGGCCACGACTTCCGGCCCGACTACCTGGGCCTGTCGATGTTGCACGAGCGCTGGCCCGACGTGCCGCGCATCGCGCTGACCGCGACCGCGACCGAGAAGACCCGCGACGAGATCATCGAGCGCCTCGATCTCGGCGGTGCGCGACGGTTCGTCGCCAGCTTCGACCGGCCCAACATTCAGTACCGCATCGAGCCGAAGAACCGACCGGAACGACAGCTGCTGGAGTTCATCCGTGCCGAACACGCCGGTGATGCGGGCATCGTCTACTGCCTGTCGCGCAATTCGGTGGAGAAGACGGCGGCCTTCCTCAACGAGAACGGCATCGGCGCGGTGCCGTATCACGCGGGGCTGGACCACCGCACCCGCGCGGTGAACCAGGCGCGGTTCCTGCGCGAGGACGGGTTGGTCGTGGTCGCCACCATCGCCTTCGGCATGGGCATCGACAAACCCGACGTGCGCTTCGTCGCCCATCTCGATCTGCCGAAGTCGGTCGAGGGTTACTACCAGGAGACCGGTCGTGCCGGACGCGACGGTCAGCCGTCGACCGCGTGGATGGTCTACGGACTCAACGACGTGGTGCAGCAGCGCAGACTGATCGACTCCTCCGAGGGCGACGCCGCGCACCGCCGCCAGCTGCAGCTGCACCTGGACGCCATGCTGGCCCTGTGCGAGACCGTGGCCTGCCGTCGCACGCAGCTGCTCGCGTACTTCGGGCAGAGCGGTCAGTCGTGCGGCAACTGCGACACCTGCCTCACCCCGCCGGAAGCCTGGGACGGCACGGTCGCCGCGCAGAAGCTGCTGTCCACCGTCCTGCGCCTGAAGCGTGAGCGCGGTCAGAGCTTCGGCGCGGGTCATCTGGTCGACATCCTGCTCGGCAAGAAGAACCCCAAGGTGCTCCAGTACGACCACCACGAGCTCACGGTCTTCGGCATAGGCACCGATCTGCGCGACACCGAATGGCGCGGCGTCATCCGGCAGCTGCTCGCGCAGGGGCTGCTCGCGGTGCACGGCGACTACGGCGTGCTGACCCTGACCGAGGCCAGCCAAGAGGTGCTGTTCGACGGACGTCAGGTGCGGCTGCGCCGCGAGCCGGAGCGTGTCGTCAAACCGGCGCGGTCCGCCAAGTCCAGCAAGGCGGCCGCGGCCGCCGAACTCGCCGCCTCCGATGTGCCGTTGTTCGAGAAGCTGCGCGAATGGCGCGGCGCCACTGCCAAGGAGCAGGGTGTGCCCGCCTACGTCGTCTTCCACGACGCGACGTTGCGCGAGATCGCCAGCCGCAAGCCCGCGAGCCTGGCGCAGCTGGGCGCGATCGGCGGTATCGGCGAGAACAAGCTCGCCAAGTACGGCGAACAGGTGCTCGAGGTGCTCGCCGCCGAGTAACCGGCTCCGCACACGCCGGTGGACGAACTGTGAAATGTTGACCCCTCAAATCGACGGGTCCGCTGCCATGCGCCAGGATGGGCGGGGATATGGGCGTCGCGGAGGTCGGTGTGAGTGGTGGGCAGGAGATCAGTCGTCGGGAACTGCTGGCGGGTGCCGCCGCGGTCGCGGCCGGAGCGTCACTGGTTGGGCTGACGCCCGCCCAAGCGGTTCCGATCGCGGCGGGCGTCACCAAGTTCGGGCTCCCAGCCCAGCGCTCTGTGCGCGTGCTCGTCACCGGCGACGCGGGCACCGGCACGCGCACGCAGTGGGCGGTCGCCGACGCCGCGCGGGCCTTCCACGCCCGCGAGCCGTTCTCGCTGGCGGTCGGCCTCGGCGACAACATCTACGACAGCGGTCCGAAAAGCGGCGACGACGCGCAGTTCGCGAGCAAGTTCGAGCACCCGAATACCGGACTGGATTTCCCGTGGGCGATGGTGCTCGGCAACCACGACACGAGCTCGGTCATCGGCGGTGACGGCGGCTGGCTGCTGCGCGGCAACCACGAGGTCGAATATCACGCCAACTCGTCGCGCTGGTGGATGCCGAGCCGCTACTACTCCGTCCGGGTGCCCGAAGAGCGGCCCGTGGTCGAGTTCTTCGTGCTCGACCTCAACCCGCTGGCCGCCTACCTACCCCCGCTGTTCGCGCCCTACTGGGCGGTCGACGGCGAGTTCATGAACGCGCAGCGCGCCTGGCTGGACCGAGCGATCGCCGAATCGCCCGCGCGCTGGAAGATCGCGTGCACGCACCACCCGTACCTGAACAACGGCCCGCACGGCGACGCGGGCAACTACGAGGGCCTGTCCATCGAACCGGTCAACGGCGTGCACGTGAAGCGGTTCTTCGAGGACCACGTGGTGGGCAAGTGCCATTTCATCCTCTCCGGCCACGATCACTCGCTCCAGGTGCTCGAACCCACCGCGGCGGCCAAGGGCACCCGCCAGCTGGTGTCGGGCGCGGCCGCGAAAACCGTTGGCGCCGAGCCACGGGTGACACCGGGCGGCACCGGGACGCCCGCGCTGTACGAGAGCTATCACCAGCTGGGCTTCATGGTCATGGATCTGACTCCGAGCGCGGTCGATCTGCGGGTTGTCGCCGTGGACCCGGGGACCGGCGCGGGCACCGAGGTGTTCGGCCGCCGGCTAGCCTGACGGGCGCCGCGAGTCTCGGGCCGAGCGAAGCGGAACCACGCCGTGAGCGGCCGAACGCACATCACCGAATCACAACACCCCGCCGGGTTGCGCCGGTAACTTCCCGCCGCGGCGGTTACCGTGCAGGCATGGCACCCGGTGATGGCCCGCCCGAAGGCGGTCCCGAAACGTCCGGCGGATCGCCGCCGCCCGACACCCCCGCACTAGCGCCGCACCGCCCGACGGACGACGCGGTGGAGTCGGTGTGGCTCGGACGTCGGCGCACCCCCGTCCACCTCGGCCGCCCGCGTCTGTCCACCTTGCTCATGCTTACCGCGTTCGTCGCGGTCCTCGTGGTCTACATCGCGCTGCGACCCGGCGGCTGAGGCTCCGACCGGCACTGGCCGGAGCGCGGAATAAAACGGTTGCCGCGTCACTTAGAGTTGACCGTTATGAAGGAAAAGGGGCGCAAGGTCATCGCGACCAACCGCCGGGCGCGGCACAACTACACGATCCTCGACGTCTACGAGGCGGGGATCGCGCTGGTCGGTACCGAGGTCAAGAGCCTGCGTGAGGGCAAGGCCTCGCTGGTGGACGCCTTCGCCACGGTCGACAACGGCGAGGTGTGGCTGCGCGGGCTGCACATTCCGGAGTTCAGCCACGGCACCTGGACCAACCACGCGCCGCGCCGCGTGCGCAAGCTGCTGCTGCACAAGCGCGAGATCGAGCGCCTGGTCGGCAAGTCGCGCGAGGGTAATCAGACGCTGGTGCCGCTGTCGATGTACTTCTCGGACGGCAAGGTGAAGGTCGAGCTCGCGCTGGCCAGAGGTAAGCAGGATTACGACAAGCGCCAGGATCTGGCGCGGCGGACCGCCGAACGTGAGGTCACCCGTGAGCTGGGCCGCCGGGTGAAGGGTATGCGCTGAAGCCTCGGCCGATGGTGACGAAGAACCCCTGGCGTGATCGAAGGATCGCGCCAGGGGTTCTTCGGGTTCACGTCACAACCGCGCGCACGGTCCGTGCAGCGTCACGCGTTGCAGCGTCGGCCCGCGGAAGTCGGGCACGAGCGTGCGCGACCCCAGCGGTGCGTTCGCGTCGGGCACACCGATGACCGCCTGCTGTGCGGTGAGGTCCGGTTGCGCTGAGCCGTAGTTGTGCACGGCCGCCATGCCCTCCGAGTCCACCGACAGTCCCTCCAACGCGCCGCGCACACCCGCGCGGGTCAGGTCGCCCGCCGCCTCGGCGCTGCTGAGCACCGCCTTCATCGGGTACGAGACCGCCCAGCCGAGGTTGTAGCCCCAGTTGGTCGGCGGCTGCAAGGCGGCGGCGCGGGCGTGCTGAGCGCCGACGCTGCGGCCGTCCCAGCCGTCGTAGGGCGAGGTGTAGTTGTACAGCGAGGTGATCGCCGCCGCGGCGGGCGTCTTCAGCAGGGCGCCGTTCCAGGTCGGGGTGGAACCGAGGAAACGGCCGTCGTAGCCGCCCGCGACCAGCTTGCCGATGATCTCGGCGGTTTCGGTGGGACCGGTGGCCAGCAGCACGACGTCCGGCGGGTTGGCCAGGATCTCGGCGACCGGTCCGTCCTGATTGCCGACCTCGGCGTTCGGACCGGTGTCGATGCGCGCGTTGACGATCGCGTTGTTCTCCGAAGCCCAGCGCAGCGCGCCGCTGGCGTAGTCGCCGCCGTAGTTGCCTCGGAAGGCGACGACCGCGATCGTGCGTGGCCTGGACTGGAACTGGGCGAACCAGTCCAGGCCCATGATCGCTTCGGTGCAGTACGAATACCCGGTGTCCAGCACCAGGTTTCGATCGGTATCGCGATACTGCCAGCCCGACCAGAGGGTGCCCGCGCCGGTCAGCAGATCGACGGTGTCCATCTCCGGTAGCACCGAAAGCGTCTGCGCCGTACCGAAACTCATCGCCAACGCGAGGACGTTCGGTTCGATCTCGTGGAACTTCTCGCGGTGCAGGCCAGGGTCGTAGGCGGTGTCCCTGGCGTAGGTCGTGATGTCGACCTCGTAATTGCCGATGCCACCCGCCTTGTTGACCTCCCGCCAGAAGGCCAGCTGGCCGTCGTTGAGCGCCTTGCCGAGCGGTGAGAACGGCCCGGCGTCCAGGTCGGACAGCACGCCGAGGTAGATACAGCCCTTGCTCTTGTCCACCGCCTGCGGGCACGGCGCGCTGGTGACGCCCTGTCCCGTCTCGGTCGACGCCGACGAACAGGCCGCCAGTGCGAAACCCATGGCGATCGCGGCCGCGGCGGCGCGGAACAGCCTGCGGCGGCGGCGGATTGGTCCCAAAGTTCTCTTCCTTCGATACAGACGAACGTATTGCCCGGTGGCCCGCAGGTTCACAGCCGGACGCACGGCCCGTGCATGGGCAGTTGCGGCAGGGTCGGTCCGCGGTAATCGGTGGCCACCGTGCGCGAGCCTAGCGGCGCGGACGGATCCGGGGCGCCGATCGAGGCACGCTGGGCCGCGTAATCCGGTGCGCCCGCATTGTAGGTGTGTGGCGCGGCCATGCCCTCGAAATCGACCGTCAGCGCGTCCTGCGACCCGCGCACGCCCGCCCGGTTCAGCGGGCCCTGTTCGGCCGCCTTCGTGAGCAGCGCCCGCATCGTGTAGGAGCTGGCCCAACCCAGGCTGTAGCCCCAGTTCGTCGGCTCCTGCGGCGCGGCGGCGCGAGCCCGGCGGGCGCCCGTGCTGCGCCCGTCCCAGCCGTCGACCGGCGAGGTGTAGTTGTAGAGGGCCGAAAGCGCTGGTCCGGCTGGAGTTTTCAGCAGCGCGCCGTTCCAGGTGGGCGACGAGCCGAGGAAGCGGCCCTGGTACCCGCCCGCGACGAGTTTGCCGATGATCTCGGCGGTTTCGGCAGGGCCGGTGGCCAGCATCACGAGATTCGGCGGGTTGGCGAGGATTTCGGCGACCGGACGGTCCTGGTTGCCGACCTCGGTGTTGGGCCCGGTGTCGACGCGCGAGGTGACGATCACGTTGTTGTGCGCCGCCCAGCGCAGCGCGCCGTTGGCGTAGTCGCCGCCGTAGTTGCCGCGGAACGCGACGACGGCCACGTTCGCCGGGCGGTACTGGTGCTCGGTGAACCAGTCCAGACCCATGATCGCCTCGGTGCAGTACGAGTAGCCGCTGTCCAGCACCAGATCCCGGTCCGCTTCGCGATACTCCCAGCCCGACCACAGCGTGCCCGCCGAGGTCACGATGTCCGCCGCGTCCATCTCCGGCAGCACCGCGAGGGTCTGGGCGGTGCCGAGGCTCATCGCCAGCGCGAGCACGTTCGGCTCGATCTCGCGGAACTCCTCGACATGCCGATGCGGATCGTAGGCGGTGTCCCTGGCGTAGGTCGAGATGTCGACCTCGTAGCCGCCGATTCCACCCGCCTTGTTGACCTCGGTCCAAAACGCCGTCTGCCCGTCCTGCATCGCCCTGCCGAGCATGGCGAAAGGTCCGCCGCCGAGATCGGAGAGGACGCCGAGGTAGATACAGCCCTTGTCCCTGTCGATCGCGTTCGGGCACGGCGCGCTGGTGACGCCGGGGCCGGTGGTCTCACTCGGCGTCGAACACGCCGCGGCCAAGGCGAGTCCGATGATCATCGGCACCGCCGCGGCGTGGAACAGGCGACGAGGTCGCCTGCTGGTGTTGCCCATTATTGCTCCCTGTTCCGACCGCCGGTCGATCCAATTCCGGTACGGCCGAACAGGAACAGTACCGGGCAGTGGGGCGGTGAGATGGTGGTTTCGGCTTGCACGCGAGACTGTCCTGGTGTGTGCTCGGATCTGATCGATATGATCCGAAACACGCACAAACAATCGGGATGATCCTGCGTTGGGCGAGTGTTAGCATTACTAGCCCGCAAGGTGCGGGCACGTACGGGGCTGAACGGTTTCGACTGCGTACGTTGATTCAGGGGAAGCGTGTCGGTGCAGGCAAGAGACCACCGTAAGCGTCGTTGCAACCAATTAAGCGCCGATTCTCATCAGCGCGAGTACGCTCTCGCTGCCTAAGCGAAGCGTCTCTGTCGGCCCGGGATATGCCCTCGGTCCCGGTGCCGGCATCAGCTAGAGGGCTCACCGTCCGACTCGGTCGCGGAGCCGGACGGGACATCGAACAGCGACTGGGATCGTCATCTCGGCTTGTTCGCGTGACCGAGAGATCCGAGCAGAGACACAGCGAACTGCACACGGAGAAGTCCTGAAGACACGGCGGAGGACCCGGGTTCGATTCCCGGCAGCTCCACCCTCGAAGGCGAGTGCTCGTGAAGAGCACTCGCCTTTTTTGCGGGTTCCGCGTGTTTTGTGGGGGCGAAGCCCCCCGCACTACCCGGAGGGCTTCGCCCCCGGACCCCGAATCCACGGCTTGCCTCCCCAATGTTGCGCCCCCACCTCACCCCTCGCTCGACCGCCCCAACGCCGCGGCCACGGATCGGTGCCTGCCCAACACATGCCATGCCCCAAGTCCCATCTCGAGAGTGTTGTCGCCGCTCTCGCGGTTGTCGACGAGCGGCGCGGCGGTTACCGCGAGGGTGCGCACGAGGCCCTGGGGGATTGGACCTACGATCGGGCAGCTACTTCCCGGATTGGCTGCTCGAGCACCGCAGGGCGCTGAACGGGCGCTGACCTCACGGCGGCCAGGCGTTTCGCGCCAGGCCTGGGGACCAAGTGCCCTTACGTTCGCTGTCGCCGACGCGGTGGTGGCTGCCGAAAGTGGCCGACCGATTCTCGGCAGTGGTCACCATCAATCGACGCGCACCTCCGATCCATAGCCACCATCCTGGAATCGGTCCAAGCCGGCTTGGGTGCGGAGTTCCCATCGGAGCTCGGGATTGCCGACATAGAACCGGAGTAGGTGGTACACCCTGGTTGGGTCGGTGGCCAGGAACGTGTGGGGGAGGTCGATGATTCGGGATCCGATTTCGGGTCCTCGGGGGACGATATCGATGACGTTGGTTCGGGTGGACCGTACCTTGTCGCAACGGGATTCGATCGCCGAGATATCCTCCCAGGCAATTCCTATCGATGATTTTCCGTACCTGATCGTCACCTGGCCGGGAGTCAATTCGATACCGGCGGTGGAACGACTTCCAGCCAGAACCGAATTTCGCCGAACTGGTAGTACCAACGCATCACCACCGGCGGTAGTCCGAATCTCCGCGGCCACCGGCGCTTTTCGCGGAGCCTGCGACCATGCCGCCAGCAGGAAGGCGGCGCCCAGAGCGCCGGGAAGTAAAATGCTCAGAATCCCCTCCCACACCGAGTCTTCTCCGGCCAGAACAGCCCAGATCACCCCGAGCATGGCCTGAAGAAAGAGTAATCCCATCGCGAACGGCAATACCGCATGTCGGTACGACCCGAACGCCTTTCGCTCCCATCCCGCAGGTAGCGGCAAATCGGACGTGCTCAGATAGGCGCCCATTGCAGTTCTCCGTATCGCCGGGCCTTCTGCTCCAAGTCTGTCGTGTACTGCGCCAGATCCTCTGCGGCACGGCTCGGATCAAAGCCAACCATCGGCACCTCCCACTCCCCAACCAACTGTCAGTCCGATCGAACCCTTTCAACGAAACCCGCACAGCGCAAATCACAGAGCGATCCTTCGGTTTCGTCTGCCGGTATAGACGCGCCGCAGATCCGTTCGGTTCCATCGGGTTTCCACGAGGCTCAGCAAAGGAGTGGGTTGGAGAGCGCTACGAGGGAAGGGAGTTCGATCGAGACGCCGTGTTGTTCGGCGGGGCCGCTACCCACGACATCGGGAAGGTTGTGTACTCGCACGAGTTGAGTGGGCCTGGTTCCGAGCATGAAATGGCCAGGTACGAGCTTCTTCTGGGGCGTGGGTTCGGGGAGCGTTCGGCTCTGTTCGCGCGGACACATGCGTCGTGGAGCGATCCCGGCGTGACGTTCGAGGATCTGCTGGTCAGTTTGGCTGACAAGGTGTGGAAGGGGCGGCGGGTCGTCGAGCTCGAGCAGTTGGTAGTGGGTTGTCTCGAGCGGGTGGGTTCGGGGGAGCCGTGGAAGATCTTCTGGAGTGGGACAACGAGCTCGATCGGATCACGTCGACCGCTGAGTGGCGGCTGAGGTTTCAGTCTTCGTATCCGGTTCGCGGATAACGGCGACACCATCTCCTGGAGATATCTGTGGCTTCCCTACCCAATGCTATGACTCCGATCCCGGCACAGGGTGAGTAGTCCTTCGCGGACGAGGCGGCGTATCAGCACTACACGCCCTTGGCTGTCGATTTTGCCCGGTAGCTGATTCGCTGCGCATTCTCCGGATTCGAGGAGATGGCGTAGTTCTGTTGCGGCGGAGGACGGGATGAACAGGATCTTCCCGCCGAAGCCGAGCTGAATTCGTTCCGCGTCGACGCTTATCTCGTAGTCGACTTCGGGGCGCCGCTGCACCGGTGTGGTCTCGTCGATTCGAGACTCGGACTCGATGTCGATCAGTCGACCGGAGAGCGCGGGAAGCTGGGCGAGTCGGATCGAGCTTGCCGCGTCGTCGACGAGCGCCGCCGCGTCGATCCCATGGGTCAACTCGCTGAGAAGATCCCGAAACGCTGTGGTCGCATGCTTCCGCACCGAGTCGTTCGCGGCGAACCCCAAAGGGAGGGCCGCTCGGAACCGGACGTCCTGATCGATGCGTTCCTCCACGGCGGCCCGGATGAGGGTGGCCCACGTGGGCGGGTGTGCTCCGACCGTCAAATGCAGCGAGGTCGCGTCGGCGCTCACCGCATGGTGTGGAAATCCGCGTGGGATGTACAGCAGATCGCCGGGGCGCAGTTCCTGCTCGAAAAGCGGCTCGCCGGAAACATCGGGAGGCCTGCGCGATTCCCGCAGCGGGAGTTCTACTTCGGTATCGAACACGCTCCACCGTTTGACACCGGAGATCTGGAGCACGAAGACATCGTGGGTGTCGCAGTGGGTCGCGAAGCCTTGTGCGGATGGCGGCGTCAGATACGCGTTGACCTGAAATCGTGCGGACATCTGCTGTCCGAGGCACCGGCACAAAGCTGCCAGCGCCGGGAACGCACGTTCGAGCGCGTTCAGCAGAATCGTGGCGCCGGCGTGATGCAGGGCGAACACTGTTTCGATCGCTTCGTGATCGGAGGTGGCGCCGAGTCCGATGCGATCGAAAGTGAGACCACGACCGTCGCTGATGACGTTGATCATCCGTTGGTGCAGTGCGGGCGTGGACAGGATCTGGTCGACGTCCGTCAGTGAGAACAGGCCGTCGTATACCTCGGTGCCCCGGTCGGTGACGACGAGGGGCCGTTGTTCCCAGTATTCGCGCGCGAAGACTTCGGTGTCGCTCGGAGACAGCAGATCGTTCAGGTCCACGGTGACCCCCGTAGGTGAATGACGCGACGTCGAACGGGCCTATCGCCCGCTCAAGGGTTGTTCCAGATGTCCCCGCCGCCGGGGCGGCCTACGTCCTGGCTGCCGTCCGTCGGCAGCGGCTGCGGGAGCGGCAAATCAGGTCGTTCGTCAGCGAAGTCCCACCGATCCTCGGGGTTTTGAATGATCAGCGTTGTGCCACCTTGGATCCGCGAATATCGGCGAAGTTCGGACGCGAGGTACGTGACCTCGATGTCGTCCTCGGTGATCGTGTGGTGATGTGTTGGCACCCGATCGGAATCATCATCGCTGGTCACGTTCGGGGACGTGTCATCGCGGTCCGGCGAGCGGTCGTCTTCGCCCATGGCGTCCTCCCTGCGTGTCTCGACTTGCTGTTCGGACCGAAGTGAGTGCCACGTCAGCGTAGCGCCATCGCCGATCTTGCCGTGGGCAATTGTGACGTCCGTGTCGGAAGGCTCGTGCGCGAGCAGGGTGCGAGGTACAGGCCTGTCGTCTTTTCCCGGGGACGTTCGGGGGATACGGTGGCGCTCGTCAATCCTGATGGTTAGGGGAAATTCATGACACTGTCGCGTCGACGGTTCTTGGTTGCGTCGGCGGTCGGTGGGGCTGGGGCGGTAGTTGGGGCGCCGGTGGCTGGGGCTGCCGAATTGCGGGTGGTGGGGGCGGGGGATCCGGAGTATTTGCCGTTGGCGCTGCGCGGGTACAACAAGCGTTTCGTGGCGCGGCCGGAGCGGATCTATGTGCCGGCTTCGGCCGAGCAGGTGCGGGATGCGGTGGGGCGGGCGGTCGCGGCGGGGTCGCGGTTGGCGGTGCGATCGGGCGGGCACTGCTTCGAGGATTTCGTGGACTCGGCGCAGACGCGGTCGATCATCGATCTCGGGCGAATGAACGAGGTGCGCTGGGATGAGACGCACCGGGCGTTCTCAGTGGACGCCGGTGCGGAACTCGGTTCGGTGTACGAGGTGTTGAATCGGAGCTGGGGCGTGACGATTCCGGCGGGGATCTGCCTGGGCGTCGGCACGGGCGGGCACATGAGCGGTGGTGGGTACGGGCCGCTGTCGCGACGGCTCGGGCTGGTCGCCGACTTTCTGTACGGGGTCGAGGTCGTCACCGTCGGCGCCGATGGGGCGGCCAGGGTGGTGCTGGCGACCAAAGATGGTCCGGATGCGGACCTTTGGTGGGCGCACACCGGCGGCGGCGGCGGCAATTTCGGTGTGGTGACGCGGTATCTGTTGCGTGCGCCGCTCTCCGATGGGGCCGATCCGGTGACGGCGCTGCCGAAATCGCCTGGTGCGATGTTGAATTCGCGGGTGGTGCTGCCGCTGATGAGCGAGACAGCGTTCGTTCGGCTGCTGGGGAACTATCTGTCGTTCTTCGAGCGCAACAATGCGCCGGGCAATCGGTTCGCGGGGCTGTACGCGCCGTTGAGTTTCCGGACGGTAGGCACAGGGTTCGCGCAATTGCTGGTCTTGTTGGATGCAGATTCGCCAGACGCCCGAGCGCAATTCGACGAGTTCCTCGGTGCGGTGCTCGACGGAGTGGACGCCATTCCGGTCGTACAGCCGGTCGCGCAGTTGTCGTATCCCGACACGGTGCGGCAGGTGTATTACCCGAAAGGTCTGTCGACGCCACGCGTCAAGGTGAAAGCGGCTTACCTGCGGCGCGCGTACTCCGAGGATCAGCTGCGGGTGTTCTACCGGTACCTGACGGATCTCGCTGTGCTCGGCGAGACAGAGGTGGAGTTCCTGCCCTTCGGCGGGGCCGTCAATGCCGTCGCGTCCGATGCGACGGCGATTCCAGCGCGAAACGCGTTCGCCCAGATGCTGATTCACGCCGCGTGGCGACTACCCGAGGGTGACGAGCAACATCTGCGGTGGGCGCGTGAACTCTTCCGCGAGGTATACCAGGCGACCGGGGGCGTACCGGTTCCCAACGCGGACAACGGTGGAAGTTACGTCAACTACCCGGACCCCGATCTGGCGGACCCGCGCTGGAACACCTCCGGTGTGCCGTGGCACCGCTTCTACTACGGCGACAACTACCCGAAGTTGTTGCGTATCAAGCAGACCTGGGATCCACGCGGGGTCTTCCAGCACGCACTGTCGATCGGTCGACCGGACTGGTGACAGCGGCGAACTCGGACGCTCGGCGAAACGCCTGCGCCCTGCTCTAGACGCTCGGCCTCCAACCGACCCTCAGGTAAGCGCGATCACCCGACACGGCCCCCCAGTCCCACCCGAATGCTTCGGCGCTCCGACAACCACCGTCGCACCCGAAGCAGGCGCCGCGCCGAGATTCGCCAGCATCTCCACCCCGTAGCGCCCCGCACCGAGAATCGCGGTGTGCGCGCCGTGATCTCGGCTGAGCGCGTGGTCCAGGCTCAGCGTGTCCACCCCGACTCCGACGACCCCGCAGCGCTCCACCAGGTACGCCGCGGCGTCGGGCGCGATGCCCGGTGCGTGCGGCACACCATGGGCATCGAGATTGAGGAAGGCGGCGGCATCGTGGATGAGGCGCTCCCAACCGGAATACATTGCGACGAAGGCCTGTTCGGGGATGCGGCCGTGTACGGACTGCCAGTTCTCGATGTCGTCGATGGTGAGTGCCGCGTCGGCGTCGCGCTCGGCCCGCGCGCTGATGTCGATAACCACCAGTGGCGCAACGAGATCCGTGACCGCCAATGCGTCGGTGGTCGCACCGCCCGGCACGCGATGGGCGGGCGCGTCCAGGTGGGTGCCCGAGTGCTCCCAGAAGGCGAGCGCGTTCTGGCCGAATCCGCCGAGCGCGTGCCCGGCGACGGGCACCATCGTGAACGGCGGACTGCCGGGCCAGGTCGGCAGTCGCGAACTCAGGGTGTGGGTGAGGTCGAGGACGCCGCGGGAGGGCGGGATCGCGCGCGGGCGGCGCGGTGGCGGCGAGGGCGGTGAGCCCCGCGGCGGCGAAGAGCGCGCGGCGGCTGGGCCGGGCGGCGTTCTCGTGGGCGAGTTGGACGATTCGCGGCGCGCACATGTCAGCGGTTCCGGATCTGCTGCATGGTGTACCTGAACTCTCGGCGAGCGGCGGCGCTCGCTAACGCGCGTGCTGGGCGGTGCCCTTGGACCGCCGACATCCGACGACCCAGACCGAAGATAACCGGTCCCACCCTCGACAGCTGGCGAACGTCCCTGCCACTGGGCAGAATCGCGCCAATGATCGCCGACCGCCGTACCCGCGCCGTCGCGTCGCTGCGCGGGCTCACCGTCGGCGACGCGTTCGGCGGCTGCTTCTTCGTCCCCGACAACCTGCCCGCGCTGCGTGCGCGCGAATTGCCGCCGGATCCGTGGTGGTGGACCGACGACACCGAGATGGCCTGCTCGATCGTCGCCGTCCTCGAGCGCCACGGCCGCGTCGACCAGGACGTGCTCGCCGCGTCCTTCGCCGAACACCACGATTTCGACCGCGGCTACGGCCCGAGCGCCAACCGCATGTTGCGCCTCATCCGGCAGGAGGGCGGCGACTGGCGCGAGCTGGCGACCGCCTCGTTCGGCGGGACGGGCTCATGGGGCAACGGCGCGGCCATGCGGGTCGCTCCGCTGGGCGCCTACTTCGCCGATGACTTGGACCGGCTGATCGACGACGCGGCCGCCTCGGCCGAGATCACGCACGCCCATCCCGAGGGTGTCGCGGGCGCGATCGCCGTGGCGCTCGCCGCGGCAAGCACACATTTGCGCGGCGCTGATCTACTCGACGCGGTCGCCGCGCGCATACCGCCGGGCGCGGTCGGCGACGGAATCAGCGTCGCGCGCGACTTGCTCGACGCCGATCCCGCCGAGGCCGCCCGCGCGCTAGGCAACGGCCGCGAGGTCTCGGCTCCCGACACGGTGCCGTTCTGCCTGTGGATCGCCGCACGCTTCGACGACTTCGCCGAGGCGTGCTGGGCCACCGCGGGCGCGGGCGGTGACGTGGACACGACGTGCGCGATCGTCGGCGGCATCCTCGGCGCGCGCGGCGCGACGATCCCGGACGAATGGCTGCGGCGATGCGAGGAACTGCCGGACTGGTCGGGCGTCACGCTCGGCGGGTCCGCGCCGCGCCGAGGATAGTTATCGACTGGCAATTCACCGGGCAGCGCCGATCCCGCGCCACCCGTCGAACACCGGCGCGCAGGTCGGTATAGTCGCCGCGGATGAGTAGTTCCGCCGCCTGTGATGTGCCGATGTCGTCGACCCGCCGGTTCGGGCGTGTGGTCTGGCTTGTGCCTGCGCTGCTCGTCGCGTTCACCGCGCTGTGTCTGACGCAGCCGCTCTGGCCGTTCAAGGAGATCACCGGCGGCTTCATCGACCTGCAGGTCTACCGTCTGGGCGTCGAAACGCTGCGCGACGGCGGCGACATGTACGGGCAACTCCCGCAGACGACGATCGGCATCGGACTGCCCTTCATCTATCCGCCGTTCGCCGCCTTGGTGCTCGCGCCGTTCGCGCTGCTGCCCTGGGACATCGCGGCCTTCGCCTTCTTCGTCACCTCGGTCGCCGCGCTGACCGTGACGCTGTACCTGGTCGCGCGGCGGGTCTGGCCCGGTGAGAATGCGCGGCGGCTCGCGCTGTTCGCCACCGCCTGCGCGGCGCCGATGGCCATGCTGCTGGAACCGACCCGGGCGACGCTGGATTTCGGCCAGGTCAACCTGCTGCTGATGGCGCTGGTCGCGGCCGATTGCCTGACCGAGAAACCGAAGTGGCGGCGCGGCATGCTGATCGGCATCGCCGCGGCGATCAAGCTGACCCCTGCCGCATTCGTCCTGTTCTTCCTGGTTCGCCGCGACTACAAGTCGGCGATCACCGCCGCCGTCACCGGCGCCGCGGCGACCGCGCTCAGCTTCCTCGTGCTGCCGAGCACCTCGGTGAAGTACTGGTTCGGTGGCCTCGGCAACGTGGACGGTCTGAGCGGCTCGGCGTTCCACACCAACCAGTCGATCCAGGCGGTGCTCGCCCGGTTGCGGGTGCCCGAGCCCGCTTTCACCATCGTCTGGCTGGTGGTCGGCGCGGCCCTGCTCGCGTTGGTCGTGCTCGCGATGCGGCGCGCGGCCGACGCTCCCGCGCTCGCGCTGGCCATCAACGCGGTCTTCACCCTGCTGGTCTCGCCGATTTCGTGGTCGCACCACTGGATCTGGATCGCGCCCGCGCTGTTCGCCGTGATCGGCTCCGCGATCCGGCTGCCGTGGCGGCGTGCGCTGGGCTGGTACGCGGTCGCCGCCGCCGTCGGTGCGGTGTTCGTCTACGGGCCGCAGAACTGGCTACCCAACGGCGAACAGCGCGAGTCGCTCTGGACGCCATGGCAGCACGTGATCGGCAATACCTACGTGTGGCTGAGTGTGCTGCTGGTGTTGTTGTTCCTGGCGACGTCCAGGCGCAAGGCGGTGGCGGTCCCACCGGCGCGAGTCCGGCAGGAAGTGTTCCAGCCGGTCTCGTAGTCGGTTCGCATAGGCCGATCATCGGCATCGCGCACCAAAGCCGCCGACCCGACGACGCTGCCCGCCCGCTCGGCGACGACGAGCACCCGGTCGGAAACCCATTGCCGCCAGCGCTGATCGGGCCAGGCGACCGCCTCTTCGAGGGTGGAGCCGAACGTGCCGGGCGGCGAGCCCGCCAGCGCGGCCAATCGGATCTCGCGCCCGATGTGCCAGTGCTCGACGGAGACGGTGCGGATGGTGATCATCGGCGATCTCCGGAGCGGTGTTGGCGCGAACCGAGTTTGGCGCTGCCTACCGCCCGGTGTAGAGGAGCCGGGCGGGGCAGCCGCGATTGATTCAACGGGCCGTTCCTGAGCCACGAGTACTCGGTTCGATGAGAAAGCGCTGAGAATCGGCCCTGCTCAGGCCAGCGACGCCAGCCACTCGTGCATCCAGGACAGCGCCGTCTCGCCGCCGCCGACGGGGTAGCTGCCGTAGAGGGTGTGCGCCTCGGAGCGGTAGAACTCCTCGAGCTTCCTGCGGCGTTCCTCGTTGGCGGAGTCCGAGAGCTGGTTCTGCAACAGCGCGACGCCGCCGCGCGCCATCAGATCGTTGACGATGGTGCCGAGTTCGAGCTGGTAGCGCCACATGTTGGCCAGATCGGGGCTGGAGCTCTGGGCCAGGAAACCGGCGAACCTGGTGACGAAGTCGTCGGCGGCGGTGGCGCAGTAGAGATCGCCGACCGCGCAGATCGTGCGGGTCTGCGGCGTGACCCAGCCGAAGCCACCCACCCGGGGACCGCCCGCGCCCGCGCCGCCGACCGGCGGGCCGATCAACGCGTCGGTGGGGGAGCGGCGCGGGTCGGAGATGAGACCGACCGCCGCGACGCGTTGCGGCGGCACCACGCCGAGCCCGGTGCCGATCTCGGCGGCCACGTCGCCCGCCGCGTCGGCGCCCTGGCTGTAACCGACCAGCGCGAGCTTGGTCGCGCCGCACTGGCGCGCCATCGCGCCGAGCAGACCGCGGGCGTTGTCGACGGCTTCCTTCTTGGACGCGCCGTACACGTCGCCCTCCCACGGGAAGGCGGTCGCGGCGTAGCTGACGTAGTCGACGCGCACCGAGGACGGCAGGCCGTCGGTCACTCCGGCGAGCATGCCGGGACCGGGCCGGTGCTCGTCGCTCTCCCAGGTGCCCGGAATCGCGACGACATACATGTTCGGACAGCCAGGATCGGCCTGTGCCCCGCCGCCGACGGAAATGGTGGACAACGCCATCGCCGAGATGCCGATGACCGCACGAAGAAGTGTGGATCGCATGGTGCCGCTCCCCTTGCTGCACGCCCCGCCGGGGGCTTTCCCCTTGACGAATCCGCCCCCGCGGACGACCTCGGACGGCGCTGCCGGACAAAACCCGCGCACGGCCGGAGGGAAGGCGGAGCCCAGCCCGTGGGAGGCGGCTTTGAGACCACGGGGTCTCAGATGAATGCGAGAGTAGCGCAGGTGTGCGACGGCACACAATTGGTCGGAATGGTGATACAGATCACCGAAGTCGAGGTTTTCGACCGGCGCCCCGCTCTCATCAGCGAATTCGGGCGACGGCTTCCGCTTCTTCCGGCCAACGCTGCGCCCACGGTCTCGCCTTTTCGATTTGTGCTGCGACGCGCAGGATTTCGAGCTCCCCGTCGGGACGGCCGACCAGCTGGACGCTGAGCGGCAGTCCGGAATCCGACCAGCCCGCGGGGATCGCGGCGGCCGGGTTGCCGCACACGTTCCACATCGCGGTGTAGGCGGTCATCGGCATGCTGCGCAGGATCGCGTGCAGCGCGCCCGCGCCGTCCAGCCTGCCGACCGGCGGCGGCAACTGCGGCAAGGTCGGGGTGAGTACGAGGTCGTAGCGTTCGAAAACGCGGTGGACCCGGGCGGCGACCCGTTCGCCGTGGCGTTCCGCCCAGCGCAGCACCGGTTCGGGGGCGAGCGCACGCGCGGTGGCCGCGAGCGTGCGAGTGCGGCGCTCGAGCAGATCGGGTCGGTCGACGCGATCGGCCTCCTCTCTGATGCCGCCGAGGAACTGCGGGAAGAACGCGGGCGTGGCGTCGGGATAGTCGGGATCGAATTCCTCGACGTGGTGGCCGAGTTCGGTCAACGTGTCGGCCATCGAGCGCAGCGCCGCGGCGCACTCGGGGTCGAGGCGGGTCAACGGCACGGCGGATCGCACCGACACGGCGATCCGCAAGGGGGTCGCGGGGGCGGTCGCCGAGAACGAGGTCGTCGGCGCGGGCGCGTGCCAGCGATCCCCGGCGACGCTGCCGCTGATGACGTCGTAGAGCAACGCGCTGTCGGCGACCGACCTGGTCAGCACGCCGAGCGTGCCGAGCGCGCGCCACAGGTCACCGTTGGGCGCGGTGCTGACCCGCCCGCGCTGCGGCTTCAAACCGAACAAGCCGCAGCAGGCCGCCGGAATCCGGATCGAGCCGCCGCCGTCGCCGCCGGTGGCCGCCGCCACCACGCCCGCCGCCACCGCCGCCGCCGAACCGCCGCTGGAGCCGCCCGTGCTGCGGGTGGTGTCCCAGGGATTGCGCGTGTAACCGTGCGCCGCGGATTCGGTGAACGGCCAGGTGCCGAACTCCGGCATCGCGGTCTTGCCGACGATGATCGCGCCCGCCGCGCGCAGCCGTCGCACGATCTCCGAGTCGGCCGCGGCGGGGGTGGTCACCGCGGCGCCGCCGTAGGTGGTGCGGACGCCCGCGACGTCGACCTCGTCCTTGATCGCGATCGGCACGCCGTGCAGCGGGCCGAGTGCGCGCCCGGCGGCCTGGTCGTCGTCGCAGGTTCGGGCCTGCGCCAACGCTTCCTCGGCGAGCACGGTGACGAAGGCGTTGAGCCGCGGCTGTACGCGGCCGATGTGCGCGAGGGTCTGCTCGGTGAGTTCGACCGCCGAGATTCGACCGGTGCGGATGGCCTCGGCCTGGCCGAGCACTCCGGTGTACCGCGGTCGGTCGCCGGGTCGCTCGTTCATCGGATTCCCTCTCGTGGGGCCGGTGCGTTCACGTGGACGCACGTTCAGTTGTCCGATTAGATGACGCGCCCTGGGGAGTGTCAAGGGGATCCGCGCCGTTCACGGGTGATACTGGCGCGCGTGAACATGATCGCCGTACTGCGCCGCGTGCTCGCGGTCGTCGCTGTCGTAGGTTCCACCGCGGCGCCGATGGCGCTGACGCCGCCCGCGCAGGCCGGGCCGTTGACGGACTGCGGGTGGAGCAGAAGGATCGGCGCCGACACGCTGAACGTCGCGCTGCCCGACACCTTCGCCAACTACTGGATGGCCGCCGTCCCCGGGTTGCCCGCCGAGGGCCTCACCCTGCGCGGCCGATACCCGCACGGCCGGTACATCTCGTTCACCAGCTATCAGGGATCGCGGACCTTGGACGGCCTGGACGACCTGCGCATCGATCCGGATCCGGGCAGCGTCAACCCGTTCCGGCCCGGGGCGGACCGCGCCGCGACCGAACGCTCTTTCACCGTGCGGGTGCTGCCAGGCCCCCGACCCGAGCGACCCGCGCCGAACACCCTCTACGCGGATTCCGGGGTGGCGCTGATCATCTACCGGGTCTACCGCGTGGACGAGGGACGCGATCCGCTCGGCGGGGAGCCGTTGCCGGAGATCACCGTGCACGGGGCCGACGGCCCGCGCGCGCTTCCGGCATGCACGACGGCCAAGGGGGCGATCGATACGTCTTCCGCGCGCCTGTCCGGCGGTCAGCAGCTGCCCCCCGGCGTGCCGGGTCCGGATTACCGCGTGTGGTCCAAGACGAGCGGCGACGGCGTGTTCGCCAATCCGGACAACACTTATCTCGCCTCGCACGTCGCGCCGCGAGCGGGACAGGTCGCGGTCGTCCGTGCCAAGCTGCCGACGACTCCCGGGACCTACCGCGGCCAGGCGACCATGACGCTCGCGCAACTGCGGTACTGGTCGATGTGCTCGAACGAGCTTGCCACCACCCGTGTTTCGGCCTGCGTCGTCGACGACGAGACGCCGGTCGACGAACGGGGCTGGTTCACCGTCGTGGTGTCCGATCGCGCCGACCGGCCCGCGAACGCGACCCGTTATTGCGGCGTCGCGTGGTTGCCCACGGCCGGACTCACCACCACGCTGCTGATGCGGAACATGTTGCCCGACACGGTTTTCGCGCATTCCATCCAACGTGCGCCGGAGGACGATCCGGCCGCGGGGATGGGGGACTACTACCCGCGCACCGAGCTCCGAACGACCGCCGAGTTCGAGGGGATCGGCTGCGGAAACTGAGTTCCAGCGGTGTACCACGGCGCGGAGTGCGTCCTCGGCCGGAATGTTCAATTGAGACCGGTCGGTATTGACGGCGAAACACGCTGCACCCCAATGTTTCCGGGCTGAGCGCGGTAAGATTTCGACGGCGTTCTCGAACTGTCGCCGACATCAGAAGAGGGGTACGGCTGTGAGCATGATTCTCGCTACGGCACATGACGTGTATGGCACAGTGCTGGCCCAGGTCGGGAACCCGACACCCGAGGCCCCGCCCATCTCAGACAAGATTCTCCAGATGGTTCGCTATCTCACCTGGTTCGTGCTGCTCTCGGGTATTGCGGCCATCATCTACGCGGGTGGCCGGTTCGCCTGGGAGAAGTGGACGGGCGGCGGCCTCCAGTCGCCGAAGATGGTGGCCGGAGCCATGATCGGCGGCACCGTCGCCACCAGCGCGGGCACCATCATGAACGCGGTCGTCGGCTGAGACCGAGCCCGGCGTAGCTCAGACGGCGCGCCACTTGATGGAGCAGCCCATGCTCGGTCGCTGCGGCTCCGGCGCGGGCTTGCCCGCGCGCACCGCGGTGAGTGCGGCGCGCAGCTCGGAGCCGGTGACGGGTTTGCCGTTGCCCGGTGTGGATTCGTCGAACGCGCCGCGATAGGTCAGCAAGAGATTCGCGTCGTAGAGGAAGAAGTCCGGCGTGCACGCCGCACCGAAAACGCGGCCGACCGACTGGGTCGCGTCGATGAGGTACGGGAACGTCCACCCGGCCCGTTCCGCTTGTGCGCGAAGACCTTCCGGTTTGTCGTCCGGGTAGGCGTCCGCGTCGTTGGTGCAGATCGCCACCGCGGGCACGCCCGACGCGTCGATCACCGCGCCGAGTTCGTTCTCGAGGTGCTTCACGTACGGACAGTGGTTGCAGGCGAAGACGACCAGCAGTCCGGGACCGTTCGCGTAATCGGACAGCCGGTGCGTCCGGCCGTCCAGGTCGGGCAGCGCGAATTCGGGGGCGGGTGTGCCCAGCGGGACCATCAGGGATTCGAGTGCCATAGCTGCCTCCGTCCGGTTCCCTTACGAGGGTAGTGCGGTCGCGGAGCCCGCGGGTGCTGTCGAACGGTCTGTCACGAGCGCGTCACTTCGTCAGATCGGCCGGATCGGTGTTGGCGCCGCACAGCACGACGCACACCCGCTCGCCGGGCGCGGGGCGGTACGCGCCGGAGGTCAGCGCGGCCATGGCGGTCGCGGCGGCGTGTTCGACCGCCAAGCGATGCTCGGCCCAGAGGGCCCTGCGAGTCGCGAGGATGTCCTCGTCCGAGACCAGCACCGAGACCGAGTCCGCCGAGTGGGCCGCGACGAGGGCCAGTTCGCTGACGCGCCGCGCACCGAGCGCGTCGGCGGCCACCGAGTCGACCGCGACGTCGACGGGCGCGCCCGCCGCCAGCGCGGCGTGCAGCGCACGGCAGTTCCGCGGTTCCACGGCGACCACGCGGACGCCGTAATGGGCCGCCGCGGTCGCGATCCCGGCGAACAAACCGCCGCCGCCGACCGCGACGACGACGGTGTCCAGCCGGGGCAGCTGCCGATGGATCTCGGTCAGCAGGGTGCCCGCGCCCGCGGCGATGAGCGGGTTGTCGTAGGCGTGCGAGAGCAGCGCGCCGCTGGACTCGGCGAAGGCGTGGCAGGCCGCGAGCGCGTCGGCGTACTGCTCGCCGACCAGCCGGACGTCGGCGCCGTAGCCGCGCAGCTTGTCGATCTTCACCGTCGGCGCGGTGGCGGGCAGGAAGACCGTGGCGGGCACGTGCTGGCTGCGCGCCGCCCACGCGCAGGCCATGCCCGCGTTGCCGCCGGAGGCGATGGTGACGCCGGAGTCGGGCAGGCTGCCCGCCTCGCGGTGCGCCTGGAGGAAGTTCTGCGCGCCCCTGGCCTTGAACGTCCCGGTGTGCTGGAGGAACTCGAGGGCCAGCCAGTGGCCGGGCGACCCGTCGTCCTGCGGGTCGGTGGGCGCGAGGGTGACGGGTCGGACGCGTCCCGCGATGCGCTGGGCGGCCGCCTCGATGTCGTCGTAGCCAAGTTTCGTCGGGTGCGGGTCCATCGGGCTCCTCCGGCGTCGTCGGGCGTGAAGGCGTACCTCCGCTTCATCAGGCGAACGCGATCATAGTCAGCCGCGCGCGGCGCGAATTTCGCCCGCCGAACACGCGATTTGCCAACCAATTGCGCGAATACGGCGCGGATTACCGGTCGGCCAGGGGAGAAGCTGTCATGCTCTGTTTCGTTCGCTGGTCCGACCCGCTGCCGAGCGCACGGGATGAAGAGAGGTCGATCCGTGAAATCGAGTTGGATGGCGGTGCCCGCACTGTTGGCCGTCGCGGTATCGGGTTGTTCCGGAGGCACTTCCGCCGATACCGCGGCTACCTCGACCGCGGCACCGGCGAAAGCGGCGGGAACGACGACGGCCGCCGCGTCGCAAAACGTCGATTCCGCGGGAGTGCACATACCGCTCGGCGAGACGAAAACGGTGCCCATTCCGGCCGACGCGATTATGGAAATCAAGGTTCCCGCGGAATGGGGGACCGCCGTCGACAGCGTGCGCTGCGCGGTAACCGACAACAACGGTCGAAACGAGGACCTACGTTCGTCGGAGCCGAAGAAACAAGAGGTCGTCGCCGGCGCACGGTGGATCACACTGTGGACCTTCTCCTCGCCGCCCGCCACCGAGGTCACCGTCGGCTGCGTGGACGGGGACAACGCGGTCACCGCGGCCGAACTGCGCTACATCCGCGTCGTGCCGCGCGGGCTCGCGCCGAACTGAGTCCACGAGTGCCGCCCGCGCTACTTGCCGTGGGCGCGCAGCTGATAGAGGCCCTTGGTCACCGCGACGGTGTTGCCCTCGGCATCGGTGACGACCGACTCCAAGGTGAAGTCCGACTTGCCGCGCTCGGCCGCCTCGGCCTCGATTCGCGCGATCTCCTCCTCCGGCAGCGTGGCCTCGGCGCGCAGCTGCGATTTCGCCATGCCGACGAACTTGATCTCGAAGCCCTTCACCAGCGGGTAGTAGGCGGAATTGTCGAATGTCGCCACGGCGATCGCGCCACCGAGCACCTCCGCCACGGTGAACTGGACGCCCGCGTAGATCACCCCGAAGTGATTGCCGTTGCCCTCCAGCGGCACCGTCGTCGCGGCGAACCCGCGGCGCACCTCGACCGCCTGGACGCCCATCTTCGCGGCCGCGGGGATGGTGAACTCCAAGGCGCCGTTGATGATGTCGACGAACGGAGGGGCGTCGTCGGTGCTGTTGTCGGTCATGCGGACCGATTCCTTTCGCGCGTGCGGTCCGGCGTGCCATCGGCCGCACGGCGTCCGCGCGCGTGCCCGCCGCGGACCTCGTCGTCTTTGATTCACCGGTCCCGCCCTCGGCGAGGGCGGGTGCCCTCAGATTAGGAAACGGGCGGTGCGCCGCGCAATCGCGGTTGTCGGCGCCGCTGAGTAGCCTCGGGACCGTGGGCGACGACGGTTATCGCGAGCGCCCGTCCCGACTGGACGGCGCGGTGCTGTGGACGCGCACCGTGACTCGCGTCGAGGAACCACTGCCCGTCCTGCCCGACGGCTGTATGGACCTGCTGTGGCGGGACGGCACGCTCTTCGTCGCGGGGCCGGACACCACCGCGCATCCCGCGGGCAGTCCGAAGCCCGCGCGATACACGGGCTTGCGGTTCTTTCCCGGCACTGCGCCCGCCTTGCTCGGCGTGCCGGCGCACGAATTGCGGGACCAGCGCGTCGAATTGGCGAATCTGTGGCCCGCGGCGACCGTGCGAGCACTCGCGGGCCGGGTCTCGGACGCGCCCGACCGGGCCGCCGCGCTCGAGTCCATCGCGCTGCGCCGCGCGGCCGAGGCCGAGCCGCCCGACCCGCTGCTGCGCCGCGTCGTCGCGGCACTGCACGCGGGCCGGTCGGTCGCCGCGACCGCCGACGCCGCGGGCGTGGGGGCCCGCCTGCTGCACCGCCGTTCGCTGGCCGCCTTCGGCTACGGACCCAAGACACTGGCCCGCATCCTGCGCCTCCAGCGGGCGCTGGCCGCCGTGCACGCGGGCACACCGCCCGCCGATGTCGCGATCGCCGCCGGATACGCGGACCAGGCGCATCTGTCCCGCGATATGCGGGAGCTGGCGGGCATGACGCTGAGCGAGTGGGCGGCCCGCCGCGCGAGTGCTCGAGCGACCGACGCCTAGCGATCCGCGCGGTACGGCGATTTCCGGTCGACCGGCCGCGTGGTGCAGGACGTGGCACAGCGAGTCGCCTCTGCAAGGAGGCGTTCACCCGTCCGGCCAGGCGGCGCGCCGGGAAATCTCAGCCCAGCGGCGCGTACAAATCGATCCCGTTGCCATCAGGGTCTTGGATGACGGCGTAGCGCTGGCCCCACGGCGCGTCCCACGGCTTCAGCTCACCCTGGTAGCCCGCCGAGACAAGGTCGGCGTAGACGGAGTCCACCTCGGCGGCGTCGGCGCAGCGGAAGGCGAGGCCGATGCGGCCCGCGCTGGTCGGCGGCTCCCAGTCGGCGTAGAAGGAACGAACCGTGTCCTCGGTGTCGAGGGCGAGGCGAAGCCCGCCGGCGAGCTGGGCTTCGACGTGCGGCTGGGTTTCCGCGTCGGCGGGGAACTCCAGGCCGAGGCGGCGGTAGAAGGCCAGCGAGGCCATCATGTTCGAGGTGACGATGCCGATGAAGTCCAGTTGCGGTGTCATATCGGCAGCGTACGGGCGGCCAGTGGGTTCGGTCTTGAAGAAATCGGACACTCAGTGCGTCGGCGCGGGCACCAGTTCGGCGATGAGGTTCTCGACCAGGATGCGGATCCGGTCGCGGATGGTGCGGACCACCTCGATGGTCTGTCCGGCCGGATCGGGCAGTATCCAGTCGCGGTAGCTGATGCCGGGGAAGAACGGGCAGGCGTCGCCACACCCCATGGTGATCACCACGTCGGAGACGCCGACGGCCTCGTCGGTCACCTTCTTCGGCGTGTTGTCCGCGATGTCGATGCCGACCTCCGCCATGGCCTCGACCGCGACCGGATTCAGTTCGGCCGCAGGCGCGCTGCCCGCGGACCTGGCCTCGATGCGATCACCGGCGAGAGCGGTCAGAAACCCGGCGGCCATCTGGGATCGGCCTGCGTCGTGCACGCAGACGAACAGCACACTGGGCTTGTGGGCCATCGGGACGCCTTTCGGTGGGGCAATGCTCGGGTGATGCGGTGGCCGGACCCGTCCGACGGCGCGGAATGGTCCCGGTGCGTGCCGTCCGGGAGGCTCGGGTCGAAACGCTGTCGTAGCGTAAGGGATACGGGCGATCGCCCGGCGAGGATGGGGCACCTGTGGGTGCCGCTTGATTCTGTGGTGCGCGCTGTGGTAGGGCATTCGCGCTGCTAGAGGCGATGGGCTCAGAAGTTGTTGCCGCGGTGGAGGAACGCGTAAGGGTAAGAACGGACCGGTCGGTCGGGGAACTCGGCTGGCGGCAACGGGTCACCGAGAGCTCATGCCGCGCTTGGTGAATGGGTTCTCCGAAATCCTGGCCATGCCTTCGCGTATCGAGCCGCGGCGTCGGAGGCAAAGGCCACCCGCGGCGTCGGAGACGGACGCCACCATCGCAGAATCCGACGGCCTCATGTCCGCGGTCGTCGCGGAGCGCAATCCGAATCGCTCTGGTGGGCAAGGCGATTTCCGGCCACGTCGCCAATACCTAGCCCGGCCGGAACGGCAAACCGCCGCGACGTCCGGATGGCGTCGCGGCGGTCGGTCGCGCTTGCTCAGATCGGGCGCAGATCGATCACCTTGCGCAGCCGCGCCCGGTCGCGCTCGAGCCGCCGCGCTTCGTAGGCGATGGGGAAGTAGCGCACCCGCTCGGGCAGCAGGGGCACGATCCGCCCGATCAGCCAGCCGAGCACCCGCAGCTTGCGTTCGTCGGCGGCGGTCCAGGTAAGACCGAGCTTGCGCCGCGCGGGCTCCGGCGTGGTGCCGACCGTGACGAAGTACTGCATCCGTCCGATCGGCGCGACAGCGGTGCGCCAGAGCGGCGCCAGCGCGCGCGGCAGCTGCTTGGGCGGCGCGACCGAGCGGATCACCCGCAGGTAGTCGTGCGCGGTGGGCGTTTCTTCCAGGTGGTTCTCGACCATGTCGTCGAAGAACTTCTCGAACGCGGCGTAGTTCTCCGGAACCTCTTTGGGCGCCACCGAGAAGTTGCGCATCAGCTGCAGCGTCTCCTGGTAGTACGCCTCCTTCTCGGCGTAGGTGAGCGGGCGGCGGCCGAAGTACTTCGCGCTCTCCGTGAACGCGAACGTTCCGGTGTGCAGCACCCAGGCCCACGGCCCGGAGGCCAGCGCCTTGTGCCGGACGCCCGCGGCGTCGGTGGTGTTCAGCGAGGCGTGCATCGCGCGCAGCCGGTCCGCCTCGGCGAGCGCCTCCTCGCCGCCGTAGACCCACATCATCACCGAGGAAAGACTGCGTACGGCGCGGCCCATGGGATCGGTGCGGAAGGTGGAGTGCTCGTCGACGACGGCGGAGATGGTCGGCTCCATGGTCTGGAGGAGGAAGGCGGATCCGGCGGTCAGCGAGAACGTGATCAGCCCCGTCTCGTCCCACATCCTGGTGCCCGGCGCGAAGGGGCGGCGTGGCGGCAGCTCCCGCGCGGTGGTTTCGAGTGCGGCGGACGCGGTCATTGCGATCTCCTTTGATCGACCCACTTCAGAACGATGAGATGATTAGCATACCAATCTCTCATTCTCTTGGCGCGGCGGAATTCGTCCTCGCTTACGCTGGCTGCCATGAGTACGCAGTGGCGCGAGCGCACCGGCCGGATCGGCGTCCTCACCGGCGCGGGCATTTCCACCGATTCCGGGATCCCGGATTTCCGCGGGCCGCGCGGGGTGTGGACGAAAGACCCGATCGCCGAACTGCTCTCGACCTACGACAACTACCTGGCCGATCCGGATTTGCGGCAGCGCGCGTGGCTGGCCAGGCGCGACAACCCCGCCTGGCAGGCGACCCCGAACGCCGCGCACAAGGCGCTCGCCGAGCTGGCCGAGGCCGGACGCGCGGTCACGATCATCACCCAGAACATCGACCGCCTGCACCAGCGCGCGGGCTCGGCGCCCGAGCGGGTCATCGAGATCCACGGCAATATGTTCGAGGTCGTTTGCGTGGAGTGCGATTTCGAGACGAGCATGGCCGCCACTCTGGAGCGCGTCGCGGCGGGCGAGCCCGATCCGCCGTGCCCCGAGTGCGGCGGCATCCTCAAGGCCGCGACGATCATGTTCGGGCAGCAGATGGACCACCGCAGCCTGACCAAGGCCGCGCTCACCGCCGAGACCAGCGACATCTTCCTGGCCATCGGCACCTCGCTACAGGTCGAACCCGCCGCCTCGATGTGCGCCGTCGCCGTCCGCGCGGGCGCCGACCTGGTCATCGTCAACGCCGAACCGACCCCCTACGACGACCTCGCCACCGAGGTCGTCCGCGAACCCATCGGCACCGCCGTCCCCCGCTTGGTCGCCGAGATTCTCGGCGCCGAGGGGAACTGATCAGACGACGGGGCCGAGGACGCGGTCGAGGTAGGGGTTGGCGAAGCGGCCCTTGGGGTCGAAGCGGCGGCGGACCTCGGTGAAGCGGTCCCAGTCCGGGTAGCGCTCGCGCAGAGTGTCGGCGGTCTGGAAGTGGCGCTTGCCCCAGTGCGGGCGGCCCTGGTAGCGGTCGAAGATCTCTTCGCAGGCGCGGAAGTACGGCTCCCACTCCATGCCGCGGTACTGGTGCACGGCGATGTAGCAGGTGTCGCGGCCGCCCGCGGGGGAGAGGAAGGCGTCGTCGGGGGCGACCCAGCGCACCTCGATCGGCATCGGCGTCTGGAAACGGGCCGAGACCTCTTTGATCTCCCGGATGGCCGCGACCGAATGCTCGCGCGGGATGGCGTATTCCATCTCGGTGAACCGAAACAGCCTGGGCGAGGCGAACACTCGGTAGGAGCGATCCACTTGGCGGCGGTAGCTGCCCGCGTAGGCGGCGCCGCGGTGGATCCACGGGATCGCTCCGGCCTGCCATTTGCCGAAGCGGCACAGCGCGTCGAACGCGTAGTTGGACATGAGGATGTCGGCGAACCAGTCCATCATCTTGCCGCGCGGCTGCTCGGGCAGCTCGACGCGGTTGTTGCGCTTGGTCATCGCCAGCGGGCTGTGCGCGAACATGTAGAACTCGAAGTGCTCGTTGTCGTCGACATAGGAATCGAGATCGGCGAGCACCTCGTCCACCGGCACCGGTCGTTCGATGCCTTCGAGGACGAACGAGGGCACCAGCTGCAGCGTCACGGCGGTGACCACGCCGAGCGCGCCGACGCTGACCCGCGCCGCCCGCCAGCCGTCGGGATCGTTCTCGGCTTCGACCTCGATCCGGCTGCCGTCGGCGAGCATCAGCTCGACGGAATGCAGTGCGGCGGAGATGTTCTGTAGGGTCGCTCCGGTGCCGTGCGTACCGGTCGCGGTCGCGCCCGCGATGGTCTGCACGTCGATGTCGCCGAGGTTGGGGAAGGCGAGCCCGGCGGCATGCAGTGCGGTGCTGGCCGCGTTGAGCGTGATGCCCGCCTCGACTCGCGCCAGCCCGGTCGCCGTGTCGAGCTCGAGGACGCGGTTCATCCGGGAGAGGTTCAGCAGCAGCCCGTCGGTGCAGACGGTGTCGGTGAAGGAGTGACCCGCGCCCGCGACGCGGACCGTCTGTCCGCGGTCGGTCGCGCTCGCCAGCAACTCGGCGAGTTCGTCGTGGTCGCGCGGGGTCGCGATGCTCGCCGGTGCGCAGTGTTGATCGCCGGCCCAGTTCACCCACGAATTGGTCATGCGTCCAAC
Source organism: Nocardia sp. NPDC050713 (assembly GCF_040654315.1). NCBI lineage: Bacteria > Bacillati > Actinomycetota > Actinomycetes > Mycobacteriales > Nocardiaceae > Nocardia > Nocardia sp. NPDC050713. The sequence continues at coordinate 10,950 of NZ_JBFAHS010000028.1, read as the reverse complement.
TTTAGGGCATCGACTGTGACGCGCGCTACCCGAGCTCGGTTTTTCGAATTACCTGCGACGTCCCAGGCAGGCGTGCGCCTTCGCGGCTTCGACGTCTTCGTCGGTCAGCGGCGGAACGAGCAGCGGCATGCGCGGGATGGATTCGGCGCGCACCCCGTTCAGCATGATCGCGGCGTAGCGCTGCCAGACCTCGGAATCGACGGGCTTGGCGAACTCGGCGAGCGCGTCGACCATGTGGATCAGCGCGAAGAAATCGCTCGCCTCGATGTCGGGCTGCAGCGATCCCGCGTCGCGGGCTCGCTCGATGACGGCCGCGACGGTCGGCTTGATGCGATCGCGCAGCGCCGCGAAACGCTCGGGATCCTCCTCGAGTTCGAGCATGACCTCGCTGAACCCGCGATTGTTCGCCAGGTGCTGGCAGGCGTACTCGAAGAACTGGACGAGTCCCAGCCACGGGTCGGGATGCTGCGCCGCGTCCTCGGCGGCGACGGCGAATTCGCCGATGTGCTGCTCGAAGACCTCGGCGATGAGCTCCTTCTTGTTCGCGAACCGCCGGTACACCGTCCCCACGCCGACACCGGCCTTCTCGGCGACGTCGTCGAGGGTGATCTCGAGTCCGTGGTCGGCGAACAACTCGCGCGCCGCGGCGACGATGCGCTGCTGATTGCGCGCGGCGTCGGCGCGCAGGCGTCGAGGCGGAGAAGGGGCAGTGGCGGGATTCACACCCCCATGCTAGCAACGACCGGGATTAAGTGGAGGCGTTGTCTCCGTTAACGTGATAGCTTCTACCGGTAAGCGGAGATATTACCTCCGCATCGTCGACCTGACTTCGAGGGGACCTATGACTACCGCGATCGACCGTGGGGCGCCGGCCCCCGAGAAAGCCCAGCGCCGCGGCTCACACGCGCTGCGCTGGTGGGTGCTCGCCGTGCTCGGCGTCGCACAGTTGATGGTGGTGCTCGACGCCACCGTGGTGAACATCGCACTGCCCGCCGCCCAGCAGGACCTCGGCTTCAGCGACGCCGACCGCCAGTGGGTGATCACCGGCTACGCGCTGGCATTCGGCAGCCTGCTGCTGCTCGGCGGACGACTGAGCGACCTGTTCGGCCGCCGCAACACCTTCATCGTCGGCCTTGTCGGCTTCGCCGTCGCCTCGGCCGTCGGCGGCGCCGCGCCCAACTTCGAGGTGCTCGTCGCGTCCCGCGTCGGCCAGGGCGTGTTCGGCGCGCTGCTCGCGCCCGCCGCGCTCTCGCTGCTGACCGTCACCTTCACCGAACCGTCCGAGCGCGCCAAGGCATTCGGCATCTTCGGCGCGGTCGCCGGTACCGGCGGCGCGATCGGTCTGCTGCTCGGCGGCGCGCTCACCGAGTGGGCGAACTGGCGCTGGGTGATGTTCGTCAACCTCGCTTTCGCGGCCGTCGCGCTGGTCGGCGCGGTGCTGCTGCTGGCCAAGCACGTCAGTGCGGAGCGACCCAAGCTGGACATTCCCGGCACCGCCGTGGTGACCGTCGCGCTGTTCGGCATCGTCTACGGCTTCTCGCACGCGGAGACCGACGGCTGGACCAACGGCGTCACGCTGGCCTTCCTGCTCGGCGGCGCGGCGCTGCTCGCGGTGTTCGTCTGGCTGGAGGCCCGGGTCGCGCATCCGCTGCTGCCGCTGCGCATCCTGCTCGACCGCACCCGCGCGGGCTCTTACATGACCGTGTTCGTGATGGGCATCGGCATGTTCGCGATCTTCCTGTTCCTGACCTACTACATGCAGCTGAGCCTGGGCTACTCGCCGATCAAGACCGGCGTGGCGTTCCTGCCGATGGTGGCGGCCATGATCGTCTCCTCGACCACCGCGCCGTCCCTGCTGCTGCCCAAGTTCGGTCCGAAGATCGTCGTCACGGCCGGCTTCCTGATCGCCGCGGCGGGCATGGCCTGGCTGACCCGGATCGGCCTGGACACCGGCTACGGCACGCACATCCTGCCCGCGCTGATCCTGATGGGTCTCGGCCTCGGTGGCGCCATGGCGACCGCCTTCCAGGGCGCGACCTCCGGCGTGCAGCACGAGGACGCGGGCGTGGCCTCGGCCATGATCAACACCAGCCAGCAGGTCGGCGGCTCCATCGGCACCGCGCTGCTGAGCACGATCGCCGCCTCGGCCGCCACGGATTACCTGTCCACCGCGCAGCCGGGCCCGCTGGCCGTCGCGCAGGCGCAGATCGAGAGCTACACCACCAGCTTCTGGTGGGCGACCGCGACATTCGTCCTCGGCGCCGTGCTCTCGGCCGTGCTGATGCCGAACACCGCGCCCGCGCCCGCGGAGGGTGAGCCGGTGCTCGCGCACTGAGTCACGGGTGCTCGCGCACTGAAGCATCGGTGCTCGCGCACTGGGCCCACATTCGAACAACACAGCGCCCGCGCCGGTTTCGACCGGACGCGGGCGCTGTGCTGTGACCGTCAGCAGTTGCTCGGCGCAGGGAGTCCGGCGAATCGATCGGACAGATAGCCGAAGGCCCGCGGCGCCCCCTGGATGATCGCGTCGCCGTGGTCGACGCCGGGCAGGATGTCGAGCTGCACCGGCGTGCCCGCCTGGCAGTAGCGCGCGGCGACCGCGCGGACCAGGTCCGGATCGATCTCGTCGGCCTCGCCGTGCCACTCGTACATCGGAGCGCGCGGGACGCCAGGGAATGTCTCCAGGCTGTTCTCCTGCAGGACCCGGACGGTGGACGGGTCGGCGTCCATCGAGCCGTCGAACACGTCGGAGAAACTGCGGTTCGCGCCCGCGTTGATGATCTGCTCGGCGCAGGCGTTGGCGATCTGGTCGCGCAGCTCCCGCCCGGCCGGATTGAGCAGCCGTGATATCGCCGCCTGCCGCGGGTATTCGCGTTCCAAGCCCATCGTGACCGCGAATCCGAGCCCGAACAGTGGGTTCGGGGCGGTGCCGAGATCGCGGGCGAGCTTGTCCATGTTCATCGGAACGCCGCCCATCGCGACGCCGACGATCGGCAGCTCCGGCGCGTACTCCGGGGCGAGCGCCGCCGCGAATCCGGTGGCCATGCCACCGCCGGAATAGCCCGTGATGCCCACCGGGCTGCCCGCGAGATCGGCGGGGCCGAAGCGCTTGGCCGCGCGGATGCCGTCGAGGGTGATGCGGCCGCCGAGCTGGGCCGCGCCATAGGCGCTCGTCGGGCCGAGGTGATCGGGCACCGCGACGGCCCAGCCCCTGGCCAGCAGCAGATTCAACGCGGGCGCCTCCCGCATGCTGCCGTCGAAGAGGCTGTGCGAAGGCGCGCAGTGCAGGCCCAGCGAGTTGACGAACGGCTGGTACGACACCAGCGGCCGGTCGATCCCGCCGCCCGGCGGTACCAGCACCGTGGTCACCGTCGCGATCGGTTCGTCCGCGGAGTTGGTGGTGCGGAACAGCAACTGCCACACCGTGGAACCGGGGAAGTTCGCGGCGGGCACCATCCTGCTGCGCACGACGTCACCGGGTTGAAATCCGGCCAAATCCGCTGGCGCGGAGTAGAACTCGTCGGCGTCGGGGACGGGATAGACCGGCGACGCGCTCGCGGGCGCGGCGTGCCCGAGACAGGCCGCTGCCGCGAGTGCCGCCAATGCCAGTCGCCGCACCGAGCGTATGCCCGTGCTCGAAGTTTGCTGTCGTCCAGTGCGATGCGCTGCCGCCGCCCTCGGACGCGCGTCCGGTACTTCCCGTCGTGCCGCCATCGTCGCTCCAGTGCCGAAGGGATAAGGGTGGGTGGAATCGCGGCGAAAACCTTCGGGGCATTCGTAGTCGGCGGCCGAACGCATGTCAACGAACGCGGCTGTTCGTCACCCGTGTCCCCGCCCGAACCGACCGCGTGGTCCTACCGATAGCATGTCGCCGGTGACGTTCGGCGCGGCAGGAGGTCAGCAGATGGGCTCGCAAGCCCGCACCCCGGCCGTCGAGCCCGCGGTGCTCGCGGTGATCTCCGTGGGCGGCGGAATCGGCGCCGTGATGCGCTATCTCGTCGGTCTCCGTTGGCCGTCGCAGCCGGACGAGGTGCCGTGGGCGACGTTCGTCGTCAATGTCGTCGGCTGTTTCTCGATCGGAATTCTGATGGTTCTGATCACCGAAGTATGGGTAGCCCACAGACTGCTGCGCCCCTTCCTCGGTGTCGGGTTGCTGGGCGGTTTCACGACCTTTTCGACCTACAGCCTCGAGATTCGTAGACTGCTCGAATCAGGCGCCGCGGTCGAGGCGCTCGGCTATCTCGGGGGGACGGTGGCGGCGTCGCTCACCGCGGTCTGGCTCGGCATGGGGGTGGCACGGCTCTCGGCGGGCACGACACGACCGCGACGCGGTGGACGACAGTGAACGACGCGGCGCCCGCAGGCGGCGCGGTGGACGGCTTGTACGTACGACGGAAGGGGGTCAGGCGATGAGTGGTTCACCTGCGGACGCGGGTCGGTGGCAGCAGGCCGCGCGATTGACGGTGCTGCTCGACGAGGACGACAAGTGGCGGCGCGGCCCCCTGTTCCACGAGATCGTGCGCCGCGCCCGCGACGCCGGTCTGGCCGGCGCCAGCGTGTGGCGCGGCGTGGAAGGCTATGGCGCGTCCTCACGCATCCACACCAGCCGCGTTCTCGACCTCGCCGAGCACCTACCCGTGCAGGTGATGATCGTGGACGAGCCGCAGCGGCTGCGTTCGTTCGTGGCGGAGAACGCCGAGGTGCTCTCCGGCGTGACCGTCACGCTGTCGCCGGTGGAGACCTGGCAGCCCGCCGTCGGGGTCGCCCGATGATGGCGGTACTCGTCGTGGTCGGCGGTATGGTCGGCGCGCCACTGCGCTACCTGATCGATCGCGCGATGGCCGCTCGTTTCGAATCCCTGCTGCCATTGGGAACTTTGACGGTTAACATTGTCGGTTCGGCGGTGCTGGGCGGTTTGATCGGCGCGAGCGCGAGCAGCGAGGTTCTGGCGATGGCGGGAACGGGTTTCTGCGGCGCGTTGACGACGTTCAGCACGTTCGGCTACGAGACCATCCGGCTGGTCGCGGACGGCGCCTACCTCTACGCGGTGGGCAATGTCGTGATCAGCGTGACGGCCTGTTTGGTCGCGGTATACGCTGCCGCGTCCACGACCCAGTGGTTGTGGGCATGATCCTGATGACGAGCCGGGCGCAGCCGACCTGGAAGGGAGACCCGAGCATGGCCCATGATCGAGCCGGGCGACCCGCGCGGGCGACCGACCTGGAGGACATCGCCCACCTGGTTACCGCCTACTACAGCCAGATTCCCGATCCCGCGAATCCGGCGCAGCAGGTGGTGTTCGGCACCTCGGGGCATCGCGGGTCCAGCCTGGACAGCGCGTTCAACGAGGCGCACATCCTGGCGATCACCCAGGCGATCGTGGAATACCGCGCCACCCGCGGCATCACCGGTCCGGTGTATCTGGCGCGAGACACGCACGCGCTGTCCGAGCCCGCCTGGACCACCGCGCTCGAGGTGCTCGCGGCCAACGACGTGACAGCGGTGATCGACGCCCGCGACCGCTACACGCCGACGCCCGCGCTGAGCCACGCGGTGCTGCGCCACAACACGAACGGCACCAGGCACCAAGCCGACGGCATCGTGGTCACGCCGTCGCACAATCCGCCACGCGACGGCGGCTTCAAATACAACCCGCCGCACGGCGGTCCGGCCGACACCGTCGCCACCGACGCCATCGCCGCGCGGGCGAACGAGCTGCTGCGCACCGGTCTATCCGAGGTGAAGCGGACGACACTGCAACACGCGATGGCCACGTGCGTCCAGCGCTACGACTACCTCGACCACTACATCGCCGACCTGCCGAACGTGTTGAATTTGGACGCGATTCGCGGCGCGGGCATCCGCCTCGGCGCCGACCCGATGGGCGGCGCCAGCGTCGACTACTGGGAGGAGATCGGCCAGCGCTACGACCTCGAGCTCGAGGTCGTCAACCCGTTCGTCGACCCCACCTGGCGTTTCATGACGCTGGACAGCGACGGCAAGATCCGGATGGACCCGTCCTCGCGCTACGCCATGGCGGCGCTGGTCGCCATCAAGGACGACTACGACATCTCCACCGGCAACGACGCCGACGCCGACCGGCACGGCATCGTCACGCCCGACGGCGGGCTGATGAACCCCAACCACTTCCTCGCCGTCGCGATCGAATATCTGGTGGCGAACCGTATCGGCTGGGACGCGCTGACCAAGATCGGCAAGACGGTGGTCACCTCGTCCATGATCGACCGGGTGGTCGGCGTGCTCGGCCGCGACGTGCACGAGGTGCCGGTCGGGTTCAAGTGGTTCGTGCCCGGATTGTTCAGCGGCAGCCTGGCTTTCGGCGGCGAGGAGAGCGCGGGCGCGTCGTTCCTCCGGATGGACGGCACGGTGTGGACCACCGACAAGGACGGCATCCTGCTCGCGCTGCTCGCCGCCGAGATCGCCGCTTGCACCGGGCAGACGCCGTCCGCGCGCTACGTCGAACTCGAGCGCCGCTACGGCAGTCCGGCCTACGCGCGCATCGACGCCGCGGCCACCGCGGAACAGAAAGCGCGGTTGGCGAGGTTGACTCCCGATGTGATCACCACCGAAGAGATCGCGGGCGAGCCCATCACCGCCGTGCTCACCCGTGCCCGAGGCAACGGCGCGCCGCTCGGCGGACTCAAAGTCACCACCGAGAACGCCTGGTTCGCGGCGCGTCCGTCCGGGACCGAGGACAAGTACAAGATCTACGCGGAGTCGTTCCACGGCAGCGAGCACCTGGCCCAGGTGCAGGCGGCCGCGGAGGAGATGGTGGGCAAGGCGCTGACGGGTGAGCGGTAGAGCCGAGTCATCGGCGAGCGGTAAGGCGCTGCCCAGCGAGATCTGGGTGCTGGTCGGCGCCGCGTTCGTCATCGCGATCGGGTTCGGACTGGTGGCGCCGGTGCTGCCGCAGTTCGCGCGCAGCTTCGGCGTCGGGGTGGCCGCCGCGTCCGCGATCGTCAGCGCGTTCGCGTTGATGCGGCTGCTGTTCGCGCCGGTCAGCGGTCGGCTGGTGCAGCGGCTGGGGGAGCGCTGGGTGTACCTGTCCGGCCTGGTCATCGTCGCGGTGTCCACCGGAGCGAGCGCGCTGGCACAGACTTATTGGCAGCTCCTGGCTCTGCGCTCGGTGGGCGGCATCGGCTCGACCATGTTCACCGTGTCGTCGCTGGCGCTGGTGATCCGCCTGTCGCCGCCGGAGCAGCGCGGGCGGGTGTCGGGGTTGTGGTCGACGAGCTTCCTGGTCGGCTCGGTGAGCGGTCCGCTGGTGGGCGGCGCGCTGGCCGGGCTCGGGCTGCGGGCTCCGTTCCTCATCTACGCCGCGGCGCTGCTCGCGGTAAGCGCCGCGGTCTACCTGAGCCTGCGCCATTCGCATCTGGCCGCGCCGGAGGTCAGCGGCGAACTGCGCGTCATGACCTTTCGTGAGGCGCTGGCCCGCCCGGCGTACCGCGCGGTGCTGTGGTCGAACTTCGCCAACGGCGCGGCCATCTTCGGTGTCCGGATGGCGCTGGTGCCGCTGCTGGTCGTGGAGGTGTTGCGGCAGCCCGCCGGTATGGCGGGCGTCGCGCTGACGGCTTTCGCCGCGGGCAACGTCGCGGTGCTGTTCCTGTCCGGCAGGCTGTCCGATTGGTGGGGGCGCAAGCCGTTCCTCGTCGTCGGCTCGCTGGTGTGCGCGCTGGGCACCGCCGGGCTCGGGTACGCGCCGAACTTCGGCTGGCTGCTGGTGACGTCCGTCGTCGCCGGGCTCGGCTCGGGCATGCTGACGCCCACCCAGCAGGCCGCGCTGGCCGACATCCTCGGACCGAAGGCGCGCGGCGGGCCGGTGCTCGCGGGCTTCCAGATGGCGGCCGATCTCGGCACCGTGCTCGGTCCGGTCGCCGTGGGCGCGCTGGCCCAGCACACCTCCTACGGGCCCGCGCTCGCCGTGACCGGTGCGTTGCTGGCCATCGCGGCCGTGGCGTGGTTGGTGGTGCCCGAAACGCTGCGCGGGCACACCGCCGAGGTCGAGACCGATCACGTCGCGGCGGTGCCGTGCGACGACGCGGAGTACCAGCTCGCGCATCGTGTGGCCGATGAGTGCGAGGAGTCACGCGGCCAGGTCCACAACGAACGCCCTGCCTCGCCCACGGGTTCGCGCCGCTAGCCCGACGCGGTGTGGGCGGCCGGGTGCCCGGCGCACATCGGCAGCGGGAGCTGGGGCAGAGTGTTGACGTGAACCAATCGCGTTCGAACTACACCCCGCGCCCGATGTCGAGCGCGACCAGTTACGCCTTGGGCGGCGTCGCGCTCGCCCTCATCGTGTTGATCGTTTTCCTGGCGTTCCGCTCGGGGCGCGACGAGCCGGACGTGCGCAACGACGGCTACGGCCCCGTGCGCGACCCCGGCGTGCAAGCGGTGCTGCAACCCGACGGCGTGGTCGTTCTCGGCAAGCCGGGGACGCCCAAGACGATCGACGTCTTCGAGGACCCGCTGTGCCCCGCCTGCGGCGCGCTCGAGCGCGTCTACGGCCAGGAACTCGCCCAGCAGCTGGACGAGGGCAAACTCGCGGTGCGGTACCACTACGTCAACTTCCTCGACCCCAAGTCCAGCAGCGAGGACTACTCGACCCGCGCGATCGCGGCCAACGAATGCGTCGCTGAGGCGGGCAACGGTCCGTCGTACGCGAAGTTCCACGAGCTGCTCTTCGCCTCGAAGCAGCCGAAGGAAGGCGGCGACGACCTGAGCAACGAGCAGCTCTCCGGCTTGGCGCGCGAGGCGGGTGCGCCGGAGCCGATCGTGCAGTGCGTGGCGAGCGGTGCGAAGGTGGCGGACGCCAAGGTGCACGCGAAGGCGGCGACGGACGACCTGACCGCACGGTTGGACGGTCCCGCCGCGACGCCGTCGGTGTTCGACGGGTCCAACAAGGTGGATGTGAACAACGAAGAGTGGGTGGTCGAGCTGACGCGCTGAGCGCGCTGGGCACGGACCCTGCCGGGCTCGGCGACGAGAGCCGACTGGTGCTGTGCGGTTTCTCCCCCGCCGTCGGACACGGTTCGGCTCGAGGCCGGAGGCGACGACCCCCGTGCGGCTCAGCCGCGGTGTTCCGGGGCGTCGTCCGGGATGTCGTTCTCGGGGGCGATTCGCGCGAGTTGGCGGTGCAGCGGGATGTGGCCGTCGAGCGGGTAGAGCAGTTCCTCGCCGGTCGGCCGGTCGGCGGTGAACGCGGCTCGTATCCCGGCGGTTTCGACCGCGGGTAGTTCGATATCGGTGTGCGGGAACAGATATCGCGCACCTTCGCGCACGGTGGTGTGGACGTCACCATCCGGCGCGGTCCACTGCAACCGATCGCGGTCGTCCCGCCAGACCCGCCACTGTTTCCTCTTGTCCGCCAACGACTTCAGTCGTCCGTGCCGCGAACAGAGCACCGCGAGTCCGCCGCCGCTGCGTTCCAGCTCGCCTTCCGCCGCGGGAATCGTGCACCCGGGAAACCGGCACATACCGTCCACCGCCCGAATCTCGCTCGCGACTCGTCGCAGCGCCGCCTCGTCCGTCGCGCCGCCGTCGGTGTGCTCGGAAACCACCTGGAACGACGCGTGCTCGGCGAGCAATCGCGCGAGCGCCGCGTCGATCGGCCCATAGCCTGCCAGGAACGCGGGCGCCTCCCGCATGTCCAGCAATGTGTCGGCGGCGATCCCGATCTGGATCAGCGGCCGTCGCGGCGGTTCCACCGGCACCCCGACCTTGGGACACCGCTCACCTCGGCCGCAACGGCAACGCAGCCGCCCCGACCCGTCCGCCAGCGCCACCAGGGCGTCGGCCCGCCGCTGCGGCATCGTCCGCGGATCGGCCGCGCAGACCTGCAAACTCATCTCCCGCAACCGCATCGCGACCGTCTGCGCGCCGGGTGCGGGCAGCAGCCCGTCGAACACCGCCATGCTGTCTTGCACCGCCCGTATCCGCACATCGCGGTTTTCCTGCCGCCGCTCTCGCCGCCGCCGCGCGCCCCCCGGATCCAGCCGATTCGCCCATCGCCGCGCCGCCTGCCGCAGCCGCGCCGGATTCGTCCGCGCCGCGGCCTCCAGCAGTCGCGGCTCCAGCGCGTCGACGACCTCCTTCGCCAGTGCCCGCGTGCTGTCCACGATCACCCGCACCTTCGCCAGGTCGATCCGCCCCGCCGCGAACGCCATGCGGGTCCGGGGTAGCGCCTCCTCCAGCACCAGCCCGATGTCGATCAACGCCCCCGCGGTGCCCTCGTCCACATACAGCGCCACCGCCGCCTCGGCCGCCGCGAACTCCCCGGCCCGCACCCCACCCGGCCCCGGCTCCGCGCTCGCGGCCCGGGCCCGCCGATACAACTCACGCACCGCGAACACTTCCGCAGCCTGAGCCGCGGCCGCCGCCCCGTGCACCGCCCTGAGCGCCTCGATCAACCCTTCGTCACTCATGGTCCCGAAGTCCATCGCAGAGAGCTGATTTTGTTCGAACATGTGTTCGATTCTACGGTCCCAGCTAACCCCACCGCCACCCCTTTTTCCAGGCGATTTGGCTGCGGACACGCTGGTGGTGTAACTTTCATCAGGCGCGAGGGAAACCGAGCGCGACCCACCAAGGGGCTATGGCGCAGCTGGTAGCGCACCACACTGGCAGTGTGGGGGTCAGGGGTTCGAGTCCCCTTAGCTCCACTCGAACAAAAAGCCAGGTCCGGCGAAATTGCGGACCTGGCTTTCGTCGTTTGCGAGCCTCTCACGAGCACCGTTGACGACAGGAATGACGACAGTTCAGATCGCGGTGTCGTCGGCCGAAGAGCCGAACAGCGCATCCATCGAATCAAGTGCGCCGGCGGCGGCGCTACGCCCCCCCCCCCCGCGACAACCAGCCCCCCCAGGACCACAAAGCCCACGAGGCCCCCGGCGGCGCCGCGCTCCGCGCCGCGGCCCGCCCCAACAAAAGACC
>NZ_JBFAHS010000027.1:0-55415 GCF_040654315.1 Nocardia sp. NPDC050713 | reverse complement strand
CTCAACGCTTTCGCCATCACCTTCGAAGGCCGGATCCACCCGACCGGGAACTAACCCACACCGAGGTCGGATCCGCCGTTAAACCGACAGTCCCTGGAAGGAGCCCGGCCATGCTCATGAACGGCGACTGGAGGTTGCCTGATCGACTCAACCGTTGCGGTCCAGTATCGGCTCGAAATCGTAATGGACGGTGGTCGATGCAGGTGCTGGCGCTGGATCCAACGTTGTGACCGCGTGATTCTTGCCGAAATGCGAGAACGCAGGATGCCGATGTGCTCCGTAATCGGGCTGCACGCTCGTTGTCACCACCACTGAACAGCACTCAGCTGCTCGTGTCGAGGCGGGGGATCATCTACTACGAACCTTGGGGATCTCATGCGTGAACAGGTGGAATTCACTGTCGTGGAGGTCGGCGCCGACCCTGAGCGGCTGAGCTGGGACCGCGACCTGCTCCTCAGCGAATTGCGAGAACTCGGCTTCGATGACATCGGCCGTCCCATTGTGGACTCGGCCCCTCCGGGGACGCGGGCGGGTGACGTGACGACGGTCGCGTCGATCGCCGCGATCGTGTCCTCGCCAGCCGTGGTGCAGGCCGCAACCGAGATCGTCAAGAGCTGGTTGATCCGGCGCACCCGGGGTGCCGTACGGATCAAGGTCCGCGATTGCGAGATCGAGATATCCGCTGCTTCGACCGACGAGTGGCGCAGGCTCACCGCCGAACTCTTGGCCATTCTTCGAGCTGTGAACCATGGCGAAACGTAGCCTGATCATCGCGAATCAGCACTACCGCGATCCCGCCTACGCCGAATTGCCCGGCGCGGCACACGACGCGGCCGAACTCGAGGCGGTGCTTGCCAATCCGGATATCGGCGGATTCGAGGTCGAGGTGCTGCGCGATGCCACGGCAGCCCACTGCCGCATCGCGATCGAACGGTTCTTCGGCAACGCCCGAGCCGACGATCGGCTGCTGCTGCACATGTCCTGTCACGGTCAGAAGGACCTGCAGAATCGTCTCTACCTGATCGGCGCCGACTCCGAGAAGGCATATTTCGCATCGACCGGCATCGACTCGGCCTTCATCAACGATCAAATCGAGGGCAGTAGCTCGCACCAGACTGTGCTGCTGCTGGACTGCTGCTACAGCGGCGCCTTCGCCCGGGGCTGGCTCACCAGGTCCGGATCGAATTCCGTCGATGTCACTGAACCGTTTTCCGGGCGTGGCCGCGTGGTCATCACCGCCTCGACGTCGCTGCAGTTCAGTCACGAATCGGAAGCCAGCAGCCGCGCCGCCGCCGAACCGTCGGTGTTCACCAGTGCCGTCGTGCAGGGATTGCGCTCGGGCGCGGCGGATCTCGATGGCGACGGCTGGATAAGCATCGATGACCTCTACAACTACGTCCACGATTCGGTGAAACGGCGCACTCCGCACCAGACGCCCACTCGCAGCGTCAACAATGTGCAGGGCCCGCTGTACATCGCGAGGAACATCGCCTACCGGGCGAAACAAGCCTCAGAAGACAGCCGGCAATCGCGGCACGAAACCCCTTCCGTAGTGACCCGCACCGAGCAGTCGTGGCGGAGACGGTGGAGCGCCATGAGCGCGGCCACTCTGCTCGTTCTGGGGGTGGGCGCGATGGCGACATACCTGCTCGGGCCGGACCCCGCACCGGCACCCGCATCTGTCGAGCGAACGCTCGAGATCGCCAAGCCCGGTGATACGGCAGAGCTGACTTTCCAGGGACGAACCGGTCGCAAGGTATTTGTCGCGGCCACCTCGTCGACGTTGCCATCACAGTGTGGGCTCCTCGTAGTGCGAGATCCGGCAGGACACCAGATCGCCAGCGGCTGCACCTACTACGACGGCACCGGCTATGTAGACGGCACGGTGCTGCGAGCGGATGGTGAATACACGGTGACACTGGACGCCGCGAACAATGCCACCGGCAAAGTCACGGTACGCGTGAGCGATGTGGTCGACCAGGACTCGGCGATCACCGCGGACGGGGCGGCGGTTACCTCCACCCTCGAAGCACCCGGCGGAGTGAGCAAATTCCGGTTTACCGGCAATGCCGGCCAGAGGGTGTTCGTCGGAGTCACCTCCTCGACGTTGCCGTTGGAGTGCGGGATTCTCGAATTGCGGGATCCAGCCAACCGGGAGATCGCCAGCGGCTGCACGAACGCCGACGGTACCGGCTACATAGACACCGAGCGGCTGACATCGTCTGGGGAGTACACGATCGTGGTGGATCCATCCGATTCCGGGACCGGTGAGTCCCATGTGCGGCTGTTCGATGTCATCGACCAGGACACGACGATCTCGGCAGCTGGTCCGCCTGCTACCTCGTCCCTCGAGGAGCCCGGGGCCGAGAGCAAGTTCCGGTTCGCTGCTACCGCTGGCCAGAAGGTGTCAGTCGTGGTCAGCTCCTCGACGTTGCCACCGCAGTGCGGGGTCATCGAGTTGCGCGATCGTGCCGGCAGAGAGCTCGAGAGCGAGTGCATCGACCAGAGTGGCGCCGGCTTCATCGAGAACGCGATCTTGCCGGCTGCGGGGGAGTACATGATCGTCATCGATCCAGCCGACGATGGGACCGGTGAATCCCAGGTGCGGCTTTTCAACGTCAACGACCAGGACACGACAATCACCCCGGACGGACCACCGGTCACCGCCGCCATCAAGGAGGCCGGCGCGGTGAGCGAGCTCCGGTTCGCCGGGGCCGTAGGTCAGAAGGTGTCCATTGCGGTCAGCTCCCCGACATTGCCAGCGCAGTGCGGAATCATCGTGTTGCGGGACCCGACCGGAAAGGACGTCGTCGACAACGGGTGCATCAACGACGATGGCACGGGCAACATCGCTACGACTCTGCCCGCCACTGGCGAATACACAGTCGTGGTCGACCCGGCCGGGCCCGCGACCGGCGACTCCCAAGTACGGCTGTACACCGAGTAAGTCCTCAGCCGACTGCCTGCCTCGGAACAGGCGCCGACACGGACTCGATGCCCGCGGGTTCGGCGGCGGTGCGAATCATCTTCGATGTGCCGCAGCCTCCCTGCTCGCACAACCGGTCGCCGAGCGCCATCACTCTCGAACAGATTCAATCGGAAACATGTGAGGCACAACTATCACGTAATTTCCGAGCCGCCCATTCATATGTGGCATTCGCTGCTGTGGCGACGATTCGAGTAGAGATCTACTCGTGCGGCAGTGTTGGTCGCGAGGTCTTCTAGTGGCGAGAATTATTCCGATTACCAAGAGGTGATCGACCATGTGGACACCGACATCTGGTTCCGCCGATTCTCGGACCGGACCGCAGCGCCGGATGGTGCGCGCGGAATACCGCGCGACGATGAATGACCCCGTTGAATCCCGGACCACCGATGCGGCCGTACCGGCGACTCGGCTGGCGCTGTTCGGCGGGTTCGAGTTGTCGGTAGCCGGAGCACGAGTTGCCTTGCCGATGCATGCCCGGCGCGTGGTCGCCTATCTCTCGCTGCATAAAATGACGGAAAAAGATTGCGGCAGGCAGATTCTCGCGGAACGGCTTTGGGAGCACGCCGCCCCCGAACGATCGCTGGCGAGTCTGCGCACCGCGCTGTGGCTCATCCGCCGCGCCGGTCCCGGCCTGCTGTCCGGCGATGCGGAACGAGTGACCCTGGCCGACCACGTCGATGTCGACGTGCACCGGTTCAGACGGCAAGCCGAGTCGATGCTGGCCGGCGATGGCGGCCATGCGGATCTGCTGCTGTTGTGCGCCGCCGCCGAGTTGCTGCCGGGGTGGGACGAGGACTGGCTGCTGCTGTTCCGTGAACAACTGCGCCTGCTGCGGCTGCACACGCTGGAAACCGTGGGTCGCAGGTACTGCGAGCAGGGGCGTCATCCGCAGGCGATCGATCTGATTCTGCGCGTAGTCGCGGAGGAGCCGCTGCGCGAATCGGCCCAGGCCGTACTCATCGACGCTCACCTCGGCGCCGGGAATGCGGCGGAGGCCCGGCGGCAGTTCGATGTGTTCGCCGCCAATCTGTGGCAGGAACTCGAGCTCCGGCCGTCGGCGCAACTCGGGCAGCGTGTGGGCGTGCCGGGTACACGTCGTTGACGCCGGGGCATACGGGGGTACGGCAGCCTTGGACCACACGCCAACTTGATCACGAGGATGACGATGCCAGTCGATTTCGCTCACGCACCGCCCCCGACGACCGTGGATGGACTGCGCGCGGTGCCGATCCACATCCACGACCTGCGCGCGGCGGTCACACTCGATACGGCGGGGGAGGTCGCGTTCACACGCGCGACGATGACCTACATCGTCGGCCCGCATTCCGGTTCGCCGAGCTTCGATCTGCGCCAGCCGGTACGCACCTGCATCCTCGATGGTGAGGCGATCGATCCTGGGCGAATCGCGGCCCGCGATGTCGGTGCCGGGCCGCACGGTACGGTGCGCGTGGTCGATGCCGTGCAGGACGCGGGATCGGCGCACCAGTTGACCGTGGCCTACGAATTGGCCGCTCCGGCAGCCGATCTCGGCGGTGCGTATCCCCCTTGCCTGTGCTGGTCGGAGGGCGCGCGGGTGCGATGGTCGTTCGGTATGTCGGATCTGTATGCGGGCCGATACCTGGAGGCGTGGTTTCCGTCCAATCTGCCTTTCGACCGGTTTCCCTTCCGGCTCGGCCTGTGGATTACCGGAACCACCCTCGCGCATTCCCTGATCACCAACGGAGATGCCGCCGTCACCGGTGCGAATTCCTGGTCGATCCGGTTTCCACCGTTTTTCACCTCGATGTCACCGCTCGTCGAGATACGACCGGAAGACACCGTGCAGCGGAAATCGGCAACGGTTGTCCTTCCGGTGTCCGGTCGGCCGGTTGCGGTCGAGGTATGGAAACCATTGTCCGGTCCGGAGAATCCGGCTTCGCTGATTCCCCGAATCTCGCAATTTCTGGCGGGCGGCGAGCGCAGCCATGGCCCGTTTCTCGGGAACCGGTTCGTCTGTTTTCTCCACGGAGCCTCCGGCGGAATGGAATACGCCCACGCGGCCACCACCTCGGTGGGCGCGCTCGGCCACGAGATATTCCATTCGTGGTTCGGGCGCGGAGTGAGCCCGGCCGCCCCGGCCGACGGCTGGTGGGACGAGGCATACACCAGCTTCCACGAAGACGGCGATATCCGAACCGAGCCTTTCGATTTCACACAACCACCCACTGAGCTCTGCTCGCGCATGCCGTTCCAGCGCACCACACCGGCAGCGTCCTACGCGCAGGGCAGCCGATTCTTCCGCGGTGTCGCGGCGCGGATCGGGCCCGACCGTGTGCGTGCCCTCATGGCCGATCTGTATCGCAAGTACAGGGGCACCTCGGTATCTACCGCCGACCTGGAGGCTCATCTCGTCGCCGGTTGCGGCGCAGTGGATCTCGTGGATGCCTTCCATCGATTCGTGTACGGGTTCGACGAGCCCGCGCCGGTCCCCCGCATCGTTTTCGCTTCCGCACCCGAGGATCCTTCCCGCGCGTCAGCACTATGGGTTCGTCGCGCCGATGACCGATTACACCCATCCGAGCCGCCGAAACCGGGTCTGGACAACTGGTTTCATGCCCGCGTGCGCAGCTCCGCCGACGCCGGGTGCCGCCATTTCCTCGTCACCTTCGCTGTCCGCTCCTCGGCGGCATCGTTCACATACCCCGACGACTTTTTCCCTGCGACGGCGGCCATCGTGGGTTTCGATCTGGCATCCGGTCGGTCGCGCATCGTGTCGGCCCGCTGGCCGACTGCGCTGGTTCCGCCGCCCGGCACAGCAGTGTCACTGCTGGCGTCGGTGCATGCGCGCCGCGCGCATCCGGCCTCAGGCACCCATCCGTGGGAGCAGCACTCGACCGCCCGGCGCGACCTGACGATCGACCGGCCGCGGCGGCGGTACGGGGACCGCACCGACTCGGCCACACAGTTCCGGTGAGGGCCGGATGCTCAATTCGGTCCACAGCAGCTCGGCGAAGCGCGTGAACTGCCGGCGCGCCTCGACCACATTGCCCTCGCACAGGTGTGCCTCGATCAACGCGGCCTGTGCCGACTCGCGCAGCGGTTCCTCGGCGACTACCGCGAGCATCACGTCGATCGCCTCCGGATAGCAGCCGCGCTCGGCGAGTCGGCGCGCCTCCACCTCGAGCGCATGGAGCCGCAACTGCCGCAACTGTTCTCGCGCCAGCAGCAGCCAGGTCTCGTCCCATCCGGGCAGCAGATCGGTGGTGCGGGCCAGTAGCCGCTGCCGATCCCGTGCGCAGTCGCGCTGCTCGGCCAGCACCCGCTCCGCACTGCGACGGAAGTCGTGCACGTCGACCGCGACGCCGTCGGCGAGCCGCACTCGACCCCCGGCACCGTGCACCAGCACCGGGGACGCCTGCCGGATCCGCCACAGCGCGGTGCGCAGACTCGCCCGCGAACGGTCCACGGTGGCATCGGGCCACAGCCGCTCCGCCAGCAGGCCGCGGTCGCAGTCCGGCTCGGAACCCTTGTCCAGGCTCAGATACGCCAGCACACGGCGCGAATGCATCGGCAGCGCGACACGGTCGGTCCCCACGCGCAGTACGAAACCGCCGAGCAGGGAAATCGCAAGCTCGCCACTCGGGGCGCAGGCGGACACGGGCATCGGTATCCCCTCCGTCGACGGGTTCTGTCCAGGCCGGACCAGCGTGCACGGGCGCCGCCGCGAACACGTCAACACCGCGTCAACACCGAGGACCATTGACGCAGTGTGTTACGGCAGCCGGTGACCGTGAACCGTGTGATCGACGACGACAGCAAAGTGATCGTGATTCGTGCCTGGCGTGACGGCGGGCGAATGCTGATCCGTGTTCTCGCGGGCACCGGCGAGCCGAACTCCGCACAGGAATGGGTGTTCACCGACATCGACGCGGTGCTGGCGCGCATTGCCGAGGTGCTGGGCACCGCGCGCGGCAAGACGAAGTGTTGACGCTCGCGCATACCGCGGCCGCGCACAGTAACGCGAAACGACCGTCGTGCGCGGAGGTGACCACCATGCGAATCGACCCATACGCCGAGTCTCGCGGCGATGCGGAGGAGTTCGTCTCGCCCTTTGCCGGGCTCTCCACCTTGACCGAGGCAGCGCCGCCCACCAACGAGCAACCGGGCGCCGAACCCGAGGTCTCTCCCTTCGAGGGCTACTCGGTCACCGAGTCGCCGTTCGGCGAGCACACCTACTCAGAGGCGGACGAACAGTCGCAGGAGGCGATCGAGTTTCTCGAAGCCCTCTACGACGAGGAGTTCACCGACGCGCTCGAACAGCTTCTCGACGAAGGTGCCGCCCGCGTCCTCGCCGACGCTGAGCAGTGGACGGTCCCACCGTCCGAGGCAGAGGCCCAGGAATCGCTGCAGGAGTGGATGGCCCCACTCGCCGCCGAATGGGAGCGTGCGGTCGACGCCTTCGCGAGCGGACTGGAGAACGCCGACTTGCACGGGCTCACCGAACAGGAACTCGATGAACTGCTCGATTCGCTGGATACCGCTCCGGCGCTCGAATCGGAGGCGTTCGAGAACTTCTTCGGGAAGCTGATCCGCAAGGCGAAGTCGTTCATCAAACGGAAGGTCAAGCAGGCGGTCGGGTTCGTGAAGAACCCGATCAAGGGCGTCGTGAAAATCGCCAAGAGCGGCCTGAAGGCGGTCAAGAGCGGTCTGCAGACCATCGGCAAGTTCGTGCTCGGCCCGATCCTCGCCAAGTTGAAGGCCGCCGGGCGCGCGCTGCTCAAAGGCGTGGTCAAGAAGCTGCTCCGGCCGCTGGCCAAGGTCCTGCCCGCCTCGGTGCGCCCGCTGGTGCCGATCCTGGCCAGGCGGCTCGGGATCCGTGAGGCCGACGACGAGAGCGCCGACGAGGAAGCAGGCCACGACGGCGAACCCGGCACCGCCGCCGCCCTGGCGGAGGCATTCGACCAGCAATTGCTCGAGCTGTTCTACGCCGAAACCGGCGAAACCGTCCCCGACGAGGTGACGGCCGACGAAATGCTGGAAGTGGATTACGAAGAGCCGGAACATGATCCGGTGGCCGAACTCGACGACGCCCGCGCCCGTCTTGCCGCACAGTTGAGCGCCTACACCGGCAGCGAGGACCCGATCGCCGAAATCGAACAGTTCATCCCGGCCGTGCTGGCGATCCGGCCGCTGCTGAAGCTGGGCCTGAAGGTGACCGGCGCCCGGCCCAAGCTGATCAACCTCATTGCCCGGCCGCTGGCGAAGCTGATCAAGAAGATGATCGGGCCGCAGGCCGCCCGGTCCATCGCCCGAGCCGCCGGACAGGATCCGTCGCGAATGCTCGCCCGCGCGGTCGTCGACGTCGGGTTCACCGCTCTCGGGTTGGAGACCGCGGAGTCGGAGGAGCAGACGATTCCCGGTGAGGCCCTGGCCTCCGCGGTCGAGGCGAGCGTGATGCGCGTCCTCGACGAGCTGCCGGAGGCGGCGATGACCGATCCGCTGCAGGTCAGCGCCGCCGTGCAGCGGGCGTTCGCGGAATCCGCGGCAGCCTACCTGCCGGATCGGCTGCTGCGCGCGGATCTGCCGGAGCGGGAAACCGCCGAGGAGGGCGGGTTCTGGGTGATGATGCCGCGCGCGGCCCGCCCTCGGTATCGGTTCCGCAAGTACACCAGGGTTTTCGCGGTGCCGATCCCGCGGCAGGTGGCGCGGGCGGTGCGCTGGAACGACGGCGGCACCTTGGAGACCTATCTGCTCGACCACGGCGCCGACCGCTGGCCGGTACAGGCGGAGATCGATCTGTACGAGACACTGCCGGGCACGCTGCCCGGGCACTTCACCCGCGACGAAACCTTGCCCGCCGCCGAGCAGCCCACCGGCGACGAATACCAGCCGCTCACCGCGGAGGCCGCGGGACTGCTGCTGCGCGAACCGGCGCTGGGCCGGCGTCGGAAGGTCGGAACCACACCCGGCGCGTACCGCCCCGTGCCCGGTCAGCGCTACTTCCGGGTACGCGTCGCCGGCAAGCGCGCTCGCCGCGCTCGCCGCGGTCGTCGGCCGCGGCGAGTCGTCATCGTGCGCTGGGATCCGTCCTCGCAGCAGATGCGGATCGTGATCCGGATGTCGGAGCGGCGGGCGCGTGGTCTGCAGGCACGCCTGCAGAGGGCCGCCCCTGCGGGGCAGCGCGATCTGCCCGCGGTGCTCTCGGCGCTGCGCGAGGTCTTCCTGCCGCGCCTGCAATACCGAATCGCCCGGAGGCTGCTACGGGCTACTGTCGCCACCGATCCCACGGCGGCGGCCCAGCTGGCGGGCAGCATCGCGGCGGCCACCAGCACCGGTATCGCGACCTATCTGGCGCAGCGCGGCGCACAGTTCGCCGCCGCCGTCGCCGACCCGGCCGACGGTGTGACGCTCACGGTGACATTCACCGGGATCCAGGCGAACCCGGAGCAGGTTCCGGCCCCCGAAGTTGTTGCCAGCCCGGGGTTGTCATGAAGACAGACCACTTTGCGACCGAATCCGCCGCCCTCGCCTCCGAGGCCAGGCATTGGCGCCGGGCCTGCGCCGGCCTCGGCGATCTCGAGGTGAGCGCGTCCCCGGCCGCCTGGCGAGAACTCGAGTCCTATCTCGGGCTCAGCGTGCGGACGAATCTGAGCGCCCAGGCGAAACGGCTCACCGCACAGGCCGATCGCACCATCTTCACGATCCAGGGCGCGACGAGCCCGGCCGACCTGCGGACGGCGCGTACTGAGCTGCTGGCGTTGCGGCGGCGGTATCAGCGGGCCGAGACGATCGTCGACTTCTATTGCGACGCGGTGAATACCAGAACCAATCCGCGCACGGCGGCAGTGCTACGCGGTCTCGACGCCTTGGCGGTGCACAGCATGGACCAGGTGTTGCGGCCGTTGGGCATCGACAGCCCGCCGGTGCTGACCTACCTCGACAAAGGAATGGGCGCGTCGATCCTGCGGGCCGGGGTGCGGCTGTGGGACGCGTCGCTCTCGCCTGCAGCGGCGATCAAGATCACCCGGCACAACCTCGTGCAGCCCACCTCGCTCGTCCACGAGACCGGTCACCAGGTCGCCCATTTGACCGGCTGGACAAAAGAATTGGCCGCCGTGTTGTACGAGGCGATCGCCCCGCACAGCGCGGTCGCCGCTGCCGCGTGGCAGGGCTGGGCCTCCGAGGTGGCGGCCGATGTGTACGCGTTCTGCCTGCTCGGCTTCGCGCCGGTCCCGGCGCTGGCGACGGTGGTGGACGGCGCGTCGCATCAGGTGTTCCGGATGATGCCCGGCGACCCGCATCCCGTCTCGGCCCTGCGGGTTCAGTTCAATGTCGCGTTGTGCCGAGCCTGGTTCGGCGCAGGCACCTGGGATTCGCTCGGGCAACGCTGGCTGGCGAGGCATCCGCTGGCCCGGGCATCGTCGGAGGTGCGCGCGATCATTTCCGCCAGCCTGCCGCTGCTGCCCACGCTCGCCGAGGTCTGCACCCGGGTGCCGATGCGAGCCTTCCAGGGCGTCCCGCTGTCGGCTCTCGCCGACCCGCGACGGTTGTCGCCGCACGAACTGAACCGCCTCGCCGACCGCGCCGGTGCGTCGATGTACACCTCGACATATCTGCAGCGGCTCGAGCCGATGCGGATTCTGGCGCTGACCGTGTTGCGCGGGCTCGAAGCACCGACCGCGCCAACGGAAATGGAGACGTGGCTGCGGCGTATGGGTGGCGACCGAGCCGCCGCCGCCTGAACGCAGAGAGGAATCGAGATGGATATGCAACCAGCATCCATGGTGACGTGGTCGGACATCCAAGACTTCGTCCAGAAAGTGCTGGCTCAGCACCGACTGGCCACCGAGCCCAACATTTTCCATGACGGCAATGAAGAGACATTGTCGGTCTTCTCGGAGCTGCAGTGCTTCTTGCGGTCGGGTGACCTCAAGGGCGTCGGCCCGGTGCAGGAGCAGTTCCTGCCAGTAGAGGTTAAGAAGGTTGGCAACGAGATGAAGCTGGTGTTCTTGGAGAACATCCCGACTTATGCGACACAAGCCACCATCGTGCACCGTGACCGCCCGAAACAGGTCGAGTCTGTCGAGCCCGGATCTAAGCCGGAAATCAAGCTGAACTATCCCGACGAGGTGATCGCGGTAAAACTTTCGGACGACAAGCAAGTCCGTCTCGTCACCTTCGTGACCCACGCGGAGAATCCGCTCGGTTGAATCCGGCTATCCCTCGGGCAAGCCGGTCCTAGTTATCGACGCCACCCTGAGAAAGAGGCACCGCCATGTTTCGCACCTTGGCCACACTATTGATTCCGGAGGGGGCCCCTTCCGTCCAAGCGGAGGCGGTATTCGCGTTTCACCCCGAACAGTTGAGCCGATGGCTGGACGAGATGTGGGCAGAAGGCGGAATCTCCACGTGGGTACCGATCTTCACCGATCCTTTGGATCCTCTTGGCGATGTGAAAGCCATCACATCGACGCAGATACCGGATCAAATGATCGAGCTGTTCCAGTCCGGTATCAGCGGAACGGCGCCGGGCTATGTCCCACCCGCAGTCGGCACTCACAAGCAGGTCTTTCTCTGGGACCATCTCTTCTACGCCTACCTGATCGAAAGTACCGGTGCCTTGGAGATTTTCGCGGAGGTCGTACGGCGCTACGTTGTCGGGGAAACGCTGCCCGCGGCGAGTGCGGCGACCATGGCCTGGGTCCGCGCCACCGAGGAACTGTTCTTCCGTGATCCGCCCATGTTCCGGGTCGGAGGTCTGACCAGCCAGCTGCGACCGGACGCGCGTGTCAACCGGCGCAATGCCTATTGGCGTATGTTCGGCCTCGATCTGCCGCATGCGGCTCCGGGAGTGAGCGGTCAGCCCTGGAAGCAGGATGCGGGCGCCGCCCACAATGTTCGGTTCATCGAGATCTGGAACGAGCTGCTACGGCAGGTCTGGCTGGGTATCGAGAACGAACGGAACTCCTCCGGCGCAAATCCCACCGACTCGACCTACGTCGCGCTCCTGTGCAAGACGCTCGGTGAGATGCTGCGGATGCGTCGTATCGGCGGCATGCTGTCGCGCGACGAATTCAGCTTCGTTTCCGTGCTCAGCTGGTTCCACCTTACGGTCGGGAGCGATAACACGGTAATCCGGGACCTGAGTGCGAAATCCGGTTCCGGCGGGAATGCCGCCGACCGACTCGCGGTCGTCGGCGCTCGGGTAGGTGTAGCACCCTCGCGTCAGGCCCGCGAGCTGTTCGAACTTGCCGAGGTCATCTCGCCGCTGCTGTGGGCTATCGAACTGCGGATGTTCGATAGCGCGCCCCAAGCGGAACTGCTGTACCGCTCGACTGGGATCCCGAATCCCGCTCCGGCGCAGACCATGAACCGAATCATCGATCTCTGGCAGTCGGCGACCGGTGACCGGGTCAAGGATCTGGCGGTCACGACCCGGCGGCAGTGGAACCAACTGGCCGGATCCGCACAACCCGCCAAATTGCTGCCGACGGCAACGCTGTCGTCCGCGCCCGTACCCGCGCCATCGGCGAACGGTCAGCGCACCGCGGTCTCCCGGCGCTGAGCCGAGGCGCGGGCGTTTCCCACTAGGCGATCCCAATTGGTGGTCCGAAATGAGCACCGCTGCCGAATCGTCGACACTCGCGACCGAATCGACAACCGACCCCGTCGCGTGGCTCGCTCGCGAGGACGTATTCGCCGAGGATTTCGACGAAAGCTGTACGTACTCAGGTGAATACGACCAAGTGATCGCTGCGCGGGCGGACTGCCCAGGCGCAGCCAGTGCGCGCATGCCGCCTGCGTCGAACTCGTCGCGCGCGGGCAGGCGAGGAACTTCTGGACCCGCGGCAGCGCCGTGGTCATGTGGGCAGACCTGCAAGCGCGCCCCAGTGGGCCGGTTCGCCCGCCAAGGGAACGACGTGATGTCGCCTATCAGAGCACCCGCTGATGCGAACCCGATGGAGAGCCTGTCATGAGCATCTATGCCGAATCACCGATCTTCGCCTCGCCCGAATTTACACCTGACCCCGGGATGTGGCCGACCCGCGAGGACGTCTTCGCCGAGGACATCGGCGAAACCGAATATGGCGGCGAAACAACCTGGCACGGCGAGGATTTCGATACGGAATGGGCCGCGTCCGACTACGCGGGTGGGGAACTCGAGGAGGCCGATGCCAGCGAGGCCTGCCCCGGCGCAGTCGAATACGGTGACGAGTACGCCGATTACGAGAATGTCGACGTCGAAGTCGCCGACTACGAGGCCAGGGCCTACGAAGCGGCGGACTACGAAACCGCCGGCTATCAGGCAACCGATTACGAAGCGGCCGACTATGAAAACGCCGTTCACGAGGACACCGATTCCGAAGCGCCCGACTATGAGGACGCCGTTTACGAGGCCGTCGACGGTGAGGATGTCGACTACGGCGAGATGGACTACGAGGACGTCGATGCCGATTCCCTCGAACTTGAGGACGCGCCGGTCACCGACCGTGCCAAAGGTATCGTCCGCCGCGGCACATTCACCGGCTGCGTAGGCCGCGCTCAGCCTGGCGCCAAGGCTATGGCGGCGCAGTGGCGGCGGCTGACCGGCCGGAAGGCGGGTACCTATAATTGTCGCGGCACCTCACTGCACGGCGAGGGACGGTCGGTCGATCTCTACGCGCTGGTATCCGTTCCCGCGGAACGCGCGCAGGCCGAGTCCTACATCAAATGGCTGCAGGACAATGCGGTGGAATTGCAAGTGGCATACATCATCTGGAATCGGCAGCAGTGGAATTGGCAGCTCCGCCACAAAGGTTGGCGGCCTTATGGCGGCAGCAGTCCGCACACCAACCACATTCATGTCGACCTCAGTGTGGAAGGTGCGCGCACCTGCAGCCCGCTGTTCAATGGTCCCGTCCCCGGTTTGGGTTCCGGTGTCGTGCCGGTGCGGTCAGGACCACCAGCGCCCACGCCAGTGCGGTCAGCGGCGCCCTCATCGCCACGGCGCTCTGCTCCCGGGCAGGCGCCTGCGCGGAGCTTGCCGGCGCATGTCGTCGAGTTCGTGCGCAGGTACCAGCCCCATGCGATGGCGAGCCAGACCCGCACGGGTATCCCTTGGTTGGTCACTCTCGGACAAGCCGCCGTCGCAACCGGTTGGGGCAAGAACAGTTGCGGCAACAACGTCTTCGGCATCACAGCGCCGACGAACATTCCGGCGTCACAGCGCAAACTGTGCACAACCCGAAAGACGCATCGCACCCCGACCGTGCGGTATCCCGAGGTCATCTCCGTCACCCAGCGGTCCGACGGCCGCTACGATTACGTAGTCCGAGAATGGTTGCGCACCTTCGACTCACCCGGCAGCGCATTCGACGCGCACGCCCGCGTCCTGATGCTGAACCCGCGATACGGGAAGGCCTTCGCTCGCTCCGGCGGGAACCCGTACATCTTTGCCCAGGAGGTGGCCGCGGCGGGCTACGCTACCGCGCCTGGCTACGGAAGGGTGTTGGCCGCCGTCATGCGCATGATCGAGCGAGTACCGAGTAGCTCACCCCGGCGTGGGAGTCGGCAACCGGGCAGCTCGACAGCAAACGATCCGGTCAAGTGAGGTCCTGCCACCAGGTCAGTCCACATCACGTTCTCGATTCAGTCCGGTTTCCGGACCCCGGAGCGGCCCAATCACGACGGCATCGACTTCCCGGCACTGTTCGGCAGGCCATTTTTGCCCCTATCGACGGCGTCGTCGAAGGTGCGGATCGCCCGCCAGGATCGGTTCGGCCGCCGCCGGTAGTTCGGCGGTGGGTGCGCACATCGTCATCGCGGTCGGTGTTCTGCCGTCGTCGGTGACGAGGGCATCGACTGAAGCTGCGAGTTCGGCGTAGTCGCTGAACGCTGCGTCGGGGATGAGGATTGTCGCGCCGTTGTCGGTGAGCAACGCCAGTGCGCTGGACCCGAAGCGCCGCCGCAGCTCCGAATACAGCCGTGCGGCGGGTTCGGCGGTGCCGCGTGGCCCGTACTGCGGGACAGATCTGCGCGGCGGCAGCAGTAAATGGACCGCCAGACTCGCGTAGGCGTCGGTGATGCCGATCTGATGGCAATGGCCGAGCACTTTCGTCGAATCGCCACGCAACAGTGCGGCAGCCACGTCACGACCGGTGTCGGCGCACTCGTGCGACCGGGGTCTTGCCAACCGCCCGTGGACGCGAGTGACGATCCCTGTCGCCGCACGCACGGTCCGTAGTACTTGCCCGGAATCGGTGGCAAGCGGGGACGTCGCAAGCTCGGCGTCGATGATCAGTTCGATGGCTCCGATGACGATCGACAAGGTGGTGTCGAAGTCGACTCCCAGCCGAATGCACGTGGCCACAGTGCGCTCCAGACCTGCCGTCGCCTCGGCGTCGTCGTCGAGGGCCCTTGGCCGAGGCGAAGGATCTGGAGGCCAGGACGAGTAGCTGTCCCGCACTTCCTCGGAAGCGCTGTGAGTGGTCACTGCGGAGTCGACCATAAGGGTGGTATTCGTCCAGCGTCCGATCCACGACGGATTCGTCTCGCGCATGGCGGAATTCACCAAGACGATCCGAGTGGGTGACGGGCTCGAGCCGAATACCCAACTGGGCCCGCTGGTGTCGCAGCGCCAGCAGGACCGGGTGCTGAACTACATCGAGATCGGGTCCGGCGAGGCCGAGTTGGTCAGCGGCGGACGACGTCTGGACGGTGACCGGGCATCGGGATTCTTCGTCGAACCCGCGGTGTTCGCCTCCGCGACCAACGAGATGACCATCGCGCAGGAGGAGATCATCGGCCCGGTGGCGACGGTGATCCCGTTCGACGGCATGGACGAGGCACTCCGACTTGCCAACGCGACCCCGTACGGGCTGGCCGGAGGTGTCTGGATGACGGATCTCGGCACCGCCCACAAGGTGTCTCGGGGCATCACCGCCCGGCACCGTCTGGGTCAACTGCTACGGCGTACTCGACCCGTCCATGGGCTTCGGTGGAACCAAGATGAGCGGCTACGGCTGGAAGGGCGGTCGCGAACACGTCGAAAGCTACCTCTATCCCAAAGCCGTCTACATGAATCTGGGCTGAGTCGCGCCCGTGTCGGTCGGCGAGTCCCGACCGACACGGACGACCCAGTGGAAAATCATGGGCCCGCGCTCACCGCCTGACTTCGCTGCGGGGAACGCGGGCCGTGGCCGTCCCGGACCGCCGACGACGATCCGGGATCGGAGGGGTTCAGCGGGTCGGTTCTCCATCCCGCCTGGGGCCGATTGTGTGATGTGTCTGACAGGAAGCTGAAGCTCGGTTCCTATTGACGGTGTCTGTGACCTCCTGCACGATGCGACTAAGCAAGCGCTTATTTACCATGGAGCTCTGATGTCGGAAGCTGTGATCGTCGCCGCGGCCCGTTCCCCGATCGGCCGCGCAGGCAGGGGTCGCTCGAGGACATGTGCCGATTTGCTGGTCGACAACACCGGTATCAACCCGGTGTACGGTCCGATGATCGACATCGATCTGCCGGCGGCCCGCAAGATCATCGAGGTCAACTGCCTGGCCGCGCTGTCGTGGACACAGGAAGTGCACACGGCCTGGATGGCCGAGCACGGTGGCGCGGTGGCGTTCCTGCTCTCCGACGACGCTGCCTAATCACCGGTCAGCTACTGGTCCTCGACGGCAGCGTCACGCTGACCGGCGGTGTCTGACAACAACATTCGACTCCAGGAGATATCTATGAGAACCCTGACCAGACCGCGATCGTCACCGGCGCGGCTGAGTTGGGCCGTGTCTGAAACGATTTCGGATCGGTTGGGATCAACTCCGACGCGGTGCTGCGGTAGTTGGCTTTTCTGGGGCGTGGGCGAGCGTGTCCCGCGATGAGTTCTGTCGACATCGATCTCCTGGAGTTCGCCAGCGAGTGGGCACCCTACGGAGGCAACGACGCCGAGGCATTCATGCGATTCGGCCTCAGCGCAGAAGAATTCCACCATCGCCTGAACCGCCTGCTCGGCTCACCGGCTGCGCGCACGCTCACCAATTCGACCATCGCCATATTGCGCGAACAATGCCGCAAGCGGTTGTACCGGTCGTCCGCGGGCAGCACGGTTGAAACGGGCGAGGGGGGTGCTTCTCTGGTCAGGACTGAGACAGCTTCGGCTAGTCCGATCAGGGAGGGCCGGATGTAGGTGAAGGTCGCCGAACCACGTGGGGAGTTGGGCTCGTTGTGTCCGGTAGGCGCGGGCGATGGCGGTGCTTTCCAGGTCGAAGAAGGCGAATTCCATACCACAACAGCTTCGTTCGCTGTGTCGGATCGAGCACGACACCCGGAATCGCAGGTGCTCGGCGTAGTTGTCGGCCACGCTGTCGATCGCAGGCGGTCCTTCCTCCAAACCGTCAGGTTCGGCTACTGGGAGCGAGATCGAGATCCATCGGTATCCCGACGCTCGCTCCGATGGAGCCTGGGCCGGGTCGGCTCGGGTTGTGTGTGTCCGCGCATGATGTCGACGGCGAATTGCGCGTATTCGACGGCGATATGTTGTTGAGAAATGGGGCCGCCAGGTCGGAACCACTGCGGTAGGGACGTGCACATGGTGGCGACAGCGCGGGCGGCTTCGCGTGGGTGGCGGGTGGTGAACTCGCCTGCCTGGATTCCGGAGGCAACTTGATCGTCGATCATTCGCTGAATGTCGCTGCGCAGAGCGGCGATTCGGGAGCGGCTGGGTTCCTCGAAGCTGCGCATTTCGCTGGCCCCGATGAACGCGAGGTCACCGCGATACGTGTGGAACAACGCCAGGGCTTCGACCATGTTGGCGAATCGTTCGACTACGGTGACACCGTCGTCGCGGGCCGCCGGGATTCGCCAGTGCAGCTCGGACATTCCGAGGTCGAATATGGCGACGAGTAGGTCTTGTTTACTGGGGTAGTAGTGGTAGATGCCGGCGACACTCATACCGGCGTTGGCCGCGATACTCCTCATCGTCGCGCCGTGGTAGCCGGTTTGCATGAATGCTGCGATCGCAGCGTCGAGAGCTGGATCGAGGTCAAGCGGCTCGAAGGTGCGCCATGTCTGCCCGTCACCTGTCGACCGGGCGGTAGATGTGCCGGTGTCGCCGACGGCTGACGGTAGCCGGGTGGCGAGAATGTCGACGGTGGCGACGCCGAGTTCGGCAGCGATCCGGTCGAGCCGGTCGATGGTCAGTGGTGTTTTGCCGTTCTCGATGGCACTGAGGGTTCCGGCGCTGACGCCGATATTGCGCGCCAGTTCGCGGAGCGAGACTCCGGCCGCCGTCCGAGCCCGGCGCACCAGATTGCCCGCACCGGTGTCGCTGGAACCCTCGCTCGCTATCGTATGTTCAGGCATGCTGAACATAATATACCGCTCCTGTGAAATCGAATTGCAGAATTACCAGCGGATAGTCTTGACAGCCTTGTGGATGTGCAGTGACCATAGTCACTACCTGAACAGCTACCAATCGAACGTACGGTGAATGTTCAGTACCCTGGTAAACGGAAGGTGTGCGATGGCTGAGCTTCCAGCCCTCAGTGGTCCCGCTGGTCGCCGATCGCGCGACCGCGCCGGAAGTCATCGGCCTGGCGGTCGACGCGTCAGCACGCCTGGACGTGCCTACATGGATCTGTTCGCACCTCGGTGGGAAGAGGGAATCTTGTTCCAGTCGCATCTGGAGGCTGTCGCCACACTTTCCAGGCTCGAGACTGGCGGAGAGCCCATGAGATGCGCGCAGCGGCCGGCTCAGGCCGCTGCGGAACCCACTTCCGCCGTGTCTCTCGGCGCGTTCGACTGGCGGTCCGGCCTGCGCACACGACTGTCGCGACGAGACCTTCGCTACCACTCGCCGGTTCGCGCACCACCGGCTTCGGAACTGCGAACACGTCGATCCACTCCCGTTCCTTGCGGCGCGCCGCGGGTTGCTGGTGTCGTTCCTGGCGAACAGGTGGATGTGCTCCGTATGTCGCTGCCTCTTGCTATCACTGCTATCGCCGGAGGTGTATCACGCTAACTCGAACCAAGGATTGATCATGAATTCCCACGAAATAGATATCGACAGAGCCGGGTTTCATGCGGCTATGGAAGCCCTGCTGATGGACGACCCCCACCCCAGTGATTACTTCGAAGACCCCGGTGATTACTTTCGGGATTGCCCCTCACGATGGCTGCGGAGAGCGCTCTACGCGTACGAATGGGCAAAGCGGACCTATCTTTCTCAGAATCTGGATTCCAGGCTCTACCAGGAGCTTCCACGGCCGGGCGCAGCGCGTGAAGCTGTCCTGCTTCACGAGGCTGGAGAGCAACAAGGACGGACACCGCGATGACTACGTGGAGTTGTTCCGTATGCCATACCCGCATGCATACGGAGTGCGACTACAGAAATGGACGTCATCGTCGATGTGGTTCCTGGAACTGCTGCCCGCGTTGACGACGTCGGAAAGGAACAGTTCCGGTGCCGCTATTGGGATCTCCCGCGCGCCTGTATCGGCCAGAGGTCGACAAGAGTGTCTCCCTCGACCACGTGCAGGATGTCGTAGCGGTCGATGGTGGGGTCGCAGTGCGGAGGTATGAACTACACGTGAGATCCGAGGGCGGGTCTGCCGGGATGGTCGGTCAACAGAAGTCTCTGTTCGTCGCCGTAGCAGAGGTACGCACCGATGTCGCTGGTGGGGGCGCCTGCGTCGGTGGCGAAGGCCTTCGAGCCGGCGCCGTGGCGAACGAGCAGTTCGATCGCGGCGGTGAGCCGCTGCATCCCCTCGGCGACCGCGGTGTGGCGGTCGGAGGGGTCACCGATGTGCTGCCAGTTGCCGCCGTATCCCTGGACGCCGCGCCTGGCCAGCAGTGGCGCGGCGGCTATGGCTGTCGCCACACGCAGCGCGGCGTCCGGATCCGGCACACCGGTACGGCCTGAACCCACATCGATATCGACCACCGCGCAGATGCCTGCGCCGCTGCGAGCCGGTTTCGCGCTCGCCATGGGAGTGCTGGCCGCAATTTTCGGCTCCGCCGACTCATCTGTTGCGACGCACGGGCGGGGTCCGCGTACGCAGCTCGGCCGGGTACTTCGTCCTCGACAACCCGACTCCATCCTCTCCAACAGACTATCGGGGTCAGCATGCCGAGGCTGCTGTGACGGCTCTGCCGGTTGTGGAAGATCTCGAGGTAGTCGAAGATCGCATCGGCCAGCTCGATCCAGGTGTTCCAGCGGCGGTGGTTCAGTCGCTCGACCTGCATGCGGGACCAGAACGACGCCATCATCCGCGTTGTCGTACTGTCGCCGACCGACCCCTTCGATTGCACGATCCCGTTGTCGGCCAACCGATTAGCGAACCGGATCGCGGTGTGGGTCGAGTCGCGGTCGCTATGGTGTATCGACTGGCCGTCGCGGATCTCCCGGCTCCAGACCGTATTCCATCGCGCCGAGAACCAGCTCGGCATCGCAGCGGTCGGAAGGTTCCATCCGACGATTCGGTCGGAGAACGCGTCACGGACCGCCGCCAGCCAGAAAGCTGCCTGCCCGCACGGGATGTGGGTGGCATCGGCCACCCGCATCCGGTTCGGTTCGCCGGCGGTGAAGTTGCGTTCGACCAATGGCTTGGCCAGCGAAGATGGCCCAGATCCTGGCCGCGGCTGCCGCGTGACCATGGGCACCCGGCTGCCCTGGATGCATCGAATACATATCTGCGGCGGTTCACTCCGGCTGTGCTGTCGGCGGTGCGGTTCGCTGGCGGAATTTCGGCAAGCGAGCTGCTGATGGCGACCGGTCGCTTTCAGCTCGCACCGAGCGAGCACAGGCCATCAGCATCCCAAGAATGTGACGTAATTCACGTCCGATTTGTCCGAATACCGGTGCTCGCGAGTCAGTGATGATGCCCTCACGTACTGGAACCACGAAACGGAGGACACTGTGACGACAGAGCGAGAAGTGACGTCTTGGAGAGAATTCCGCGATCACCTCGGCGTTGCGATCGTGCTGGCGGGTGGAGTGCTCGTCGGTGCGATCAACATCTATCTCGTAGGGAGCCTGTTGCCGAGCGCGGTCGCCGACATCGGCGGCGAAAGGCTGTATGCGTGGAGTACCACGATCTTCTCGGTCGCGCAGGTGGCGGGCACGCTGGCGGTGAGCCGGATGTTGTCTCTGCGCGGTACGGTCGGCTCGTATCTGATCGGGTTCGGGGTGTTCGCCGCCGGTTCGGTGGTGTGTGCGGTGAGTCCTGGCATGGCGGTGTTCCTGATCGGCCGCGGGGTCCAGGGGCTTGGCGCGGGACTGCTCACCGGATTGGGTTTCGCGGCAGTGTATGTGGCACTGCCACCGTCGCTGTGGGTGCGCGGGACCGCATTGATCTCGGCCATGTTCGGCGTAGGCACTCTCGTCGGCCCGGCTATGGGGGGATTGTTCGCCCAATTCGGTTTGTGGCGAGCCGCATTCGTTGTCCTCGCCGTTGTGGGTGTGGCGGCCGCAGGTTCCGCGCCGCGGGTCCTGCCGAAGAGTGACGACCGCAAGACCCCAGCACCGGTTCCGATCGTATCGCTGACGCTGGTGGTCGGTGCCGCCACGGCGGTGAGTGTGGCGGGGGTTGTAGCGGGTGTCGCGGCGATGACGCTCGCGCTCGCGGTGGCCGTCGCCTCCGTGCTCGTGTTCCTGGTATGGGAAAAGCGTGCGGTGCAACGGATTCTCCCGCTCGCGACGTACCGGTCCGGCAGTCCGTTGCGGTGGGTATACCTGACGATCGTCGTGCTGTCGGCCGGGGTGGGTGTGGAGATGTTCCTGCCCTTGTTCGGCCAGCGCCTGGCCGGCTTGCCTCCGGTCGTGGCCGGATTCTTCGGTGCCGCCTTGTCTCTGGGCTGGCCGGTGAGTCAGATGCTCGTCGCTTCGGTGCAGAAGGAAGCCACAATCCGGCGACTTCGAGTTGCCGGTCCACTGCTGCTGGCGATCGGATTCCTGGGACTGGCGTTGCTACAACGCAGCCATGTCTCTTCGCCGATGGTTCTGGCGTGGTTGCCGCTGCTGTTCCTCGCCGGGGCCGGTATCGGTATCGCCTGGCCCCACCTGTCGGTGGCCGCGATGACCAGCGCGCCGGATCCAGAAGAAGGCCAGAAGGCTGCCGCTGCCATAGCGACAATCCTGACCATGTCAACAGCCTTCGGAGCCGCCGTCGCCGGCCTGCTGGTCAATCTCGGTGGATCCTCGCCGGTGAATTCGGCCCGCTACCTGCTGTTGGGATTCGCCGCCATCGCCGCACTCGGCATCCTTGCCGCTCATCGCGTGAACCACACGAGACTCATACCGGACCTCCGCAATCATCTCGTCGATCTCGCGTGACAGGAACTCGAGCCAGTCCGCGATCGCCGCGTGCTGTGCGGGGCGGAGGCCGCGCAGGGTCGTCTCGTCGTCGCGCACCGCGGAGAAAGATCCAGAGTTCGAAGTCGTACGGTTCGACCAGCATCAGCTTCAGCACCGCCAGGAGGTAGTACGCGACGGCCTGCGCGGTCATGTACGCGAAGTCTTCCATATGCAGACTGGACGGAAAGCTCGAGCGGTCGGTATCCGCACACTCTGTGCGGTATCCACCACCCTCGGCCACCGGCTGTCGAGAGGTTTCGTAGAGGCATGCGCAAACTCCTTCCACGTGGATGAACGTCGTAGTCGTCAGGTGGCTGTGGATATCCGCACCGCGCCGCCCGCTCAGTGCTGGTGACGCCGCCACCAGCGACATCAGCAATCAAGATCACCCCTGCGGCGGGTGCGAGTGTTGATTCCCGCGGGAATCGGGATAGTCGATCTTGGTCAGCGGCACGCTGGCATCGCGCAGATTGGCGGCGCCGCAGGCGATCCTGCGATCCTAGGCACACCGCGAGGGACTGCGTAGGCGTGGAAGTGACTGTGGCTCAGGCATTTGCGTGGCCAATAACCAGCAAGTCAACTGAAACATCCACTCTCGCAAGGCGTATCGCCGTAAAATGGTTCCGTAGCGATCGGTCGTGATCGATTACCGGAAGGGGAACCCACCCCTATGCTCGAGCCGACGACATCCGAGCGGGCCTTGCTGCCATCCGAGGAGAACGTGACGGCGAATGCCTGTCTCGCCCGGCACGATCTTCGATAGGCGTGCGGGCTCGCGCCACCGGATTCGGCTCGACGATCACGCTGACCAACCATGTCAGCTGCGGCAACCCGAGCGACCGTTCCTGCGTCGGCGCCGTCCCGCGTCCGCGCGATGGCGACAACAGATATCAACGTAGCTACGACGAAACAGGGGTTCTCGCATCGCACGATAACTAAGGCCTGAACAGCAAGCTTCCCGACTTCCCGGCCTTGTGGGAAAAGTGCCGAAGCTCGCCTTGCGCAACAGCTCAGCGTCCGTAACATATTTTCCATCTGGTACTGCCGCTTATGGTCGGCACCTTCTGCTCAGCAGGTCGTAGCGCGACGTATCGCCTCGCAGTCCGCAGCGCCCATACGAGCCGTCAACCTTGTCAACAATTGCGCAGCGACAATCTCGACAACTTGCGGGCCGGACCAGGCTACCGCTGGTCCGGACATGCGATTGTCGCGCGTGGCCATAGTGAATTTGCGACGCCTCGGTAACTCGACGGCCGTTCCGTGCCACCTGCGGACGGCAGCATTCGCACGCGGATTGCGTTCGTCGGCGTGCGCATATTTGCGAACCGAGAATTGCTTACCAACAGTCGGGCCGACTGTACGGTGGGATTGCCGAAATATAGCTATTGACACGTCATCTCCGTTGCGCCTTGCAACTCTTAGGACGGCTATTGACAGCGCACTTGCGGTGAGGCAACCTTGGACTACGCAGTATTTCCGTCTTGTTCGATCTTTCTCGAGCTTATCCAGCCGCCGAGTGGATCACTGCCCGGACGCCTGATCGAATATCTTGTAGGGGGCTAGCGTGAGTGCGAATACAGCTGATGCAGGGCAAACCAAATTCGCGGTGGTCGAGAACGATCTCGATAATCTGGAGTATTCGCTCGTCGAAAGTCCCGAAGACGTATTCGACGACAGTTTCGAGCCGGCAGTCTGCGACATGGCGGACCTCGACGGCGATGCGGCGGCGCAGTCCCGTTTCATCGATCGCCTCGGCGCGGCCATGGAGGACGTCGGACTCGCCATCTTGATCAACCATGGAGCGGAAACGGTTCTGCCCACGGCCGCCGACGCAGCACTGCAGATGTTCACGACGATACCTCTCGAACAAAAGATGAGGCACATCGCTACGGACTGCACGTTCGGCGAGCCGCTGCTGATGGGGTACATCCCGCTCCAGGAAAGTACCCCTTCGCTGCCGAATTCGGTAGAAGCGTGGGAACTCGACAAAGCGGCTTTCCGTATCCCGGGAGAAGACGCGGAAAAGGCTCTCACCTTCTGGCCGGATGAGCGATTCGAAGTAGCGCTGCGACCCTATTGGCAGGCTTGTGAACGGATGGTGCTCCCCCTCGTGCACGCGATGTTCCAATATCTGGGCGTCGAGCCTTCGTTGTACGACGAAGAACTGTCCCCGCCGAACAGCGTGCTGAGGTTCAACCACTACCCGCCGATCGATGACGCCGTGGCGGAGTCCGGGAAGACGGGCCGTGTCATCGCCCACGAGGACTACGGCTTGATCACTCTGCTGCCGGCCACTCCGGTTGAGGGGCTGCAGCTCTATCACCCGCGACACAAGACATGGAGCTGGGTCCACGCGCCGGCCGGATCTTTCGTCTTGAACAGCGGCGACTGGCTGAAAATGATCAGCAACGACCACTTCCATTCCTGTACTCATCGCGTCAGCGTGCCTCGTGACCGTGCTCAGCGGGCCGTGCCGCGCCTCACCATTCCGTATGTCGTACATCCCCATGAAACGTCGAGCGTGGAAGTGTTGCCGGGCTTCGATGCGAAATATCAGGCGCTCAGTGGCCGGGATTTCATGACGCGGCTGGCTGCGCGGTATGTGGGTCGCTGAGGTCGACCTGTGCGTCGGATCGGTGCACAGATGGACCGGCGGTTCGCTCGGGTCGAAATTTTTCGCAGAGGTTGTTTCGACTGTCTTGTCCACTCGACACTGCGCGCAAAAGTGGCCGTCCGTCGACGGCTTGGATTCATTCAGAGGTGACAAACGTGGGTACCAGCAACTCCAATAAGGCGCTCGGCAAGTTCGGAGTGGTGGACAAGGACCTCGATTACTCCCTCGAGGAGACGCCCGACGACGTGTTCGACGACAGTTTCGCGCCGCCGGTCTGCGATATGTCCGACCTGAAGGGCGACTCGGCGGCGCAGGAACGTTTCGTCGATATGCTCGGTCGCGCCATGGAGGACACCGGGCTCGCGATTTTGATCAACCACGGAATCGATGTCGACTTGCTGCAGGCCACCGATTCCTCCGCGCTGGAACTGTTCACTTCGGTTCCCGAGGAACAGAAACTGAAATTCGCCGCGACGGACTACGTGTACGGCGGAGCGTTCCGCCGCGGGTACTTCGCGGTCCAGCAGTGGACACCGACACGGCCGAATTCGGTGGAAGCGTGGGAGTTCTTTCGCGATTCCTTCCGTCTGCCCGGCGAGGATTACGACAAGGCGCTGACCTTCTGGCCGGAGGAGAAGTTCGAAACCGCGCTGAGGCCGTATTGGCAGGCGTGCGAGGACTTGACGCTGCCGCTCGTGCGAGCCCTCCTCCGGTATCTGGACATCGATCCTTCCCTCTACGACGGGGAACTCTCACCGCCGAACGGTGTGCTGAGAATCAACCACTATCCAGCCCTCGAGGGCCCCGCGAGTGGTCCTGCGAACACGGGGCGCTTCATGACCCACGAGGACTACGGCCTGATCACCTTGCTGCCCGCGAATCCGATCGAAGGCTTGCAGGTTTTTCACCCGGGGCGCAAGACCTGGAGCAGGGTCACCGCCCCCCGTGGGTCCATGATCTTGAACAGCGGTGACTGGCTCCAAATGGTCAGCAACGATCGTTTCCGCTCGTGTTCGCATCGGGTGTGTGCGCCTCGGGAACCCGGACACCGGGCGGTATCCCGGATCTCCGCTCCGTATCTCGTTCTTCCCCGGGAAACCTCGGTTCTCGAGGTATGGCCCGGCCGCACGCCGAAGTACAGCCCGATCGGCGCCAAAGACTTCATGGCGAAGCTGGCCGGCAAATATGTGGACTACGACCACTAGCCAATCGCGAGCGAGCTGCTTCCTGATATTCGGTTCGAACTTGTGCGTAAGCGTGATGAATGAATGGTGCCATGATTGACCACAGAGACTCCGGGCCGGGTGGATCGATCGCGATCGTAGGCATGGACTGTCGTTTCCCCGGCGCCGATGATCCGGATGGCTATTGGAAGATTCTTTCCGAAGGGCGGCATGTCTCCTACGACCTCCCGACGGAACGTGGATGGGATCTGCGTCGCGTGTACAACGAGGACCCGGCCGTCGAAGGGTCCACGTATATCCAGCGGGGTGGCTTCCTGCCGAACATCGGCGAGTTCGACGCGAGCCTGTTCGGGATAGGCCCGCGTGAGGCCACCACAATGGATCCGCAACAACGGATGCTGCTGGAAAGTTCTTGGCTCGCGCTGGAACGCGCACGCTCGAGCCCACGGTCGCTGAGCAATGTCCGCTCCGGAGTCTATGTCGGGGCGACCGACAGCTATTATGGCTTGGCAGGTTCGAGAATTCCAGGCCTGGAACGGCATCTGCTGATGGGCACGATGCTGAGCGCGACCTCCGGAAGAATCGCCTATTCCCTTGGCCTCAACGGCCCTGCCATCACAGTGGATACAGCCTGCTCGTCAGCTCTGGTGGCCGTGCACTTGGCGGTTCGAGCACTCCGCTCCGGTGAGTGTGATGTCACGATCGTCGGCAGCGCTACCGCGATCTCCGATCCGTCGATGCTGGCCCGATATTCACGGCACCGTGTCCTGTCCGTGGATGGCTACTCCCGCGGATTCTCCGCGGACGGCAACGGTTTCGCTCCAGCGGAGGGCGTCGCATCGTTGATCTTGATGCCGTTGGAGCGGGCCCTGCTTCTTGGGAAGCCGGTGCTGGCGGTGATCCGCGGCAGCGCGGTCAACGAGGACGGAGCCAGCGCCACCCTGCAGGCGCCGAACGGGCGCGCCCAGCAGGCCGTGATCGCTGCCGCGCTCGACGACGCCGGTTTGCTTCCCCAGCACATCGGAGCGATCGAAGCGCACGGCCCCGGGACTCCGCTCGGTGACACGACCGAGGCCTCGACTCTGCAGACCAGTTATGCGCGGCACCACTCCGCGGACGATCCCTTGTGGGTGGGTTCGGTCAAATCGAACATCGGCCACACACTGGCCGCGGCCGGTCTCGCGGGCCTCATCAAAATGGTGCTGGCGCTACAGCACGAGCGGTTGCCCGCCACGCTGCATGTGGAGAACCCCATCGCGGGTGTGGACTGGTCGGCAGGGGGGATGCGGCTGCTGCGCCGGCCTCGTCCCTGGCCGCGCACGACCGAACCGCGTCGAGCGGGCGTCCTGTCGTACGGGATCACCGGCACCAACGCCCACGTGATCCTCGAAGAAGCTCCCGAACGCCCCGCTCTCCGGCATCAGACCCCGCGCCGACGCGAAACTTCCCCGTTGCGGCGGCAACTACCGATGTTGCCGCTGTACGCCGCGTCGCCGTCCGCGCTCGTCGCACAGGCCACCGCGCTGGCCGCGCACATGCGGAACCACAGGGAACTCTCCGAGGTGGATCTCAGCTGGTCGCTGGGCACCACACGCAGCGCTCTGACGCATCGAGCCGTTGTCACCGGAGGTGGGAAAGAGGAACTGGTGGCGCGGCTGGACGCCTTCGCCGCGGGGGCGGTACCGGCCCCGCTCGGCGTTGCCGTGGGGAAGACGAGGCACGGACCGGGTCCCGTTTTCGTCTTTCCCGGTCAAGGGTCGCAATGGGACGGGATGGGAGCCGGGCTGCTCGCCGACTCACCCGTTTTCGCTCGATCGATGGCACGCTGCGCCGAGGCTCTGCGACCCTACGCGAGCTTCGACATCATGGCAGTGCTGCGCGGCGAACGGACCGCACCGGTCGAGCGGGCCGAGGTGATCCAGCCGCTCCTGTTCGCGATGTATGTGTCGCTGGCCGAATTGTGGCAGAGCCTGGGAGTCACGCCCGCCGCCGTCATCGGGCACAGCCAAGGCGAGATCGCCGCGGCTCACGTAGCTGGAGCCCTCACACTCGACGAGGCCGCCCGTGTGGTGGCGCTGCGCAGCGCGGCGCTACGGGCGGTCGACAGGCGAGGAGCCATGGCGTCTCTGGCGATGCCCGCCGAGCGCGCGCGAGAATTGCTGTGCCCGTGGAACGACCGGCTCGAGGTGGCGGTGGTCAACGGTCCGTCGGCCACGGTGGTCGCCGGCGATGCCGAAGCGATGACGGACTTTCTGCGGCAGTGCGAACAAGCCGGTGTCGAAAGCCGGCTGCTGCCTGTGGATTACGCGTCCCACAGCGAGCACATGGAGACGCTGCGCGATCGTATCCACGCCGACCTCGCGGGAATCACATCCCGTGCGGCCCGACTGCCGATCATCTCCTCGACCACCGGCGAGATCGTCGATTCGTCCGGGCTGGACGCTTCGTACTGGTTCGAGAACCTCCGCAGGACCGTTCATTTCGACGAGGCGATACGCCGTGCGCTGACCGCGGGATATCGGCAGTTCATCGAGGTATCGCCGCATCCGGTACTGACCGGCGGCATCATCGAGATCGCCTCCGCGGTCGACATCGACGCCGGCGTCACCGGCACACTGCAGCGCGGGGGAGGGGGAGGTGCGGACTTTCTCGCCGCCGTCGCCGATGCGCACGCGCAGGGCGCCGACGTGGATTGGGCGGCGTTGTATCCCGGTGCCCGCGAAGTCGACTTGCCCACGTATGCGCTCCAACGTCGGTTCTACTGGCTACCCACGACCAGTGCCGCACGGAATATGCGTGCGGGATCGTTCGACATCGCCGACCACCCGTTGATCACCGCCACCACCGACCTTTCCGACGGCAGCATGTTGTGTGTAGGCCACCTCGATGTGAAAGAACACCCGTGGCTGGCCGACCACAAGGTGTTCGACCGGGTCATCGTGCCGGCCACCGTGACGGTCGAAATTCTCGCCTGGTGCGCTTCGCGAGCGGGGGGAAGCGGAGTGCGGGATCTGGTCCTGAGCTCTCCTTTGCCGCTGTCCGATGCGGCAGTCGACATCCAGGTCACGTGCGGCCCAGTGGAAAAGGACGGCGGCCGCCGGGTAACCCTGCACTCCCGCGATCGCGGGGACAAAGGGCAATGGCGCTGCCATGGCGAGGCGACGACAACCATGGACACGGCCACCGCGGAACCCGGAGTCAACGCCGAAGACGCTGCGCCGGACCAGGTGTGGCCTCCTCGCGGCAGTCGTCGCATATCCGTGGACGGATGTTATCGCGCGCTCCGAAACAGGGGATACGACTACGGTTTCGCCTTCCAGAACCTGACGGCCGCCTGGCGCAAAGACGCCACGCTGTACGTCGAAGTCCACATGATGCGGCAACAGCGCGTCCACACCGAGGATTTCGCTGTTCATCCCGCTCTGGTCGACTCGATCCTGCACGCGCTACTGCTGAGCGGATCCGAGCAGGGCACTGTATTGCCGTACTCCATCGGCTCCGCGCGGATACTGCCGCGGCGGGCCAACGACCTGCGCGCCACGATCAGCCCGGCCGGACAGGACCGCTACCACGTTCGAGTCACCGATCTCGAGGGAAACTCTGTCGCGGACTTCCGAGATCTGCTCCTGCGTCCGGTGACGAAACGCGGGCTGCGCGGAATGCTCGCCACCGGCGCATCCCATGCGTTCCGGTTCCATTGGCGTCCAGTGGATTTGGGCACCGACAGCGAAGGAGATTCCGCACGATGGGCGGTTGTCGGCTCACACCGTGACCTTCCGGGAGCGGATGTTCACCCCGATGCCCGCTCGTTGGCGCGCGCGCTCCAGAACGGGCGATGCGTACCGGAGGTCGTCCTGCTCGATCTCCGTTCCTCGACTCGGGTGAACGAGCTGCCGAACGAAACCATACTGCGCGAACATCTTTCACGGGTGATGGTCGATGCGCAGACGCTGCTGTCCGAAGATCTGCTCCACAAGACGCTGATCGTCTGCGTCACTCGCCGCGCCTACGGCGCGAGCTTCGCGGAGTGCGTGGCGGACGCGATCGGAGCAGCATGCGCGGGCATGATGCGCTCGGTCCTGAGCGAGAATCCGGGCCGTCTGCAGTTGCTCGATCTCGACACCGGTCCGCTCGATCACCAGTTGCTGATCGGTGCGATCGCCACCGACCATCCACAGCTCGCTCTGCGCGGCGCGAAGGCATTCGTCCCGCGGCTCGCTCCCGCGGTCGACGGCCTGCTCCGGCCCCCTGCCATCGAGCAACCGTGGAGGCTCGTGCCAGGCCGGGACAAGACCTTGGACAGTGTCACGACCGCACCGGCGCCCGACCTCATGGTGCCGCTCGAGCCGGGGCAGGTGCGGATCCGCGTGCTGGCCACCGGCATGAACTTCCGTGATCCCCTCGTCGCGCTCGGCATGCTCGCGGAAACCGCGCTCGGTTTCGAAGTGGCCGGTGTCGTCGTGGAGGTGGCCGAGCAGGTCGGCGACCTGGAACTCGGCGCACGCGTCGCCGCGGTCGTACTGCATGCGGGCTCGCGGCCCGGGGCCTACGGACCCTTCGCCGTCGTCGACCGACGTGCTCTCCTCACCGTGCCCGCGAACTGGAGCGATGCCCAGGCCGCCGGGGCGCCCATCGCCTTCCTCACGGCCTACCACACGCTCGTCGAGCTGGCCGAGGTCAAGCCGGGTACGCGAGTTCTGATCCACTCGGCGGCGGGGGGAGTCGGCATGGCCGCGGTCCAGATCGCCGCCATGCTCGGAGCGGAGATCTACGCGACCGCGAGCGTTTCCAAGCAGGGGGTCGTCGAGGCGATGGGGATCCCGCGAGAACGCATCGCCGACTCGCGCACCCTCGGGTTCGAACATCGGTTCAATGGGATCACCGGCGCCACCGGTGTCGATGTCGTCCTCGGCAGCCTGGCCGGCGAAGCCGTGGATGCTTCGCTACGGCTGCTCCGACCCGGCGGGATCTACCTGGAGATGGGGAGGACCGACCTCAGAGATCCTGCCACGGCCACCGTCGGATACCCCGAAATCACCTACGATTCCATCAATATCGCGGACCTTCCGATGGCTCGTGTGGAGGTCGTCCTCGGTCATCTCCATACGCTGTTCGCCGACGGCGTGCTGAGCCCGCTGCCCGTCCAAACCTGGAACATCGGGCACGCGCGGGAAGTGCTGCGACACCTCAGTCAGGGGCACAGCACGGGCAAGCTCGTCCTGACTCAGCCCGCCGCGCTCGAACCCGAAGAGACCGTGCTGATCACCGGCGGTACGGGAAGTCTCGGTCGATTGCTCGCCCGTCATCTCGTCACCGCGCACGGTTGTCGGCATCTAGTCCTGCTCAGCCGCCAGGGCGACCAGGCGGCCGAGGCCCGGAAGCTGGCGGCTGAACTTCGTGACATGGGAGCGGAAATCAGCCTGGCCGCCTGCGATGTTTCGGATCGCGCCGCCTTGTCGTCAGTGATCGGAAGTATCCCGCCCCGCCATCCACTCGGCGCGGTCGTTCATGCCGCGGGGATCTTGGACGATTGTGTGTTCACCGACCTGACTCCCGATCGGCTCCAGGGAGTTCTGTCATCCAAGGCGATCGCCGCCCTACATCTCCATGAGCTCACCGCGGACATGAACCTGCGCGCTTTCGTGATGTACTCCTCGATCGCCAATGTGGTCGGCACGGCCGGACAAGCGAACTACGCGGCGGCGAACGCCTTCCTCGATGCGCTGTCGTACCACCGGCACGGCATCGGTCTGCCTGCCACCTCCATCGCGTGGGGACTGTGGCAGCAATCCAGCGCACTCACCTCCCACCTCGACGACACCGACCGCGCACGTCTGGCCCGGCAGGGTCTCGCCCCACTCGACACCGCCAGCGCCCTGGCCATTTTCGACATGGCCCTGGAACAGAACGAGCCTCTTCTCGTCGCTACGGCGCTGTCGCGCGTCGACCCGTGCGCGCCGCTGGCTGCGGTCCTGTCCGAACTGCCTCGGCCACGCACGCCCGCACCGGCCGACGACGGGTCCGGCTCCGCCGCGCAAGACCTCCCACGACCGGAGATCATCGGGCTGCCGCGCGGCGAACGAGTCAAAGCGCTGACAGCTTTGATTCGTACCCACGCCGCTCTAGTGCTCGGTCACCAAGATCCCGACGCCCTCGCAGCGGACCGGACCTTCCGAGACGCCGGATTCGACTCGCTGTCCAATGTGGAGCTACGCACTCGCCTCAGCGCCGCTACCGGCGTCCGGCTGACGGTAGCGGGCATCCTCGACCACCCCACCCCGACTCGACTCGCCGTCTACATCGACGAGGTT
Source organism: Nocardia sp. NPDC050713 (assembly GCF_040654315.1). Lineage (NCBI taxonomy): Bacteria > Bacillati > Actinomycetota > Actinomycetes > Mycobacteriales > Nocardiaceae > Nocardia > Nocardia sp. NPDC050713. The sequence continues at coordinate 23,007 of NZ_JBFAHS010000027.1, read as the reverse complement.
CTCGACCACGACGGCAGCTCTCGGTACCTCGACCACCCCTAGGCCGGAGAAATCGCTTGCGAAAGAAGACAGATGCCAACCAGTGAACATATTCCGCGCGTGTCCGCCCGAACCGTTGGCGGAAATGATATCGAGGTTCGAAACCTCCGGCCCTCCGACCTGGACCAATTGGTGGAGATGGAGCGCGCCAAGTGGGATCGTGAACAAGCCGCGACGGCGGAGGAATTGTTCGAAAGAATCGATCGCCTACCCGAACATGCCGCGGGAGCATTCGCGCCGGACGGGGAGAGGCTTCTCGCATCCATGTTCGCTCGACCAGTGACGCGGGAAACGATTCACGAGGCGGAGAGCTGGCGGGCGTGTGCCTACGCCCCACTGCCCCCGCGCGGGAGTACCGATTCCGTGTTCGGCGTGAGTCTGACCAGTATCAGCGCCGACGCGGCCGAAGCGCTGTTTCGCTCCTTCTTGCCGCAGTTGGCGGTAATGGGTTATCACCACCTGTACGGCGGGTCGACCGTTCCTGGATTACGCGAATGGATCAAGGCCAATCCGGACGGCTCACCCATCTCGTATGTGCGTACCAGGAACGCCGACGGCACGCCACTGGACCGGCAGCTGCGCTACTACTACTTGAACGGCTTCACGACGATCGTCTCGGTCAAGCCCCATTATTTCCCCCACCCGCAGTCGCTGGACTACGGGGTCGTCATCCACCGGAGTCTCTGAACGAGCTGTGGGTGACCGCACGAGTGGCCAGCCGAGGTGAGGAGGGAAAAGTATGCCGCAGCTACGACCGGCGACCGCACCGTTGAGCGAATACATCGCAAAAAGAGAACCGGCCTTGTTTCCTGGGCTGGCCGCCAGCTGGCCGGCTGTGCAGCGGTGGGATTTCGACTTTCTCGGAAGACTGCGGCCCGAGATGTCCATCGAACTGGTTCGGGGGGACCGGGAGAGCGGCGCCACCCATTTCACCGAGTCGACGCTGGGAACCTACATGGAGTTCCTCGCGCACGGCGATCCCGGCGAGGAATCCCTGTACCTCAAAGAATTCAACCTCCTGCGGAGGTTTCCGCAGCTCGAGGCCGACATATCCCCTCGAAAGGCGCTCTTCCCGCGGCGGGCGTTCTCCCCGCCTCCAGGGGTCTGGGTGGGTCCCGCAGGAGCGCGCACCGGCGCTCACTACGACCTTCTGGGCAATATCGCCATAGTGATCCGCGGAAACAAGCGGTTCCGCATCGCGCCTCCCGGTTTCGTCGAAGGGGCCGATGCGTTGTCCGCGAAATACGACCCTTGGGCGCGCCTGTCGGCCCTGCCGTTGGCCGAGATTGCCGCGTCGACGGATTCCGAGAAAAGTCTCTGTGAAGTCGAGCTCGCGGCCGGTGACGTACTTTACGTGCCCGATCGCTGGTGGCACGAAGTTTACAACCACTCGGCCAGTATCCTGCTGAGCGGCTTCTTCGGCACCTACAAACACGTTGCGTTTCGTGCGAGCCAGGTGGCAGCGCGCCATGTTCTACACCTCGTCCACCTCGACCGTGGCACTCCGTGTACCTGCCATGAAACCAGCGGCTGATTCGCCATCTCGATCCGGTTCGGCCACTGGTGGGTCGCTGCTTTCCGACAAGGAGCACTGATGAGAGAGTTCGCCCTCGATGACTTGAGTCGGCTGTACCGGGCGTGTGAAGGAGCCGAACTGGAACTCACCGAGAAAACACTCGACGAGCCCTTCACCGAACTCGGGCTGGACTCGCTGGGCACGATCGAATTGGCGGAACGGATCCAACGGGAATGGCATGTCCCCATACCGATGCTGTTACCGAACGAGACCGTAGAGATTCTCCGGACTCCCCGGCTCGCGCTCGAGTACGTCAACAAGCTCTTGGCGGAAGGAGCTCGCGGGTGACGCGATCGGTCGACGACTTGCTCGAGACTTTCTACCGCGGTTTGAGTGGCGACGTCGGTTTACTGGATGGCGCCATGGCCGCCGACTGGGTGGACAACTCACCCGGAACGTCGTCGGGACGTGACAGGATCGAGCGTCTCATCGCGGCGATCAATCACGCCTTCGCTCAATTCACGATCGTCGTGCAGACGATCGTCGACGGACGGGGGGAGGACGGCAACGGGATGGTCGCGGTCCGCGGGGAGATGCGCGGCGTGCACAAGGGAGAGTGGCTCGGTGTGCCCGCCACCGGAAGAGCCGTCCGGATCCGGATCCATGAATTCCACGAGATCGCCGACGGGCTCGTCGTCCAATCCTGGGGCCTCGAGGATTGGTTCGGTTGGCTTCGCCAGGTCGGGGCCGTCGGTAGCGGTGGCGCCGGGATCTCCGAAGGAGAACGAAGCGCATCATGACAGCACTCTCCTGCGAGATACCGACCGCGCCGGGCGCCCGGCCTCTGGTCGGCCACCTCTTGCCATTCGTGAAGCAGCCCTTCGCATTTCTGGCACAGCTGCCCGAACACGGTGACGTCGTGAAGATCCGCCTCGGTCCGAAAGACGCTGTGGTGATCTGTGATCCAGGCTTGACCCGCAAAGTTCTGGTCGATGACCGGACTTTCGACAAAGGCGGTCTGTTCCTGGAACGCGAGCGGGAGTGGCTGGGCGAGAGCGTCGCCACGTGTACGCACAGCAAGCATCGGCACAAGCGCCGCCTGGCCCAGCCTGCCTTTCATCCAAAACGGCTCGCGGGTTACGCGCGCACGATGACAACGCAGATAGCCTCCGTCGTAGACGGCTGGCATTCCGGTCAAGTCCTCGACATCTGCCCCGAGATGTTCACGATCACCTCCAGGGTCTTCGGCGCGACCATGTTCTCCAGCACCCTCCCGGCCGGGGTGCTGCACGAGGTGATCAGCGATCTCACCACCACTTTCGACGGCACTTTTCGGCGCACGTTGCTGCCCGACGCGATCAGCCGGCTACCGGTTCCCGGCACTCGGCGGTACAACAACGCCAATCGCCGGTTGCGGAAGACGATGAACGGCATCATCGCCGATCGCCGCGCGAGCGGCGTCGACAACGGGGATCTGCTCTCGGCGCTGCTGGCGGTCCACGACAGTGAGAGTGACGCGCGTGGCACGATCGACGGCGATGTCAGCGATGCCGTCGTGACGTTCTTCGTCGCTGGAACGGAGACCACTTCCTCCGCGCTGTCGTGGATGCTGTATTTGCTTGCGCGACACCCCGATATCGAGGCGCAGTTGCATGCCGAGGTCGACAGTGTGCTTTCGGGACGGCTGCCCGACCACAGTGACCTGGAGCGGCTGCAGGTGGCGAGCAGGATCGTCACGGAAACCTTGCGCCTCTATCCTCCCGCGTGGTTCTTCACACGCACAGTCACTGCCGGGGCGGGGCTCGGCCCGTACGAACTACCTGTCGGCAGCACAATCGCCCTGAGCCCCTACCTCATCCACCGGCGGGCCGACCTCTATGACGAACCCGACCGTTTCGATCCCGACCGTTGGCTGCCGGATCGCGCGGTGTCGTCCCCCGAAGCTCTCCTGCCCTTCGGTGGCGGGGCCAGAAAGTGCATCGGAGAAGCCTTCGGGATGACCGAGGTCGTGCTGGCCTTGGTGATCATCGCGAGTCGCTGGCGGTTGCGGACTGTGCCCGGTCTGCGCATCCGCCCCCCACTTTCCGTCTCATTGGTACCGGGAGGACTGCATCTGCGCCTTGTCGACCGAGGGGTCGATAAAGGGCTGAAGTGAGCCATTTCCGCCCTGCCGCCGCGGGAGATGCTTCTGTCCGCGGGGTCGTGTTCGTCGATTTGAAAAGGGGTGTTCAGTGTTCGAGTTGACAAGGACTGAACAGGAGTTGCTGCCTTCCGATGACGACGTCGAGTTCTATCAGCAGCACGGCTGGTACGTCTCGCCACGACTGTTCACCGACGAGGCTGTCGACGACGCGCTGACGGCGTTGGAGGCACATCACCGACGCGAGCGTGACGACACATTGCCGGGCGCGATCGATGAACTCTACGACTGGGCTCCTGGCGCGGTGCACCAGGTCCGGTTCAACGACTACGTCGCACTGACGAATCGCCGCCTCCGCGATTTCATGCTGCGGCCGATAGTCGCGGCCATTGCGGCACGGTTGGCGCAGACGACACAGATCAGATTGTGGCAGAGCAGTATCGTGTACAAACAACCACAAACCGCGGACGGCGACACCACGATCGGATGGCACACCGACCGCGCCTACTGGCGTAGCTGTACCTCGACGAAAATGCTGACCGCGTGGATCGCTCTGCAGGATTGTGACGAGAACATGGGTCCGGTGGTAATGGTCGACGGAAGCCATCGCTGGCCGGATACGGAAAGCGTTCGTGCTCTCCGATTCGGCCGAACTTTTTTCGGCGCCGATCCGGCGTTGTTGCAGGACCGCCTCGAGCGTACCGGTATGCCACTTCGATACGTGCCCTTGTTGTTGCGCAAGGGGCAAGTCAGTTTTCACAACTGCCTGACGGTTCACGGCAGCGGCCCCAATCTGAGTAAGCGGGCCAGGATCGGTGCGACGATCGATATGCAGGATGACCTGAACCGCTACCAACTGGTTTACGACGAAACAGGTGAATTGCAGTCGTACGCCAACGATCGGATGTGCCGAAGGCTGCCGAACGGTGATGTCGACTACAGCGATCCGAAGATTTGTCCCGTGCTGTGGGACGCGCAATCCGTCGCGCGATCCGTCGTAGACCAGTAGGCCTGCCGAGGATTTTGTCGCTCAGGAAGAGGTATTATGTTCGAGTTGGCGCCGGGTGAACAAGAGTTTTTGCCGTCCGATGACGATGTCGAGTTCTATCAGCAGCACGGCTGGTTCGTCACACCACGACTGTTCACCGACGAAGCCGTGGACGCCGCGTCGGCCGCGTTGGCGGATCATCACAGGGGCGAGCGCGACAGGGTGCTACCCATCACGCTCGACGAGATGGACGACTGGGTGGAAGGCTCGGCTCATCAGATCCGCTTCAACGATCACGTCGCACTGACCAGCGGTCGTCTCGGCAGCTTCATGCTGCAGCCGATCATCGGGGCCATCGCGGCGCGGCTGGCGCAGACCAGTCGGGTAAGGCTCTGGTTGAGCAGCCTGATATACAAGCCCCCGCACACGGAAGTCACCCTCGAATGGCATGCCGACCGTGTTCATTGGCACACCTGCACGTCCACCAAGATGTTGAGCGCGTGGATCGCTCTGCAGGACTGTGACGAGGACATGGGCCCTGTGGTGATGATCGATGGGAGCCATCGGTGGCCGGATACCGAGGACATCCACGCGATTCGCTATAACGACACATTCTTTTGCGGCCCCGACCCGGCAAAGGCGGAGAGCATGCTCGAGCGCACCGGAATGCCGATTCGCCGTGTGCCGCTCCTACTACGCAAGGGACAGGTGAGTTTTCACAACTGCATGACGATTCACGGCAGCGGGTCGAATCTGAGCAACCGTCCGCGAGTAGGACTGATCGTGCACATGCAGGATGACGCGAACCGATATCAACGCGTTTACGACGAAACAGGCGAACTGCACTCGCATGTCAACGATCGGATGTGCCGCAAGCTGCCGAATGGTGATGTCGACTACAGCGATCCGACGATTTGTCCCGTGCTGTGGGACGCGACTGAATCCATCCTCCGGTGAGTCCGGATACCTGCTGATGTGCGGGGATGGAGGTGGGGCGTGAGGTCGGATGTGCGGCGAGACGGCGAGGTCCGTGTTCTCTTCGTTGCGACGGTCTTCGACGGCGGGGTGGAAGCGGTGCTGGAGGTGCTGATCCGGGGGCTGGCGGAGCGTGGTGTGCAGTGTGGGGCGTATGCGCCGCAGGGCAGCCCCGGCCGGGTCGGGTCGTTCTGTGCGCTGGGCGTGTGGATCGGGTCGCCCGCGCCGGTGGCGGCACGGCTCGCGCGCGGGGATTTCACGGTGGTGCACGCGACATCGGCGTGCCCGACTTGGCCTGGTCTGGGGTCGCTGCTGCGGTGGGCGGCGCTGTTCGCGGCCGCAGTGGTGACCTCGCACGTCAGCACGCCGACCGATGTGACCGCAGTGCAGTTCGACGGGTACACAGCGGTGTCGCCCGAGGCCGCCGCGGCGTTGATCACGCGGACAGCGATCTTGCCTCAGGTGATCGCGAATGCTCCGGATGTGGCGGTGTGCACGCCGGGTCCCGGGCGGGCGGGTCCGCGTCCGCAGCTGCTGTGGGTGGGGCGCGCGGTGGATATCGACTGGCCGTCCAAGGGCATCCACGGGTTGTTGTATCTGGTGGCGGCCGGTGTGCTGACGGGTTTCGAGGTTGTGGTCATCGACACCGAGGACAACGCGGAGACACTGGGGCTCGACGATTGGCTGGCCGGGCGGGTGGACTACCGGCCCGGCGTGCGTCCGAAAGCTGCTCTGGCGCAGCTGTATCGGGATGTGGCCGCCGGTGGTGGCGCGCTGATCTCGACCTCGCGGTCCGAGGGGCATCCGATGGTGATGCTCGAGGCGATGGCCTCGGGCTGTCCGGTGATCGTGCCCGACAGCCCCGGCTTCGGCATGGTCACCGACGGGGTGAACGGGCTGAAATACTCTCGGCGTGAGGCGTTCTCCGAGATTCCCCGTTGCTTGCGCGAGCTCGGCGATGCGCGGATCCGGGAAAGGATCGTCGCGGGCGCGCTGGCCTCGGTCGCCGGGGACGTGCACCCGCACCGGATGGTCGAGGCGTATCTGCGGGTGTACCGGTCGCTGCCGCCGCGATCGTTCGGGCGTCGGGCCAGGGGTGTGCTGGAACTGGTTCGGGGCGTAGGGCATCGGTGACCGGGGGGGTGATCTTGGTCTGACGCGGCGGCGCGGATCGAGTGGGCTCTCGCCGAACTCCGTGTGCTCGACACCCGCCGCTATCGAACGCCCGGCGAATAGTCGACGTGTCGGACGGCCTTCGCCCACAGCGCGTCGCGAACGGCAATCGCGCGCGCGACTTCGACCGGATCACGCGTAAGGCCGTAGCCGACGAAATCCTCCTCGTCGAACAACGTCCAGGCGAGGGTGTCATCGTCGATCAGGCACCACTCGTCCGCGGTGTAATCCTCCTGCTGCAACCAATGACGAGGGAGCCAGCGAATGTCTTCACCGTGCGCCTGGTTGCGTCCGGTCACCGCGTGGAGAAAAGAGATGTATTCGGTCAGGGGCTCGGTGACAACCCGAACACGTTGCATCGCGACTCCTCTGGCGGTGGTCGCGTCACACAGATCCTCCCATTCCTTCCACAGCACCGGGTAATTGTCCGGGTCGAGCGGCGCCAGGCCCGCCTGATACCGGCGCATCGGTTCGTGCTCGTCGCTCACGACATGAAAGTCTTCCACCTCGAATTGAAAGGCGCGGTACTCGGCCTGGTCGAACAGGGAGGCCAGGTTCGACCGGGAAAGAAACATCATGGTCACCACTCCTCGTGGAAATATCAGGGGTGATCTGCCAGCGATTTGCATCTTTCGGACAGTCGGTGGGCTACCTGTGTCATGAAGTCCATGCCACTGGCCGGCTGGAATTTCGCAGCGAGCCCCGGCAACACTCTGACGACCGCCGTTTGATAAGGATGAAGCGTATAGAGAACAGTGACGCGGGACACAGCCCACTGGGCAGGGTCGCGGGGCACGCTGACGCGATGGGTGCAGGCACGGAAGCGGTCGTTACTGATCACCCGCAGCCATTCTCCGCTGATCACGACGAGAGAATCAGCCGGAGTGTGTACCCTGCTCCAAGCCTTGCTTCGAGGGCGATACACCTGCAGCCCCTCCACCGGACTACCCAGCATCAGGCTGATGAGCCCATAGTCCTCGTGCGATAGCACGCGGGCCGGCGATGCAAGACTCCCGGCGGCAGTGTTGATGGGCGGGTAGTGATTGATCCTCAGCACGTCGTTCGTCGGGGAGATTTCCTCGGCATAGAGCGAAGGATCGATGTCCAGATACTGGAGCAGTGCCCTGCCGAGCGCCGGGGTCAATTCCTCGCATGCTTGCCAGAAATTTCCGAATGCGGCTTCGTATTTCTCGGCCGGCCAGTAGCCGAGGGCATTGTCCGCATCTTCCCCGGGAATCCGGAAGGCGGATCTGTCGAATTCCCAGGCTTCTACCGCATGGGGCAGCGAAGGCATGCTCTCCTGGAGTGGAACGTAGCCCAGATAGTAGGGCTCACCGTAGGCGCAGTCCGTCGACACGAACCTCGATTTCTGTTCATCGGGTACTGTCGTGAAAATGTTAAGCGCCTGCGCATCGGTGGCCCGAAGTTCTTCGGCGTCGATGCCGTGGTTGATCAGAATCGCGATTCCGACGTCCTCCATGGCCGTGCCCAGGAGGTCGACGAAACGATCTCGCGCCGCCGGGCCGCCCTGCAGATCCGTCATGTCGCAGACCTGCGGCTGAAAATTGTCGTCGAAGTTGTCGTCGGGGCTCTCGATGAGCGTGTACCCGGAATAGTCGAGGTTGCTTTCCGCTACTCCGAAGTCGGACACCGTAGTGTTGGTTTCTTTCTTGCTCACGCCTTCACCCCTGTCGGACGACGATATCCAACCGAAAGTATCTCGGACTGCTGTGATATCCGATGATGATCGAGTAGCAGGTACACGAGAGAAGCACGAACTGGATCAGTTGAGTCCGCTGATGCGAATCGTCGCCCGCCTCTCGGTGATGCGGACCTGTGCTGTATTCAACATCGCATCACCACGACTGCACTGTCAATAGATGTCGCGGATTGTGGCAGCGTTCCCGTCGGCGACTGGGATTCTCTAGACGTGCCCAGCGCGGTTTTCGGCGATCCAAGAAGCGTCCCGAGTGTCAATACCTATTGACCGCAAGGTTCGACGGGAACGTGCGCCTCGAAACTGCCTGTCCTGCCCAGACTTTCGTAGATACGCAAGACGCCCCAGAGCGCGGCGAGCTGTCAACGGCGACGTCGGCACCGTACGAGGCCCGCCTTCTTCACACGCGCCGAAGCTCGCGCGAAGGTGAAATTCTGTTGTGCACATGTGAATTCGGCCTCCGCAGACGGATTCCTGTGTGACACTGAAGATTCAGATCATGTGTTGGGGTTGCCACGACGTCGATGACGGGGAAAGGCGCGTTGCGATATGAGCATGACTGCGGATCGACGGACATTCCTGAAGGGCAGTGCGCTCGTCACGGTGACGGAAGCCCTCGGGATATCGGCGCTGTTGTCGGCATGTTCGGGTGGATACGGTGGAGCCGAAACAGTCGGCGATACCATCCGTTTCGGATTCCTGGCGGACATGCAGGTGCCCGACCCGGACATTTTCTATGAGGGAGAGGGTCTCCAGGTCACCCTCAGCGTCTACGAAGGTTTGGTCGGCTACAAGCCCGATTCGCCCGAGATCGGGCCCGGCCTGGCCGAGTCGTGGACGGTCACCGACGACGGGCTCACGTACACGTTCGAGCTACGTGCCGGTGTCACCTTCCACGACGGCACGCCGATGACGGCCACCACGATCATCGAGAGCTTTCAACGGCGTTCCGCCGTCAACCAAGCGCCGGCCTATCTGGTCGCCGACGTGCGGTCGATGTCCGCGCCAGACGACTCCACGCTCGTGATCGAGCTCGCGCATCCTGTCGAGCCGTTCCTGGATTACCTCGCCTGCCCGTGGGGACTCAAGGCGGTCAGCCCGACAGCGGTGCGGACCCATAGCGTGAACGGTGATCTGGCGCAGGGCTGGCTGAGTACGCACGATGCGGGTACCGGGCCTTACCGGATCACGGAGTTCGTGCCGGGCAGTCACTACACGCTGACCGCCTACGACGGCTACTGGGGAACTCGACCGGAATTCACCACACTGCGTATCGAGATCATCCCGGACATCACGACGCAACGCCTGCTGCTCGAGCAGGGGCAGCTCGACATCATCACCAAGGGGCTGCCGATCGCCGCGATCGGGGCAATGAAGACGAACCCGAAGTTGACTGTGGCGGAACATCCGACGGCGTTCAAGTCGTCGATCTTCCTGAACTGGAAGAAGGGCGTGTTCTCCGATACGGAGTTCCGCCGGGCGATGCGCACGGCGGTGGACGTTCCCGCGCTCATCGAGCCGGCCTACGGCTCGACCGCCGCACGGTCCACGCAGTTCTACCCAGCCGGAGTGCTGCAGGACGGCGCTGCGCCGGACGCGCCCGGCCACGACGTATCCACGCTGAAGGCGCTGATCGCGAAGCTGCCGGACAGCGAGAAGCAGATCGACCTAGCCTACGACGAGGCGGGTGGAGCGACCGATGCCCGTGTCGCCGAGCTGCTCCAGACGCAGCTGGCAGCGCTGGGACTGACTGCCAGGGTGCGGGCCATGCCCACCGCACAGGTGTTCGCACTGCATTCGGCGCCCGTCGGGCAGCAACCGCACATGCTCCTGCACGGGTACGGCGGCGACGCGCTCAATGCCGACACCACATTGCGGATCTTCTTCCGCACGGGCGTATCGCCGATCAACTGGTTCAACTATTCCCACGCCGCTCTCGATTCCGTCATGGACGCCGGGAAGCGGTCCCTCAGCAAAGCGGACGCTGAAAGGCACTGGGTCGAGGGCGCTCGGATCGTGATGGATCAGGCATGGGTCATCAACCTCTGCGACATCCAAGACGTCATTGTGACCAACTCGGGCATCGGCCAGATCGTGCATACGCTGGTCGGCACCGGAATGGTGCCTATCAACCTGCTTCGGAAGGTGAAAGCGAGGTGAAGCGTTTCCGGAACGGAGCAGACCGCGCAGATGAAAGTGGCCGGTCGGCCGCCACATTCGCCCCCCGTGCGTGTCTGAGCGACCTCCACGTGACGTTTCGCCGCCGGGGCGTCGCGGTGCGTGCGGTCCGGGGGGTGAGCATCGAGATCGCGCCCGGTGAGATCCTCGCGCTCGTCGGGGAGTCCGGCTCCGGCAAGAGTGTATTGGGGCTGAGCCTGCTCGGCCTGCCGGTGGGCGACCCGCCTGCCGTCGTCACCGGACGGGCCGAGGTGTGTGGCGTCGACATGGTTGCCGCCCCGCCTGACGAGCGACGCAGAGTTCGTCGCGTCCATCTGGGTGCGGTGTTCCAGAATCCGATGACGTCGCTGAATCCGACGATGCGAATCGGCGACCAGGTGCGGGAAGTCGCCGGCTCGACCGCGGAGGCGAGCAGACTGCTCGACCTGGTCGGCGTCCCGCAGGCCGGCCGCAGGCTGCGGTCGTACCCGCATGAGCTCTCCGCGGGAATGAGGCAACGGGTCATGATCGCGATCGCGATCGCCGCGCACCCGGACCTGATCATCGCCGACGAACCGACGTCGGCGCTGGATGTCACAGTCCAGGCGCAGATCCTGGCGTTGCTTTCCGACCTGCGCGCGGACCTCGGTTGCTCGGTGTTGCTGATCACCCACGACATCGGTGTCGCCGCCGAGGCCGCCGACCGGGTCGCGGTCATGTATGGGGGGCGCATCATCGAGATCGGCGCCGTGACCAATGTCCTCGCCACGCCCTCGCACCCTTACACGGTCGGCCTCTTGGGTTCGCGACTCGATCTCGGCCTGCCGTTGGGCCATCGCATACCGGTGCTGACCGGTATGCCGCCGGATCCACGTGACGCTCCGCCGGGTTGTCCGTTCGCGCCGCGCTGTTCGCTTCGCACCGACGAATGCGAGAAGTCGTTGATCCCCCTGACACCGGCTGCCACACATTCCGGTGTCGCGGCGTGCATCCTCCCGCCCGAGGTCGACCGGTCCCAGGCGCGTGGACTGTCTCCCGCTTTCCCACCGTTGGACATCCCGGTCCGTGCGCGACCTGCCGTGCGTTGCGTCGAAGTCAGCAAGGGCTACCGCATGCGCGGCGGTCTGGCCAGGCGCGAGACGCTGGTGGTGCTGCGCAAGCTCAACCTGCAGGTGGAAGCGGGCGAGGCCGTCGCGGTGGTGGGCGAGTCCGGGTCGGGCAAGTCGACACTGCTGCGGATGATCGGGGGACTGGCGAAGCCCGACAGCGGTGTCATCGAACTGGCCGGGGGATCGACACAGATGATCTTCCAAGACGTCAGCGCGTCGCTGACACCGTGGCTGACCGTAGAACGACAGGTCGGCGAACGGCTGCCGCGGTCACTCGGGCGGGCCCGTCGCCGGGCCCGGGTGATCGCAGCCCTCGAACGGGTGGGGCTCCCGGCGGCCGTCGCCGACCTCCGTGCCGACAGTTTGTCGACAGGGCAGCGTCAGCGCGTCGCGTTCGCGCGGGCGACGATCGTTGTTCCGGCGGTATTGCTGTGCGACGAGCCGACTTCGGCGTTGGACGCGCCGCTGGCGGCGACGACGTTGAACTTGATTCAGACGCTGCGGCGCGAGTTCGGGCTGACGGTCGTCTTCGTCACCCACGATCTGGCCGCGGCGCGTTTCATCGCCGACCGCGTCGCCGTGATGTATCGCGGCGAGATCGTCGAGATCGATGCCGCCGAGAAGGTGGCCAAGGCACCGACGCACCCGTACAGCAAGGCGTTGGTGGCTGCGGTGCCGAATATCGGTAGCGCGCAGGAACAGCGGCGCGGCAAGCCGACAGGCGCGCCGAACGTTTCGCCGTCGGCGCCCGCCATCAGCAGCGGCGTGGGCAGCGAACCGGTGCCGGCGGCAGTGGCGGCGCGCCGACGCGCGAAACCGGGTGATGTGATCACGTTGGGTGTGCTCGCGACGCTGATCGTGGTCATGCTCGGCGCATCCTGGATTGCCCCCTACGACCCCGATCTCCCGGTTGGACGCCCGACATCCCCACCGAACGCAGCGCATTGGCTCGGCACCGACGAGGTCGGGCGCGACATCCTGAGCCGTGTCCTGATCGGCATGCGCGCCAGCTGGTGGGGTGCCCTCTGCGTGATCTCGTCCGGAATTGTCCTCGGTGGCGCGGTGGGGCTCGTCGCCGGGACTCTCGGCGGGTTCGTCGACCGGATCCTGATGCGGATCACCGACATCTTCATAGCCCTGCCCGCCTCGCTGCTCGCGATCGCCGTCGTAGCCGCGATCGGGCCGTCGTATATGCATACGCTGACGGCGTTGGCACTCGTCTGGTGGCCGCTGTACGCCCGAGTCGTGCGGGGCGAGGTGACCAGGCTCCGATCGCTGCCCCACGTCGACGCCGCGTGGATGTCCGGTGCAAACCGATTCAGGCTCGGCTGGCTGCACCTGCTACCCGGCGCGTGGCCGCCGACCATCATCGCGGCCAGTCTCGACGTCGGCGCCTTGATCCTGATGCTGTCCGGCCTGTCGTTCGTCGGACTCGGTTCTCCCGCGCCGGCTCCCGAGTTGGGTGCGATGTGTGCGCGGGGACTGCCCTACCTCCTCGATGCCTGGTGGGTGCCGATCATGCCCGCGATCGGGCTCTTCGTGCTCGCCACGATCGCGAACCTCGCCGGTGACGTACTCCGCGACCGTCTGACCGATCGCTGACCGCGGGCCCGCATTGCCCTTTCTTCCACAGCAAGGGAGAGCCCCGAATGCTGAAAGTCATAGCCCGGCGCGGCCTCGAGGCGATCCTCGTACTGCTCGCGCTCGTCGCCGTGGTGTTCGTGCTGCGACAAGTCTCTCCAGTCGATCCGGCCCGAGCGTTCGTCGGTGAAAGAGCCTCCGCCGAGGTCGTCGAGCGGGCGCGGCACGAGCTCGGCCTGGATCGGCCGCTGCCGGTGCAGTATGTCGCCTACGTCGAGAAGGCGGCCACCGGTGATTTCGGACAGTCCGCGGTGACGCGTCGGCCGGTCAGCTCCGATATCGCCGACTTCCTGCCCGCCACAGCCGAACTGGTTGTCTGCGGATTCGCGCTGGCCGTAGCGCTCGGCTTGCTGCTGGGAGCGGCGACAGCGTTGCGGTGGCCCGGGTCGGGCGTTCTTCGACTCGTGCTGATCGGTGGATCGTCGATGCCGGTATTCCTCGCCGCGTTGCTCGGAATTCTCTTGTTCTACAAAGAGTTCGGGATTCTGCCCGCTCGCGGACGCAGCTCCTACGGCGACGCGCCCAACGGGCCGTCCGGGTTCTTGCTCGTCGACTCGCTGCTCGCCGGACGGCCGCATGTGTTCGTCGATGCCGTCGAGCATTTGGTTCTTCCCGTTGTGTGCTTGTCCCTGGTCCCCGCGGTCGCTATCGGCCGGGCGCTCCGTAGCAGCCTGCAGCACACCCTCCGCTCGGATTTCATTCGCACCGCCCGTGTCAAAGGCATGACCGAGCCACGCGTCGTCGTCGAGCACGCGTTGCGGAATTCGGCGAACTCGACCATGTCGATCGCGGGCATGCAGGTCGCTGCCATGTTCGGGGCCGACATCCTGCTGGAACTGATCTTCGCTTGGCCCGGCATCGGCCTCTACACCGCGCAAGCCATCAAAGCCGGCGACTACACCACCATCGCCGGTATCACCTTGACCCTCGGCGCGATCTACGTCCTGACCAACTTCCTCGTCGACCTCGGTCAAGCGTTCGCCGATCCCAGAATTCTCGATGACTGACGAGCGCGAGATTCGGCGAATGCCCTTCTCTTACAGGCTGTTTCCGCATCGGCCCCGGTGCCCATCCACGTCGGCCAGCAGTGCCGGATGCACATCCCATGCTGCGTCGTTCGCTGGGGAGCCCGCGTCTCGGGCCAGATGCCCCCATCGGGGACCTCCCCAGACGTCGAGTCGGACCCCGCGTCGATATCCAGTGCGCCACTCCCGGTCGAGTTGCGGCCCGGGCCAGCATGATCAGCGGCCCGGGCTGGTACCAACTCGACCCCTTCCCACGCTTACCCCACTGGATGCACCGTCGCCGGCCGGCGGCCGCGAGGCGGGCATCCGCGTCGACGTGCACGTCGCCCCGATGCCGCCGCGGATTCACGGCGCGGCGCATGGGCCGCGTTCATCGGCCTGAATTCCGGCGGCACCATCGTTTTCGCGGCAAGGCGAACTGCCCGGCCGCCAAGAAGTACGCCGCCGGGCACCCCGTCCTCGCCCAGCGTCCCCGAAAACCCAGTCTCCCCGTTCGAATGCGTATCGACCGTCGCCGATGGTGGTGGCGTGCCGGGCTTCGCGGAAGTAGTGGGGCGATGGGCCATAGCCGCAATCTCGTCGACGACGCGGCGCAGGTAGCGCAGTTTGCTCACGTCGTGGTATTCGATGTCGGCTCGTCCGGGTGCGGGCCAGCGTTCATCAACTTCCGCACGGGCTTGGGCCGCTACGTCGAGGTGGGTGGCGAGAAAGTAGAGCGCGAAGGCCAGTGCGCCCGCGGAGGTTTCGTGGCCGGCGACGAGGAAGGTGAGGATTTGGTGGCGGATGTTGATCTCATCGAGTTTCTCGCCGGTGGCGGGGTCGGCGTGATTGAGCATCAGCCCGAGCAGGTCTCCCGTGCTGTCGGGGTCCTCGCGGCGGCGGGTGGCGATGACGTCGTCGACGAGTTGGTGTGCGAAGGTGACATCACGTCGATGTTGTTCGGCGCGGCGGCGGGGGAAGTCGTGCAGTACGGGGGGAAGGTTGGCGTTGCGGTTGATGTGGCGCAAACCTCTGGTCATCGCGGCGACGAAGGGGTGCTCATCGCGGCGGGTGAACGAGTCGAACGAATAGCTGAATCCGGCGCGGCCGATCACTTCGAGGGTGAATCTGTTGGTGGAGTCCGCAATGTCGACCCATTGGTCTCGCCGCGTCGACCAGTAGTCGAGAAGGTCGAAGACGGTGTCGGTCATGGCCTGGTGTTAGCGCCGCATCGCCTCTTGGGTGAACGCGGAGCTCAGAATGTTGTGTGCCTTCGACCAGTTCGGCTCGTGGTTGTAGGCGGTGAACAGGCCGTCGCGGGCGATCGGGCGCATCAGCTTGAACAGCACGCCGACTTTCTTGGTCCAGTGCTTCTCGTCATTGATCATGGGCGGCAACCCGATCAGCCGGTAGCCGCGAGTTCGGGAACGGTGAGCGAGGACCCCGCAACCAGCTGAGCCGACCGGTAGCCCAGCGACCACCCGGTGGACACCGGGTGGTCGCGTCGGCGACGGGGCCTGAGTGTCGGAGAACGGTTTCCGTCACGCCCCGCCGGTGGCTAGCACTTCGTCTGCCGTCTCGTGGTGGGGGTGTTTGTGGCTTCCGGCTTCGGCCGGTGGCAGGTGCAGTCAGGGAAGGGGATTTGGCAGGTCGAAGCACCCGCTCGCCGTACCGGTTCGGGTATTCATCATGATCGGGAGATGTACTCTTACTGCCATCAGGGGGATTCGCCGGGAGTCGGTCCCCACCAGGGAGGGAAGTCGGAAGCGTGGGCAGCGCCGTATCAACCTGGGGTGCAACGTATTCAGTGGTCAAGCGCGGTCAGTTGCGTTCGGTTCTGATCGCAGTTTCGGTCGTGTTGTGCTTTACCGGTACTCCCATGGCGGTCGGTAGTGCGGATCCGCTGCCAACTCCGCAGAACGACCCGTTCTATACCCCGCCATCGGGCTGGAGTTCGGAGGCGCCGGGCACCATCCTGAATTCGCGACCCGTCAAGGTGGCGTCGCTAGGGCCACAGGCGCAGGACGCCGATGCCTGGCAGTTGCTGTATCGAACGACCGATACCGCCGGGCAACCCATGGCGACCGTGACGACGGTGCTGCGCCCACGAACCGGGCACGTCAAGGGATTGATCAGCTACCAGGTTGCCGAAGATGCCTCGGCCCCACAGTGTGCTCCCTCGTTCGTGCTCCGGCAAGGAGCGCCCGACAAGTACGACTCCTCCCTGGATCTCGTACAGATCGACCAGATGTTGTCGTCCGGTCATGTGATTTCCGTACCCGACTGGGAGGGGCCGCTGGGGGCTGTGTTCTCCCCGAAACAGCCGGGTTACGCCGTGCTCGACGGAGTGCGCGCCGCCGAGGGTTTCACGCCACTCGGCCTGTCCGGCATCGATACTCCGGTTGCTGTGACGGGCTACTCCGGCGGGGCGATCGGTACCGGGTGGGTCGCGCAGGTTCAACCGGCCTACGCTCCCGAAATACGACTGGTCGGTGTTGCCATGGGTGGTTGGACAGTACCCGTCGGCCCCTACCTGGAGTCGCTCGATTCCGGTCCGTTCTCCGGTTTCCTGCCGTCGCTCCTGCCGGGCATGATGCGCGCCGATCCACGTCTGGCGGCGGTTTTCAACAAATATCTGACCCCTGCCGGGCAAGCTCTGATGGCCGCGGGTGACAGCAAATGCGTGGCGCCGAACGTGGCTCAGCATGCGTTCCTGCGCATGGACGACTACCTGACGATCCCTTTTTCGCAGCTGTTCGAGCAGGTACAGGCGTCGTTTGCCGACGTGGACTTCGGCAACGTGGTACCGACCGCGCCGCTGTTCCTCTACAACGCCGTGCACGACGAGATCCTCGACATCGCGCCAGCCGACCAGGCGGTGGCACAGTGGTGCGCAGCGGGGGCGCAGATCACCTATACGCGGGACCAATTGAGCGAGCACGTCAGTCTCGCAATCACTGCGACACCCGCGGTCCTGCGCTGGATCGATGACCGTCTGGCGGGGCAGGCCGCGCCAACCGGTTGCTCGACACGCACGGTGCCGTCCATGTCGCTCGGTGGTGCATAGCGCGTTGAGGTAGGCGTGGCCGATGGGTTCGCCGCGGACGCAGAACAGGATCCTCGTCGCGTCCTTCGTCGCGGTCGACGCAGTCGAGTTCGAGGCGGCGGATCGTGTCGATGCGCCATCCGCCGAACAGCCATACCCCGACCAGCGCGCGGATCGTTTCGATCGGGTATGGACTCGCGCTCACGCCGAGGCGCGCTGGAATGGGGTCAGGCTGCCCAGTCCTGGATCGGTCCGGGACCGGCGGTGGCGGCGGCTTCGGCGATGATCTCGGCCATGGACCGGTCGGCGCGGAATCGGTGGCCGATTTCGGCCTCGGCACTGGCGTGCTGTGCCGGAAGCAGGTGCGCGGCGCGCACCAGCGCGCTGCGTGAGGAAAGAACGCAGAACACGCACGACGCGCGCGGAAACCCGCGGCGTAGGCAGGATGGATACGCGTGCCCGCGACAGCGATGCGCGCCCACACCTGCTCGAGGGTCCAGGCGTGGATCGGCAGCCATGTATCGACATGGCGGCGGCTGTTGGACACACTGCCCTTGGGCGGGCAACCCCGCGCACATGCCCGGCAGCAGTCCCGCACAAGCACGTTCGACCAGGTTCATGGACGAACGGGGCCTTGTTGCGGCGCTCGAGAGATTCCTGGGCTCGGTGGCCCATGATGTTGAGCACCCGCACTGGACGGTCGATTAGCCCCGCCGCGCGTGACTCGGCGACCAACGCGGTGATCACCCGACGGATCGGGCCTCGCTCGAAATCCGAAGTGCTTATCTGCACCAGGACCGGCAGGGCGCTTGGGGGTATCAAATTTGTGTCTCCTGCTGGTGGGCGAGACCTGTGGTGGCTGGGATGCCGAGGTCGACGGCTGGTCGTTGAAGCCGTCGGTGGGTGTCGTCTCGTTTGGCGCGCAGCAGAGTCAGGGTCATATCGGTGCCTTCGATCTCGCCGACCCGGCCTTGGCTTCTGCGCGGGTGCGGCGGTCGGTGAAATCGTTTCGAGTTCGTCGAGCCGGGCCAGCATTTTGGGGTTGACGTGCAGCATGGGGCAGCGGATGCGGGCTTCTCTGAACTAACTGACGATGCCCATCCCGGCGCCGCCCGAACGCGCGCTCATGCCGAGTTCAGAGTGTTCGCAGGAACAAGGACACGGGTCTCGGGTGCACCGATGAATTCCTGGCGGATCCGTCGTCGATACCTCTGGATACACCGACAGCGGTGGGTCGGAACAGAAGCTATCGATCCGGACAGTGATTCGGCGGGGTACGTGGGAGGCGCAGTGAGCGGTGTCAGAGTGTTGGTGGCGGGTGCGAGCATTGCGGGGCCCGCGCTGGCCCACTGGTTGCACCGGCGGGGAGCCGTGGTGACCGTGGTGGAGCGGGCCGCCGAACTGCGTTTCGGTGGTCAGGCCGTGGACGCGCGTGGAGTGACCAAGGAAGTCATCCGGCGGATGGGGCTGGACCCGGCAGTACGCGCGGCCTGCACCCAGACCATCGGCGCGCACGCCGTGGACGCAGACGGGAACGTGCTGGAGAGCTTCCGCGTGGACGACGACGGCGGCGACGGATTCATCGCGGAGATCGAGATCCTGCGCGGTGACCTGTCGCAGGTGCTCTACGAGGACACCCGTGACGATGTCGAATATGTCTTCGGCGACCGGATCGCAGAGCTCTCCCAGGACGCGGACGGGGTCGAGGTGGTCTTCGACAGCGGTAACCGGCGGCGTTTCGAGCTGGTGGTCGGAGCCGACGGGCTGCATTCGGCGCTGCGCACAATGGTTTTCGGGCCGCACGAGCAGTTCGTCCGCCACCTCGGGCACGTGCTGGCCTTCTTCAGCGTGCCCAACGAGTTCGGGCTCGACAAATGGCTGATCGAGTACCAGGAGTCCGGGCGCTCGGCTGGGCTGCGGCCGATACAGGACGCCACCCGGGCGATGGCCATGTTCTCCTTCCCCGCGGCCGACGTCGATGTCGATTACCGTGATATCGAGGCCCAGAAGCGGCTGCTGCGTGAGCGGATGGACGGCCTGGGCTGGTTGACCCCGCGCATTCTCGCGCATCTGGACGACACCCCGGACTTCTATCTCGACCAGGTCGCTCAGGTCGTGATGGATCGGTGGTCGCGTGGGCGGGTGGGGCTGCTCGGCGATGCGGCGTTCAGCTCCTCCCCGATGTCGGGCCAGGGCACTGGGCTGGCCTTGGTCGGCGCCTACGTGCTGGCCGGCGAGCTGGCTGCGGCCGAGTGGAATCCAGAGATCGGTTTCGCCCGCTATGAGGATCGGATGCGCTCGTTCGTCGAGGCCAATCAGGAGATCGCCCAATTGAACGCCCGCAGCCGCGACATCCCCGGGTCCGATGCAGAGCCGGGCCCCGATTTCACCGGAGAGTGGTTCGCCGAGCTGGTCGAGCGCGCGATCAATGGGGTCGAACTGCCCGACTACGCGGGGCTGCCGGACTCCGGAGTCCTGGCCGAATCGCCGACTGCCTCGTCGGCCAAGCCGTAGGTGTCACATAGCGTGTCGGACGGGACAACGCTTTAGTAAGACAGCGTCGCACTGCGTCCGCACATGCCGCATGGCGGGCGCTGGTCAGTCAATCGTTCCGATTGGTTGGGCGGCAGGGGCATCCCATGTCCGGAAATGCCGCGTGGCGCGCGGTTCGAAACGGTCATCACGGGACCGCCGACAGCGAGCCCGACAGTGGCACAGCGGCAGCTACGTTGGCAGCGACCACGTTTCGAGAGTGGTGAAGTCCGGAGGCGGTTCAGCAGCCCTCCGTATCGCTCCCAGAGCGCCTCGTAAGCGGCTGCGGTATCAGGAGATTCGAGCCTGAGCCAACCGATGTGAAAACCGATGCTGCTCATGATCTCGCCGTGTTGATCGTCCAGCCTTGTCCGGGTCTCCGCGCTCGAATCGAGTCGTCGTACAACCCTGTACGGAATTTCCTGGTACTGACGGATTGTGCGTAAGGCTTCGGCGTAGGCCTTGGCTCGACGCTCCCGCCGCGCCGTCATCTGATTGATGACATAACCGATCAGCGCCACGGATGCGGCGATGATTGCGGTCAGGACTCCGACGATCGCGGTGGCGTTCATGCTCTTCCCGTTTTCGGCCGTAGATCTGTGGGCGCACTCATTCTCGCGTACCCGTTACCTACGTGGCCCCGAACGTACAGTTGGGACGACTGCTGTCGACTATCCGCACGTGCCGCATATCGCGCGGCTCGAAACGGCCACAGTCTCTTCCGAGGCCCCATCGAGGTGTGCCGAACCACTCCGAGGTTCTACTCGGCAAGGGCCGGGATGTCACCGGGCAGAAGATCGTCCGGAGATGGACCCGATGGCGGCCTCGGCGCTGGCTGGTCCGAGGGTGTCGGTGTGCTCGTAGTTGTCGGCGAGTTCGACGAGTTGTTCGCCGCGTGCGAGGGCTTGTTCGACTTCGGCGCGGAAGCCGGAGTCGCTGGTCCCGGCGTAGCCTTCGAACATTTGAATCGCGTGGTGTCGGAAGGCGAGTGCACCGGCGATGACGCCGCCGAGGCGGCGGGCGATGAACCAGGCCAGAGTGCGGCGGAATTGGCTGGTCTTCAGCCGAAAGGGGCTGCCGTCGATGTCGGGGATGGTGTCGGTGCGGTGGTGGGTGGTGCGGCAGTTGTTGACCCAGCGGACGAATCGGTTCAACCAATTGTTGGTGGTGCCGGTGTTCAATGCGCGGCCGCCGTGTTCCTCGGCCCAGCCGACGCCGTAGGGCAGTGTCTGGAACAAGATGTCGGTGTCGTCGGGCTGGAGTTGTTCGAGGACAACAACGGCGCGGGCGGCTGGCTCGCCAACAACCCAGGTGGCCGGGACTCCTTGGTGGGTGCGTTCGCCTTTGAACGCGCGGCCGTGGATTCTCCATCGGTAGGCGTTGCCGTCGGCGTCGCGCGAGATTTCCAGACATCTGCGGTTGACGTGCTTGACAACTGATGGAGGGGTGCTATTCCTAGCGTGCGCTATTCCCTGCGGTCGCGGAGCCAGCAGCGACTCGCAGGGGTGGAAGGGGACGCCAGGTCACGGGCACTTCGCGCATCAGCAAGGCGCAGTCGAGCACCGCGCTGCCTGGCGGGAACCGGTCCTGGTCGTCGAAGACCGTGGACCGAACCGAGTGGATATCGACCGGCTCGACTTGCCATGCGTCCGTTTGGAGTTCGAGCCCATCAAGGCATTGACCGCTATGCGTGGGCGAGAATCCGGCCGCGCCACGCTGAAAGAAGTCCGATGCCTGCGCCAGATCGGCGAACAGTTCGCTTCCCTGGAACCGCTCGGCGGTCCGGACGTCCACGCTCACGGAGATCGTCTTGTCCTGACTGGTGAAGGCCACATGCAGGTCCTGCGCCGTCTCCCGCACGTCGAATCGCGCCAAACTGTGCTCACCAGGAAACAGTCGGCCACCGGCAAGGACATTGATCGCCGAACCGCTGTCGCGGCGCGGGATGTACACGCCGGTCGAGAGTCCCTGCGGACCATCCCACTCAACCGCGATGCGGTGCGCCGCGTTCTCGCTGCGCATCCCGACCCAGCCGGGTAGCCAACTGGGCCGTAACTGTCCGAGGCGGATCAGGCAGATGCCGGCAACCGCCCAACCGTCAACCAATTGAGGGCGCATCGGCGACGGCACCAAGCTCGCGGCGACCTCAGGGGCGACGCGGTAGTTCACCAGAAGACGTCGCTCGACGACGCTGGACATCCGCGGAGGTTTCATCCGGCATTCCTTTATTTCGTGGTTCGCAGCCTGCGCTGTCTGACGATGACCTGTTCCGGGCAGATCGCGCTCAGGAACCTGCCGACAGATAACGCCAGTCGTTCCTCGACAAGCGAGTAGAAGATCCGATTGGCGACTCGTCGCTCTCGGACGAGCCCGGCTGCCTTGAGTACGCCCAGATGCCGGGAGATCGAAGGACCGCTGATCGGAAACTTCGCGGCGATCTCACCCGCGGTCAACTCGCCGGAGCGGAGATCCTCCAGGATCTGCCGGCGCGTCGAGTCGGCCAGCGCGCGGAACACGCCGGCTTCCTCTTCAGGGTCGAACTCGGTCATGTTTGCATATTAGCACTATAGCTAAATATCGAAGCCGACACCCGAAGACCGGATCGACAGCCTCACAAAGCAATTGACCCGGAACCTCATCCTGCTCGAGCACCGTCTGCCCGACCATCGCAAGATCGGGCTCGAATTGTTCAAGTGCTCAGCACAGAAGGTCATCGCGCACCTATACGCCTACCGCAGCGCAGTCGCTCACGGAGGCTCGACCGCGGCCACGCTGAAGTGGTTCGGGCAGAATCAGCCAGCGGGCCAGTCACTGGGTACCGCCGTTAACCTGCATCTTTTTGTACGGGCGATGACCAAACGCGTACTTGTCGCAGTGAACCGTCACGGGTAGGAGACCGGCTTCGGTTTCAGACCAGCGCCGGTCGGCGTGGTGGTTGTTGAGCGTAGTAGGCAGCTTCGTATTCGGCCG
>NZ_JBFAHS010000026.1:0-59032 GCF_040654315.1 Nocardia sp. NPDC050713 | reverse complement strand
GCCGCCGCCGCGCTGCGACGCGCAGCGCGTACTGATAAGGCGCCGTACGCGGCGCGTCGGCGCGTCGGCGGCGCGTAGGGAGCCGCCGCGGGCGCAAGTGGGTCCTGTTCGGCGGCAATGGCATCCGCTTTGGCGACGTGGTAGCACGGCCACCCATTCCTGTCTGATCGCTTTACGCAACGACCGAGCAGTGCTGGGCACGTCGTCTGCCCTACCGGACTGACCTCCCGCAGCCGAGCACGAATCAGCCCGGCACTCTGCCCGGTCAACCGGCTGTGGTCCCGTTCGAAGAACTCGTCGGAGTCGAAGTCCCAGCCGATCGTCACCAGCAGAACTCGCCGTGGCGAGCGTCGAGGACGGGTGGCCCAGTTCCAGCTGCCTGTCACGTCCGTAGACCGTGGCGCCGATCCTTCGCCTTGCGTTGTCCTTCCCGATCGCGGCGGGCTTGCTTATTCGAGGACTATCACCGCCCAGGTGGGAGTCAAGAGCGCCTACGGCGTCACTACGTGATGGGCATTCGCCCACTCTTGACACCCACCTGACCAGTGATCGAGCCGTCCTCAGCAAGCCCACCACGACCGGGAAGGACCCTCACCATGGCTAAGAACTGGATCGGCACCACGGTCTACTACTCCTGCGACCTCTGCTTCTCCGAGGCCACCGTCCTCGACGCCCGCCACGGCGAGTTCTGCCAGCGGTGCGCCGACCGCTACGACTTCGACTCCGACGAGTTCTTCGCCGCCCTCGACCGCATGGAGCGCTACGCCTGACCCAGCACAGGGGGCTTCGGCCCCCTCCACCTCTCAGTCCGGGCCATCCGTCAACGACGCCGGATAGCGGGTCGCCAACGACGCCGACCCCAGGCCCGGACCCTCAGGGCAGCTGTCCCGCACGGGGAATTCGTCCTTCCACCCGTGCGCGACAGCGCACCTAAATAGATCGCGCGACCTCCGGCCGCGTGGCCCTGCTGAATGGTGGCCTGCATTGTGTTCCCGCGCCCCTCACGCTTCAAGGGCGCCTACGGCGTCACTCCGTGATGGCTACGCCACCCTTGACCCGTGAGCCTCCACGCGTGAAGGGCAGGCCCTACGGGGCAGGCGGTGAAGCCAGCCCCCGATGAGTGCAGACCACCATTCAGCAGGGCCAAACCTCAGCGCAAGTCACTCGTAGTGGTATCGGCACGAGATGATCACAACTGCGTCATCCTCGACCGCGTACACGATCCGATGTTCAGCGGTGATCCGCCGCGACCAGTAGCCCGCTAGGGCATGTCTCAACGGTTCGGGCTTCCCCATTCCTTCATTGCCGTTGCGCCTGATGTCCTCAATGAGCTTGTTGATCCGGCGCAAAATCCGCCTGTCGTTACTCTGCCACCACTCGTAGTCGTCCCAGGCAGAATCGGTGAACGTCAGCTTCACTTGTCCACCTTGCGACGAGCTACCTCGCGTTCGGCTTCAGGATCCAGGTGCGTCAACAGTTGGCGGTACAAGCCTACGAAACTTGAGTACTGGTCGGGATCGAGTGCTTTCGCAAACTCTTTGATGCGGTCGGCGGCCTCAAGATCGAGCCAGCGAACCGCGATCCCTGGATACGCGACTTCAAGGTGTGGGTCGCGGGGGCCCTTTAAACGCACCTTCCGCCGCTGAGGGTTTGCCTGCTCGCCGACCTCGTCCTCATCGATGTCCACCAGCTCCCTTGGCGTTGCGATGCCGCCACGATGCTCTGCAATAGAACGTTCGAGGTGTCGGGCGTTAGCCGGATTGCCCAGCAGATACGCGGTCTCCTGTAACGCCTGATACTCACTCAGTGCGACAACGACGGCGGGTTCATGGCCCGCGCGAGTGACCACCACCTCTTCAAGGTCTTCGGTCGCACTGTCGAGAACCGATGCGAAGTTCGCACGGGCCTCGGTGTAGCTCATTGGCTTCATGCAAAACAATGTACAGGATGCTGTACAGGGATGTCGATGGCCGGGCCCGAAACCACACCGAAGCGAGATGGTCGTCCGCATATCCCGCCACTGGTCCGCAGTCCGCAATCTGTCCGCAGCAGTGCACAGCGCAACCAGCTACCGCCAACGAAGCCAACAAGCAAATCCACTGCTCGTCCGCCTATCGCGATCGGCCCCGACGACCGCCAATCCCTGCAAACGTCGAGAGGGACAATCTCAAAAACCGTTGTCCGAAAGGACGTGTGGGTTCGAGTCCCACACTCGGCACCAATGCTGGGATTGCCCTGCTTGCGCGCTTCGCGGCTGCGCCGGGGCATTGGTGTTCGCGCTCATCTGGGGGTGCAACCCCCAGACCCCGCCCGGCGGGGCTTCGCCCCCCGGACCCCCTTCCAGTGGCTGGCTTGGCTGCATCGCTCACGCTGGTCCTTCGGCAGCGTTTCAGGACTGCATGGGAAGACTTCGCGGCGATTCAGTGGCGAATCGCTTACCGGCAGTCTCGCTGCCTGCCGGATGACGGCTCGGCCTCCATCACCTCGTCGGCGGTGTCGGCGCGAACCTCGCCGCCGCGTGCGGCGAGCATCCGGATGAACCGACGTGGCGGCTCGCACGTACCTCGTAGGGTGGGGCGTAGGAGTGCGCGCCGTTGCGGAGGTTGCGGTATGCGGGTGAGCAGGATGACCGTGGATCTGTCCGGGTATCCGGATCTGGTCGTCGTCTACCTCGGGATGCGGGTGCGGCGGCCGCGGGGGATGCTGCGGCTGCTGGGGCTGGGGCCGAAGCTGTATCGGTCGCATCGGGACCGGCCGGACGGGCTGCTGCTGCACGAGGACGTCGTGTGGGGGTTGTTTCCGCCGCACTGGGGTGCGCGGCAGTACTGGCGCGATCTGGACAGCCTCGAGCGGTGGACGCGGTCGGAGCCGCACCGGGAATGGTGGGCGAGATTCCTGAAGGACTCGGGGGGGACGGGGTTCTGGCACGAGGCCTACTTCGCGCGCGGCGGCATCGACGCGATGTACGACGACATGGCGCCCGCGACGGGGATGGCTCGGTTCGCCCCGGTGGTCGCCTCCCGCGGGCCGATGTTCTCGACGCGCGGGCGAGTACATGGCGAAAAGGCGAAAGTCGCGCCGGTGATCGCCGAAAAGGCTTATTACCGAGATGAATACGAGTGAGTGAGCGCACAACGCCGCGATGACGGGTCGATGATTGAAGGTCGAATCGTCTGGGTAAGTACAGCGATAAGCCCGGCGCTCGATCGTGACGCGCATCGAGAATCCGCCTGAATACCCGGGTGAGCTTTGTGTACGGCACGCGACACCGAGATGAATATGTGTCTGCGCACCTGTGATTCGAACTCGCGCGCCTTCTGGTCGGCGACGGCCCGAATTACCGTATTCCCATGCACGTCCTGTTCGTCTGCAACGGCAATGTCTGCCGTTCGGTGATCGCCGAGCGGCTCACCCGCGCTCTCGCCGTCGAACACGACCTCGCCGGTCTCACCGCGGAAAGCGCGGGCACCCGCGCGCTGGTCGGATTCCCCATCGAACCGCTCACCGCGCAAACCATTTCCGGTCTCGGTGCGGATCCGGAGGGTTTCCGCGCGCGCAAACTCAAGCCGGAAATGATCGACCGCGCCGATCTCGTGCTCGCGATGACCGAACAAATCCGAGATCAAGCCGCCGACATGGCATTCGGCGCCGCCGCACGCACTTTCACGCTGCTGGAAGCGCACCGGATCGCCAAGGTCACCGGCGCGCGCACGGTCGCCGACCTGAATCTGGCCCGCAACGATCTGTCCTTGGTCGGCAGGGAGAACATCGCCGACCCGGTCGGTCTTTCCGAGGCCGCCTATTGTGAAGTCGGCGACCGCATCGCCGAAGCGCTGGTGCCGCTGATGCTCGCGCTGGCGCCGCACGCACAAACCCGGCCCGAAGACGACGACCGCACCGGACTCGTGCTGCAACCGGGCGCCGCGCCCGCGCCGCTCTCGGCTTTCCTGGCGGCGCATCGCATCCGGTGACGCGGCTCATCCCGTGACACAACGCAATCCGGTGGTTCAGCGCAATCCGCTGGCACCGGGCAACTCGATGACACAGCGCAACCCGGTGACACAGCGCAACCCGGTGACACAGCGCAACCCGGTGACACAGCGCAACCCGGTGACGCAGCGCAACCCGGTGACGCAGCGCAACCCGGTGACGCAGCGCAATCCGGCCGGACTCGGCGTCCGGCAAACACCGCGAAATCGGAACGCACGCCCGAAATCGCGCCCGGCTGTGTCGCGCGAGAGCACCGAGGCATTAAACTCCCGGCGGACAGCATCAGTCATTGGTGGTCCGACACACGACAGGAACCAGACATGCCGAGAATCTCGGATGTTTCGCTTCATGTTTATGTGACGCCAGAGATCCTCGAACAAGTCGTCGAGAGGGTTCGCGCGGTGGTGGACGACCACCTGCACGACCGCGACGTCTTCGCCTGGCGTTTCACATTGCCCGTCGACCCCGACGATCCCACCCACGTGGTGCTCGAAACCCAATGGCGCGGAAGCCATCCGGGCAGCGATCCGGACCCGCGCCGCACCTACGAGATCGCGCTCAGCCTGGTCGGCGCACCGCGCGATCTGACCGCCCCGAGCCTGGCCGCGCTGGAACGGCGGCTGATGATCGAAACATCCTGCGGCACCGCCGATCCCGATGTGCCGCGGACGATAAGCACGCAGCGCAGGGACAGCTTCGATTTCGAGACCGAGCGGGAAATCCTCTAGGCCCTGTCTCGAAGTCCGGCTAGCCTCCGAGACAGTGCCTAGCGCTTCTGGTCACCGACGCGACGGGAAGTGGCGGATCAGACCTTCCTGCACCGTGGTGGTCAGGAGTTCACCGCTGCGCGAGTAGAACCGGCCGGTGGCCAGGCCGCGCGAGCCCGCCGCGACCGGGGACTCGGTGGAGTACAGGGCCCAGTCGTCGAAGCGGAACGGACGGTGGAACCAGATGGAGTGGTTCACGGTGGCCGCGACGATCCGGTCCAGTCCCCAGGACAGGCCGTGCGTGGTGATGATCGAGTCGAGCACCGTGGTGTCGGACGAATAGCCGAGCGTGGCGACGTGGATCAGCGGATCGTCGGGCAGTGTGCCGTCGGCGCGCATCCAGACGCGGTTGTGGTTGAGCCGCTCCCCCGTGCCCTTCAGAATCCAGGCCGGGTCGTTGGTGTAGCGCATGTCGATCGGGTGCGGCGCGTTGACGAACATCTCCAGCTTGTCCTCCAAGCCTTCGAAGCTCTCCTCCACGCGCGGCAACTGCTCGGGATCCGGCACCTCGGGGTGGGGATGGGCGTGCTCCAGCCCCTTGCCCCAGTCCTGGAAGGCGGCCAGCATGACGAACAGCTCCTGATCGTCCTGCACCGCGGTGACCGTGCGGTTGGCGAAGGAGCGGCCGTCCCGGTGCCGGTCCACCCGGTACTCGATCGGCTGCTTCGGATCGCCGCCCCGCACGAAGTGCGCGTTCACGGCGTGCACGGGCCGGTCGCCCACGGTGCGACCGGCCGCCACGATCGCCTGGGCGACCAGCTGTCCGCCGAAGGTCCGGCTCCAGACCTTCTCCGGATGGTGACCGACGAAGACGTCGGTGTCCATCTGCTCGAGATCGAGCAGACCGAGCAACACATCCAGATCGGACCGCGTCGTCGGGTCTTGGGTGCCGACGTGGCCGCCTAGCGAAGCACTCACTCTAATGGTCCTCCTCACCGATACGGTGCACGTGGATCAGGTTGGTGGAACCGACAGTACCGGGCGGGGAGCCCGCCACGATGACCACCAGGTCACCCTTCTTGTATCGGTCCATCGACAGCAACGCCTGGTCCACCTGGTGGATCATCGCGTCGGTGGTCTTGACCGTCGGCACGATGAACGTCTCGGTGCCCCAGGTCAACGCGAGCTGGCTGCGCACCTCGGGCAGCGGGGTGAAGGCGAGCAGCGGCAGCGGGGTGTGCAGGCGGGCCAGGCGGCGCACGGTGTCGCCGGACTGGGTGAACGCCACCAGCGCCTTGGCGTTGAGCCGCTCGCCGATGTCGCGCGCGGCGTAGGAGATGACGCCGCGCTTGGTGCGCGGCACGTGGGTCAGCGGCGGCACCCGGGTGGAGGACTCCGCCTCGACCGCGTGCACGATTCGCGCCATGGTGCGCACCGTCTCGATCGGGTACGTGCCGACCGAGGTCTCACCGGAGAGCATGACCGCGTCCGCACCGTCCAGCACCGCGTTGGCCACGTCCGAGGCCTCGGCGCGGGTCGGGCGCGAGTTCTCGATCATCGACTCCAGCATCTGGGTCGCGACGATGACCGGCTTGGCGTTCTCCCTGGCCATCTGGATGGCCTTCTTCTGCACCAGCGGCACCTGCTCCAGCGGCAGCTCGACGCCGAGGTCGCCGCGCGCGACCATGATCGCGTCGAAGGCGAGCACGATCGCCTCGAGGTTGTCGATGGCCTCGGGCTTCTCCAGCTTGCCGATCACCGGGACGCGCCTGCCGACCCGGTCCATCACGTCGTGCACCAGCTCCACGTCGGAGGGCGAGCGCACGAACGAGAGCGCGATGAAGTCGACGCCGAGCTTCAGCGCGAATTCCAGGTCCTCGATGTCCTTCTCGGACAGCGCGGGCACCGAGACGTCCATGCCGGGCAGCGAGACGCCCTTGTTGTTGGAGACCGGTCCGCCCTCGGTGACCCGGCAGACCACGTCGTTGCCGTCGACGGCGGTCACCGTCAGGCCGACCTTGCCGTCGTCGACGAGCAGGCGGTCGCCGGGCTTGGCGTCCTTGGCCAGCTCCTTGTAGGTGGTCGAGACGCGGCTGTGGCTACCGTCCACGTCGTCTACGGTGATGCGCACTTCTTCGCCGGTCGCCCACACCGTAC
Organism: Nocardia sp. NPDC050713; assembly: GCF_040654315.1. Taxonomy (NCBI): domain Bacteria; kingdom Bacillati; phylum Actinomycetota; class Actinomycetes; order Mycobacteriales; family Nocardiaceae; genus Nocardia; species Nocardia sp. NPDC050713. The sequence goes on along the minus strand of NZ_JBFAHS010000026.1, from coordinate 52,178 downwards.
GGCCCTCGGTGAACCGGCCGAGCCGGATCTTGGGGCCCTGTAGATCGGCCAGGATGCCGACCGCTCTGCCGACGTGGTCCGAGGCCTGCCGCACCTTCTTGTAGTTCTCGGCGTGGTCCGCGTGCTCGCCGTGGCTGAAGTTCAGCCGCGCAACGTCCATCCCGCTCTCGACGAGTTCGCGGATACGGTCCTCGGTGGCAGTGGCCGGGCCGAGCGTGCACACAATCTTCGTCCGTCGCATCACGAGTAGAGCCTAGTCCTGCCGGGTGGCGTGGGCCCGTCGTGGCCTCGGTGAAGAATTGGTGAACTGGTCCTCACCTGGCGACGTGCCGGGACAGGTGGGTCTCCAGGCGAGTCTGACCGAAGCCGAGGATCAGGCAGATGACCCAGTAGTACAGCGCGGCCACCCCGTAGAGGGCGAAGAAGTCGAAGGTCGGCGCGGCCGCCAGCTGGGCGGTGCGCAGCAGTTCGGTGACCAGGATGGTCGACGCCAGCGAGGTGTCCTTGACCAGCGAGATGAGCGTGTTCGACAGCGGCGGCACCGCGATGCGCGCGGCCTGCGGCAGGATGATCAGCCGCAGCATCATCGGATACGACATGCCGAGCGCCTGCGCCGCCTCCCACTGGCCGTGCGCGACCGACAGGATCGCGGCGCGCACCACCTCCGCCGCGTAGCCACCGACATTCAGGCTGAACGCGATCACCGCCGCCGGGAACGGATCGATGACGATGTCGAACTGCGGCAGCGCGTAGAACACGATGAACAGCTGCACCAGCAGCGGCGTGCCGCGGATGATCGAGATGTAGAAGCGCGCGGGCGCGGACAGCAGCCAGGTCGGCGACATCCGCGCCAGCGCGACGAACAGCGCGAGCGCCAAACCGATCACGAAGCTGATCGCGGTGAGCGGAATGGTTTTGGTGACGGTGGCCTCGAGCATCGGCCACAGGTTGCGCCAGATCAGCTCCCGGGTCGCGGCGTCCACTGGCGGTTATTTGCTGACGTCGACGCCGAAGTACTTCTCCGAGATCTGCGCCAGTCTGCCTTCGGCGCGCAGCTCGTCCAGCGCGCGGTTCACCTCGGCGATCAACGGGTCGCCCTTTCGGGCGGCGAAGCCCATGGTGCTGGTCTCGCCGGTCTGCGCGGCGATCTTCACCGACTTGTCGCCGGAGGTCTTGGTGTACTCGTTGAACACCAGGTTGTCGTTGACGGTGCAGTCGACGCGGCCGTTCTTCAGCAGCTGGATGGCCTGCACCCAGCCCTCGACGGCCTCCACCTTCGCGCCGGCGCCCGCGGCGACGGCACTCCAGTTGCTGGTGGCGGACTGCGCGGAGATCTTGCCAGCGAGATCGGCGAGCGAGGTGATGGCGTTGTTGTCGGCGCGGGTGACGATCACGCCCTCGGAGGTCGTATACGGCTGAGAGAGCTCGTACTTGTTCTTGCGCTCCTCGGTGATCGAGACCTGGTTGGCGACCAGATCGAAGCGCTTGGACTCCAGGCCCGCGAAAATCGCGTCCCACGGCGTCTGCACGAACTCGACCTTGCGGCCGAGTTTATCGGCGACGGCGCGGACCACGTCGACGTCGTAGCCGGTGAGCGCGCCGTCGGAGCCCTGGTAGCTGAACGGCGAGTAGGTGCCCTCGGTGCCGACCTTCAGCACGTTCGGGTCGTCGCCGCTACCGCAGGCGGTGAGGCCGGTGGCGGCGACGATGGCGAGCATGGCGGCGGCGAACAGCTTGCGACGCACGAAATCCCTCTCTCCGGTGCGTGGACGGCCCCACACACGACACACAGATCCGGCCCAAGTTACGCCCGTCGCGGGCCGTTGCACAGTATTTCGATCAACGTGCGCGAAAGGTCGCGTCGCGGAAACACGAAGGGCGCCGCCTTGTCGGCGGCGCCCTTCGGCTGGCGATCAGTCCCGCAGGGGTCGCCCGTTGGCGTCGGGCACCTTGCCGGTGAGGATCATGATCCCGTCGATGAGCGCCCAGATACCGCAACCACCGCAGGTGACGATCTGCAGGATGCCGATGGTCGTGTACCCCAGGTAGAAGCGACCGATACCCAGGGTGCCGACCAGCAGCTGCAGAATGCCCGCGATCATCTTCTGCTTGTCGGACAGCGGCACGCCGAACGCGTCACGGCCGTACGGCGCCTCCGGATCGGCCGGGTTGTAGCCCTGCGGCTGACCGTACGGCGCGGCAGGCGGGTAACCACCCGGCTGCTGGCCGAACTGCTGCTGCTGACCGTACGGGTCGGCGGGCTGGCCGTACTGCTGGCCCGAAGCGTCCTTGTTCAGGTCCGGTCCCGTACCGGGCGGACCGTACTGCGGGCCGCCGAAGCCCTGGTTGTTCTGGTAAGGGTCGGTCACTCATGTCCTCCTCATCAAGTGGGCACCCATTGCTGGCCCCCGGTTCGACGATCGCCTCGACGGGCACGCCCGCGACGATCACCGGTCATTCTCGCCGGAATCGATCGATTTTGTCGCATCAGCGCCCATAGGGCACGGGGTCCGAGGAATTGGATTCCTCGGACCCCGTGTGGTTATCGCGCCCTGTGGTGAATGTGTTGCCTACGACCGCCGTCGATTTCGCGGTCGCGAGCTACTCGCCCTTGTCGGCGGTGGACTTCTCACCCACTCCGGCAGCGGACTTCGCGTCCTCGATGGACTCGTCCGCGTCCGGGGAGGCACCCGTCTCCGCGACCGCGGCGGACTTCTCGGCCGCAGTGGACTTCTCGCCTCCGTGCGGCGACTTCGCCGAGCTCGCTGCCGTAGCCTCGGTGGACTTCTCCGCGCTCATAGTCGCCGACTCGCCGCTGTCGGAGTTCTCCGACGTCGCCTCGCCGGGATCATCCAACCGGCCCGATTCCGAGTCCGATTCGCCCGCGTCGTCTTTCGCGGACTCCTTGGTCAGCGCCACGCCGCCCCCGGCCGTCGCCGCCGTTGCGCCCGCGGCACGCAACGCGCCGATCTGCCACGGCCACGGTCGGTTCATCGCGCCGGGTTGCAATTGCTCCGCGGTCTCGCGTCCCTTCGTGGCGAACACGAAATAGGCGATGGCCGCGAGGAAGACGAGCGCCGAGGTGAACGAGTTGACGCGGATGCCCGCGATCATGGTGGCCTCGTCGTCGCGCATCAGCTCCACGAAGAACCGGCCGAAGCTGTATCCCGCGACGTAGAGCGCGAACAGCCGACCATGGCCGATCCGCCAGCGCTTGTCGATCTGCACGAGCAGCACCACGACCAGCACGTTCCAGAGCAACTCGTAGAGGAACGTCGGGTGCACGATCTTCTCGACCACGTCGTTGGAGACGCCGTTCATCGGGTCGGGATCGCCGTTGGCGTCGAACCTCGGGTAGATCTCCAGGCCCCAGGGCACGGTGGTCTCGCGGCCGTAGAGTTCCTGGTTGAACCAGTTGCCGAGGCGGCCGATGGCCTGGGCCAGCAGGATCGGCGGCGCGATGGCGTCGCCGAAAGCGGGCAGCGGGATGCGGTACACCCGGCAGCCGATCCAGGCGCCGACGCCGCCGAGGAATACCGCGCCCCAGATGCCGAGCCCGCCCTGCCAGATGTAGAGCGCCTCGATCGGGTTGCCGCCCGCGCCGAAGTACTTCTGCCAGTCCGTGGCCACGTGGTAGAGGCGCCCGCCGACCAGGCCGAACGGCACCGCGAACATGGCGACGTCCAGCACCGTGCCCTGCTGACCGCCGCGCTCCTGCCAGCGCCGCTCGCCCCACCAGATGGCGACGACGATGCCGAGGATGATGCACAGGGCATAGGCCCGCAACGGGATCGGCCCGAGTTGCCACACGCCTTGCGGGGGGCTGGGGATATAGGCCAGCACATCGCTTCGTAACGTCACGGGGCCACCGTAGCCGAGGACCGGCGAAGCGCACGATCCGGCGGGCCTCCCGCCGCCTCTCGCCCCGGCCGTACGCGGGACTTCGACGGCCTCCACTCGGCACTACCGGCCGGGCGTGCCTCCGCGTTCGCCGCGGCCGTGCGCGCTCTGGACGGACTCCGCCCGAGGACAGGTCCTACGAGGCGACGGTCGCCGAGCGTACGCCGTCGGCGAGTTCGCGGGTCAGCGCGCGCACCGCGTCCAGCCCGTCGGCCGCCGCCGTGACCAGCGCCGAACCCACGATCACGCCGTCGGCGTAGCTGGCGATCTCGGCGGCCTGTGCGCCGTTGCGGACGCCGAGGCCGACGCCGATCGGGATGTCGGAGTGCGAGCGGACGCGAGCGCACAGTGCGGGCGCCGCGGAGGACACCACGTCGCGTGCGCCGGTGACGCCCATGGTCGAGGACGCGTAGATGAAACCGCGGCTCGCCTCGAGCGTCTTCACCAGTCGCTCCTCGGTGGAGGACGGCGCGACGAGGAAGATGCGGTCCAGATCGTGCGCGGCCGAGGCGACGAACCAGTCGTCGGCCTCCTCCGGGATGAGGTTCGGCGTGATGAGACCCGCGCCGCCCGCCTCGGCGAGATCGCGCGCGAAACGGTCGACGCCGTACTTGAGCACCGGGTTCCAGTAGGTCATCACCACGGCCTTGCCGCCCGCCTCGGCGATCGACTCGACCACCGTGAACACGTCGCGCACCCGCACACCGCCGCGCAGCGCCTGCTCGGCGGCGGCCTGGATGGTCGGGCCGTCCATCACCGGGTCGGAGTAGGCGACGCCGACTTCGATGATGTCGCAACCGGATTCGACCATCGCGCGGCAGACGTCGATGGAACCGGCCAGGTCCGGGTAGCCCGCGGGCAGGTAGCCGATGAGCGCGGCCCGGTTCTCCGCGCGCGCCGCGGCGAAGGTGTTGGCGAGACGGGACTGCTGACTCACGACTCGGTCTCCTGCGGTGCGTCGAACAGCCCGAACCAGCGGGCCGCGGTGTCCATGTCCTTGTCGCCGCGGCCGGACAGGTTGACCAGGATGATCGCGCCGGGGCCGAGTTCCTCGCCGAGCTTCAGCGCGCCCGCCACGGCGTGCGCGGACTCGATCGCCGGAATGATGCCCTCGGCGCGGCTGAGCAGCAGCAGCGCGTCCATCGCCTCGGTGTCGGTGATGGGCAGGTACTCGGCGCGGCCGATGTCCTTGAGGTAGGCGTGCTCGGGGCCGACGCCCGGGTAGTCCAATCCCGCGGAGATGGAATGGGATTCGATGGTCTGACCGTCCTCGTCCTGCAGCAGGTACGAGTAGGCGCCCTGGAACGCGCCCGGCGTGCCGCCGGTGAAGGTCGCGGCGTGCCTGCCGGTGTCGACGCCGTCGCCCGCCGCCTCGTAGCCGATCAGCCGGACGGCCGGATCGTCGAGGAAGGCGTGGAAGATGCCGATCGCGTTGGAGCCGCCGCCGACGCACGCGGTCACCGCGTCGGGCAGCCTGCCGGTCAGGTCCTGCACCTGCTGGCGCGCCTCGAGGCCGACGATGCGCTGGAGGTCGCGCACCATGAGCGGGAACGGGTGCGGGCCCGCGGCCGTGCCGAAGCAGTAGTAGGTCTGTTCGGCGTTGGTGACCCAGTCGCGCAGCGCCTCGTTGATGGCGTCCTTGAGCGTCTGCGAGCCGGTGGTCACCGAGATGACCTCGGCGCCGAGCAGCCGCATCCGCGCCACGTTCAGCGCCTGGCGGGCGGTGTCGACCGCGCCCATGTAGATGACGCAGTCCAAGCCGAGCAGCGCGCACGCGGTGGCGGTGGCGACGCCGTGCTGGCCCGCGCCGGTCTCCGCGATGACACGGGTCTTGCCCATCCGCTTGGCCAGCAGCGCCTGGCCGAGCACGTTGTTGATCTTGTGCGAGCCGGTGTGGTTCAGGTCCTCGCGCTTGAGCAGGATGCGCGCACCGCCGGCGTGCTCGGCGAGCCGCTTGCACTCGAACACCGGCGAAGGACGTCCGGTGTAGTCGCGCTGCAGGCGGTCCAGCTCGTCCAGGAAGGTGTGGTCGGCGCGGCACTTCTCGTACTCGGCGGTGACCTCCTCGATCACCGCCATCAGCGCCTCGGGCACGTGCCTGCCGCCGTAGACGCCGAAGTGGCCGCCGAGATCCGGTTCGTGCGAACTCGGATGAGCGACGCCCGCGCTGGCCTGGGGTAGTCCGTGCACCGCCATCACCGGCCCCGTCGGGCCGGCTTGGGGCAGGACGGGTGGGTGCCCGCGGTCACCAGCTCCGACACTGCCGCGCGCGGATCGCCGCTGGTCACCAGACCCTCGCCGACGAGCACGGCGTCCGCGCCCGCACCGGCATAGGCCAGCAGGTCGGCGGTGCCGCGGATGCCGGACTCGGCGATCCGGATGACCTCGGTGGGCAGCCCGGGAGCGATGCGTGCGAACACGTCGCGGTCCACCTCGAGCGTCTTGAGGTTGCGGGCGTTCACGCCGATCACCGACGCGCCCGCGGAGAGCGCGCGGTCGGCCTCTTCCTCGGTGTGCACCTCGACCAGCGCGGTCATGCCGAGCGATTCGGTGCGATCGATGAGCGAGGAGAGCACGTCCTGCTCGAGCGCCGCGACGATCAGCAGGATGACGTCGGCGCCGTGCGCGCGTGCCTCGTGGATCTGGTAGGGACCGACCACGAAATCCTTGCGCAGGATCGGGATGTTCACGGTGGCGCGCACCGCGTCCAGGTCGTCGAGCGAGCCGCCGAAACGGCGTCCCTCGGTGAGCACGCTGATGATGCGGGCGCCGCCGTCCTCGTAGGCCTTGGCCAGGCTCGCGGGATCCGGGATGTCGGCCAGCGGTCCCTTGGACGGGCTCGCCCGCTTGACCTCGGCGATGACGCCGATGCCGTCTTCCAGGAGTGCGGCGCGCGCGTCCAGCGGGGCGGGCGCGGCGGCGGCTGCGGCCTTGATGGCGGGGAAGTCCAAGAGGGCTTCCCGTGCGGCCACATCCGCGCGGACCCCGTCGAGAATCGAGTCGAGTACCGTCATCTGGCTCGAATCCTTTCTGGGGAGACGGACTTGCTGCCTGAGAATCCCCCCAGGCGCTGTCTCACCGATGCTGACAAAGAATAAATGGCCTTACCTCTTGTCTTGCCGCCGGGGTTCAGCTCCGCGGCCGACCTGCGGTCGCACCATGCGGGGAACCCACGGGACGTGGTCTGGGCGGTCACGTCAGCCCGCACCGCCGTCCGCCGCACGGTCGCGCGGGTTCGACGCGGCGGTGTCGGGCGAATCGGGCTCGTCTCCCTCGCGCGCAATCGGATTCACGTTTTCGCGCGATTCGGACACCGCGCGGTCGCCCGAATCCGGCATCGCGCCGGGCGTGTCGTCCGTCGGATCGGTGCCCGCGTCCAGCGCGTCCCACAGCACCCGCTCGGAGAGTTGCCCGGAGTCGTCCGCGGCGCGCCGCTTGGTCACCTCTTCGGTGGCGGCCTCGCGACGGACCACCGGACTCTCGTACTTTCCGGAGAGCCTGCCCGATTCCCTCGGCATCCTGGCGAGCAGGACACCGGCGGCGAACGCGGCGAACGCGGCGGCCAACGTGAGCACCGCGGGCAACGGGGCGGTAATCACCTCCGTGACCGTGGCGCGGCCGGGCAACTCGGCCAGCGCGGCGGCGCGCTCCGCCGTCGCGCCCTGTCCGGTGAGCAATGCGAAGGCGGGCACGGCGGTCACCGCGGCGACGAGCGCGACGAGCACACCGACCATCCGGCGCAGCCATCCCTTGGTGGCGAGCAGCGCGGCGATGGCCGCGAGCAGCACCAGCGCCAGCGGGGTGAGCGCCCCGAACCAGACGCTGCCGTTCAGCTCGTCGGTGCGCGGTTCGGTGAGCCCGTCCGAGGACGACACCGTCACCCAGGTCAGCCTCGACGAGCCCCACATCAGCGCCGCGGCGAGCGCGAGAAGCACGATGGCCCCGACCGGGTACCGACGTCCTTCGGCGCGGCCGGGGGGCGCGACCGCCTCGGCCGCGGACGACTCGTCGGGTTCGGCCGAGGCGCGCGGATGTCGGTCGGGTTCGTTGGTCATAGGGTTCCGCCGTCTCGGTTCGCCGCATCGGCATCGCCCGTGGGCGCGGCATCGGCTTCGGAGGCGGAACCCGCAGCACCGTACGCGCGCACGGTCTCGGCGGCGGCGACGGCCTTCAGCACCGCCATCGCCTTGTTGCGCGATTCCACGTCCTCGTAGTCCGGGTCGGAGTCGGCGACCACGCCCGCGCCCGCCTGGACGTAGGCGACGCCGTCCTTGAGCAGGGCGGTGCGGATGGCGATCGCGGTGTCCGCGTCGCCCGCGAAGTCGAGGTAGCCCACGACACCGCCGTAGACGCCGCGCCGCGTCGGCTCGAGTTCCTCGATGAGTTCCATCGCGCGCACCTTCGGCGCACCCGAGAGCGTGCCCGCCGGGAAGCAGGCGCTCACCGCGTCCAACGCGACCTTGCCCGGCTTCAGCCGTCCCGACACCGTCGACACCAAGTGCATGACGTGGCTGTAGCGCTCGATATGCCGGTACTCGGTGACGCGCACCGTGCCCGGCTGGCAGACCCGCCCGAGATCGTTGCGCCCGAGATCGACGAGCATCAGGTGCTCGGCGTTCTCCTTCTCGTCGGCGAGCAGGCCCTTCTCCAGCAGCAGGTCGTCCTCCTCGGTGACGCCGCGCCAGCGAGTGCCCGCGATCGGGTGCGTGGTCGCCACGCCCTCCTTCACGGTCACCAGCGATTCCGGGCTGGAGCCGACGATGGAGAAGGCGGTGCCGCCCTCGCCGTCGGGGACGTGGATCAGGTACATGTACGGACTCGGGTTGGAGGCCCGCAGCATCCGGTACAGGTCGAGCGGCTCACCGTGGTAATCCATCTCGAACCGCTGGGAGAGCACGACCTGGAACGCCTCGCCCGCCTCGATCTCCTTGACCAACCTGCGCACGCCCGCGCCGAATTCGTCGGAGGTGCGCTGGCGGCGGTACTGCGGCTCGGGCTGGTCGAAGACCGAGACGGTGGACTGGGCGGGCGCGGCGAGCGCCTCGGTCATCCGGTCCAGCCGCGCGACCGCGTCGTCGTAGGCCTCGTCGACCCGGTCGGCGGTGCCGTTCCAGTTCACGGCGTTGGCGATCAGGGTGATGGCGCCCTCGTGGTGGTCGAAGGCGGCCAGGTCGGTGGCCAGCAGCAGCACCATCTCGGGCAGTCGCAGGTCGTCGGCGGCCAGGTTGGGCAGCCGCTCGATGCGGCGCACCGCGTCGTAGCCGAGGTAGCCGACCATGCCGCCGGTCAGCGGCGGCAGATCGGGCAGCCGCTCGGTGCGCAACAGTTGCAGCGTCTCGCGCAGCGCGAGCAGCGGGTCGCCGCCGGAGGGAGCGTCCACCGGGATGTTGCCGAGCCAGGCCGCTTCGCCGTCCACCACGGTCAGCGCCGACGGGCTGCCCGCGCCGATGAACGACCAGCGCGACCAGGACCGTCCGTTCTCGGCGGACTCGAACAGGAAGGTGCCCGCCCGATCGGCGGCCAGCTTGCGATAGGCCGACAGCGGAGTTTCGGAGTCCGCCAGCACCTTTCGGGTCACGGGGACCACCCGGTGTTCCGCGGCGAGCAGATGGAACTGTTCGCGGGTCGTGGTGGTGGGAGTGGACGCGCCAGGCATTCCTCCATCATCCCAGGGCGGACGCTCGGACTTCGTCCGGCCCGGTCCAAGGCCGCCATCGGCGCGTCGCCGCCGACTCGCGCGCCCGTGAGCCGTGGGCGCGCGCGTCCCTACTCTCGCCGCGTCGGCTTCGAGCGACCCACCTCCCGGCCCGGCGATCGGCGGCCGAACGGACAGTACCGAGCGTCCAGTACGCCCGGTACTGTTCTGATCTATGCGCAAAGGCCAGCTCGCCCCACAGTTCGAGCTCCCCGATCAGTCCGGCACCGTCCGCTCCCTCGACGAATTGCTCACCGAGGGACCGCTGGTGCTGTTCTTCTACCCGGGCGCCAATACCCCGATCTGCACCGCGGAGGCATGCCACTTCCGTGATCTGTCCGCGGAATTCACCGCGCTCGGGGCGTCCTGCGTCGGCATCAGCACCGACGCCGTGGACACCCAGGCGGGCTTCGCCACCAAGCAAAGACTCGACTATCCCCTGCTGTCCGACCGCGACGGCGCGGTGGCCGCGCAGTTCGGCGTCAAGCGCGGACTGCTCGGCAAACTCGCGCCGGTGAAGCGGCAGACCTTTGTCATCGACACCGACCGCACCGTGCTCGAAGTGATCACTGGAGAGTTGCGGGCCGACGCGCACGCCGACGAAGCGCTGGCCTTCCTGCGCGAGCGCGTCCGCTGAGCGTTTTTCCTCCTTCGCTCCGGCCGTGCGCGGCCGGAGCGGACACCGTCCGGTAGCGCCGACGAGGCGAAACGCCGACGCGCACCGCCGTCCGGAGACCGACCGGTCGGCCTACGCTGAGACCATGACTTCGAGCGAGGTTCGGCCGGACGGCCAATCCAGCGCGTCCGTCTGGCGCAATCGGATCATCGGCGGCGTGGTCCTGTTCGTGGCCCTCATCGTCACCTACCTCATCCTGGCCGCCTTCATCCCGCGGTGGTGGGCCCAGCGGCTCGCCGAGATGGTGAACGGCAGTTTCGCCAAGGGCATCGGCTGGGGACTGCTCCTCGGCGGCATGTGCACCCTCGTCCCGCTGTTGTTGCTGCTGTTCGCGGTGCTGATGTGGCGCAAGCGGGCCGGCAAGTTCCTGGCGGGCGCGGCGGCGGTGCTGGCCGTCCTCGTGGCGATACCGAATCTGATGACACTGACCATCGTGCTCGGCGGCAACAACGCCGCCCACGCGGGCGAGCGCATCCTGGACGTCGACGCGCCCGCGTTCCGCGGCGCGTGTCTCGTCGGCGCGGTGCTCGCGGTGCTGTTCTTCCTCGGCGCGGTGTACCTCGCCACGCGCCGCGGAATGCGGCGCAGGAAGGCCGCGTCCGCGACCGCCCCCACGCCGGACACGACCCCGACACACCACGACCACCTGTGAATGAACTCACGACATCGGTGATCTGTATGACCCTCGAGCGAAGTCGTGGCAAACTCGTCGACGCGAGTGACCGTGACTACGCTTCTCAATAATCGATAGGCTCCCTAACTACCCCCACGTCACTTGGCTCGAAAGAAGGCGCATAGTGACGAAGTGGCTGGATCCCGTGGAACAACGGGCTTGGCGCGCGGTCGTGGCGCTGATGACGCGGCTGCCGAGCGCCTTGGATACCCAATTGCAGCGCGAATCCGGAGTCACTCATTTCGAGTATTGGGTTCTGACGTTGCTTTCCGAGGAACCGGGACATCGGCTCCAAATGAGTGACCTTGCCCACAAAGCAAATGCCTCGCTATCGCGGCTGTCCCATGTGGTTTCCAAGCTGGAGCGATTGGGCTGGGCGCAACGCTCGTCGACGGTGGGTCGCCGCGGCGTCCAAGCGGTCCTCACCGACGACGGCTATCTCAAGGTCGTGGAGGCGGCGCCCGGCTATCTGGACGCGGTGCGGCGCTTGGTTTTCGATGGGTTGGACGCCACGCAGAAGGCGCAGCTCGCCGATCTCAGCGAGATCCTCGCGCAGCGGCTCACCGAGGTGATCGGTCAGCTCGCCTCGACCGACGGCGCCGCCCGAGGTGACCGGTCGACCGAGTGAACGCCTGATCCGTCAGCTGGGTTCGCCGAGCAGCACGTCCGAATCGAAGCAGGTGTGGGTGCCGGTGTGGCACGCGGCGCCCTCCTGGTCCACGACGAGCAGGACGGTGTCGCCGTCGCAGTCCAGCCGCACCTCGTGCACGTACTGGGTGTGACCGGAGGTCTCGCCCTTGACCCAGTACTGCTGGCGCGAGCGCGAATAGTACGTCGCCTTGCGCGATTCCAAGGTGCGAGCCAGGGCCTCGTCGTCCATCCAGGCGACCATCAGCACATCCCCGGTGCCGCGCTCCTGCGCGACGGCCGCGACGAGCCCCGCGTCGTTGCGCTTGAGACGGGCGGCGATGGCGGGGTCCAATGTCATGTCACCGTTATAACAGGGCCGTCGCGGCGTCGGTCCGGCGCGTGCGGCGCAGCGCTGCGAGTACCTTGCGCCGCTGGTCCTCCGGCCACCAACACCCTAACGTTCTCGCCGACTGGCGTCCGGCGGGACCGCGCACTCAGCGAACGACGATCTTCTCCGCGCGCATGGAGTCCTTGACCTGGCCGATGGTGAGGTCACCGAAGTGGAAGACGCTGGCGGCGAGGACGGCGTCCGCACCAGCCTGCACCGCGGGGGCGAAGTGTTCGACGGCCCCGGCGCCACCGCTGGCGATGACCGGCACCGAGACGGCGGCACGGACCGCGCGGATCATCGGCAGGTCGAAGCCGGTCTTGGTGCCGTCGGCGTCCATCGAGTTCAGCAGGATCTCGCCGACCCCGAGTTCGGCGCCGCGCACGGCCCATTCGACGGCGTCGATGCCGGTGCCGCGCTTGCCGCCGTGCGTGGTGACCTCCCAGCCGGAGGTGGTGTCGGGCTGGCCGTCGGGCACGGTGCGGGCGTCGACGGAGAGCACGATGCACTGCGAACCGAATCGCTCCGACATCTCCCGCAGCACCTCGGGCCTGGCGATCGCGGCGGTGTTCACCGAGACCTTGTCCGCGCCCGCGCGCAGCAGCCGGTCCACGTCCTCGACGGTGCGCACGCCGCCGCCGACGGTGAGCGGGATGAAGATCTGCTCGGCGGTGCGGGTCACCACGTCGATCATGGTGCCTCGGTCGCCGGTGGAGGCGGTGACGTCGAGGAAGGTCAGTTCGTCGGCGCCCTGGGCGTCGTAGAGCGCGGCCAGCTCGACGGGATCGCCCGCGTCGCGCAGGTTCTCGAAGTTGACGCCCTTGACCACCCGGCCCGCGTCCACGTCCAGACACGGGATCACGCGTACGGCCAACGTCATCGGCTCATCCTTCCTCGGCGGTCGACGGATCGGCGACCGTGCAGATCATCTCGAGCAGTTCTTCGTGCACCCCGGGCGCCGCCGCGAGCACCGAGCCGGAGGTGATGGTCCACGGCTCGCCCGCCAGGTCGGTCACCACGCCGCCCGCCGCGCGGACCAGCGCGACGCCCGCCGCGTTGTCCCACGGGTGATGGCCGAACACGATCGCGCCGCCGAGCACCCCGGCGGCGGTGAAGGCCAGGTCGATGCCGGTGGAGCCGTGCATGCGCACCCGGGAGGACAGCCTGCTGAGCGGACCGAGCAGATCGAAGCGGAAGCGGCCGGGGATGCGACCGTCGGAATCGACGTTGAAGGCGCCGAATCCGATCATCGAGTCGGCCAGCTTCGCGGACGGCAGCGGCGCGAGCGGTTTGCCGTTGAGCAGCACCGGCCCGCCGCGCATCGCGGCGTAGCGCTGACCGAGGATCGGCAGCCAGGTCAGTCCGAGCACCGGTTCGCCGTCGCGTACCAGCGCGAGCAGCATGCCGGAGAGCGGGTGACCGGAGGAGTAGTTGAAGGTGCCGTCGATCGGGTCGAGCACCCAGGCGGTGCCGGCGGTGAGCTGCGGACCGCCGAATTCCTCGCCGTGCACCTCGATTCCGGTGCGCAGGGCCAGGCCCTCGGAGACGGTCCGTTCCAGCTCCAGGTCGAGTTCGGTGGCGAAGTCGTTGCGGCCCTTGGTGACCGCGCTCGGCGCGCCGAGCCCCTCGACGAAACGCCCACTGGCGTCGTCGAGGATCTCGCTCGCCACGGCGAGCAGTTCGGGAAGCTCCGCGATCGGGTTGGCAGCCATCGGTTTTCGGATCAGCGCACCGCGGCGAGCGCCTCGGGCAGGGTGAACCGGCCCGCGTACAGCGCCTTGCCGACGATCGCGCCTTCGACGCCGTCGGGCACCAGCCCGGCGATGGCGACCAGATCCTCGACGGTGGAGACGCCGCCGGAGGCGACCACCGGGGCGTCGGTCGCCGCGCACACGTCGCGGAGCAGGTCCAGGTTCGGGCCGGTCAGGGTGCCGTCCTTGGTGACGTCGGTGACCACGTAGCGCGAGCAGCCGTCGCGCTCCAGACGTTCGAGCACCTCCCACAGGTCGCCGCCGTCGCTGACCCAACCGCGGCCGCGCAGCCGGTGCTCGCCGTCGATGATGCGCACGTCGAGGCCGACGGCGATGCGCTCGCCGTGCCTGGCGATGGCGCTGGCGCACCACACCGGATCCTCCAGCGCGGCGGTGCCGAGGTTGACGCGGGCGCAGCCGGTGGCCAGCGCCGCCTCGAGGGATTCGTCGTCACGGATGCCGCCGGACAGCTCGACTCGCACGTCGAGTTCGCCGACCACCTCGGCGAGCAGTTCACGGTTGGAGCCGCGGCCGAACGCCGCGTCCAGGTCGACCAGGTGCACCCACTCGGCGCCCGCCTCCTGCCAGGCCAGTGCGGCGTCGCGGGGCGAGCCGTAGCTGGTCTCGCTGCCCGCCTCCCCCTGGACCAGGCGCACGGCTTCTCCATTGGCGACATCGACGGCAGGCAGCAGCACAAGACTCACTCCGAGCAGCATAGTCGGCCACTCCCCGCGCCCTACCTCCGGCCTGCGGAAACGCACCGGGTTCGGCGGCGGTCAAGATCGCGAGTGATCGTCCAGTATCCGGGTGAGCAGGCCGACCAGTTGGCGGCGCTCGGCGGCGGACAGCGCGGCGAGCAACTCGTCCTGCGCGATGTCGAGGCGCCCGTCCAGGTCGTCGAGATGGCGAGCGCCGGGGCGGGTCAGGGTGACGATGTTGCGGCGGCGATCACCGGGGTCGGGGCTGCGTTCCACGAAACCGCGGTCGGCCAGGTCGTTGAGCGCCGCGACGATGTCGCTGCGGTCGATGCGGGTGCGGCGGCCGAGATCGGCTTGGCTCGCTGGACCGAATTCGCGCAGCGTGGTGAGCAGGGCGTAGTGGTGTCGGCGCGATCCGGTGTCTTCCAGCGCCCGTTCCGTCGCCCGGTCGGCCACGATGGCGACCTGGTTGATCAGCCGGGTGGGCAGCGCGCGCAGCCTGCCCGCGACGCCATTGTGCGCGATCTCCATGGCACCAATCTAGCAACCCACTTGTTGGGGGGACCCACATTCGGTATCGTTGGCCATGCCAACGTTGGAGCCGCCAACATTCGATCCGAAAGGCCGTCGACATGAAGAAGATCCGCCTCGTCCTCCCTCTCGCCCTGTTGCCGATCGCGGCGCTCGCCGCCTGCTCGTCCACCGCGACGGCCGCCGACGCCGAGCGGCGGGAAATCCGAGAATTGTTGGACCGCAGCCACATCACCGCACTCGTCGACCGCCTCGGCCACGCGCTGGACGAAGGCGCGTTCGAGGACTTCCGGCAGATCTACACCGCCGACGCCAGCGCCACCACGCCCGGCGGTATGGCGCAGGGGGTCGACGCGATGATCGCGCAGGCGGGACGAAGTCACTCCGCGGACAAGAAGGTTCAGCACTTCATCAGCAATGTGATCGTCGATCTGCGCGGCGACACCGCCGCCGTCAGCGCCAATCTGCTGGCCACCTTCGCACCGGTGGTCGAGGGCACGCTCACCGAGCCGAAGTACACCCTGGGTGAGATCTACAGTTTCGACGCCGTGCGAACGGCGGAGGGATGGCGGCTTTCCCGGATACGAAGCACGCCGCAGTGGGCGATCGGTACGCGGTTCTAGCTCCGCAGCCCCGCGAAGCGCCCCACCGCAGGGTTGCCCGTCCTCGGGTCAGAGCGCCCGAAGTCGACGGTAGTCGAATGGTTGCGATTCGATCTTGAAAAGCCGCCATATGACTACCGTCGAATCCATTTCACTATCGACGGTAGTCAATCGAAGGTCAGCGCTTACGGCTCACAACGAGTCGATCCAGTTACGCAACAGATGAGCTCCCGCGTCGCCGGACTTCTCCGGGTGGAACTGCGTGGCGGACAAGGCACCGTTCTCCACCGCGGCGAGGAACGGCACCCCGTGCTCGGCCCAGGTGAGCTTCGGCGACGCGAAGTGCTCGCTCGGCGGAAGGTCCCAGGTCTGCGCGGCGTAGGAGTGGACGAAGTAGAACCGGGTATCGGCGTCCATGCCCTTGAACAGCACGCTGTCGGAAGGCGCCGACACGGTGTTCCACCCCATGTGCGGCAGCACCGGAGCGGACAACCGCTCCACCACGCCCGGCCATTCCGCGCACCCGTCGGTCTCCACGCCGAACTCCACGCCGCGCTCGAACAGGATCTGCATGCCGACGCAGATGCCGAGCACCGGACGCCCACCGGCCAGGCGCTGGCCGATGATGCGTTCGCCGCGCACCTCGCGCAGCCCCGCCATGCAAGCCGCGAACGCGCCGACGCCGGGCACCACGAGACCGTCTGCGGCCAGCGCGATCTGCGGGTCGGCAGTCACCTCGACGCGCGCACCAGCGCGCACCAGCGCCCGCTCCGCGGAGTGCAGGTTGCCGGAGCCGTAGTCCAGCAGGGCGACGGATTTCGTTGTCACAGCGTTCCCTTCGTCGACGGCACACCGCTCACCCGCGGGTCGAGCTCGACGGCGGCGCGCAGCGCTCGCGCCACGGCCTTGAACTCGGCCTCGGTGACGTGGTGCTGGTCGCGGCCGTAGAGCACCCGCACGTGCAGAGCGATCCGGGCGTTGAGCGCGATCGACTCGAAGACGTGGCGGTTGAGCACCGTGGAGTACGGCGCGCCCGGCTCCGAGCGCCCGCGCACCGGGCTGCCCGGGATCACCGCGTGCAGCAGGTGTTCCGGCTCGCCGGTGTGCACGCAGTACGGCCGACCCGACACGTCGACCGCCGCGTGCGCGAGGGTCTCGTCCATCGGGATGAAGGCGTCGCCGAAGCGGCGGATGCCGGACTTGTCACCCAGCGCCTTGCCGAGCGCCTGCCCGAACACGATGGCGGTGTCCTCCACCGTGTGGTGCGCCTCGATCTCGATGTCGCCCTCCGCGCGCACGGTCAGGTCGAAGCTGGCGTGCGCGCCGAGCGCGGTCAGCATGTGGTCGTAGAACGGGACGCCGGTGGAGATCTCGGTCTTGCCGGTGCCGTCCAGATCCAGTTCGACGACGATGCTGGATTCCTTGGTGATGCGCTCGACCCGCGCGGTCCTTGTCATCGGTGCTTCCTCCACGGGGTTCATCGGGGCGTGAGTTCGCTGCCTGCCAGCTCGCCGCTGACGCGCAGGAACTCGTCGTTCTCGGCGGCGAGGCCGATGGTCGCGCGCAGGTAGCCGGGGATGCCGACGTCGCGGATCAGCACGCCGCGGTCCAGGTATCGCTGCCAGGCCCGGCCCGCGTCGGCGAACCGGCCGAACAGCACGAAATTGGCGTCGCTGGGCACCACCTCGAAGCCCAGCTCGCCGAGCGCGGCCGCGACCCGGTCGCGCTGCGCCGCCAATTCCGCGACGCTGCCGAGAGTTTCGTCCGCGTGCCGCAGGGCCGCGCGCGCGGCGGCCTGGGTGACCACCGACAGGTGATAGGGCAGCCGCACCAGCAGCATCGCGTCGATCACCGCGGGCGCGGCGACGAGGTAGCCCAGGCGGCCGCCCGCGAACGCGAAGGCCTTGCTCATGGTGCGGCTCACCACCAGCTTCGCCGGGAATCGGTCGATCAGCGCGATCGCACTCGGCGCCGCCGAGAATTCGCCGTAGGCCTCGTCGACCACGACGATGCCGGGCGCCGCGTCGAGGATCCGCACCAGGTCGTCCTGCGGAATGCTGTGTCCGGTGGGGTTGTTCGGGCTGGTCACGAAGACCACGTCCGGCCTGCGTTCGGCGATGGCCGCCAGCGCGTAGTCGATGTCGAGGGAGAAATCGGCGTTGCGCTTGGCCTCGACCCACTCGGTGTCGATGCCCTCGGAGATGATCGGGTGCATCGAGTAGGACGGCACGAAACCCAGTGCGCTGCGGCCCGGTCCGCCGAAGGCCTGGAGCAGCTGCTGCAGGATCTCGTTGGAACCGTTGGCCGCCCAGACGTTCGCCGTATCCACCGTGACGCCGGTCTGGCGGGTGAGGTAGTTCGCCAGGTCGGTGCGCAGCGCCACCGCGTCGCGATCCGGGTAGCGGTGCAGATCCGCGGCGGCGGCGCGGATGGACTCGGCCACGTCGTCGATGAGCGCGCGGCTCGGCGGGTGCGGGTTCTCGTTGGTGTTCAACTGCACCGGAACGGTCAATTGCGGTGCGCCATAAGGCTTCTTGCCGCGCAGGTTCTCGCGCAGCGGCAGATCGTCCAGGCCGATCGCGGACCCGGGCGCAGTGAGCTGACCGGTCATGACAGGGTCTCGAATCGCACCGTGACGGCCTGGCCGTGCGCCGGAAGATCCTCGGCGTTGGCCAGCGCGACCACGTGCCCGGCGACATCCTTCAGCGCCGCCTCGGTGTACTCGACGACGTGGATGCCGCGCAGGAAGGTCTGCACGCTGAGTCCGGACGAGTGCCGCGCGCAGCCCGCGGTGGGCAGCACGTGGTTCGAGCCCGCGCAGTAGTCGCCGAGGCTGACCGGCGCGTACGGGCCGACGAAGATCGCGCCCGCGCTGCGCACCCGGGCCGCGACCGCGGACGCGTCGGCGGTCTGGATCTCCAGGTGCTCGGCCGCGTAGGCGTCGACCACGCGCAGGCCCTGGTCGATGTCGTCGACGAGCACGGTGCCGGACTGCTTGCCGGTCAACGCCTCTCGCACCCGGTGCCCGTGCTTGACCACCGTCATCTGAGTGCTCAGCGCGGCGTCCACCGCGTCGGCGAGCTCGACGCTGTCGGTCACCAGCACGCTGGCCGCCAGCACGTCGTGCTCGGCCTGGCTGATCAGGTCGGCCGCGACGTGCGACGGATCGGCGGTGGCGTCGGCCAGGATGGCGATCTCGGTGGGACCCGCTTCGGCGTCGATGCCGACCAAGCCGCGGCACAGCCGCTTGGCCGCGGTGACGTAGATGTTGCCCGGGCCGGTGATCAGGTCGACCGGCTCGAGTTCCGCGCCGTCGGTGTCGACGCCGCCGTAGGTGAGCAGCGCGACGCCCTGCGCGCCGCCGACCGCCCACACCTCCTCGACGCCGAGCAGTTGCGCGGCGGCCAGGATGGTCGGGTGCGGGAGCCCGCCGAACTGGGCCTGCGGCGGCGAGGCGACCACCAGCGAACCGACGCCCGCGGTCTGCGCGGGCACCACGTTCATCACCACGCTGGACGGGTAGACGGCGTTGCCGCCGGGCACGTACAGCCCGACTCGCTCCACCGGCACCCACCGTTCGGTGACCGTGCCGCCGGGCACCACCTCGGTGGTGGTGTCGGTGCGGCGCTGATCGGCGTGCACCGCGCGCGCCCGCGCGATCGACTCCTCCAGCGCGGCGCGCACCGCGGGGTCCAGCTCGTCGAGCGCCTTGACCAGCTCGGACCGCGGGACGCGGACGGTCGCCGGAATCACACCGTCGAACCGCTCACCGAACTCCAGCGCCGCCGAGACACCATGGTCGCGGACCGCCTCCACCACCGGACGCACCTGATGCAGCACCGAGTCCACGTCGACTCCCCCGCGCGGCAGCGCGGAGCGCAGCTCGGCAGCGGAAGGAGTACGACCGCGCAAGTCGACGCGGGCGAGCTCGATGCGGGATGTCATGTCGGTGTCGATCCTTGTCTGGAGCTGGTCACAACAGGAAAGTTGCCGCTACCAGCCTAGTGGACGCCGCCGGACGCCAGTCCGCCGCTAGCCCGCGCACGGCCGGAGCGAAGGCGGAGGTACGCCGGTGGGATCGCCGAACGCGACGCTCACCCGCAGCGGCGGCGCAGCTCGGCGACTCCCTCACCTTCGAGATCGTCGAGCGCCGCCGCGCGCCCGACCACCGCGAGAGTGAGCGCCTCCGCGGGCCCGCGTACCTCCGGCCCGCTGCCGTCGGCCCAGTCCAGGTCCGTGGCCACCAATCGCAAGCCCTTCCTGCGTCGCCCCGGCCGGACGAACGGGTCGGGATGTTCGACCAGGTAACGCAACCGTTCGGCCGGGATCGCACGGGTGCGGCCGAGCGGGCGGCGAATGTCCTGCTGGTGCACGAACAGGTCGGCAAGCACCAGGGCGGGACCGGACCGGGACAGCTTGCCCGCGGCGTTCTCGAACTTGTCGATCAGCTGGTCGGTCGACAGCGTCCGCGCCTTCCGGACCAGCCGATCGTTGACGCGGTCGATCGAGAGCCCGCACCGGATGACGATGCCCCCGTAGGTCAGCGGTGCGATCGTGTCGTACAGCAGATGCCCGACCACGTCCCGCACCGTCCACCCCGCGCACAGCGACGGCGTCTCCCATTCCTCCGCGCGCAGATCGCGCAGCAACGCGATGAGTTCGGCGCGTTCCTCCGCCAGCATCCCCCTGATCGTCATGCCGGAAGCCTACTCGGCCGCGAGCCTGCGGAGCTATAGGCAACCGCGCCAAGCCCTTTCAGGCGACCAGCCGTTTCACCCGATCGGCTCGGCCGAGATCCAGCCGAGCACCCGCACCGAAACCTCGCTGCGCGGCGAACGCGGCTGACGCGTTGCGACTCAGCGGGTTTCGCTGTCGATGAGCAGTCGCCCGCCGCTGTCCACGACACGCAGCACCAGCTGCTTGGACTCGCCCTCCACCGTCAGGTTGCCCAGTCGCATGTCCACCGAGCCGTCGGCGTTGTTGGAGCCGGTGGCCGCCTGGATGCTGGAGAACGTGTCGACGATGCGCGAGCCCCAGTAGTCGCGGAACGCCTGTTCACCGCCGTAGGCCTTCTGCGCCGCCGGGGTGAGCAGCGACCAGGACCCGCCGGGGTTGCTGTAGAAGTCGACGATCAGCTGACCGGCCGGTCCCCACTCGACGGTGCCCGCGCTCGGCGTGCGGCCGAGCGCCGGTGCCGTCGTGGTCGTCTTGCCGGAGGCCGTGGCGCTCGCCGACGGCGGAGTCGCCTGCGCCGCGGGAGAATTCGAGTCCGACTGGTTCAGGCTGCCGATCAGCAGCGCGGCGACGGCCACCACCGCGCCGACGACGCCGCCGATGAGCACCGCGCGGCGCTTGCCCGCCGAGGAGCCGGACGCCGGACGCGGCTGGGCCGCCGTCCTAGGATGCGCGGCCGTGTTCGGGTGGGCGGCGGCGCGCTGCGGCGGAGGCAGCGGACGGACATGCCGTTCGGTCGGCTGGTGGGTGGGCTGCGGCACGGGTGTGCGCAGCGCGCGCGTCGCCGCCTCCGAGGCCGACTGGCGCGCGAAAGTCTCACTGGCCGGGACGAATCCGACGGGCACCGGGTTGGCGCCGGAATCGGCGAAGGCGGCCAGCGTGTCGCGCGAGACGCGCATGCTCGGCCGTTCCTCCGGGTCCGGGTTCAGCAGCGCGAGCAGGAAATCGGTGGCAGGCCCCGCGTTACGCGGCTGGCTGACCTGACCGTTCGCCGCCGCGTAGAGCACCGCGAGCGGATTCGCGCTCGCGCCGTAGGGCGGTTCGCCCTCCAGCGCGTGAAAGAGTGTGGCGCCGAGCGAGAACACGTCGGCGGCGGGCGTCGGATCGGCGCCGCGGGCCACCTCGGGCGCGAGATAGGCGGCGGTGCCGCAGATCAGGCCGGTCTCGGTGAGCGTGACGTCGCCGGTGGCGCGGGAGATGCCGAAGTCGGTGATCTTGACCGTGCCGTGGTCGTCGAGCAGCACATTGCCCGGCTTCACGTCGCGGTGCACGATGCCCGCCTGGTGCGCGGCGATCAGCGCCGAGGCGACCTGCTCGCCGATGCGCGCGACCTGGGTCAGCGGCAGCGTGCCCTGTGCGGAGAGCACCGCGGCCAGGCTGCGCGACTTCAGGTACTCCATCACCAGGCACGGGTCGCCCTCGTGCTCGGTGATGTCGAACACCACGATCGCGTTGGGATGCTGGAAGCGCGCCGCGTTCCGGGCCTCGCGGGTCGCGCGCTGGCGCACGATGTCGCGTTCGGCCTCCGGCAGGCTCGCTTTTATGTGGATCTGCTTGATCGCCACGGAACGCCGGAGTCGCTCGTCGGTGGCACGCCAGACGACACCTGTGCCGCCGCTACCAATCCGCTCGACCAGGCGGTAATGCTCCGCGATCAACTGACCGGTATCGATGGCGCCTACTCCGAACCTTCTCGAAATCGTGACATCCCGCATATTGACCGCTGACGCGGCCCGCCGACGAGTGTAGCGGGCGCACCGAGCGCGGTCCGCGCCAGCCGGGATATATCCGCCGCCCAAATCACCCGAACGGCGGATGCCGAAGGTTACCGCGCCGCACGCAGCATCCGACCGGCGGCCTCCACCGCCGGACCCGAGCTGCCCGCGTCGCTGACGAACACCGCGAACGCCAGGTCACCGTCGATTCCGACGAACCAGCCGTGCGCGTGGGTGTCGTCGATGTATTCCGCGGTGCCGGTCTTGCCGAGCAGGCCGGGGATGTCGCGCAACTGCGTCGCGGTGCCGCCGGTGACGGTCTCGCGCATCATGGTCTTCAGCTGGTCGTCGACGGTCCCGGACAGCGGCTCCGGCTGCCGGTCGGCCACGCCGGGTCTGCCCTGCACCACGGTCGGCGTCGGCACCGAGCCGCGCGCGATCGAGGCGGCGACCAACGCCATGCCGAACGGCGAGGCTGTCACCTGTCCTTGACCGATGCTGGACTCGACGCGCTCGGCCGGGGTGTCGGCGGTGGGCACCTTGCCGGTGACCGTGGTCAAGCCGGGTGTGACGTAGTCGATGCCGAGTCCGAGCTGGGCGGCCGCCTTCGTCAGCCCGTCCGGCGGCAGCCGCACGCCGAGCATGCCCATGGTGGTGTTGCAGGAGCGGGCGAAGGCGGTGTGCAGCGGGACCTGGCCGAGATCGAAGTTGTCGTCGTTGGGGATTCGGCGGCCCTCGATGTCCGCGCTACCGGGGCAGGGCAACACCGTGTCGGGATTCACCTCACCCGCCTGGAGCGCGGCCGAGACGGTCACGGTCTTGAAGGTCGAGCCCGGCGGATACAGGCCGGTCAGCGCGATCGGGCCCTGCGCGTCCGCGGGGGCGTTCTGCGCCATGGCGAGCACGTTGCCGCTGGAGGGCTGTAGCGCGACGATCGCCGCGGGCTGGGCGATCGGCGCGAGCGCGTCCTCGGCGGCGCGCTGCAAACCGGTGCTCAACGTGGTGGCGATGTCGGCGGCCTGACGCGGATCCTCGCCCGCGACGCGTTCGGTGCCGGTGGGCGTCTTGGCCCGCACCGCCCAGCCCGCCGCCTCGTCGGCGTTCTGCTGCCACAGCTCGGTGATGCCGGTCATGGTCGGTGAGGAGAGTGCCTTGTCGACGGTCAGCAGCCGGGTCTGCGGTGCGAGAGTGACGCCGGGCAGCGCGGCCAGCGCGTCGTTGATCGGGGCGATGTCGGCGGCGCGCAGCGTGATCGCGGTGACCGGCTTGCCCTGCGCGAGTTCCGTCTCCAGGGACTGCGCGGTGATGCCAGGAGCCAGCGGGGCGAGCAGGGCCGCGACGGCGCCGGTGTCCACGCCGGGCGCGAGGTTCACCAGGGTGACGATCTGTTCGGTCATGAGATCGCCGCCCGCGCCGTCGAGAACGCGAGCGGGCTTGGCGAAGGCGGGTCCGTAGGTCAACGGGCCAGCGGCCAGGCCGGGCGCGACGGTGGCGGGATCCCAGCGGATCTTCCATCCGTCGTTCTCGGTGGCCTCGCCCACGGTGGTGTAGCTCCACTCGTCCCGGCCGCCCTTGCCCAGCTGCCAGGTGGCGGCGAGGGTGAAACCGTTCCCGTCGGTCGAGTTCACCTCGAAGGTGACTTCCTTGCCGAGACCGTCGTAGAGCTGATTCAACGTGGCGGTCGCCTCGGCGGGGTCGTCGGTGAGCGCGGCCGCCGCGGCGATGTCGTCGCGGTTCAGCGCGTCGGCGAACTGACCGGCCACGGTGTCCGGCTGTTCGGGCCCGGAACCGCACGCGGCGAGGGCGAGCACGGGCGCTGCGAACAGAACCAGGATCTTCCGGTGGATGCGCACCCAGCCGACGGTAACCGAATCGTCCGTCGGCGCGGCGTACCCGCGCCGACGGTGTCGCGCTCAGCGGTCGAGCCAGGGCGCTGTGCTCAGCGTGGCGGCGTCGGCCGGATCGAGTTCGATGTCGAAGAACTCCTCCAGGATCTTGGGCAGTTCCCCCGGCTCCAGCGCACGGGTTTCGCTCGATCCGTCGGGGCGTTCGGTGACGAGGGTCAGGCCGTCGAGCACGTGGTGGACATCGGGCAGGAAGCGTTGGACGAACGGGCGCGCGGTGAACGGCGAGCGCGCCGAGGTGGACACGAAGTGGTTCCCCACCTCGAAGTCGATGCGGTACTGCGGTTCGGTCGTGAAGGTGTAGCGGTCGATCCAGCCGTCGCGGCCGAACTGGTGCAGCACCCACAGGTCGGTGTCCAGCTCGCCGACGGTGCGTTCGAGGCGGAATCGCCACTGGCCCAAGGCGAACTCGCCGGGGCGTTCGACCAGCTCGTACGGCTCGAGCGGGCCGGAACCGAACCCGACGTCGCAGAGCCAGACGCGGTCGTCGTCCGCGGTCGTCACGCGCAGCAGGGCGTGCGTCGCCGGTCGCAATCCGCCGGAGCCCATCGTCACCCGGCCGCTGAGTCCGGTGACCCCGAATCCGAGGCGTTCCAGCGCGGCGGCGAAGAGTCCGACGTTCTCGTAGCAGTAGCCGCCGCGACGGCGGCGCACCAGCTTGTCCTGCAAGGTGGCCAGATCCAGCGGGATCGGGCGACCGAGCACCGGCTCCAGGTTCTCGAACGGAATGGAAGTGGTGTGCAGGTAGACGAGTTCGCGCAGCGTCGCGAGGGTGGGGGCACGTTCGCCGTCGAAGCCGATCCTGGCCAGATAGGCGTCCAGGTCCAACTCCGCGCCGTTCCAGTGATATGCGGCATCCGCCGGCTTGCTCATCTCACGCCTCTCTTCGTCGGTGTCGAACCGAACAACCGGCGCGTGGCGCCAAGTGTTCCGCCGCGTTTCGGGCAAGCCCGCCGAGGCGCAGGCCGTCGTGCAGATCGGCATCATGATCGGCAATGCCGACGGGTCCTTCGACCAGGCCGAGGTCGCGGCGGCGCGCGAGGCTTGTCAGGCGCTGCGGCTGGACCCGAGCCAGTTCGGGCTCTGAGCGCCGCCACGAGTCGACGCTGGATGTCGGAGGCGGCGGTTAGTATTCGCCTATGCGTTCGATAGATGCCGCCGAGCGGCGCGCGCGACTGGGAGTGCGGCACCGGCTGGCGGACGCGCACCGCACCGACGACATCGCGAATATCGCGAGGTCACTGGTGGTTTTGCACGCCACCGATCCGGCCACGGTGTTCCTTTCCCTCGGCGCGCGCAGCCTCCACGCGACGCCCGCCGAAGTAGAGCGCGAGCTGTACGACGAGCGGACGCTGCTGCGCATGCTCGCGATGCGCCGGACCATGTTCGTCGCGCCCGTCGAGCTGGTTCCGGTGCTCCAGGCCGCGTGCGCGAACGCGTTGGCGGACAAGCAACGCAAGACCTACGGACGTTTTCTCGAGCACGCCGGTATCGGCGACGGCGATGTCGCGAGCTGGTGGGCCGAGGTCGAAGAGGAGACCCACCGCGCGTTGCTCGCTCGCGGCGCCGCCACCGGCGCGCAGCTCGGCAAGGACGTGCCGCGGCTGCGCACCCAGGTGAATACCGCACCGGACAAGGCGTATTCGAAGCCGACCAATATCACGACCTGGGTACTCGTCACCCTGGGCTGCGAGGGTCGCATCGTGCGCGGGCGGCCGAACGGCAGCTGGGCGAGCAGCCAGTACCTGTGGGCGCCGGTGGAATCGTGGCTGCCCGAGGGCGTCGCGGAACTGCCCGCCGAGGAGGCGCGCGCCGAACTGGTGCGGAAGTGGTTGGCCGCCTTCGGCCCGGCCCCGCTCAGCGACCTCAAATGGTGGACGGGCTGGTCACTGGCCGAGGTACGCAAGGCGCTGGCCCGGTTGGAGGTGGCGGAGGTCGACTTGGACGGCACCCCCGGCCTCGTCCTCGCCGACGACGTCGAACCCGTTGCGCCGCCCGAGGATTGGGCTGCACTCCTCCCGGCCCTCGATCCGACCCCGATGGGCTGGCAGTCCCGCGACTGGTACCTCGGCCCGCACGCCGCGTCCCTCTTCGACCGCAATGGCAACATCGGCCCCACCCTCTGGTGGAACGGCCGCATCGTCGGCGGCTGGGCGCAGCGCAAAGACGGCGAGATCGTCTGGCGCCTCCTGGAAGACGTCGGCTCCGAAGCGAAGTCGCGCATCGAAGCCGAAGCCGCCCGCACCGCGAAGTGGTTCGGCCCCGTTCGCACCATCCCTCGCTTCCGCACCCCGCTGGAACGCGAACTCACCGCCTGATACCCACCACTTCGCCGACCCCGGCGTCGCTGCTCGCGACCACACGTGCGGGCCGAACGTCTCCGCACCGCGACCAGCCACACCTTCCCTCGCCTGGCGTCCCGAGCGTTCTCGGCCTCGCACACCTCGGCACGCCGTGCACGATCCGATTGCCTGCAAAGCGCGCAAAGTCTGCGAAGCCACCAGCCCCACAGGGCACGCCGCATAGCAAGCGCTGGCACTGTTGCGCGCGGACGGCACTGGCAACTCCGAGCCGCTAGGAGCCGCGCCCGGATCCGACAAACAAGCACCGCGGCTCGACCCGGCACCCGCGTGTGGAGACGCATCGCCACCCAGCGTGCACCCGCCTCACCAGGCTTGCCGCCCTGCGAGGCGGGTGACGAGCATGTGCCGAACTCAGGGGGCGGCGGCTTCGTCGACCGCAGGTGTCGAGACCGGCTCTGCGCGCCCGCGGATGGATGCGGTCGTGGCCAAGGCCAACAGGAGCAGCCCCGCGCAGGCATAGGCGGTGAGCGCGAGACCGGAGGACATGGACTCGCGGGCGGCCTCGGCGATCGGGGCGGTGGCGGGGTCGGCGGCCAGCGCGGGGATGGCCGATCCGGCGCTGGCCGTGACCGCGTCGGTCAGGCTTTCGGCGGCGGGCGTGTCCGCCAGACGGTCACGCAGGTCGCTGCCGAGCACGCTGAAGAAGAGCGTGGTGAGCACGGCGATGCCGAGCGCGGAGCCGAGTTCCCTTGCCGCGCTTTGGATGCCCGACCCTTGGCCAGCGCGTTCGCCGGGCACTTCGGCGAGCACCACGTTCGTCACTTGCGCGGTCGCGAAGCCGACGCCCACGCCGTAGACGAACAGCGCGAGGACGATGGCCCACCATCGCGTGTCCGTGGCCGCGACGAGCGCGAGCAAGGCCAGCCCCGCGGCCTCCAGCACCAGGCCGATGCGCACCTGCGCCATCGCCGACGCGGTCATCCCGAAACTGGCCCCGCTGGCGACGAAACTGCCGACCGCCAGCGCGGCGAGGGCGAGCCCGGTCTGGAAGGCCGTATAGCCGAGGGTGAACTGCATCCACAACGGCAGCACCGCGATGATCCCGAATTCACCGACGCCCACCACGAGCGTGACCACATTGCCGTTGCGGAACGAGACGATCCCGAACAGCCGGACGTCCAGCAGGGGTTCACCACCCGTCCGCACCAGCCTCCGCTGCCGCCGCCAGAAGAGCGCCAGCGTGCCCATCGCCACGAGGAACGCGACGAGCACCGGCGACGGCCCACCGCGCCAGGCCACCCCACCGACGACGAGCGGCTCGATCGTGCGCACCCACCCGTAGTGGCGCCCCTCGATCAACGCGAACGACAGCAGGCCGAGGCCGAGCACCGACAGCGCCGCACCGCGCAGATCCACACCTCCGCCGACCCGCGGCGCACGTCCGCGCCGGTCGTGCGCGGGACCGTCGACGGACTGCGCCAGTCCGTGCCGATCAGGCACGAACCGCAGCACCGCAGCCACTATGACGAGCACCAGCGGAATGTTGATGCCGAACGCCCACCGCCACGAGAGGTCGGCCAGCCAGCCACCGAGCAGCGGACCAACCGCCGCCGCGGCGCCGATCGTCGAACCCCAGATCGCGAACGCCTTGGCGCGCGCCGGACCCGCGAAGCCCGCGTTCACCAAGGCCAGCGAGGTCGGCAGGATCAGCGCGCCGCCGACGCCCTGGAGGAAGCGCGCGGCGATGAGCGCGCCGCCGTTCGGCGCCGCGGCGGCCAGCAGGCTGGTAACGCCGAAGATCACCAGTCCGATCACGAAAAGCCTTCGCGCACCGTACAAGTCGGCGAGGCGACCGGTGACCAACAGCAGCGCCGCGAAGACGATGGCGTAGGACTCCTGGATCCATTGCGCCTCGATCGAGGTGATGCCCAGGTCGTCGATGATCGGGGCGACGATCACGTTGACGATCGTCAGGTCCACGACGATCAGCGCGACACCCAACGAGACTGCGATCAGCCCGAACCAGTGCCGGGCGGGAGGTGTATCGGTTTCGGTTGGCAATTTACCTCCATCATCAAATTACTTTATGATGAAGGTATTCCGCGTCGGGGTAAGTTGTCAATTTGTGCGGGCGCGCCCGTGCCCATCGAGGGAAGGAGTGCCGGTGTCGAACGACCCTGCGGCGCAACGCGAACGACTCGCCGACGTCCTGCTGTCCTACGGCGCGAGCTTCGCCGAGCTCGGCCGCCGGTTCGCCGCGGAACTCGGCGTGCATTCCACCGACGCTTTCGCGCTGCGGGAGATCACCTCCGCGGAGACGCTCGGCACGCCGATCTCACCGGCATTGCTGAGCAAGCGCATCGCGCTGACCTCGGGCGCGATGAGTTCACTGCTCAACCGGCTGGAAGACGCCGGATACATCACCCGCACCCGCGAGCACACCGACCGGCGCGTGGTCACGCTGCGCACGAGCGGGCAGGTCAAGGAGCGGGCCGACGAATTCTTCCGCCCGTGCAACGAACGCCAGGACGCGATCCTCGCCGAGTACCCGCCCGAGATCCTGGATCAGTTCGAGACACTGCTGCGGCGACTGACCACGAGCTTGACGAGCTGACGCACGCCGCTCCACCGACCGCAGGCTCGACAAGCCGACGCCCACGCCGATCCGCCGACCCCGCACCCGGCACCCCGCACCCCGCACCCCGCACCCCGCACCCGGCGAGCCGATACCCGCGCCGATCCGCCGACGGCGAGCTGACACCGCGCGACGGTACGTTGAATGCCGTGGAGATTCGCCGGTTCACCGAGCCCGATCGCGACGAACTACGCGCCCTGGCCCGCCGTGCCGGTTCCGGAGCGCCGACCGAATCACTCTGGGGGCACGCGGAATCCGAGGCGGCGGTGTACCTCGACCCCTATCTGGACATCGAACCGCGCTCGCTGTTCGTCGCGGTGCGAGACGGCGCGCTGGTCGGCTATCTCGCGGGCTGCGTGGACAGCGCGGCGTTCCCCACCGAAGACGAGCGCATCGAAGCGGCGATTCGCCGGTACCGCTTGGTGTTCCGGCGTGGGCCCGCCGCGTTCTTCGTGCGCGCCGCACTCGACGCGTTGAGCGCGAAGCTGCGCCGCCGACCCACCGCGGGCGACTTCACCGACCCGCGCTGGCCCTCACACCTGCACATCAACGTGGCCGAGGAGGGCCGGGGCACCGGCGCGGCCGACGGACTGATCGAGCGCTTCCTCGAGCACGCCGCCGCGGCCGGATCCCCCGGCTGCCACCTGCAAACTCTCGTCGAGAACACCCGCGCCGTAAGGTTTTTCGAGCGGATGGGCTTCACCGAGCACGGTACGGCGCCGCTGGTCCCCGGCCTGCGCTATCAGGGCAAGCGGGTGTATCAGCGAACGATGGTCCGCGCCCTCTGATCAGCGCGGGCCGACCAGGGCCTAGCCGACCGGACGCGCGAGGTTCACTCCGGAGGTCCGCCGCCACGCTTGGAGAAGTGCGCCTTCTCCGCCCGCTCCATCAGCCGCATGAACTGATCCGTACGCAGGTGGACGAGTTCCTCGTGGTCCCCGGCCTCGAAATAGACGTCGGGCACCGTGGTGAGGCTTTCGTCCATCAGCGTCTGCACGCCGTACGCGGTGCAGACGGCCGGGATCGCGCCGACCTCGCAGTCCTTGAAGACCGAGCGAAGTTCGGACTCCTTGGCGAGGACCAGATGCCGTCCGGTCTGCGCCCAGAGCTTCGACAGGCGCAGGTGATGGGTCGATGGCAGCACCGCGCCGACGTAGCCCTGATCGTCCTCGAGCATGATCGTCTTTGCGAGACGATCAGCGGGGATATTGGCCACCGACGCGGTATGGGCGCTGGTGTAGCTGTGCGGATGACGCACGACCTCGTATTCGACGCCCGCGTCGCGCAGGCATTCCTCCACCGTCGATGACATGGACATTGCGGACCTCCACTCGTTAGCTGGCGCGCCACCGCGTCCCGGTGACAATGGCAGTCGGATGAACCGCGTCAAGCTGTTCTACGAGTAAGTTTGCGCCTTTTGCCGACGAATGCCGACCCCCATTTGCGATCGGATTGCTGGCGAGCGCTCAGCGACGGTCGGCACGCGCCTCTCGGCGCGGCCGTACCCCGCTCACATATCCAAACCGAGGTCCAGCACCCGCACCGAGTGCGTCAACGCCCCCACCGCGAGGTAGTCGACGCCGGTGCGCGCGTAGTCCGCCGCCATCTCCAAGGTCAGCCCACCCGAGGACTCCAGCTTGGTCTCCGGCGCGACGGCATTGCGCCGCTGCACGGCCGCCTGGGTCTGCCAGAGCGGAAAGTTGTCCAGCAGCACCAGTTCCACGTTCTCGGCGAGCACGGCGTCGAGCTGCTCCAGGCTGTCGACCTCCACTTCGCACGGCAGATCCGGCGCCAGTTCACGCACCGCGCGCAGCGCGGCGACCACCGAACCCGCCGCGACGACGTGGTTGTCCTTGATCAGCGCCGCGTCGCCCAGCCCCATCCGGTGGTTCACCCCGCCGCCGACCCGCACCGCGTACTTCTGCAGGCCGCGCAGGCCGGGCAGCGTCTTGCGGCTGTCGCGAATCGCGCACCTGGTGCCCTCGACCTCGTCGACCCACGCCGCGGTTGCGGTGGCGATGCCGGACAGGTGGCACATCAGGTTGAGCATGGTGCGCTCGGCCGTCAGCAGCCCGCGCGTCGGCGCGACGACGCCGAGGACTACGTCACCCGCGTGTACCCGGGTCCCGTCGGCCACCCGCTCGGTGATCTCGTATTCGCTCGCGCCGATCACCTCGTCGAGCACGAGCAGCCCCACGTCGATGCCCGCGACGGTGCCCGGCTGACGGGAGACCACCGAGGCCTTCACCGCCGCGTCGGCGGGCACGGTCGCCATCGTGGTGACGTCCGGTCCGTAGCGCAGGTCCTCGTCCAGCGCGGTGCGAATGAGCGCGAGCACCTCGTCACGGTCCAGTGCGGCGTCCAGCGCCATCAGCGCACTCCTACTCTGTCGGCCCGCGACGGACGCGGGCGAAAGTCGATATCGGGGTTCACGGAATCGCCAGGGTCAGCGCCGGGGCCTCGGGGTCGTCGGCCAGGCGGGAAGCCAGCGACTCCCCTTCCGGTGAGCCGCCGACCAGGAAGACGTCCGGTCGCCCGTCGGCGTCCAGGCGAATCGGAATGCTGTGCCGCAGCGCCTCGTTCGACTCCGGATGATCGGATCGCGTGTGACAGCCGCGGCTTTCGGTGCGGGCCGCCGCGGCGAGCAGCAGCACGCGGGCGGTGAGCGTCAGCGCGCCGTCCTCCAGTTCGGCGATTCGGCGAGCGGCCAGGTCCTCCGGCGCGGGCGGCACGACGACACTGTCACCGGCGAACCGGCTCGACATGCCGCGCAGCACAGCGCGTTCCAAGGTCGCCGTCGCGCTCGCGAGCCCGTCCCGGTCCCGCACCACGGCGGCGTGCGCGGTCATCGCCTGCTGTAGCGCCGCGCGCGGCGCCCGCGGCATGGTGCGTGGCCGCACGTCGGTGACCTCCGCGGGCGCGCCGAGGCGCTCCACGGCCGCCGCACCGACCCGTTCGCCGACGACCAGACCCTCGAGAAGACTGTTGGACGCCAACCGATTCGCGCCGTGCAACCCGGTCCGCGCCACTTCTCCCGCGGCGTACAGCCCGGGCACCCCGGTCCGGCCGTGCGCATCGGTGACAACGCCTCCGCACTGATAGTGCGCCGCGGGCGCGACGGGAATCAGACCAGCGCGCGGGTCGATCCCCGCGGCGAGGCAGGAGGCGGTGATCGTCGGAAAACGTTGCGCGAAACCATCGATCGAGCGCGCGTCGAGGAAGACGTGATCCGTGCCCAGCTCGCGCATCCGCTCGGCGATAGCCCTGGAGACCACGTCGCGCGGCGCGAGATCGCCGCGCGGATGCACCCCCGCGGTCACCGGATTGCCCTCGGCGTCGACGAGAGTCGCGCCCTCACCGCGCACCGCCTCGCTGATCAGCGGCCGCCGCCCCAGCCCGCCGGGCGTGTACAGCACGGTCGGGTGGAACTGCACGAATTCCAGATCCGCGACCGCCGCACCGGCCCACAGCGCGAGCGCGACGCCGTCGGCGGTCGCGCCGGCCGGATTCGTGCTCAGCGCGTAGAGCTGGCCGAGCCCGCCGGTGGCGAGCAGCACGGCCGGAGTGTGCACCACGCCGAAACCCTTGTCGGACACCGCGATCACACCCTGCACCCCGCCCGGGCCGGTGACCACCTCGCAGGCCGCCGCGCCGAACAGCACGGGCAGACCCGCCGCGTTGAGCGCGCGCTGCACCTCCGCGCCGGTCGCGTCGCCGCCCGCGTGGATGATGCGGCGGGTGCTGTGCCCGCCCTCCCTGGTGCGCGAGATCTGGCCGTCGCGACCGAGATCGAACACCGCGCCGAGGTCGGTCAGCGCCGCGACGGCCGCCTGCCCGCCCTCGACGATGGCGCGCACCGCGCTCGTCTCGCACAGCCCGGCGCCCGCCTCCACCGTGTCCCGTACGTGCGATTCGATCGAATCACCGTGCGGCGCTACGACGGCGATGCCGCCCTGTGCGTACTGGGTGGAGGTGTCGATCGGGCCGCCCTTGCTGAGCGCGAGGACCCGCAGCCCGCGCAGCGACGCGGTGCGGGCCGCCGTCAGTCCGGCGACGCCGCCGCCGACCACCACCAGGTCGGCCGAGGCCTCCCACTCGATTACCGGAGCATTCATCTCCGCCAGCCTCTCGTTCCGAGCTCGGACGCGAACATCGCCGCGCCCGCCGAGGTCATGCGGCGCCGCTACACGCCCGCCGCATGTCGTCGGCGTCGGCTCACTCGCCGCCGCCCGGATTGCCGATCGCGATCATCCGCTGCACCGAACTACGGCCGAGCGCCGCGGTTTCCAGATCCACGTGCACCTCGTCGGCGCCCTCCACCAGGCAGCGCAGCAGCGCGGCGGGGGTGATCATCTTCATGTACTTGCAGGAGGCGCGGTCGTTGACCGCCTGGAAGTCGATGCCGGGCGCGGCCTTGCGCAGCTGGTGCAGCATGCCGACCTCGGTGGCGACCAAGACCTGGCTCGACTTGGCGGCCTTCGCGGCGTCGATCATGCCGCCGGTGGACAGAATGTGCACCCGGTCGGCCGGGAACGCGCCCTCGCCCGCCAGGTACAGCGCCGAGGTGGCGCAGCCGCACTCGGGGTGCACGAACAACTCGGCGTCCGGGTGGCTGCGCGCCTGCTCGGTGAGCTCGTCGCCGTTGATGCCCGCGTGCACGTGGCACTCGCCCGCCCAGATCTGCATGTTCTCCCGGCCGGTCACGCGCTTGACGTGCGCGCCGAGGAACTGGTCGGGCAGGAACAGCACCTCGCGGTCGGGGTCGATGGAGGCGACCACGTCCACGGCGTTGGAGGAGGTGCAGCAGATGTCGGTGAGCGCCTTCACCTCGGCGGTGGTGTTCACATAGGACACCACGACCGCGTTCGGGTGCTCGGCCTTCCAGGCGCGCAGCTCGGCGGCGCTGATCGAGTCGGCCAGCGAGCAGCCCGCGCGCTGATCCGGGATCAGCACGGTCTTCTCCGGGCTGAGGATCTTCGCGGTCTCGGCCATGAAGTGCACGCCGCAGAAGACGATGGTGTCCTCGGGCGCCTCGGCCGCGATCCGCGACAGCGCCAGCGAGTCGCCGACGTGATCGGCCACGTCCTGGATCTCGGGCAGCTGGTAGTTGTGCGCGAGAATGGTCGCGTTGCGCTCCCGCGCCAGACGCTTGACCTCCTGCGCCCACTCGGGCGTCGCCGCGACACCCGTGTAGCCCGAGGGCCCGTCGAATACCTGCCCCATCAGCGGAGGCGCCAGTTTCGCACCCGTCGTCGCCATGATGGCTCCCTTCCTCGTGCGGCCGGCAACACCGCCGATTCGCACTCAACCAGGTTTTCGACTTACAATCGAAAACGTGGCCCATAGTAGCACCATCCACGAATCGCTCACCGCGGTGTTCCAGGTTCGCCGCTTCCCCACAAATAAAGGCGCAGGTCAGAGCGCTGCGAGCGGTGTCATGGGCCCGTGCCCGCCCGATCAGCGCACCGAGCTCGCGGTGTTGCTGTGGGAGCGCGCGCTCGACCCGCAGAAGGACACTTGGTCGCTGCCGGGCGGGCGATTGGGCGACGACGAGGATCTGGACGCCTCCGCGCGCCGCCAGCTGGCCGAGAAGGTCGACGTGCGCGAGCTGACGCATCTGGAGCAGCTCTCGGTCTTCAGCAATCCCGAGCGCGTGCCGGGCCCGCGCCGCATCGCGTCGGCCTATCTCGGCCTCGTCCCGCTGACCGCCGAACCGGAACTGCCCGCCGACACCGCGTGGCACCCGGTCTCGGCGCTGCCCGCGATGTCCTTCGATCACGGCACGGTCGTCGACCACGCCCGTACCCGGCTGGCCGCCAAGCTCTCCTACACCAACATCGCCTTCGCACTCGCCCCGTCCGCGTTCACCATGTCGACGCTGCGCGAAATCTACTGCGCGGCATTGGGTTACGACGTCGACACCACCAACCTCCAGCGCGTCCTCGCGCGCCGCAAGGTGATCACCCCCACCGGCGCCACCGCCGCCCCCGGCCGCGCGGGCGGCCGCCCCGCCGCCGTCTACCGCTTCAGCGACTCCGGCCTCCGCGTCACCGACGAATTCGCCGCCCTCCGCCCCCGAGCCGAGTGAGCGTCGACCCATCGCGTGAATCTAAGTTAGAATGAATCTAAGTAAGATTCCATCTACGTTTATCCACTGGAGGACTGGTGGAGTTCGCGGGCCGAGCAGCCGACCTCGACATTCTCGCTCAACAGCGCGTCCTCGTCACCGAGAAGGCCGGGGCCACACGAGGTCGAGCGGTCATCCTGACCGGCCGTCGACGGGTCGGGAAGTCGAGGCTCGTCCAGGAGTTCTGCGATCGATCGAAGCTCCCTTACGTCGTCTTCCAGGCCACCCGCGGACGCAACCCCGGAGCCGAGCGCGCGGACTTCATCTCCACCGTCGCCCACTCCACACTCGGTGACGCGGAACTGGTATCCGGCCTGCAGGCCACCGACTGGAACCAAGCGCTGCGCGCCCTGGCCATTGCGATCCCCGACGACTCTCCCACCATCGCGGTGATCGACGAGGTGCCATGGCTGGTCGAGCAGGACGGCGAGTACGAGGGTGCGCTGCAGACCGTGTGGGACCGCCACCTGTCGGCCAAGCCCGTTCTCCTGATTCTGGTCGGCAGCGATATCTCGGTGATGGAGGCGGTGCAGTCCCGCGAGCGCCCGTTCTTCGGGCGAGCCGCCAAAATGACCGTCGAACCTCTCCATCTGGCCGACGTTCAGGCGATGACCGAACTCGACGCGGCCGGTGCCGTCGACGCTCTGCTGATCACCGGCGGCTTCCCAGAGATCGTTCAGTCGTGGCGGCCCGGCATGAGCAGGGTCGACTTCCTACGCGCTTCGACGGACAACCCGCTGTCACCGCTGCTCGTGGCAGGCGAACTGACGCTGCTCGGCGAATTTCCGGAAGCCTCGCGATCGCGCGCGGTGCTCGAGGCGGTCGGCAGCGGCGAGCGCACTTTCAGCACCATCGCGGCGCAGGCAGGCGGAGTGGGCGCACTGCCCGCCGGAACCTTGACGCCGCTGCTCACTACCTTGCGATCCAAACGAATCGTCGCGGCCGATATCCCGCTGTCGACCAAACCCGACAGCAAGAACAAGCGCTACCGCATCGCCGATTCGTACCTTCGATTCTGGCTTGCCTTCCTACAGCGCGGAATCCCTCTGATCGAACGAGGCCGCGGCGATCTCGCTCGCACGCGTATCGAACGATCCTGGACGGCCTGGCGTGGACGTGCCGTCGAACCACTGATTCGCGAATCGCTACTGCGCCTGCTGCCCGATGAGCGTTGGCCCGATGCCGAGGCGGTCGGTGGGTGGTGGAACCGGCAGAACAATCCGGAGATCGATCTCGTCGGCGCTGATCGTGAGCCGGTCGCCGGTGCGGTCCACTTCCTCGGATCGATCAAGTGGCTGGAGGATCGCCCGTTCGATCGCCACGACTACGACGCCCTCGCCCGGGCGATACTCTCGGTGCCTGGAGCCGACCCTCGCACCCCGCTCGTCGCGGTATCCCGCGCAGGTCTCGGAGCCGAACTCCCGCTGGCGATGCATTGGGGTCCCGAAGATCTCGTCGCCGCTTGGCGCTGAAGCGCCCCGAGCTGCCGACCATGAACCGGTCATCCAGCCGCGAACTTCGCTACGCCGAGGCGAATCACGCGTCGTGGGAACGGTTTCGGTGTTTCGGGGTGCGGCGGTACCGGCTTTTGCCGGGGATCGGCTGGGCGGCGTTGGAGCGGCGCAGTTCGTGGCGGCGGCGCCAAGCGGTGAGATCCGGGCGTTCCGAAGGGGTTCGGGACGTGTCGGGGTGTGGTGCGGTGTGCGGCTGGGCGTGCATGGTCGTCACCTCCTCCCCTGGGCTCGCCCGTTCGGTTGCCGGATCACGGTAACCACGGCGACGTTCGTGCTCCACCCATTTTTCGACCTTGTACTGCCGCAGCGGGCGGCGCATGGAGCGCGATCGCGAGCCCGCCGCAGCGAATCCGCGAATCGGGCGGCGCATGGAGCAGGATCGCGCGTGAGCTTGCCGCCCGCATGTGATGCACCGAAAAGCGTTCAGGCCGTTTTCATCTGCGGCCCAGGCGGCGGCGCGGGTGTGCGGGTGGCGAGCCGCCCACCGGCCCAGAACGCCAGCTCCACCAGCCAGAACAACCACAGGAACAGCGTCACCACGATCACCGGCAGCGCCAGGAACAGCACCGAGGGCACCGCGATCAGCAGGAACAGGACCCAGTCGCGCGGGCTCGCGCCGTCCAACCGGTTCGCCGAGCGCACCGCCGCCCACATCATCCAGCGCCGCGGCACCGAAATGCCGAATTCGCGCAGGCAGCGCCGGAAGAGTCCGTCGGCGTCGGCGCTGCTCACCTCCTGCGAGCGCAGCAGATAGTCGTGCAGGATGGCGGCGCGGGTGTAGGCGCCGTAGCGGGGAATGAGCCAGACCAGCGCGCGCGGCACCGAGGCGAAGTCCGTACGGAAGCCCGTGGGCACGGTGAATTCCTGAACGTCACCCCGATAGACGAGCGGCTCGGACAGCCGCCAGAACTTCGCGTCGATCTCCTCGACGACCGGACCGCCACCGATGAACGCCACGACCCGTTCCTCTCCGAATGCCATGCTTTCCACCATTTTACGTGGTAGAGGCACCAAAACAGCGCGGAGAGGCAACGGTTGGGTGACGTGTCAGCGAGCCGGGCGGGGCACCGAATCCGTCCCGCCCTCGGCGGCCGGATCGTAACCGCCGTAGGAGCTCCCGTACGGCGGGAACGCCCCCGCGGTGTCGAACCCGATCGGCGTGAACGGCTCGCTCGGGCGCGAACGACCGAATGCGCTGCCGTAGCCGGTGCCCAGATCCTCCGACGGATTGAGCGCCGCGAGGAACAACAGCACCAGCGAGGCCACCAGCGGCTGCACGACCAACGCGAGCGCCGTGCCGACTTGCGTTGGCAGCTCGATGATCTGGCCGACGGGCGGGTCGTCCGGACGCGGGTGCAGCAGCTCCGCGACCGTCTCCCCCACCAGCGCCATGAAATACGCGCCGATCAGCGAGCCGGACACCAGCCCGAGTTGCAGCAGCGGCCCGCGCACCGTGCGCAGCCGCCAGGCCGCCACGGCGGTGAGCAGTCCGGTCACCGCGCCCGCGCAGACGAACAGCGCGACGGCGTCGAACTGATGGGTGCTCTCGCCGGTCAGCGGCGCGCCGCGTCCCGGTTCGGTGACGAGCAGCTGTTCGGTCGGCGCCAGGAAGCCCCACAGCACGCCGACGAGCACGCTGAACACCGCGACGGCGGCCAAGACGAGCAGCGCGACGCCCGCCTCGGTCCGCACACCCCGCGCCCGCACGGCCGCCACTAGCGGTGTTCCAGACTCTTCGAGTCGATCACGCCGTGCCGCGAGCACTTGGCCCACCAGCCGTCGGGACTCACCTGCACGATCATCCGGCGCCCGCACTGCTCGCAGAACCGCGGCGGCTCGAGGCCGAGCGCGGCCGCGGCGGGCACCGCGTCGTCGAGACCGGGCACGATCCGTTTGCCGGTGAACGGGTTGTAGCGCTCGTCCATATCCATGACAGTACTCATGGCCCGGCCCTACAGCGTTTCGTTGAGCGCCTTGATCGGCATCTTCAACTCACCGAGCAGATCCAGGTCCGCTTCGGCCGGGCGACCGAGGGTGGTCAGGTAGTTGCCGACGATGACGGCGTTGATGCCGCCGAGAATGCCTTGCTTGGCGCCCAGATCACCGAGGGTGATCTCACGGCCGCCCGCGAAGCGGAGAATGGTGCGCGGCAGCGCGAGACGGAACGCGGCGACGGCGCGCAGCGCGTCGGCGGCGGGCAGCACCTCGAGGTCGCCGAACGGGGTGCCGGGGCGCGGGTTGAGGAAGTTCAGCGGCACCTCGTCGGGCTCCAATTCGGACAGCTGCGCGGCGAATTCGGCGCGCTGCTCCAGGGTCTCGCCCATGCCGAGGATGCCGCCGCAGCACACCTCCATGCCCGCCTCGCGCACCATGCGCAGGGTGTCCCAGCGCTCCTCCCAGGTGTGCGTGGTGACGACCTGCGGGAAGTGCGACTTGGCGGTCTCCAGGTTGTGGTTGTAGCGGTGCACGCCCATGGCGGCAAGCTGGTCGACCTGCTCCTGGGTCAGCATGCCCAGCGAGCAGGCGACCTGGATGTCGACCTCGTTGCGGATCGCCTCGACGCCCGCGGCGACCTGCGCCATCAGCCGCTCGTCCGGTCCGCGCACCGCGGCGACGATGCAGAACTCGGTGGCGCCGGTCTTGGCGGTCTGCTTGGCGGCCTCGACCAGGCTCGGGATGTCGAGCCAGGCGGCGCGCACCGGCGACTGGAACAGACCGGACTGCGAGCAGAAGTGGCAGTCCTCAGGGCAGCCACCGGTCTTGAGGCTGATGATGCCCTCGACCTCGACCTCCGGACCGCACCACTTCATGCGCACGTCGTGGGCCAGCGACAGCAGCTCCTCGAGCCGGTCGTCGCCGAGGCGCAGCACCGCGAGTGTCTGCTCCTGGGTCAGGCCTTCGCCACGCTCGAGCACCTGCTCGCGGGCGATCGAGAGAATATCGGTGTCAACGGGTGCCTGCGTCACTGGACGGATCCCTTCGGCTGAACTGCCTGTCGGCGACGACGCGCCTCGCGCCCGAGGTGGCCGTGCAACTTGAACGGTGTTCAGGCTAGGGTAGCGGTAGGAGTGAGTCAAAACACGACGGGGAGGAATTCGGGTGCAACTGCACAGGGCGGACGTGGTCGACGGCGCCATCGCCATTCTCGACCAGTACGGCCTCGCCGATCTGACGATGCGCAGGCTGGCGAGCTCGCTTCAGGTGCAGCCCGGCGCGCTGTACTGGCATTTTCCCAACAAGCAGGCGCTGCTGGGCGCCGTCGCCGACCGCATCCTCGCGCCGATGGAGGATCCGGTGACCGCCGAAGAGTGGTCCGGCCAGATCTCCGAGCTCGCGCACCGGCTGCGCGACTGCCTGCTCGCCTACCGCGACGGCGCCGAACTGGTCTCGTCCACCTACGCCTCCCGACTGACCACGAGCAAGGGCCGCGAACGCCTCGCCAGCGCCGCCATTCGCGCGGGCATGCCGCGCCAGGAGGCCGAGCTGGCCGCGTTCACCCTGCTGTACTACGTGCTCGGTCAGACCGTCGACGAACAGTCCCGCATGCAGATGGATTCGGCGGGCGCGCTGCCCGAGGACGGCACTCCGATCGACGAAACCCCGGACGCGACAGCCCGTTTCGACTTCGGCCTGCAACTGTTCGTCGCGGGCGTTCGGCACCTGCTGGGCAGCCGCATCCGCTGAGCGGGGCAAGCCTCCGACGCCACCCGATCCGACCGAAGGCCACCGTCACCGGCCCACCACGAGGAAGGTCGCCCTCGGTCGGTGCACTGGGCGGGTGAATGAAGGTCGCTTCCAGTTGGTCTGACCGGATGAAGGTGACCTTCGGTCGGCTGTCGCGCCGACCATTCTGGACGCGGCACTGGTCGCCAGCGGTGTCGCACCCGCGGACGTCACTTCGTCCGCAGTCGACCTGCTACCCCGGGAAACCAGCGGTGCATCGCGACCGCGCC
Organism: Nocardia sp. NPDC050713; assembly: GCF_040654315.1. Lineage (NCBI taxonomy): Bacteria > Bacillati > Actinomycetota > Actinomycetes > Mycobacteriales > Nocardiaceae > Nocardia > Nocardia sp. NPDC050713. The sequence continues at coordinate 11,749 of NZ_JBFAHS010000026.1, read as the reverse complement.
CGCCGCCGCGGAGAACGCCAGTGCGAGAGCCGCCGCGCCGAGCACGGCCACCGAGCTGATCACCCCGACGGCGATCGGCCCCGCGAACATGCCGACGTCGTGGGTGAGCCGCCACGCGCCGAGAAACTCCGCGCGACGCCCTTCCGGTGCGACATCCGCGCCGACGGTCATGATCAGGCCGTTGCTGATCCCGTTGGCCAGCCCGAGCAGCAACGCCGCGACCCCCATGGTGAGCGCGGTGTCCGTCCACGGCAGCACGGCGTAGCCCGCCGCGAAGCAGAGCATGGACGGCACCCCGGTGGCACGGCGGCCACGCCGGTCCAGCCACACACCGGCTGGGTACGACATCAGCACGTCCACCGCACCGGCGACGCCGAAGATGAGGCTGGTGGTCGCTGGACTGAGTCCGATGTGCGCCGCCCACAGCGGCAGCAGCGCCTGGCGGGCGGCGCGCGCCGCGCCGGTCAACAACGCCGCAGCCCCCAAAGTCCCTAGCAGCCTGCGGTTTTCGACGATGACGGACCGTAGGGTGTGCGCGCCCGCGTCCTGTTCCCCGTCGACACCGCGGATGCCGACCATCGCCAGACCCGAGAGCACCGTCGTCGCGCACTGCAACCACAGCGCCCCGTTCGGTCCCATCCCGTGCACGAGCCCCGCCCCGAGGAACGGTCCGCAGAAGAACCCGAGCCGGTGCGCGCCCGCCAGCGTCGACAGCGCGCGCCCACGATCGGCGGGCGGCACCACCGCCACGATGTAGGACTGACGGGCCAGCCCCCATACCGCGCCCGCGGCGCCGTTGAGCAGCATGCCCGCGGCCAGCACCACCAGATTCGGCGCGAAGATGGCGGCGAGTACGCCGAGCAGTCCGAGCAGCGAACCGAGACCGACCGCGCCGCGCTCACCGATCCGCGCGACGATGCGCCCGGCGGGCAGGTCGGTGAGCACCATTCCGAGCCCACCGAGCGCGACGATCACACCGGCCAGCCCGACCGACGCTCCGAGGTCCAGCGCACGCAACGCGTACATGGGCGCGGCCGCACCGAAGCCGGTGCCGTACAACGCCATCGGCACGAACACGGACCAGGTCAGGCTGCGCAGCCGCACCGGATCCGAGGCGAGCGAGGGCTTTTCGGCTAGTTCCCCGCTCACCGCCCCGACCGCCGAGCATCCACGCGGGCACCGCATCGACACGCCACCACTCCCAGCGTAACCCGCTGCCGCCCAATGGATTCGAAACGTGCCGAGACGGCACGACGCAGCCCGCCGGTGGTGACGCGGCGCAGCTCGTCACCGGCGCGGCGCAGCTCACCCGCCGACGAGTCGCGTGCCGCGCGACCGAAACGAATCCGATTGCGCACCGGCACTGTCGAGTGCGTCCACGATCTCGCGACAACCGCCGTCCCGACGGTCGGACGATGCTCGGAACAGTCGCTGTCCGCCCCGCTCACCGGGCGAGCGCCGGGCGACGGGCGAACCGGCTCTCCGGCCGCGCGAGACCGAAGTGGTCGCGCAACGTGGTTCCGCTGTATTCGGTGCGAAACAGCCCGCGCTCCTGCAGGATCGGCACCACGGTCGAGGTGAAGACCTCGAGTCCGCCCGGGTAGTACGGCGGCATCACGTTGAATCCGTCGGCGGCGCCATTGCGGAACCACTCCTCGATGGTGTCGGCGACCTGCTCGGGGGTTCCGGCGAAGACCCGGTGCCCGCGCGCGCCCGCCAACCTGTGCAGCAACCCGCGCAGCGTCGGACGGTCCCGCTGCACGATGCCCGCCACCACCTGCAGCCGCGATTGCCCGTTGTCGGTGACGTCGCCCGCGCCGTCGAACTCCTCGACCGGGACCAGCTCGTCCAGCGCCAGGTGCCGCAGGCTCTTGCCCGCGATGCTCTCCAGTTGGGCAAGGCCATATTCCGGCACGGTGAGCTCGTTGAACTCGCGCTCGAGCCGTTTGGCATCGGCCTCGGTGTCGCCGATGAACGGGCTGATGCCGGGCAAGATCTTCACCTGGTCGGGGTCGCGGCCGAATTCCCGTGCCTTGGCCTTGATGTCGGCGTAGAAGGCTTGGGCGTCGGTGAGCCGCTGGTGCGCGGTGAAGATGGCTTCGGCGTAGCGGCCCGCGAAGGACCGGCCGTCATTGGACGCGCCCGCCTGCACCAGCACCGGGTAGCCCTGCGGCGTACGCGCCGCGTTGAACGGTCCACGCACCTTGAGGTATTCGCCCTCGAAGTCGATGCGGTGGATCTTGTCCGGATCGGCGTAGACGCCCGCGGCCTGGTCGAGCAGGATCGCATCGTCCTCCCAGCTGTCCCACAGCGCTACCACGGCGTCGACGAATTCCCGTGCGCGGGCGTATCTTTCCGCGTGGCCGGGATGCCGGTCGAGGCCGAAGTTGGCCGCCGCCAGGTCTGTTCCGGTGGTGACGATGTTCCAGCCCGCGCGCCCGCCGCAGATGTGGTCGAGGCTGGAGAACAGCCTTGCCAGGTTGTAGGGCTCGTAGTAGGTGGTGGACGCGGTGGCGATGAGGCCGAGACGCGTTGTGGCCGCGGCGATCGCGGTCAGCAGCGTGATCGGCTCCAGGCCGGGCGCCGCGTTGTGCGCGACATTGGTGCGCAGGGCCGGTCCGTCGGCGAAGAACACCGCGTCGAGTTTCGCGGCCTCGGCGGTGCGGCCGATCTCCTGGTAGTAGGTGACGTCGTAGATCCGGTCGGGACGGCTCTGCGGGTGCCGCCAGGCCGCCTCGTGGTGGCCGGACGGGTAGATGAACGCGTTCAGGCTCAGCTGGCGCGGTCGCTCGGTCATGAGGCTTGCTTCTCTTCCTCGTGAAGATGGGAGGCGGCCGCGTCACCGGCCGCGCTGACAAGGGGGTCGACACCGAGCCCGGCGAGCAGCTGCTCGCGCGCCGCGATGAACTCCGGATCGCTGTGGCGGCGCGGACGTTCGAGCTCGATGCGCAGGTCGATGGCGATGCGGCCGGCGTCGAGGACGAGCACGCGGTCGGCGAGCAACACCGCCTCATCGACATCGTGGGTGACCAGCAGCACCGCGGGCTTGTGCTTGGCGCACAGCTCCTGCAGCAGCGCGTGCATCCGAATCCGGGTCAGCGCGTCGAGCGCGCCGAACGGTTCGTCGGCAAGCAGCAGCTCGGGTTCGCGCACCAGCGAGCGGGCCAGTGCCACGCGCTGCTGTTCGCCGCCGGAAAGCTCCTTGGGCCAGGCCTTCTCGCGGCCACCGAGGCCGACCTCGGCGAGCGCCGCGCGGCCTCGATCCGCCGAACCCGCACCGCTGAGGCCCAGTGTCACGTTGTCGAGCACCCGCACCCACGGCAGCAACCGCGAGTCCTGGAACACCACGGCGCGTTCCGAGGGCACCGCGAGATCGCCGGAACCCGGCACGTCGTCGTCCAATTCGGCCAGCGCGCGCAGCAGGGTGCTTTTGCCAGAGCCGCTGCGACCGAGCAGCGCGACGAATTCGCCGCGAGCGATGTCGAGGTCGATGCCGCGCAATACAACCCGGTCACCGAAGCCGCGGCTGAGGTTTCGGGCACGGACCACATTCAGTCCGCGAGTGTCTGGCGCCATGCCAGCGTCCTCCTTTCCAATGCGCGCACGGCGATGTCGCCGAACAACCCGAGCAGGCCGTAGATCACCAGACCGACCACGATGACGTCGATCTGGCCGTAGGTACGCGCCTGCGTCATCAGGTAGCCGATGCCGCTGGTGGCATTGACCTGTTCGACCACGACCAGCGCCAGCCACGAGATGGTGACCGCGAGGCGAAGGCCGATGAAGAAACCGGGCAGCGAGCCGGGCAGTGCGATGCGGCGGATGAAGCCCCACCGTGAAAGCTGAACGGTCTCGGCGAGTTCCACGTATCGGGCGTCCACGCTGCGCAGGTGCGCGTGCGTGTTGATGTACACCGGCACCAGCACACTGGTGGTGATGACAATGAGCTTCATCTCCTCGCCGATGCCGAACCACACGATGAACAGCGGGATCAGCGCCAGCGTCGGAATCGCGCGCTTGATCTGAATCGGACCGTCCAGCACCGCCTCTCCGACGCGGCTCAGCCCCGCGGCCAGCGCGAGCACCACGCCGATGGCGACGCCGAGGCCCAAACCGAGACCGGCGCGCTGCACCGAGGTCAGCAGATTGGACTGCAAGCGACCGTCGGCGAGGAGGTCCCCTGCCGTCTGCGCCACCGTCCACGGCGCGGGCAGCGTGTCCGGATCCAGTGTGCCCGTTGCGGATCCGATCACCCACGCCGCCACCAGCAGCGTCGGACCGAGGGCGATGCCGAACGGAATCGGCTTGCCGGGACCGAGCCTGCGCCGCGACACCTTGCCGCGCGCCTGAAGTTCGACGGGCGCTGTCGTCGCCCTGCCGAATCGGCCGAGTACGCCCGCTTCGAGTGTCGCCATCACCGCTCCTTCGGTTCGTGGGAAGCGCCGGATTCGGCGACCGCGCGCGTCACGACGGCGTCGTAGCGCAGGTCGAAACCGTTGCTGGCGCTGACTCTCTCGGGCAGTTCGCCCGCGGCGTCGATGGCGTCGATGGTGGACTGCTGCCGGTCGACGAGCCGCTGGTCCAGGTGCGGGAAGGTGTAGGTGCCCAGCGATTCCACGATGCGCCGCGCGTCCTCGGGGCTGACCTTCTGGTTGTCCACGTAGTACTTCTGCGCCCACTCCTCGCGATGGGTGTTCACCCACTGGTAGGCCCGGACATAAGCGCCGACCAGTGCGCCGACCGCGGCCGACTTGGCCGGATCCTGCGTCACCGCGCGCCGCGCGTACAAGTAGGCCAGTCCGCCGTAGATGCCCGCGGTCTCGGAGTCCGAGATCACCGACGTGCCGGGCGTGCGCAGCAGGCGGGTCACATTCGGCTCGATCAGCGGGGCGATGTCGACCTGGCCGGTGCGCACCGCGTCGAGGAACTCGGCCAGCTGCAACCGGACCAGCTGCACGTCGCCGATCTTCAGCCCGGCCTTGTCCAGCGCGCGCAACACCGCGGCCTGCTGTGCCGTGCCCTCGGCGTAGGCGATCTTCTTGCCCTTCAGATCGGCCAGCGTGGTCGCGGTGCGGCCGGGCGCGACCGCCAATTTCAATGCGGCGGGGCTCGTTTGCTGCGCGCCGACGATCGGCACGTCCTGACCCGCGACCAGCGCGTGGATCGGCGGCACGTCGCCGACCGGCGCCACGTCGGCCGCGCCCGCGCGGAACGCCTCCAGAATGGCGGGACCGCCGACGAAGTTGGCGAACTCCACCTGGAACGGCAGCTTGTCCAGTTCACCGGAGAAGCGCAGCACGCTCTGCAGGCGCTCCTGCTGATCGGCGACGATCAGCTTGGTGCCAGCGGGCACCTCGGTCGGCAGCGGCGAATTGGCGGTGTCGACGACCGGTGTGTCGTCCTTCGCGCAACCGGTCAGCCCGAGGGTCGCAGCGGTCGCCACGGCGAGCAAGGCGGCGGTGGTGCGGCCACGGAGGCCGGGTAAGAACGTACTCGGTCGAAACATGCTGGGTAGTCAAGCAGGACGAAACAGGCCCGAACACGGTTAACGGCAGCATGATTCGAACCGGTGTCAGACCGCGCGCCGCAGCGCTGTGCTCAATTCGCGCCACCGCGCTATCCGACCACCTCGACGCTGTGCCGTCCGACCACCGCCGCACTCTGCCGACCCGGCTCCCGCGGGACTGTGCCAGCGCGCCACCGCGGTGCCTTACTCGACCCGGAGCCGCCGCGCTGTGCCAGCCCGCCACCGACGCGCTGGGTCAACCCGGCGCCGCCGCGCTGGATCAACCTAGTGCCGCCGCGCTGGGTCAACCTGGCGCCGCAGCACTGGATCAACCTAGTGCCGCGGCACCGGATCAACCTGGCGCCGCAGCACTGGATCAACCTAGTGCCGCGGCACCGGATCAACCCGGCGCCACCACTGGATCAACCCGGCGCCGCAGCACCGGATCAACCCGGCGCCACCACTGGATCAACCCGGCGCCGCAGCACCGGATCAACCCGGCGCCGCGGCACTACGAACCCCACGCACCTGATCCAGATACCGCTGTAAGAATGGCATGACCTGCTGGTCGATGACCTTGTTGTACTCCTGCGGCGCCTGCCTCGGGTTGGCGTGACCGGTGTTGCGTGGCAGCACGACGAGCAGGCTGCCGTCCACTCCGCCCGCGCGCTCGACGAGCACCTGGTGCGAGTACTCGACATCGACGACACGGTCCCGCTCGGCGTCGCGCGGCCGGATGAACACGATGGCCGGGCGCGGTTTGCCGTCGACCGGACGGGACAGCGCGCGCAGATTGTCGATCGCGCCGCCACCGACGATGGCGAGGAACTGCGACTCGATGAGCCCGTTGCTCGCGGCGTTGCGCGACAAGACCTTCTCGGTCGCGACTTCGGCCAGCACGTCGCCCAGTTCGCCGAACCGGATCGTCGGCACCGGATCGGCGGCGCGAACGACGAACCGCTCCCGGCGCGCGTAGGTCTCCACGGCGAGTCGCAGGGCCCGGCTCTCGCGCGCCCCTGGCAACCAGCCCATCCAGCGCAGCATGTCCTCGCCGCGGCCGCGACTCTCCGGGCGCACCGCGTTCAGATCGACGGGGGTGCAGTCCAACAGCACGCCGGCCAGCCGCCGGTCGCTGCCCAGATGGATGTGCTGCCCGACCTCCAGCGCGATGACCCCGCCCATGCTGTGCCCGACGAGCACGATGTTCCGCACGCCCGACATCTGCGCGGCGCGGACGACGAGTTCGGCGATCACCTTGCTGTCGATGCCCTGATTGTCGTATTTGATGGCCCAGACCACGCCCATCCGCCGCAGCGCGGGCAACGACGCCGCCGTGTCGGAGGCGTTCAGGCCGCCCAGTCCGACCAGATCGACGACCGCGGTGTCCCAGTTCTCCTCCCGCGCGGGCGTCGCGACGGGGAGCAGCGCGGGCTCGGTCAGCGCGAGTCTGGCGCGCTCGGGGGCGACATCGTGCACCCAGTACTGGATGAACACGGTGAGTACGAGTATCAGCAGTGCGGCGACCCGCAGCAGTGTCAACCTGGTGCGGCGCAACGTCGTCCACCGGTGCCCGAGGCGGGTCTCCCGGAGCCGAGCCTTCCGTCGCGCATCATCCCAGTCGGTGACGGTGGACGGGTGCCGATCGTCCAACGGCGACATCTCTTCACGGTATCGACGGATGCGAAGGGCTGCCACGTAGTCGCCGCCGAACGACCCGGACGCCTGGAAAGCCAACTGACCGGTAGAATTCTGGCGTCATCCCCGGCGGGTGCGGGAATCCGGTGAGAATCCGGAACGGTCGCGCCACTGTGATCGCCAACACGGCGAAAGTCAGACCTCCCCTGCCGAGACATCTCTGGAAGGGCCGCGACTTGCCTGTGGAGCACCGCCGATGATCCGTGTCCGGACATCGATCGCCATCCCGACGCTGTGCGCGCTGCTCGCCGTCGCGATGATCATCGCCACCGGTTTCGGCGCCGAGACACTGCCCGTCTCCTCGGTGACCGAGGTCCTGCGCATGCGCCTCGTCGGCGGGACTCCCACCGACCTCGCGCTGGACACCATCGTGTGGCAGCTGCGCGTGCCGAGGACGCTGCTGGCGGCCGTGGTCGGCGCGGGACTGGCCTTGGCAGGCGCCGCGATGCAGACGCTCGTGCGCAACCCGCTGGCCGATCCATTCCTCCTCGGTGTGTCCTCCGGCGCGGGCGTCGGCGCCGCGGCGGTGATCACCTCCGGGCTGTTCGCCGGCGCGGGGGTATGGGCGCTGTCCGGCGGCGCGCTGATCGGCGCGTTGGCGGCGGCCGCGCTGGTCTTCCTGATCGCCGTCGCACAGGGCGGTCTGACACCGCTGCGCCTGGTACTCACCGGCACCGTCCTCGGTTCCGCGTTCGCCGCGCTCAGCAGCTATCTCGTGTTCCGCAGCTCGGATCCCGCTGCCGCGCAGTCGGTTCTGTTCTGGCTGCTCGGCAGCCTGGCGGGCGCGGACTGGACCACCCTCGGACTGCCCCTCGCCGTCGTACTGGCCTGCGGGGCCGCGCTGCTGGCCGCCGCGGGGTGGCTGGACGCGCTCACCCTCGGCGCCGACACCGCGGTGTCGGTGGGAGTTCCGGTGAAGCAGTTACGGATCGCGCTGTTCGTTCTGCTCGCCGTGCTCGTCGGCGTGCTCGTCGCGGTATCGGGCGGTATCGGGTTCGTCGGCTTGGTCGTGCCGCACGCCGCCCGCCTCCTCGTCGGCCCGCGCCACCGGGGTCTGCTGCCGGTCTGCGCGCTGTGCGGCGCGCTGTTCCTCGTCGTCGCCGACGCCGCGACCCGGATCCTGGTGCCGCCCACCGAAATCCCGGTCGGCGTGCTGACCGGCCTGATCGGCGCGCCCACGTTCCTGCTGCTCCTCGGTCGTCGGCGCTACCGGTTCGGTGACGCGTGAGCGCGGAGGGTAGATACGAGGTCGGCGAAGACCTGACGCCGCTGAGCACCGACGCGAACCGCGCCACCGTCGGCGAGCCGCAACCGTGCGGCGCAGGTCGGCCCGCCCCGCATCGAGACGGCGAACCGCGCCCGGCCACCGCCATAGCCGACGACCGAACTCAGTGCGGCACATCACCGATATCGGAGTCGACACCGGACGGCGGGCTGTCAGGCGGGACGATCGCGGCCCGGGTGCCGCCGTCCCCAGGCGGCGGGTATCACCCCGGCCGGGCTTTCCGCCTCGAGCCGGTCAGCCCGCACCTCACGGCGATAGCGGACCGCGATCGACTCGGTGCCTGGCGACGACTGTTTCAACGCCGAGCTCGTCCGGGGTCGACGGGCGAGATGGGCGACGCGACGGAGAACAGCAACGGATCGCCGTACGCGACGGCCCATTCACCGTCGCCTGATCCGGCACAGCGGACAACCGGCGGCAAAGACACGGCCACCGGTTCGCGGGTGGAGGCACGCGCGACGGCCCAATTCGACGCATCGGCAGGAAGCCCGCGCGTGACACCAGGAAGCGACGACTTGGACGCCTCCGCGACAAGCCCGAACGTGGCAGCAGGTGCCGACAACTCGGACACCTCCGCGACAAGCCCGCGTGTGGCACCAGGAGCCGACAACTTGGACACCTCCGCGACAAGCCCGCGCGTGACGGTAGGAAGCGACAACTTGGACGCCTCGACGACAAGCCCGCCTGTGGCAGCAGGAGCCGACACCGACTTGGACGCCACCGCACCGAGCCCGCACAGGAGAGCAGGAGCCGATATCGACGCCGCCGGGTTGACGTGCGCGGTCGGGCGGCGGGATGTCGTGGTGGACGCGTCGTTCACGATCCGGACCGGGGAAGTCGTGGGGATCGTCGGTCCCAATGGGAGCGGCAAGACGACATTGCTGCATGTGCTCGCGGGCGTGCGGCGGCCGACGGCGGGGCGAGTCCACGTGGGTGGTCGCGCGCTGCACGAGCTGTCGCCGCGCGAGCGTGCCAAGACCGTGGCGCTGGTCGCCCAAGACGAACGGCCGCCCGCCGATCTGCTCGCGGGCGAAGTGGTAGCGCTCGGGCGCACACCTTATCTACCGCCGTGGGGCGTCGGGTCACCGCGCGAGCGGCATGTGATCGAGGAGGCGCTGGCAGCGGTCGACCTGGCGGGCTTCGCCGAGCGGCCAGTGCACCGGCTCTCCGGAGGCGAACGGCAGCGGGTCCTGTTGGCGCGGGCGCTCGTGCAGGACACGCCGGTGCTGATATTGGACGAGCCGACCAATCACCTGGACATCACCCATCGGCTGGAGCTGTTGGCCTTGGCCCGCACCCTGAACCGCACCGTGGTCATGGCCCTGCACGAGCTCGCTCTTGCCGACCGCTATTGCGACCGAATCCTGGTGCTGAACAACGGCCGCGCGCGTCCGCCGGAACCGCCCGAGACGGCGCTGCGGCCCGAGGTGGTCGCATCCGTCTTCGGTGTGCGCGCGACCCGCGTCGCGCATCCCGACACCGGCGAAACCCATCTGTTGATCACCCCGCGAGAGGCGACACCATGAAGAACACGTCCCGAATGCTGGCCGCGGCCACGCTCGCCGCCACCTTGGCGGCCTGTGGCAACCAGTCCCCCGCGGCGGGCGCGCTCACCGTCCGCAACTGCGACCGAGACGTCCAGTTCCCCGCGCCCGCGCAGCGGATGTTCGTCAACGACGGCAACCTCATCTCCATGGCGCTGGCACTCGGCGCCCAAGACCAGGTCGTAGCCGTCTCCAGTCTGCAGCGCGACGCCGACACACTGCGCCGCCACTACGGACCCGTGGTCGACTCACTGAAATCCGTCGCCCCCGAATATCCCGCGCGCGAGACCGTCCTCGCCCAGCGCCCGGACGTCATGATCGCGGGCTGGAGCTACGGCTACGACGAGGCGAAGAACCTCACTCCCGACTCGTTGGGCAAGGACGGCGTCGCAGCGTACGTGCTCACCGAGAGCTGCCGCCAGCGCGAGGGCGAACGCCAGCGCGGAATCGTGGAACCGTGGACGGCGCTGCGCACCGATCTCACCAACCTGGGCGCGATCACCGGACGCGCCGACCGCGCCACCGAACTCACCGCAGACCTGGATGCCAGGCTCGCCGCCCTGCGTTCCGCACCGCAGCCCGAGCACAGGCCGACCGTCTTCCTGTTCGACAGCGCCAGCGACACGGTGTTCTCCAGCGGCAAATTCGGTGCGCCGCAGGCGATCCTCGACGCGGCGGGTGCGCGCAACATCCTCGACGACGTAGAGGACACCTGGACCAGAGTCTCCTGGGAGCGGCTGGCCGCGGCCGACCCGGACGCCATCATGTTCGTGGACTACCCGAAGCAGTCGTTCGAGCAGAAGGTCGAGATGCTGCGCGCCAAGCCCGGCATCAATCAGCTGCGCGCGGTGACCGAAGGTCGCTTCCTCAACCTGCCGTATGCGTTGTGGACGAGTGGGCCGCTCAATATCGACGCCGCCGAGCAGATCCGTAAGCAGTTGGAGCGGTGGAACATGCTGCCGCCCTCCGGGATCGAGCCCCGCGTGGACGACGCGGTGCGCTGACCGAAAGCGCCGGCTCGGCCGGTTCAGTGAACCGGCTCGCTCAGTCGAGCGAGCCGGTTTCCGCGAGCGTGGCGAGTTTGGCCAGCGCGAGGCGCCAGCCCAGTTCGTTGTCCTCCGGTTTCACCGCGCTGGGCAGGCCCTCGTGGATCGCCACCAGATCCGTGCCGCCGTCGGCCGCGTCGGAAAGGGTGACGGCGACGGTCATCTCGCCCCGGGCGGCCGGGTCGTCGGTCTCGAATTCGAGAATCTCCACGACCTGTTCGTCGGGGATCAAAGTGACGAAACGCCCCTGATAGGTATCCGTTCGAGCGGTGGTCTTGCCGGTGTCGGTCGGGCCGTCGTAGGTGAGGGTGATGCGGAACCGGCCGCCCTCGCGCGGCTCGAATTCGTGGACGTGGCTGGTCATTCCAGTGGGAACCCGCCACCGCGCCACCGCGTCGGCGTCCAGCAGCAAGCCGTAGACCGTCGACCGCGGTGCGCGAATGTGCTTGCCGATCCTGGTGCTGGACATGTGCACCACGGTAGTCCGAGACTTCGGCGCGCAGGAGCCTTGCCGCGCAGGAGGTCTTCCGTGCCCTGAAAACGCCGAAAGCCCCCGACCGAAGTCGGGGGCTTTCGCGAATGATGTTCCGGCGGTGTCCTACTCTCCCACACCCTGTCGAGTGCAGTACCATCGGCGCAGGTGGCCTTAGCTTCCGGGTTCGGAATGGGACCG
>NZ_JBFAHS010000025.1:0-71149 GCF_040654315.1 Nocardia sp. NPDC050713 | reverse complement strand
TGTCCAGCCCTCCACACGGGGGGTGAAGAGCCGGAACCAAATTTCAAAATTTGGCACTGACATTCATCGACACACTATTGAGTTCTCAAAGAACACACGCACACACCATCTCCCGGGGGATTCCCCCGATCAATCGGTGAGGCAACTTTTACAGCTTAGCGCGGCCAGTAACCCGAAACCAAATCGGGGTCCCAATCGAGCTAGTGTGACCGCCAGGCGCTCCTCGTCCTACCTCGTTTCCCTGGCTCAGCGTCTCCGCTCGGCCCCGGGTCGGTGTCCGTGTCGCTCTGACTTGAATAAAGTTACGTGGCCGCTTGCATGATGTCAAATCGCCTGGTCAATACGGGTTTTGGGCGACTCTTGATCAACATCCATTACGGACAAGATCGATTCCGACCCGCGGACAAGATCAATCAGGCGCCCCGACCCGCTCCACCAGACCGCCCAATGCCTGCAGCTGCTCGACGAAATTCGGGTAACCGCGGTCGATGTGGAAGACGTCGTGCACTTCGGTGGTGCCGTCGGCGACCAGACCCGCGAGCACCAGACCCGCGCCGGCCCGAATATCCGAGGACCACACCGGCGCGCTGGACAGCCGCGGAATACCGCGCACCACCGCGTGATGACCGTCGGTGCGGGCGTCGGCGCCCAGCCGGATCATCTCCTCCACGAAGCGGAACCTGGCCTCGAAGATGTTCTCGGTGATCATCGAGGTGCCATCCGCGATCGCCGCGAGGCCGATGGCCATCGGCTGCAGGTCGGTCGGGAAACCGGGGAACGGCAGAGTCGAGAAGTTCACCGCGCGCGGCCGCTCCGGCTGCACGACACGGAAGCCGTCCACCTCGAAGGAGATTCGCGCGCCCGCCGAACGCAGCTTGTCCAGCACGAGCGAGAGGTGCTTCGGGTTCACGCCGGTGACGCGCACGTCGCCCATGGTCATGGACGCGGCGATCCCCCACGTCGCGGCGACGATGCGGTCGCCGATCACACGGTGATCGGTCGGACGCAGTCGCTTGACACCCTGAATGGTGAGCACCGAGGTGCCCGCGCCGCTGATCCGGGCGCCCATCTGCACCAGCATGTTGCACAGGTCGACGATGTCGGGCTCGCGCGCCGCGTTGTCGATGACCGTCTCGCCCTCGGCGAGCACCGCGGCCATGAGGATGTTCTCGGTCGCGCCGACCGAGGGGAAGTCCAGCCGGATCCGCGCGCCCTGGAGTTCGTCGGCGCGGGCGACGACGCAGCCGTGCTCGATCTCGCTGGTCGCGCCGAGCAACCGCAGGCCGGCCTGGTGCATGTCGAGTGGGCGGGAACCGATCGCGTCACCGCCGGGGAGCGCGACCACCGCGCGCTTGCACCGCGCCATCAGCGGACCGAGCACGCACACCGAGGCGCGGAACTGCGTCACGGCGGGGAAGTCCGCGTGGTACTTCGGCTCGGCGGGCGTCGTGATGGTGACCACGGAACGGTCGCCGGGCGCGTCGTCGGAGATGACGACCTCGCAGCCGAGGCCGCGCAGTACGTCGGCCATCAGCGGCACATCGAGAATGTCGGGGCAGTTCGTGATCGTCGACGTGCCCTCGGCAAGCAGGGCAGCGGCCATCAGCTTGAGGACGCTGTTCTTAGCGCCTCCTACCGCGACCTCGCCGACGAGCCGATTGCCCCCGGTGACCAGAAACCGTTCGCTCACACTGGGTAGCTTATCCACCGCCGGCGGCGCGCACGCGCGTGTACGCGATCCCGGTGTGCTGCGACACGATCCGAACGGTCGGCATCACGATTCTTTCTTGCCGCCACCGGGCTGCCACAGAATGTCGCCCTCGGGATTCGTGTACCGGCTCAGGATGAAGAGCAAATCGGACAGCCGATTGAGGTACTTGGCCGGAAGAACGCTGGTGTCCTCGGAGTGCGCCTCGACGGCGGCCCACGCGGCGCGCTCGGCGCGGCGGACCACGGTGCGCGCGGTGTGCAGCAGCGCGGCCAGCGGGGTGCCGCCCGGCAGAATGAACGAATTCAGCGGCGCCAGTTCGGCATTGAACTCGTCACACCAGCCTTCCAGCCGGTCGATGTAGTCCTGCGTGATCCGCAGCGGCGGGTACTTGGGTTCGGCGACCACGGGGGTGGAGAGATCCGCGCCGGCGTCGAACAGGTCGTTCTGGACCTGGCGGAGCACCGTCAGCAGATGCTCGTCCGGTGCGCCGAGCGCGATCGCGACACCGATGGCCGCGTTGGCTTCATCGCAGTCCGCGTACGCGACGAGGCGGGGATCGGTTTTGGAAACTCGAGAGAAATCGCTGAGCCCGGTGGTTCCGTCGTCACCGGTCCTGGTGTAGATCCGGGTCAGGTGCACGCTCACGACGCGCCCTCGCTGACGCTCGGCCACGTCGCGCGCGTGGGCGCGCTGTGTCGATGATTCGCTCGCTGGCGCTCACTCATGAAATTCTCCGCTCGCTACAGACCGGGCATGCGGCGGGTGCGGTCCGAAGGCCGCGATTCCACCCAGGACAGGAAGGCCGCGCGGGCGCCGCGATCGAGGGCCAGCTCGTAGTTGCCCTCGGTGTCGGCCACCTCGGTGACGATGATCTCGTCGGTCATGATGTCGTACTCGTCGCCGCGCGGACCGCGCCGGTCGCCGACCTCGATGCCGCGGCGCCGAATCGTGGCGTCCGGACCGATCTTGAGGCTGGTGAGCTTGAAGAAGACGAGGCGGTCCTCGTCATAGCGAATGAGACCGTGCCGCCAGCCTTGGCCGCCGTTCGCGGGCAGCACGCGCAGGATCGCAGCGGTCCCGCCGCGGCGCAGCATGATCAGTCGGTAGACGGAGATCAACGCCAATGCGACCAGCAGCAGCACCAGAATGATCAGGACAACCATCCCGGTTTGCAATGCTGTCCGTCCTTTCGCTCGGCATCCGCGTCACGAACCGCGGCGGATACCCATCCGTTGCGACATTCAAACACGAGTCTACAAACGGGTGAGCAACTGGGGCTGAATACCATTGTCGGCGGCGAAGATACCTTCGCCGCCGACAATGGGGATGTTCACGACCCGTTAGGGTCTTCAGGCGCTCGCGACCTGCTCGACCGCGCGCACCCGGGCCTGTGCCGCCCGCTGTTGTTCCTCGGTCGCGGACGTGTCGGCCAGCACCTTGCGTGCCGCCTCGACGTCCACCTCACCGGCGAACTCCGCGGACTCGGCCAGGACCCGCACCGTGTTGGCGGTGACCGAGAAGAAACCGCCGTGCACGGCGGCGACGATGCGCTCGCCATCGGTGGACACGATGTTCACCGTGCCGCCCTCGACCAGCTGGCCGAGGAGCGGCTCGTGGCCCGGCATGATGCCGATCTGGCCCTCGGTGGTCTGCGCGCTGACGAACGACGCCTGGCCGGACCAGAGCAGTCGTTCGACAGCCACGAGATCGACTGACATTTCGGCCATCGGTGACTACTTTCCGGCGATCTTCTTCGCGGCCGCCTCGACGTCGTCGAGACCACCGCAGGAGTTGAACGCCTGCTCCGGGAAGTGGTCGAACTCGCCCTTGCAGACACGGTCGAAGTCGTCGATGGTCTGCTCCAGCGGCACGACGGAACCCACCTGGCCGGTGAACTTCTCGGCCACGATGAAGTTCTGGCCGAGGAACTTCTCCAGACGACGGGCGCGACCGACGAGGACCTTGTCCTCTTCGGAGAGCTCGTCCATGCCGAGGATGGCGATGATGTCCTGCAGTTCCTTGTACTTCTGCAGGATCCGCTTCACCTCGTTGGCCACGGCGAAGTGCCGGTCGCCGACGATCGAGGCCTCCAGGATGCGGGAGGTCGAGGTCAGCGGGTCGACGGCCGGGTAGATGCCCTTCTGCGAGATCGGGCGGGAGAGCTCGGTCGTCGCGTCGAGGTGGGCGAAGGTGGTCGCCGGGGCCGGGTCGGTGTAGTCGTCGGCGGGCACGTAGATGGCCTGCAGCGAGGTGATGGACCGACCACGGGTCGAGGTGATGCGCTCCTGCAGCTCACCCATCTCGTCGGCCAGCGTGGGCTGGTAACCGACGGCGGAGGGCATACGGCCGAGCAGGGTCGACACCTCGGAACCGGCCTGGGTGAACCGGAAGATGTTGTCGATGAACAGCAGCACGTCCTGGTGCTGCACGTCGCGGAAGTACTCGGCCATGGTGAGGGCCGAGAGGGCGACGCGCATACGGGTGCCCGGCGGCTCGTCCATCTGGCCGAAGACGAGGGCGGTGTCCTGGAGGACGCCCATCTCTTCCATCTCCAGGCGGAGGTCGGTGCCCTCACGGGTGCGCTCACCGACGCCCGCGAACACGGAGGTGCCGGAGAACTCACGCGCGATACGGGTGATCATCTCCTGGATCAGAACGGTCTTGCCGACACCGGCGCCACCGAACAGACCGATCTTGCCGCCCTTCACGTACGGGGTCAGCAGGTCGATGACCTTGATACCGGTCTCGAGGATCTCGGTCTTGCCCTCGAGCTGGTCGAAGCTCGGCGGCTTGCGGTGGATGCCCCACTGCTCGCCGTCGCGGCCGGTGCCCGGCGCGTCGAGGCAGTCGCCGAGGGCGTTGAAGACGTGGCCCTTGACGACGTCACCGACGGGCACCGAGATCGGCTTGCCGGTGTCGGTGACGGTCGCGCCGCGGACCAGGCCGTCGGTCGGCTGCATCGAGATGGTGCGCACGATGTTGTCGCCGAGGTGCTGAGCGACCTCGAGGGTCAGGGTCTTGGCCACCGACGCCAGCTTGATGTCGGCGTTCAGAGCGTTGAACAGCTCGGGGATCGCGCCACGCGGGAACTCGACGTCCACGACGGGGCCGATGACCCGGACGACGCGGCCTGCGGCGGCGCCGGTCCGGCTCGTGTTGTCTTGAGTGACAGCTGCGGTCATTTGGATTGGTTCTCTTCCTGCGCTTCTAGTCGCGGTCCGAGCTCGACGCCAGCGCGTTCACGCCGCCGACGATTTCGCTGATTTCCTGCGTGATCTGGGCCTGACGCACCGAGTTCGCCTCGCGCTGAAGAACACTCGCGAGTTCGTTGGCGTTGTCGGTGGCCGCCTTCATTGCGGTGCGCCGAGCCGCGGACTCGGATGCCGCTGCCTCGAGCAACGACGCGTAGATACGCGTGTTCACGTACTTCGGCAGCAGCGCCGCCAGCAGTACATCGGCGTCGGGCTCGAATTCGTACTGCGCCTGCGGTTCGGCGGTGGGCGAATCGGAGAACGAGTCCGCGCCCATGTCGAAGTTCTCGTCGACGAAGCTGACCTGGATCGGCGCCAGGCGGCGCACCTCCGGGGTCTGCGTCAACATCGACACGAACCGCGTGTACACGATGTGCAGCTCGTCGACGCCCTCGATGTCGCCGGTGCCGTGCGGATGCGGCACCTGGCCCTCGGAGCCCGCCATGAAGGCGTCCACCAGGTGGCCACAGGCCGCCGAGGCGTCGGTGTACTTCGGCTGCTGCGAGAAGCCGGTCCACGCCGAGACCAGCGGGCGGTTGCGGAAGGTGTAGTACGTGAGGCCCTTGTTGCCCATCACGTACAGCACCGGCTCCTTGCCCTCGCCGCGCAGGGTGGTCATCAGCTCTTCGGCGCGCTTGAGCACGTTGGAGTTGTAACCACCGCACATGCCGCTGTCACTGGTGATCACCAGCACGGCGGCGCGACGCGGGTTGGCGCGCTCGGTCAGCAGCGGGTGCGCCAGGTTCTTCGACGCGCTCGCGAGCTCGGCGAGGACCTTGGTGATCTCTTCCGCGTACGGCTTGGCGGCCGCGACCCGGGCCTGGGCCTTGGAGATTCGCGAGGTCGCGATCAGCTCTTGGGCCTTGGTGATCTTCTTGATCGAATTCACACCACGAATGCGGGAGCGCAATTCACGCAAGCTTGCCACGGTTCACACTCCCTTCATTCGCCAGATTCCAATAGCGCATTGCTCGCCCGATTACTTCTCGACGTGCTTGCGGGTGACCGACAGCGACTCGACCTCTTCGTGGTCGAGCTCGCCGGCCTCCGCCTCGTTCACCACACGGCTGCCGTCGGAGGCGAGGAAGCCCTGCTTGAACTTGTCGGTGGCCGCCTTGATGGCGTCGCCGTTCTCGGCGTCGAGGACCTTGCCGCCCTCGATCGACTTGAACGCGTCGGCCGCGCTGCGGTGCAGGTCCTCGATCAGCTCCGCGTTGAAGCGGCGGATGTCGGCGACCGGAACCGAGTCGTAGTAACCGGCGTCGACCAGGAAGATCGAGACGATCTGGTCCTCGACCGCGACCGGGGAGTACTGGTCCTGCTTGAGCAGCTCCACCCAGCGGGCGCCGCGCTCGAGCTGCGCCAGCGAGGCGGCGTCGAGGTCGGAGGCGAAGGCGGAGAACGCCTCCAGCTCGCGGTACTGCGCCATTTCCAGACGCAGCGAACCGGCGACCTTCTTCATGCCCTTGGTCTGGGCGGCGCCACCGACGCGGGAGACCGAGGTACCGACGTTGATCGCCGGGCGGACACCCTTGTTGAACAGGTCGGACTCGAGGAAGACCTGGCCGTCGGTGATGGAGATGACGTTGGTCGGGATGAACGCCGAGACGTCGTTGGCCTTGGTCTCGATGATCGGCAGACCGGTCATCGAGCCGGCGCCCATCTCGTCGGAGAGCTTGGCGCAACGCTCGAGCAGACGCGAGTGCAGGTAGAAGACGTCACCCGGGTACGCCTCGCGGCCCGGCGGGCGACGCAGCAGCAGCGAGATGGCGCGGTAGGCCTCGGCCTGCTTGGTCAGGTCGTCGAACACGATCAGGACGTGCTTGCCCTGGTACATCCAGTGCTGGCCGATGGCCGAGCCGGTGTAGGGGGCCAGCCACTTGAAGCCGGCGGAGTCGGAGGCCGGGGCCGCGACGATGGTGGTGTACTCCATCGCGCCGTGCTCCTCCAGCGCGGCCTTCACGCCCGCGATGGTGGAACCCTTCTGGCCGATGGCGACGTAGATGCAGCGCATCTGCTTGGTGGGGTCGCCGGACTCCCAGTTGGCCTTCTGGTTCAGGATCGCGTCGATGCAAACGGCGGTCTTGCCGGTCTTGCGGTCGCCGATGATCAGCTGACGCTGGCCGCGGCCGATCGCCGTCAGCGCGTCGATGGCGGTGATGCCGGTGGCCATCGGCTCCTCGACCGGCTGGCGCTCCAGCACGGTCGCGGCCTGCAGCTCCAGCACGCGGCGCTCTTCGGACTCGATCTCGCCGAGACCGTCGATCGGCTGGCCGAGCGGGTTCACCACACGACCGAGGAACTTGTCGCCGACCGGCACCGAGAGCACGTCACCGGTGCGGCGAACCTGCTGACCCTCTTCGATCTCGGCGAACTCGCCGAGGATGACCGCACCGATCTCGCGGTCCTCGAGGTTCAGCGCCACGCCGAGCACGCCGCCCGGGAACTCGAGCAGCTCGTTGGCCATAGCCGAGGGCAGGCCGCTGACGTGCGCGATGCCGTCGCTGGTGTCGGTGACGACACCGACTTCTTCGATGGACGTCTGGGGGGTGTAGCTCTGGGTGTAGCTCTCGATCGCGCTACGGATCTCGTCGGAGGAGATCGTCAGCTCCGCCATGTTCTTCCTGCTCTCGCTGTAAGGGTCTCGAATGTCGGTGTTGGCGCCGGTGCCGGGGCCGGCAGAGCCGGACTACGCCAGCTCGCGGCGCAGCCGCTCCAGTCGGCCGGTGGCGCTGCCGTCGATCACGTCGTCGCCGACGCGCACGACCAGCCCGCTCAGCAGGCTCTGATCGACCTCGACGTGCACCGTGATCGGCTTGCCGTAGATGCGCTGCAGGGAGGCGGCGAGCCGCTCCCGCTGCTGCGGCGTCAGGGCGATCGCGGCACGCACGTGCGCGACGATCTGCTCACGCCGGGCGGCGGCCAGGTCGGACAACTCGTCGAAGGCCGGGCCGAGGCCGGTCCGCTGCCGGGCCACCGCCTGCTCCGCGAGAGTCACGGTGATGGTCTCGGCCTTGCCGGACAGCAGCCCGGCGATCAGCTCGCGCTTGGCCGAACCCGGCTTCCCGCGATCGGACAGCGCCTGCTCCAGCTCGGGGTTGTCGGCGATGATCCGGCCGAGCCGGAACAGCTCGTCCTCGACCGCCTCGAGCCTGCCGCTGTCCGCGGCCGACTCCAGCAGGGCCTCCTGACCGAGCAGCACCAGGGTGTCGACCAGGTCGGAGGTGCGCGACCAGTCCTGGGCCACCGCGGTGGTCAGCACCGCCAGGGTGGCGGGGCTGACCTTGCCGCCGAAGACCCGCTCGCTCAGCTCGGCGCGCACCGAACCGGGCACCGACACGTCCGCGAGCGCAACACGCAGCGAACGCTGGTCGTCCAGCACGGCGACAGCGGCGAACAGTTCCGAGCCCGTCGTGGCGGCAACACTGTCGCTTCCGGTCAGAGCGGCCCGAAGCGCCTCCCGGGACCGGGAGCTGGCCTCGCGGCTCGCTGCGTACATGCTTCTCACTTTCGCTGTATCCAATCTCGTCTGGACGGGACGGCCTGCGTGGTTACGCTCCGCTTCCGCCTCCGGCCGTTGACCCGCTCAGACATGGTTACCTTCCGACCCCGATGCCGGCGTCGGTCTCGTCGAGTTCACTCAGGAACTTCTCGATCGAGGCCGCCTGCTTGGCTTCGTCCGAAACCGACTGACCGATGATCTTCTCGGCCAGGTCGACGGCCGTGCGGCCGACTTCGGAGCGCAGCTCGGTGAGGATCTGCTGGCGCTGGGCTTCCAGCTGGGCGTGGCCCGAGGCCACGATGCGGTCGCTTTCGGCCTGGGCCTCCGAGCGCATCTGCGCAAGGATCTGCTGGCCCTGGGTGCGCGCGTCCTCACGGATGCGCGCGGCCTCGAGGCGGGCGTCCGCCAGCTGCTGCTGGTACTGCTGCAGCGTCTGCTGGGCTTCTTCCTGCGCGGCCTCGGCCTTGGCGATACCGCCTTCGATCTTGTCGGCACGCTCGTCCAGCACCTTGATCAGGCGCGGGATGACGTACTTGTAGAACAGCACCGCGATGATCGCGACGCAGACCACCGACCAGACGATGTCGTACGTTTCGGGGACGAGAGGATTCACATCCTCTCCGCCCTCCGCTGCGAGTACTGCGAACTCGTACATCGGAATCAGAAGATGAAGCCGGCGACGAGGCCGATCAGGGCCAGCGCCTCGGTGAACGCGATACCGAGGAACATGTTGGTACGGATCGTGCCCTGCAGCTCGGGCTGACGGGCGATACCCTCGATCGCCTTACCGACGACGATGCCGACGCCGATGCCCGGGCCGATGGCGGCCAGGCCGTAGCCGACGGCGCCGAGGCCCTTCAGCGTCGACTCGTTGGCAGCTTCCTGGGCCAGGTACGAGAGGCTCATGAGTCTTCTTTCCCTTTCTGTTGCTCACCCGCCGGGCGGCGCGGTGTAGCAGGTCTCCGGTGATGGGTAGTGCGGTCAGTGAGAATCGGCGTGCTCGGCGAGGCCGATGTACACGGCGGTCAGCAGCGCGAACACGTAGGCCTGCAGGAAGATGACCAGCATCTCGAACAGGGTGAACCCGAGTCCCGCGAGCAGCGAGAACGGCGAGAACACCTTCATCCACGCGGCGGCGTCGAACAGGAAGAACCAGGTCGCGCTGAAGAACAGCACCAGCATGATGTGGCCGGCCAGCATGTTCGCCATGAGTCGGACGGTCAGCGTGAACGGGCGCAGGATGAAGGTCGAGACGAACTCGATCGGGATCAGCAGGACGTGCAGAGCGGGCGGCACGTTCGGCACCACGATGCTGCTGCGCATGTAGGTGAGGAAGCCGAACTTCTTGATGCCCACGTAGTTGAACGCGATGTAGGCGACCGCCGCGAGCACGATCGGCATACCGATTCGGGCGTTCGAGGAGATGTTCAAGCCCGGGACGATGCCGGAGAAGTTCAGAAAGAGGACCGTGAAGAAGATCGTCGCGATCAGCGGGAAGAACTTGCGGCCGGTTTCCTTGCCGAGTACCTCTTCCGCGATCTGCTCCTTGACGAAGACCAGACCGATTTCGGCGACATTCTGTAGGCCGCGCGGAATGATTCGGGGACTCCGGAAGGCCAGCAGCATGACGGCGACGAGCACGGCGGTCATGATCAACCGGACCAGCATCAAACGATCGAGTTCGAACGGCGTTCCCTCGAACAGCAAAGCTGGAGGGAAGAAGTCGGTTAGCGACGGCGCGTGGAACTCACCCGCCGCCAAAGTGGTGACGCTCAGCGTTCTCTCCCGTGTTCGGGCCGCGGGTACGGTCATTCCCGCGGTTCGATCGGACATTGACGATCAATTTGGTCGACTCAGGTCGGCTCGAAATTCGTCAGCAGCTGCGCGGCAATCCCGCTCGGGCGGCGTCTGTACGTGTGTCGGCGACATCGTCGACATGCAGAACCGGAACCCTCGAGCCCGGCACGGCAGTAAGCATAGCGGTACTCGGAGGGATCGTGGTGATCCCCCCTCGCTTGGTCACTTGCTTACCAACACTTTACCAAGTTATCTACGACGCTGTGTAGGGGGGTGAGTCATTCCTGTTCGGAAGCGGGTTCGGAGTCCCCGGCGGTGGTCGAGACATACGGAACCTTCTGTCGCAGAACGCCGTACGTCTCCGCGCCGAGCACGATGACAAGGGCGCCGATGACGGTCAGGAACAGCGCCACCCGGTTGTAGAAATCGAACTGGTTGAGGATCGCCACCGCGATGAGCACCAGCAGCACCTTGCCGACCCAGCTGGCCAGCATGACCAGGCCCGCGGTGCTCGGCGGCAGCTTCGCGCCGAAGAGCACGACCGCGGCCGTGGTGAGGATGAACACGCCGCCGATCGCCGCGCCGAGCAGCGCGCCCCACAGTCCCGGCAGCCCGGCGACGGCGGTCGCGATCGCGGCGCTCAGGACCACCAGGACCGCCAGCCCGATCAGGCCGTAGCGCAGCGCCGACTTCAGCGGCGCGTCGGGACCGGGAATCGGGTTCGGAGTGAAGGTCACGGTTGCGACTTTACTCAGACGCCTGCTGCTCGGCCGCCGCCTCCCCGCGCCGCAGCCCTGGAACGGCGGTCACGACGAGGGCGAAGATGAGCCCCGCGGCCATCAGCAGCACCACGATTCGGCGGTCCATCAACGAGGTGCCGACGGCGCCGAATGCCAGCACACCGACCCACAAATAGATCAGCAGGACGACGCGTCGATGGGAATGGCCGATCTGCAGCAAACGATGATGCAAGTGCATTTTGTCGGGCGTGGAGAAACTCACACCGGCGCGCACCCTGCGCACGATCGCGAGCAGCAGATCCAGCACCGGAATGAACATCACGGCGCCGACCAACAGCAGCGGGGAAAGCAGACCGACGATGTCGCGCGGACCATAGCCTTGCAGCGGAATTCGACCCGAGGCGCCGGTGGACACCGAGGCGAGCATCAAGCCGATCAGCATCGAACCCGAGTCGCCCATGAATATCCGAGCGGGCTGGAAATTGTGCGGCAGAAATCCCGCGCAGGCGCCCGCGAGCGCCGCGGCGAGCAGCGCGGGCGGATAGGTGTTCACGTCGCCGCCCTGCTCGTAGAGCAACCCCACGGAGAACACGAAAACCGCCGCGGCGCAGATGAAGCCGAGGCCGGCGGCCAGACCGTCGAGGCCGTCGACGAAGTTCATCGCGTTGATCAGCGTCACCGTCACGGCCACGGTCACCAGACCGCCCTGCAGCGCGTCGAGCACCACGGTGGAATTGTTGAACGGGTTGTAGATGACGTACCAGCTCAGCCCCATCACGGCCATCACGCCGCCCGCCGTCACCTGGCCCGCGAATTTGGTGAGCGCGTCGAGTCCCCAGCGGTCGTCCACGATGCCGACGAGCACGATGATGGTGGCCGCCACCAGCACGGCGGGAATGTCCACCGCATAGTCGAAACCGCGGCGCAGCGCGGGCAGCTGGTGCGCGAACAGCACCGCCGCCACGACACCGATGTACATGCCGACGCCGCCCATCCGCGGGATCGGCTTGACGTGCACATCCCGCTCGCGCGGCACCGCTACCGCGCCGAACGAGATCGCGAGCAGCCGGATACCGCCGGTGGCGAGGAAGGTCACCGTGGCCGAGATCAACAGGACGAGCAGTAGCTCGCGCAGCGGAACGACCGAGCCGGAGCCGGAAATCATGCGACCTTTCTCCCGCTCACCGCGCGGGGGTGATGGTCAGCTCGTCCGGCGACATGCCGAGCACCTCGGCGATCTCGGCCACCGGGACCGCGCCCTCGCGCAGCACGCGCGGCTGGTCCGCGGTGAGATCCACGATGGTGGAGGCGACCGCGTGCGCGGCGGGACCGCCGTCGAGGTACACGCCGACCAAGCTGCCGAGCTGCTCACGGGCCTCGGCGGCGGTCTTGGCGGGCGGCTGGCCCGAGATGTTGGCACTGGACACCGCCAGCGGGCCCACCTCGCGCAGCAGATCCAGCGCCACCGGGTGCAGCGGCATCCGAAGCATCACCGTGCCGCGCGTGTCACCGAGGTCCCACGCCAGCGAAGGCGCTTGCTGCACAACGAGACTCAGACCACCCGGCCAGAACGCGCGGATCAGCTCGCGCGCCTGGGGGCGCACCGAGAAGACCAGTCCGTCGATCGTGTGCCACGAACCGACCAGCACCGGCACCGGCATGTCCCTGCCGCGGCGCTTGGCCGCGAGCAGCTCGCTCACCGCGGTGGAATCGAAGGCGTCGGCCGCCAAGCCGTACAACGTGTCTGTGGGCATCACCACCAGTCGCCCGGACTTCAGGGCGCTGGTCGCTGCGGACAGTCCGGCGGCGCGCGAATCGGGATCCGCGCAGTCGTAGACGGTACTCACGGCCCCCATCCTGGCACATGGTGCTGGTGGGGCGTCAGGTGCGGGTGGCGACGACGAAACGGGGTTTGCCTGCGAGGTCTGGGTGTTCGACGACATCGACGAAATCGCCGGTCTCGGCGAGGAGGGCAGCGAGAGCCGAGCCGTTGGTGTCGTCGTGCTCGATGGCGGTCGCGCCGCCGGGACGCAGCAGGCGGGCGATGTTGGGCACCATCCGTCGGATGACGTCCAGTCCGTCCGGCCCGCCGAACAGCGCCAGGTGCGGGTCGTGGTCGGCGACCTCGGGGTCGAGCGCCGCGCCCTCGGGGATGTAGGGCGGGTTGGACAGCAGCAGGTCGACCTTCCCGTTCAGCTCGGTGAGCAGGTTCGGATCGGTGACGTCGTCGGCGTACAGGGTGATCGCCGAGTCGCCGTCCGCGATGCGGTCGTCGGCGTTGCGGCGGGCCCATTTCAGGGCGGCCGGATCGACCTCGACGGCGTGCACCTGGACGTCGGGCCGCGCGTGCGCGACAGCGAGCGCGAGCGCCCCCGAACCGGTGCAGAAATCGACCACGATCGGCTGGTGATCGTGCGGCAGCGTCTCCAAATGGGCCAGCGCCCAAGCGAAGAGCAACTCGGTCTCCGGCCGCGGCACGAAAACGCCCGGCCCGACCGCGAGATCGATCTGCCCCATCGGGGCGACGCCGGTCAGGTGCTGCAACGGAATGCGCTGGGCGCGCCGGTCCACCAGGGCGCGGTAGTCCGCGACGAGCACCGGATCCACCAGCGGCACCAAAGCCAACCGAGTCCGCTCGACCCCGAGCAGATGCGCGGCGAGCTGCTCGGCGTCCGCGCGCGGACTCGGCACCCCGGCGGCCTGCAGTTGTTCGACGGCTTCGTTGATCACTGAACGCAGAGACACTCGACCCACCACCCCACTCTCGCCGATTTCATTGCGCCATTGTTCACTTCCCGGAACCGGGACCGCGCACATCCACGCGCAGGCGCGGTCTATTCGGCCGCCATGCGGGCCTCGCGGTCGGCCTTGCCGAGCGCGTCGAGGAGCGCGTCGAGGTCGCCGTCCAGCACGGAGTCGAGGTTGTGGGCCTTGAAGCCGATGCGGTGATCGGTGATCCGGTTCTCCGGGAAGTTGTAGGTGCGGATGCGCTCGGAACGGTCCACCGTGCGGATCTGGCTGGCGCGACCGGCCGCGGCCTCCTGCTCGGCCTGCTCCTCGGCCAGCGCTTGCAGGCGCGCCGCGAGGACCTGCATGGCGCGGGCCTTGTTCTGCAGCTGCGAGCGTTCGTTCTGGCAGGTCACGACGATGCCGGAGGGCAGGTGCGTGATGCGGACGGCGGAGTCGGTGGTGTTGACGCCCTGACCGCCCTTGCCGGACGAGCGGTAGACGTCGATGCGCAGATCGGATTCGTCGATCTGCACCTCCTCGACCTCGTCCGGCTCCGGGTAGATGAGCACGCCCGCGGCCGAGGTGTGGATGCGGCCCTGCGATTCGGTCACCGGAACGCGCTGGACGCGGTGCACGCCGCCCTCGAACTTGAATCGCGACCACACGCCGTCGCGCGCGGCGTCGCGGCTCTTGATGGCGAGCGTCGCGTCCTTGTATCCGCCGAGGTCGGAGATGGTGGCGCCGAGGACTTCGACCTTCCAGCCGTGCCGCTCGGCGTAGCGGATGTACATGCGGGCCAGATCGGCGGCGAACAGCGCCGACTCCTCGCCGCCCTCGCCGGACTTCACCTCGAGCACCACGTCGTCGCCGTCGTGCGGGTCGCGCGGGGCGAGCAGGTCGGCGAGCGCCTGCTCCAGCTCCTCCACCTGACGCCGCAGATCCGGAATCTCGGCGGCGAAGGCCGGATCGTCGTCGGCCAGTTCCTGCGCGGCGGCCAGATCGTCGTGCGCGCTCTTCAGCTTGTTGTAGGTGGCCATGATCGGGGCGAGTTCGGCGAACCGCTTGCCGACGCGGCGCGCGGCGCCCGGATCGTTGTGCAGCGCCGGATCGGCCAGCTGCGTTTCCAGTCCCGCGTGCTCGGCCAGGATGTCGTCGATCGCGGACGGCTGCGTCATGATGCTTCCTTCTCTCGGTTCCCGGCCTGCGCCGGGTCGGCATTTCTCGTCATCCGGCGCGTACCGCACCGGGCCAACAAATGCGCCGACGCCCGGCCTGCAGTGCAGAACCGGGCGTCGGCGAGGAAGCTACTTGGCGTCGGCCTTCTTGCCCGCGCGCTTGCCGTAGCGAGCCTCGAAGCGGGCCACGCGGCCACCGGTGTCCAGGATCTTCTGCTTGCCGGTGTAGAACGGGTGGCACTGCGAGCAGACCTCGACGGTGATGTGTCCCGACTCCTTGGTGCTGCGAGTCTGGAAGGTGTTGCCGCAACCACAGACCACCGTGGTGTCGACGTACGTCGGGTGGATTCCTGCCTTCATGGATGGTGTCCTCTCGATAGTGGTCGCCGGGTCGCCACGCTGGGCGTGAACCGGAACCGCTGGTTCCAAACTCTGCTTCGCAGAGGTCGGCGGGATTGTCTGCGGGACGCAGACGCACAGCGGTCCAGTATGCCAGAACCGCTACTACGCACCCAAAACACACCGGGCAACCATTTTGTTCCCTGCTTCGTGTATCTAAGGCAACCCCGCATACGCAGCACCCCAGAAAGTGAGGGCACGCGGTTTCTTCGCCCCTACGGAACCCTTAAGTCGAGTAGTCCGCTACTCGGGAAGGCGAACAGCACTGTTCATAGAGTTCGTAGGTGTCGAGTTCCCCCTGCACATCGGCGTGCCGAGACAGAAAGGAGAACGCTATGAACAGCCGAATCGCCCTCGCGGTGTTCGTCCTGTTGATTCTCACTGTCGCGGTGGGCTGGTTCGCGATCCCCGAGACCACACCGTCCGCGGCCTACACGACCGCCGATACGGTCGCGTACTACGAGCGGTCCGCCGATTCGGACGACGACGTCTCGGTGTCGGCGACGACGATGTTGCTCGCCTGCATGATCACCGGCGCGGCCGCCATCGGCCTGATCTTCTTCCGCCCGTACACGCCGAAGGGGCTCCGCGACAGCGAAGCCCCTTCGGTGGCACGGAAACTCGTACCGTTACTCGTCCAGCGCGCCCGGCGCGGTCTTGCTGACCTGCATCAGGAACTCGAGGTTGTTCTTGGACTTCTTCAGGCGGTCGATCAGCAGGTCGATCGCCTGGTGCGAGTCCAGGCCGGAAAGCACGCGGCGCAGCTTGTGCAACACCGCCGCCTCGTCTGGGCTCAGCAGTAGCTCGTCCTTGCGGGTGCCGGACGGGTTGACGTCCACCGCCGGGAACACGCGCCGTTCCGCGATCTTGCGGTCCAGCTTGAGCTCGGCGTTACCGGTGCCCTTGAACTCCTCGAAGATCACCGTGTCACCGGTCGAGCCGGTCTCCACCATGGCGGTGGCCATGATCGTCAGCGAGCCGCCGTTCTCGATGTTGCGCGCCGCGCCGAGGAACCGCTTGGGCGGGTACAGCGCGGTCGAGTCG
Organism: Nocardia sp. NPDC050713; assembly: GCF_040654315.1. Taxonomy (NCBI): domain Bacteria; kingdom Bacillati; phylum Actinomycetota; class Actinomycetes; order Mycobacteriales; family Nocardiaceae; genus Nocardia; species Nocardia sp. NPDC050713. Next base: position 54,800 of record NZ_JBFAHS010000025.1, on the reverse strand, counting down.
ACACCACCGGAGAGGATCCGGCCCGAGGCGGGCGAGGAGTTGTTGTACGCGCGGCCCAATCGGGTGATCGAGTCCAGCAGCACCACAACGTCTTTGCCCATTTCGACGAGTCGCTTGGCGCGCTCGATGGCCAGCTCGGCGACCGAGGTGTGATCGCTCGGCGGACGGTCGAAGGTCGAGGCGATGACCTCGCCCTTCACCGAACGCTGCATGTCGGTGACCTCTTCGGGACGCTCGTCGACCAGCACCACCATCAGGTAGCACTCGGGGTTGTTGGTCGCGATCGCGTTCGCGATGTCCTGCATGATCGTGGTCTTACCGGCCTTCGGCGGGGACACGATCAGCGCGCGCTGGCCCTTGCCGATCGGCATGATCAGGTCGATCACGCGGGTCGTCAGCTTGTTGGGCTGAGTCTCCAGCCGAAGTCGCTGGTTCGGGTACAGCGGGGTCAGCTTGCTGAATTCGGGACGCCGCTTGGCCGCCTCGACGTCGCCGCCGTTGACCGTGTCCAGCCGCACCAGCGGATCGAACTTCTGCCGCTGGTTGGCCTGTTCGCCGTCGCGCGGAGCCCGCACGGCGCCGGTGATCGCGTCGCCGCGACGCAGGCCGTTCTTGCGGACCAGGTTCATCGAGACGTAGACGTCGTTCGGTCCGGCCAGGTAGCCCGAGGTGCGGACGAACGCGTAATTGTCCAGCACGTCGAGGATGCCCGCGACCGGCTGTAGGACGTCGTCCTCGCGGATCTCGAGCTCGCGGCTCTCACCGCCGCCGGTCTCGCGGTCGCGCCCACGACGACGCTCACGGAACCGGCGACCACGACGACCGCGGCCGCCTTCCTCGTCGTCGCCACCGCGACCGCCTTCGCCACGACCACCGTCGCCGCGACCACCCTGAGCGCGCTGCTCGCCGTTCTGACCGCGCTCACCCTGGCCACGCTCACCTTGACCACGCTCACCCTGGCCACGCTCGCGGCGCCGTTCGCCCTGCTCGGCTTCCGGCTTCTGCTCGTCACCACGCGCCTCGGCGGTCTCGCCGCCCGAACGCGCCTGGTCACGGCCGCGACGCTGCCGACCACGGCCGCGCTGACCACCTTCGCGGCCGGACTCTTCGCTGGTCTCGGCGGCGGGGGCGGAATCGTTCTGCGGCGACTCGGCCTGCGCGGACTTCGAAGGAGCGGGATCGGAGGGAGCCTCGGGCGCGGGCGCGGCGGCCTTCTCGGCGGGCGCGGCTTCCTTCGCCTTGGCCTCCTTGGCCGGAGCCTTCTCCTTCGCCGGCGCGGGCGTCACGTCGAGGGCCGCCTGCTCGGCCTTCTCGCCGCGCGCGGGCTTGTCCGACTTGGCGGACTTACCGGCCTGGTTCTCCTTGATGGCGGCGATCAGATCACCCTTGCGCATACCGGAGGTGCCTCGGATACCGAGCTCCCCCGCCAGCGCGCGCAACTGCGGCAACAACATTCCAGTCAGCCCCGATCGTGCGACGTCGGTTTGTTCGCTCATCTTCGAAATCTGTCCGGATTCACTTTCGCGGCCGCCCGAGGAACTTGGGTTGGATTCCACCCCGGGTGTCGCGAGCAGGTCCGTATCTGTCACGGAAATCCTTTCCTTCCCTCGACCGCCGTGTGCTGTTTCGAGGGTTCGTCCCGCAGTCCGGGCACTCTGCCGGACTCGGTATTGCCGTATCGCCTGCCCCGCCGGACCGGAGGCTTCGCCACCGGTTGTGAAAGGTGGGAGAGATCATTCCAGTTGCGCAGCTACGCAGTACCCCCATGGCCTGGAGGCTCGAGCCTGGAGCCTGCTGGAGCGATTGCCCTGATGAAGCACCGGCGTCTGATGCGCACGATGTACGGACTTGCTCAGAATAGCTGGCAACTGTGAACCTCGGCAAGGCAGACGCGCCGTCAGTCGACCTGGACGCCTTCGGCGAGTCCTGGCTCGACCACCCGGAGTCCGTCGGCCGCCGCGAGTTCTCGGAGTTCCGCTGGGAATTCGCTGGTACCGAGGGCCAACACGGTCGGACCCGCACCCGAGACGGTCGCCGGAATGCCTGCCGCGCGCAACCGCTCGATCCACGCCGTGGTGAGCGGTAGCGCGGGGGCACGCTGGCCCTGATGCAGCCGGTCGGCCGTAGCGGGCATGAGCAGGTCGGGACGCTGGGTCAGCGCGACGACGGCCAGCGCGGCCCTGCTGACGTTGAAGGCGGCGTCGCCGTGCGGCACCGTCTCGGGAAGCAGACCCCTGGTGTGCGCGGTGGACGAGCGGACCTCGGGAATCAGCACCACCGGGCGCAGGGACGGGTGCGGGTCGAGCCGGACGGCGCGGTACACCCGGCCGTGCTCGGGGATGTCCGCGCTCGCCTCGGTCGCGTCGGCGGCGGTCTCGGTCCAGGACACCACGATCCCGCCGAGCACGCTGGCCGCCGCGTTGTCCGGGTGGCCTTCGAATTCCGAGGCCAGCTGCACCAATCGTGCGGCGTCGACGGCGAGCTCGGGATCCAGCTTCGCGGCGAGCGCGCAGCCCGCGGCCAAGCCGCCGACCACCGCGGAGGCCGACGAGCCGAGCCCGCGCGAATGCGGAATCACGTTGCGGCACACCACATCGAGGCCGTCGGCCCACACACCGGCGGACTCCAGGCCGCGTTCGATGGCGCGCACGACGAGATGCGAAGGGCCCCACGGGACATCGTCGGCACCCTCACCCTCGACCCGGATCGTCAAGCCGGAATCGGTGGTGCGCACCTCGATCTCGTCGTAGATGCCCAAAGCCATACCGAGCGAGTCGAATCCGGGACCGAGGTTGGCGCTCGACGCGGGCACCCGCGCCGTCACCGAGAGTCCGGCGGGCAGGGTCCGCGACATCAACTGGCTTTCGCGTGAACTCAACTCAGGCCAGCTCGAGTCGGGCGGCGACCGCCACCGGGTCGACCGCGATCGGCTGCACCTGCGGCATACCGAGCAGCGCGGTGTCGGGATCCTTCAGACCGTTGCCGGTGACGGTGCACACCACCGTCAGGCCCGCGTCCAGCCAGCCTTCCCTGCGGGCCGCGAGCACGCCTGCCACGCTCGCCGCCGAGGCGGGCTCGACGAAGACGCCTTCCTTCGCCGCGACCAGGCGGTACGCCGCGAGGATCTCCTCGTCGGTGGCCGCGCGGAACGCGCCGCCGGACTGCTCCTTGGCCTCCACCGCGCCGTTCCAGGACGCGGGCGCGCCGATCCGGATGGCGGTCGCGATGGTCTCCGGGTCCTTCACCGGAGCGCCGTTGACCAGCGGGGCCGCACCGGCGGCCTGCACGCCGAGCATGCGGGGCAGGCCGTTGGTGATGCCGTCGGCGTAGTACTCGCGGTAGCCGCGCCAGTACGCGGTGATGTTGCCCGCGTTGCCCACCGGGAGCGCGTGCACGTCCGGCGCCTTGCCGAGCACGTCGCAGATCTCGAACGAGGCGGTCTTCTGGCCCTCGATGCGCGCCGGGTTCACCGAGTTCACCAGGCCGACGGCCGGGAAGTCGGCGGTGACCTTGCGGGCCAGCTCGAGGCAGTCGTCGAAGTTGCCCTCGACCTGAATGATCTGCGCGCCGAGCATGACGGCCTGGGCCAGCTTGCCCATCGCGATCTTGCCCTGCGGGATCAGCACCGCGCAGCTCATCCCCGCCCTGGTGGCGTACGCCGCGGCCGACGCCGAGGTGTTGCCGGTGGACGCGCAGAGCACCGCCTTCTGACCGCGATACTTGGCGTCGGTCATGGCCATGGTCATGCCACGGTCCTTGAACGAGCCGGTCGGGTTGGCGCCCTCGACCTTGAGGTACACCTCGCAGCCGGTCAGCTCGGACAAGTACGGCGCGGGCACCAGCGGGGTGCCGCCCTCGAACAGCGTGACCGGCTCCCAATCGGCCGCACCCGCGAGCCGATCACGGTAGGCCGCGATCAGACCCGGCCAGCGGGAGTGCACTCCTGCCTGCGGGGCGACGCCTGTCGCGCTCATGCCAGCCCTCCCTGCCTCGAACCGGGAGCAATGGTGCACCGGAAGCCTGTAAACCTATCGCTTCGAATGTCGGCGACGATCCGCACATTCGTACTCATTCTTCGGTGCCTTCCAATCTCAAAACGCTTGTCACTGATGTGACGGACGCCATCTCCGCCAAAGCCGACACGGTGTCCGCGAGCGCCGACTCCACCGCGTGGTGGGTCACCACGACCAGGCGCGCACCCTCGCCGTGCCCTTCCTGACGGACGGTCGAAATGCTCACCCCGTGCTTGGCGAATTCGCCCGCAACCTTGGCCAGGACGCCGGGGACGTCTTCGACCTGCAGGTTCACGTGGTAGCGGGTGGGCGTATCGCCGATCGGCGCGATCGGTAGCTCAGCATAAACCGATTCGCCCGGCGCGCGGCCACCGAAGAACTTGTTGCGTGCGGCCATCACCAGGTCACCGAGCACCGCGGAGGCGGTCGGAGCGCCGCCCGCGCCCTGCCCGTAGAACATCAGCCTGCCCGCGTTGTCCGCCTCGACGACCACGGCGTTGAACGCGCCACTGACCGCCGCCAGCGGGTGCTTGCGCGGGATCAGCGCCGGGTAGACCCGCACCGAGACGCGCTCCTTGCCGCCCTCGGCCAGGCTCGGCTCGCCGGGCCCCGCGTCCACGCGCTCGCAGATCGCCAGCAGCTTGACCGTGCAGTTCACCGCCGATGCGGTCTCCAGGTCCTCCGCGGTGATCTTGGAAATGCCCTCGCGGTACACATCGGCCGCGGTCACCCGGGTGTGGAAGGCCAGCGACGCCAGGATCGCGGCCTTGGCCGCCGCGTCGTAGCCCTCGACATCGGCGGTCGGGTCGGCCTCCGCGTAGCCGAGGCGGGTGGCCTCGGCGAGGGTCGCGGAGTAGTCCGCGCCGGTCTCGTCCATGGCCGAGAGGATGAAGTTCGTGGTGCCGTTGACGATGCCGACCACACGATTCACCCGGTCGCCGGACAGCGACTGGATCAGCGGACGCACGACCGGGATGGCGCCCGCGACCGCGGCCTCGAAGTACAGGTCGGCGCGGTTGCGCTCGGCGGCCGCGGCGAGTTCGCCGGTGTAATCGGCCAGCAGCGCCTTGTTCGCGGTGACCACGGATTTGCCCGCGTTCAGCGCGGCCAGGATCAGACGGCGCGCGGGATCGATGCCGCCGATGACCTCGACGACCAGGTCGACGTCCGGGCGGTCGACCAGCGCGTCCGCGTCGGTGGTCAGCAGTTCGGCGGGCAGACCGCGATCCTTGTCCAGGCTGCGCACCGCGACGCCGCGCAGCACGACGGGCGCGCCGACGCGCGAGCGCAGGTCGTCGGCGTGCTCGCGCAGAATCCGCACGACCTCGGTGCCGACATTGCCCATGCCGAGGACCGCGACACCGATCGGGCGATCGGTCCCCCAGGTACCGTTCTTGGCCACTTCGGTCATGCCTCAACCTCCAGACTCAGCAGATCCGCCACCGTTTCCCGGCGCAGCACCAGTCGCGGCTGACCGTCGCGAACGGCGACGACCGCCGGACGGGTCAACTGGTTGTATCGACTGGACATCGAATAGCAATACGCTCCGGTCGCGGCCACCGCCACCAGATCGCCGGGGCCGACGTCGGCGGGCATCCAGGTGTCGCGGATGACGATGTCGCCACTCTCGCAATGCTTTCCGACGACGCGCGCCACGACGGGCTGTGCGTCGGAGGAGCGCGAGACCAGGCGGCAGTCGTAATCGGCCTGGTAGAGCGCGGGGCGGATGTTGTCGCTCATACCGCCGTCGACGCTCACGTAGCGGCGGCGCAGGCCCGCGTCCAGCGAGACGTCCTTGGTGGTGCCGACCTCGTAGAGGGTGACGGTGCCGGGTCCGGCGATGGCGCGGCCCGGCTCGACCGCGATGGTCGGCTCGGGCAGACCCGCGCGGGCCGCCTCCTCGGCGACCAGGCGGCGCAGGTTCGCCGCGAACTCGCCGAGCGGCGGCGGGTCGTCGTTCGGCAAGTACGAAATACCCAGTCCGCCACCGAGATCCAGCGTCGAGATCTGCGCGGTGCGCTCCACGCCGAACTTGTCGATGGCCTCGCGCAGCAGGCCGAGCATGCGACGCGCGGCGATCTCGAAACCGTCGATCTCGAAGATCTGCGAACCGATGTGCGAGTGCAGTCCGACCAGCCGCAGGTTGCTGGCCTCGAAGACGCGGGCGAGCGCTTCCATGGCGTCGCCGCCCGCGATCGAGAAGCCGAACTTCTGGTCCTCGTGCGCGGTCGAAATGTATTCGTGAGTATGGGCTTCCACGCCGACGGTGACGCGGACCAGCACGTCCTGCACCACACCGGCGCGCCCGGCGACCGCCTCGAGCCGGTCGATCTCGATCAGCGAGTCGACCACCACGTGGCCGACACCGGCCTGCACCGCGGCCTCCAGCTCGGTGACGGATTTGTTGTTGCCGTGCAACGCGATTCGCTCGGCGGGGAAGCCGGCGTGCAGCGCGATGGCGAGTTCGCCGCCGGAGCAGACGTCCAGCGAGAGGCCCTCGTCGCGGATCCAGCGGGCGATCTCGCCGCACAGGAACGCCTTGGACGCGTAGTGCACCCGGGCGTTGGGACCGAAGGCCTGCACCATGTCCCGGCAGCGGGAACGGAAGTCGTCCTCGTCGACCACGAACAGCGGGGTGCCGAACTGCGCGGCGAGGTCGTGCACCGGCACACCGGCCAGCCGCACCACGCCGTCGGCGTCGCGAGAGGCGTTGCGCGGCCAGACATTCGCGGGCAGGTCGATCATCTGCTGCGGATCGGTCGGCCGCTCCGGCAGGTTGGGAGCATGGGGCAGGCGCGTAGCCTGCGAAGCGCCCGAAGAACTCAGCTCCGCGTGGCGTGGCCCGGCGGGGTGCGCGCTCATAGTTGTTCCTTCCTTACCGCACGCGCCGAGCACGTGGACAGATACGAATTCACGAGTCGCCCGCGCACTACATACGCTCCGGTGCGCTGACACCCAGCAGGCCGAGGCCGTTGGCGAGCACCTGGCGGGTGGCCTTCACCAGCTCCAGGCGGGCGGACTTGAGCGGAGTGACCGGCTCGTCGCCCTTGGGCAGCACCCGCATGTCGTCGTCGGACTGGAACGGGTGGTAGGCGCCGGCGAGTTCCTCCAGGTAGCGCACGACCCGGTGCGGCTCCCGGTTCTCCGCCGCCGTCGCGACCACCCGGGGGTACTCGCCGAGTGTGCGGATCAGCTCGCCCTCGCGATCCGAGGTCATCAGGGCGAAATCCGGTGCGACCGAAGCGAAATCGAACGCGGCCGAGTTGTCGATGATGCGGCAGGAGCGGGCGTGCGCGTACTGCACGTAGTAGATGGGGTTGACGCTGTCCTGCTTGGTCCACAGGTCCAGGTCGATATCGATGCTGGAGTTCACCGAGGACCGCACCAGCGAGTAGCGCGCGGCGTCGACGCCGATCGCCTCGACCAGGTCGTCGAGCGTGACCACGGTGCCCGCGCGCTTGCTCATGCGAACGGCCGCACCGTCTTTCAGCAGATTCACCATCTGGCCGATCAGCACCTCGACGGTGTCCGGGTCGTCGCCGAACGCCGCCGCGGCGGCCTTGAGGCGGCCGATGTAACCGTGGTGGTCGGCGCCGAGCATGTAGATGCACAGGTCGAAGCCGCGGGCGCGCTTGTCGTGGAAGTAGGCGATGTCACCGGCGATGTAGGCCGACTTGCCGTCGCTCTTGATGACCACGCGGTCCTTGTCGTCGCCGTACTCGGAGCTGGCGATCCACCAGGCGCCGTCCTTCTCGTACAGCTTGCCGGAGGACTTGAGCTCCTCGACGGCCTTGTCCACCGCGCCGGAGGCGAACAGCGAGCTCTCGTTGAAGTAGACGTCGAAGTCGGTGCCGAACTCGTGCAGGGTCTGCTTGATGTGGGCGAACATCAGCTCGACGCCCTCACGGCGGAACACCTCGTGCCGCTCGTCCTCGGGCAGGTCGACGACGCCCGGGTTCTCGGCGACCACCCGGTCGGCGATCTCACCGATGTAGGCGCCCGCGTACCCGTCCTCGGGGGTCGGCGCGCCGGTGGCGGCGGCGACCAGGGAGTTGGCGAACCGGTCGATCTGCGCGCCGTGGTCGTTGAAGTAGTACTCGCGGGTGACGTCGGCGCCCTGCGCGGCCAGGATGCGCCCCAGCGCGTCGCCGACCGATGCCCAGCGGGTGCCGCCGAGGTGGATCGGGCCGGTCGGGTTCGCCGAGACGAACTCCAGGTTGATCCGGGTGCCCGCGAGCGCGTCGGCGGTGCCGTAGGACGCGCCCGCCGTCAGCACCTTCCGCACGATCGCGCCCTGCGCGGCGGCGGCGAGGCGGATGTTCAGGAAGCCGGGGCCCGCGACCTCCGCCGAGGAAACGCTCTCGGTGGCGCTCAGCGCGTCGGCCAGCCAGGTGGCCAACTCGCGGGGATTCGTTCCGGCCTTCTTGGCCACCTGCATGGCCACATTCGTGGCATAGTCACCGTGTTCCGGATTGCGGGGGCGCTCCACGTTGACCTCGTCGGGCAGGACCGCGGGGTCCAGTCCACGTTCGACAAGCACCTTCGCCGCGGTGGAGCGAAGGAGATCTGCAAGGTCAGCTGGAGTCACGAGTCTCTATCCTATGGTCTGGGCAGGTGTACGCCGTCGGGCGGGCACTGCCCCGGATCCGTCCGCAATGAACAGCACAGCGGTTCATCACATCGAGAGAGCAACGAGCAATGCCGAGTAGCAACAGCGCCTCGAAGTCGGCCAAGGCCGTACGAGCCGCGGGGAAGGCGTCGCCTTCCCGCAAGGGGGGCGGCGGCAAGGGCCAACTTCCGAAGAAGCGCCAGGTCCCGTGGTTGGCCATCGGCGCGGCCGCAGTAATCATCGCATTGATCGGTGCCCTCGCCTACAACCTGGTCCCCAAATACCGCGAACAGGCCGAACTGGACAAGTACACGCCCAGTGCGCAGAAGAAGGACCCGTCGGATCAGATCGCGGGCGTGGTGAAGAAGGACTACGCGCAGGGCGCGGGCAAGCACGTCGACCCGACGCAGCGGGTGGCCTACGACCAGACGCCGCCGTTCGGTGGTCCGCACGACCAGGCGTGGGCCGACTGCACCGGTGTCGTCTACGCGAAGCCGATCCGCACCGAGAACGCGGTGCACTCGCTCGAGCACGGCGCGGTCTGGATCGCCTACAACCCCGACAAGGTGGACGCTGCGGGCATCGACACGCTGAAGAAGAAGGTCGAAGGCAAGCAGTACACGCTGATGTCGCCGTACCCGGGGCTGGACAGCGCGATCTCGCTGCAGTCGTGGGGCCACCAGCTGAAACTGGACGACCCGCAGGACAAGCGGATCAACCAGTTCATCACCGCGCTGCGGCAGAACCAGTACACCTATCCCGAGGTCGGCGCGGCCTGCTCCAACCCGTACTTCGACCGGGAGAACCCGGAACCGTTCGATCCCGCGCCGGCGGGGCCGGACGCGGTGCCGATGGATGGTGCGGGGATCCCGACCGATCCGTCCGAGCTCGGAGGTGGACTGCCGCCCGGTATTCCGGGTGTGCCGGGCATCCCCGGCGTTCCCGGCCTGCCTGGTACGCCCGGCCTGCCCGGTACCCCTGGCGCACCCGGCCTGCCCGGTACCCCTGGCGCACCCGGCCTGCCCGGCACACCGGGTCTGCCCGGTGCACCGGCCGCGCCGACGGCGGGTCCCTAGATGCAGGCCGACGCCGAAGCCGAGTCGGAGACCGGGTTCAAGGCGCAGGTGCGCAGGCAGGGGGTGGCGCTGCTGATCCTCGGCGCCATCGGCGCCATCCTGCTCGGGTTCGCCATCGGGACGCTCGTGCGTCTGCCGCTGGACGGCGGCTCCGGTGAACCCGACCCCAACGCGGTCGACATCGGCTTCGCCCAGGACATGTCCGCGCACCACGCGCAGGCCGTGGAGATGGCGGGCATCGCCCTGCTGCGCTCGACGGACAACGACGTGCGCAGGCTGGCCTACGACATCATGACGACCCAGCAGAATCAGGTCGGGCGGATGCAGGGTTGGTTGCAGCTGTGGAACAAGCCCGCGCAGGGCGCCGAGGGTTTCATGGGCTGGATGAGCGAACCCGACTCCGGGCACGGGCACGGCGGCGGGCATCAGATGTCCGGGTCGATGGCGAGCATGCCCGGCATGGCGACCCAGGAGGAACTCGCCGCGCTGCGCCAAGCGCCCGTGCCCGAGGCCGACGCCATGTTCCTGCGGCTCATGCTGCGCCACCACCAGGGCGGCATCCCGATGATGGAGTACGCGACCAAGCACGCCGCGACCACCGCCGTGCGCACCCTCGCCGCCAGCATGGTCGAAACCCAGCAGGCCGAATCCCGCCTGCTGACCACCATGCTGACCGCCCGCGGCGGCACCCCCCTCCCCCTCAACTGACCCGGCGTCGGGCCGGACCGTTCGAAAGCGCCCGGCCCGACGCCCTTTTTGGCGTCCAGCGCGCGATGCGATACGCTTGCCCCGCCCGATCGGACCACCCGGCCCGACCGAGACCTATCCCGCCCTCGTAGCTCAGGGGATAGAGCGTCTGCCTCCGGAGCAGAAGGCCGCAGGTTCGAATCCTGCCGAGGGCACTCCACTCGCTGCATGGCCCATGCCCACGGAGGGCGTGGGCCGTTGCTCGTTTCGTAGTGTTTTGTGGGGGTGCAACCCCCACGCCCCGCCCGGAGGGCTTTGCCCCCGGACCCCCATGGGGTGGGGTGCGTTTTGGGGGGATGTTCTGTCGGGGGTTTTTCTGTCGTAGCTGGGCCATGACCCATGTTCGATACGCGCGCCTCGACGCGTGAAGGGCAGGCCCTATGAGGTGAGGCAGGCGGAAGCCAGTTTCCGGCGAGCGCCAATCACCACAGAGCGGCTCGAACTCCTCCACCGCGGCTTACGTCCACCGCATTTCCATGACCGCTCGGCCGCCGCGGAGGGCTTCATCGCCGCTTTGGAGCGCAATCTCGGCAAAGAATTCTCTGATGAAGCACGTGATCAACTTCTGCTACATTTGCCGCGTGAACGGCTCGGTACCGGAGAAACAACCTGGTATGGGGCCGAATTCGCGTTGCCGGTTCATCGCGTTCCCGGTCTGCCTGGTCCTGGCAGCAGGTGCTCTGATTTTCGCCGATGCCCTGATGCGCGATACCGAGCAGCTTCAGCGCTTCGAGCAGCCTGCCGATGTCTGTTACGCCGACGGGTCGACCCACTACATCGGCCTCATCGAGGTTCGCAGTGCGCTGTTCCACCGGCAGCTGCCCTATTGGATCTATGCCGGTCGTTACCCGGAGATGGGGTACGGCCACTTCGTGGACGTCCCGAGCGACCATCGACTCGTCATCAGCGTCGTGGACTGGGAACCCGAAGGCGTGCGCGTGCATTTCGATTCCGCCCCCGCAGTGTTCATCCCCGCAGAGAACTTCACCTTCGGTCGCTGACGCAGTCGAGCGACTCGTCATTCGTGATCGAATTTCGTTCTGGGAGCGCCGCCGGAGTGAGTGAAGCCGGTCGAGGCACACGAGCGGTACCGTCGAGGCTACGGACGTAAGGGGTGGTTATGCCGTTGGTGTGGATGGTCATTGGCCTTGTGGTGTTCGCCGTGGTCCTCGACCGGCTGTTCGTGTTGGCTGAGATTCGCGGCTGGGTCGCCCCGCGCGGCAAGTTCGGCACCGGCGGCGCCGCTGGCCTTTTCGGGGAGTTACAGGCACTGTTCGCCCCGTCGAGCCAGCACACGCAGCAGGAGATTCGAAGCCGCCAGCTGCGCGGTGAACAGCTCGACAGCGCCGCTGATCCGCTGGGCGTGGATTTTGCGAAGGGCGTCGTGCGCCTGCCCGGTGCGAAATGCGCGCAGCGTCAGTCGGACACGCCCGACACCTGAGAAGGCAACCACGAATCCGCCCGGCACCTCGTCGAGGTGGACATAGTCGCGCCATCGGCTGTCCTCGCCTCGGGCGGGGAGCGGAATCGGTGTGTGGCGTTCTTGTCCGAGCCGTGCAGTACGGTCCCGAATCAGACGATCTTGGACGGCACGGTGGGTGTCGCGCCATCTGGTGACAGGCGGCGAGCTGCCTCGGCCGCGAGCGTCTTTTGCACCGGCACAGCGCATTTCGATATCAGAGAGAACTCATGGACCTGCATCAGTCCGCCAGCCGCTACTTCGGCGTCCGCGTTCCCGCTCGTGTGGCCGAGGCCGTCGACGATCGGCTGCTCGAGTATTGGACGGGCGATCGTGGCCCGCTCGTGGACGCCCACTTGGCGATCAACTACCCGTACTTCGGAGCGATCGACAAATCGCTGAGCGGATTCCTCGTCATCGATGACGAAGGGGACGACTACACGCTGCTGGATCTGCGCGGCGATGGCCGGGTGTGGTGGCAGGATCACGAAACCCGCGAATTGGACCTGTGGTTCGAGTCTTTCGATGACTGGCTGGCCTACCGGGACGAACTCGAGCGGGCCGAGGAGAACGACGAGGACGAGCGGTCGAGATTCGATATTCGCGACTCCTTCCGTCCACGTTCATTCGCCGCGGAGACCGGGCCCGGCCCGACCAGCGCCGAGCTGGCGACGCGCTATCAGTGGCTGATGTGGTTGCTGGCGCAGCCGTTGCTGCACGACGGAAAGCCCATGCAGTCCGCGGAAGACCTGGCCTCCAGTGCCGCCGGGCACTTCACGCACCTGTGGAGTGCTACCGACGCTCAGCAGGTATTCGAGGTGGAATTGCCACTGCTGCACCGAGATCCACATCTGGCCATCTACTGGCTGCTGCACACCGGCCTGCTCGCACAGGACGACGACCGCGAACGCGTACTCGCCGAAATCGGCCGTGCCGGGGAGCGTCCTGAGCTACTGGACGCCTTCGCCGAGTCCTTCGGAACGCTGGCGATCGACGGCGACGTGGCGTCCGTGCCGGAGTTCCGTGTCCGCCGTTCGCTGCTCCAGCAGTTCGTCGCTCCCGATGACGAGGCGCGAACGCGGGCCGCGCTCACCGCCATGGAGATGGCGCCGGAGCACGTGCCGCTGGCCCGGGCGAGCTGGATCAATCACGGCTTGGACGACGGAACGCTCACCGCCGAACAGGTGGGCGCCGCCCTGGATCGGATGCCTGTCACGACCGGTACGGCACTGCTGCGAGCCGAAGCGGATCGGCGAGCTGGACGCGATCACAGCCCGGCCGCGGACACTCTCGTGCGTTTGCTGCCCGCATCCACCTGCGCTTGGTCGCTTCGCGTGTGGGCGCTTTCGGTGGCGACGCCGCTGGTGCGCGACGGCGCGGCGCTCGCCGCGGCGGCCGGAGAACTGCTCGGCAAAGATCCGTACAGCAGGGCCTGCCTGATCGCCCTGCGGCGGGCCCACGAGCTGTGCGCGACCGAACCGGTGCTGACCCGCGCGGAGCTCGACCTCCGCTGGGCCGACGCCGAGGTGTCGTCCCCCTACCTGCAGCGGCTGAGCGCAGGCGACCACGCCGCCGCCCTGGCCGAGATCGATGACTCCGAGCTGAGCGATGTTGTCGCACAACGCGTTCTGCTGCGCGCGGACATCGGTGAGTCGCCCGCCGAAGTGATCGAATGGGCGCTCGACGCCATGCTCGGCAGTGCGCATCCGGATCGGGCCGCGCTGGCGGCCAGCGGTATCGAGCACCTGCCCGCCCAGGTGCGCACCCGCGTGGTCAAGGGCATGCGGGTGGACGCCCCGGACAGCGCCTTGGTTCCGGTACTTCTCCGGCTACTCGAGCACACACCGGAGCCGGATGCCTCCGACATCGTCGCCGAGATGAACAACGACGAACTGAAGAAGGCCGTCTGCCTCGCCCTGGCTCCGGTCGCGCATCATCCGCAGGTGTTCGACGAACTGCTCCGGCTGGCGGCCCTGCCCGCACCGGCGAGTACGGTCGAAGCGCTGTGGGAGCAGCTGTTCCGGCCGAGCGGGGAGCAGTATGTGCTGCCACGGCTCTCGCCCGAGCAGGCCGTGCGGGCCGCCGCCGCCATGATCGACACCGTCTTGTCCCATCCGGGGATAGGCGCTCGCAATACCGCTGGCCACCAGCTGTATCGCTTCCAGCACGCCGGTGCGCAGGACTTTCTCATCGCGGCGCTCGACGACTACGGTCGTCGCTACGCCGACTCCGACCCGGCGCACAGCGTGCTGCTCAGCCACGGGCAGACAGTGGACGACCAGCTCGAAACAGTGGTCGCCAACCTGTATTCGGCGGTACGGAACCTGAAGACCGACACCGCGCGCACGGCATTGATCGAGCGGCTGTTCACCGAACGGCGCAGCATCTGGCGCATGGGAAACGCACTCGGTGAGATCTTCTCAGCGGAGGTGCACCGGGATGTCCTGCGGCGGTTGCGCGATCGGCGCGACCATCGTGCCGCCGCGCACTACGCCAATGCCGTCACCGATCACGTGAAGCAGCGATGGCCTCTCGTCGAACTGCTGCGTGAGATCAGCGGCTGGGCCACACCGGCGGACGAGACCGAACAGCGGGTGTTCAAGTACGCGCTGGCCGTCGGCATCGTGGCCGCGTGGGAAGCCGACGAGTACGACCTCGTCCGAACCGCCTACGTCAGTTGGACGTCCATCGCGGTCGACGCCGTCGAGCCCGACGATCTTTCTCGCGGCCGGGACTGGTTCGATCCGCTCACCTCGGACGACATGCGCGCGCAGCTCGCCGAAGTGCTGTCAGGAGAGGCGGATTCGGCACGGAGTGCGCTGCTCGACAAGGGCGAGCGAGCCCGCGCGGCAGGGCGGCCGCTCGTTCGGATCGGTGACGACGACCTCGGCACCTTGGCGGGCACCACCGTGCGGCGCCGCCTGCTCACCGACCGAAGCACGGGCGAGGTGTGGTTCCTCGACTCGGACGGCGAAATCTACGCCTTCGACGGCTTCGGTATCCTGGGCGACAACCCCTTCCAGACGAGCCCGATCGGCTATCACGGGATGCGGGAGTTCCTGGGCGAGGCGCGCGAACAATCCGAGCGTGCGTTGCTGTGGACGACTTCAGGCAACGAATTCGTCGAACTGGTGCGCTATCTCGACCGAGTCGTCTATCGGTGGGGCGTCAACAACGGCCGCTTCGACACGGTCGGCCTCATCTTCCCCGACCCGGCCGCCGCCGGAAACGCCTTCACCCGAATGAAGACCACCTGCGCGGCGGCGAAATACACCGAATCCGATCCCTGGTATCTGCCCGGTCGTGCGGCCATCATGCGCACCTTCTACCGGCCCGACGCCGACAGCGAACGCCTGGTGGCCTTCGACCGGCCACGGTTCGCGGTGGACCCGGAACTCGCGGCGGCGCACGAACGCCGGGAGCTGGAGCTGTACCGCGACGGTGCGGCGCTGTCCACCCTGGAATGGGTGACCTGGAACGGCTACCGGGTACGCGAGGAACTGACCGTCGCCGAATGGGTCCGCGCTCGCATCCGCGACGACAATCAGGATCCGGCCTGGCATGTCACCGCCCTCGGCGAGATAGCTGAATACCTTGTGGCACAGGGATTCACCACACACTCACCCGGTCTGGACGAGTTGAAAGTGGAAGTCGGCCCGCCCGCCCCGGCCGAGGAGATCGACGCGCTCGAGGAGGCGCTCACGGCACCGCTGCCCGCGAGCCTGCGTACGCTCTGGGAGCGCATCGGCTACGCCGAGTGGCGGATCGGAAGGGCCGGTCTGCGACTGCTGAGTCCCGCCGAGGTACGGCGGGAGCGGGGGCCCATGCGCAAACTCGGGGCGAAGTACACGGTCGCGCTGCGCCCTGACGAGCAACTTCATTGGGACCCCGTGCTGTCGACCCTGAGTGCGCTCGTGGTCGGCCTCGACGGCACGATCGACACCGTATTCTCCGACGTGTCACCGAGTTCCGACGGCCGGGTCTTCACGAATTCGGATGCGCATCCGGCCTACTCGTGGTGGGAGAAGTCGCTGTCGTGGATCCTCGCGACCTCGTTCCTGAGCCTGTTCGCCGACCACCTCGAGCAGGCCGCGCCCGAAACCACCATGCTCTTCGGCGGCCAGCGGCGCGGCCCCGGGCTCACCCGCCGGTACTTCGAGGCCGTCGGGCCGAACGGCACGAAGTTCTGGGAGATCGTCACCGACCCCGGCCTCGATACCGTCGCCACCCGGCACGGTAAAGAAGGCAGCGTCGGCACCGTCAACACGAAGCGCTACGGCGACCCGGCCAAGGCCGCCGCCAAGGCCACGAAAACGATTGCCGCGAAAGAGAAGAGCGGATACGAGGAGACCGTCGACTGACGCACCGGCCAGCCGAGCAGCTCAGTCCGTCACCGACGGCGGCCGAGCAGCTCGGCGCAGCGGTCCCCCGCACGCACCGCAGCCGACCTTTGGCAGGATGACACCGTGCGTTCTGTATTGCGGGTGGGGGCCGTTGTGGCCGCGATGATCGCCCTGAGTTCTTGTTATCCGGAGGATGTTCCGACATCGGCGTCCACCACGACGTCGGCGGCGGCGCCCACGAGTGTGCTGACGCCGGAGCAGCGGCGGCTTCAGGGCATGCTGGCCGAGGGTACGCGGATGGCGGATGTGCTCGCGCTGCCGACAGATATCGATCCGGAGGTCACGCTGTATGGGCGGGCGGGGGTGTTGACCTCGGCGATGCTGGTGGTGATGGCTGGGCACAGTCAGGAGATGAAGGCGGTGGCCGAGCGCAACGGGCTGCTCACCGGATTCATCTCGCATCGCACGAACGGTGATCGGGAGCGACGGAAAGACCTGACACACGGCGTGATGCGGTTCCCCGATGCCGATACGGCGACGAAGGCGGCCGACAAGTTCGGGGATACCGCGGCGAGCTCTCCCGGCCTGTTGCAGAACGAAGCGCAAACGCCCGCACCGCTGCCCGACGCCCCGGAAACGCGCTTCAGCTACCTGGAAGATCGGGGACGGTTCCAGGGAATGGCCTTCACCGCCATGCGCGAGTACGTGATCTACACCTCGGTGGGGGCCACGACCCGCGCCGACCTGGAGCGAATCGCGCTGCGCGCCATAGAGTTACAGCGTCCCCTCCTCGATGACTTCCGCGCGACACCACCCGCCGACTATCCCGATCTGCCCTACGACCCGGACGGCGTTTACGCCCTCGCCATCGGCGACGGTGACGCGCAGCGTGGCGCGTATCGCCGCCGCGGCGCGGTGCTCTTCGCGCAGGACCAGCCCCGGGCGGCGACTTTGTTCTCCGAAGTCGGATTGAACGCCATGGCGAACAAGGACACGACGGTCTATCGCACCGACGACTCCTCCGGAGCGCAGCGCCTGAGTGCGGCCCTGGCGGAGATGCAGCGCGAGCTGCAGCCCGCGCCGACCGCTCCCGGCATCCCGTCTTCGTCGTGTCGGTCGGACCCGCAAGGCGGTGCCAATTCCTGGTTCTGCGTCGTGACCGCGGGGCGGTACGTCGGCGAGATCTGGGCGAAGACCCAGGACGACGCCCACCGGCTGCTCGAAGACCAGCACCGAGTGCTGCTGGCCGCGAAGTAGATCGGATCGTACGGGCGTTTTGCCGTACCCTCGCGTTCATGAGCTGCTGCGGGCCGTCGCGCCGGACCCTGCTCGGCGCCTTCGCCTCCGCAGCCCTGCTTTCCGCGTTGCCCGCGAGTCGAGCGCGGGCGCACCGCGTTTCGCCGCTGGCGACGGATCTGGAAGTGGTCACCGTCACCGACCGCTCGGTCGCGCTGACCTGGACGACGGTGGCGCCGGACGACTCGGGACGCCTGACGCCGGTCCCCTCCGATGCCGAAGTTCGTTTGGGTCCGGCGGATTCCGCTAGTACGCCGGTCCCCGTCTTCGCCGATCCCGAGCGAACCCCCTTCCACTACGCGGAGATCGGCGGTTTGGAGCCGGGCCGACGCTACCGTTTCGAAGCTCGGTCGCAGGGCGTGCGGGCGACGCCCGCTCTCTCGCTGACGACGCTGACTCCCGGAACACCGGAAACCACCGGCGAATTCACCACCCTGGTGCCGCCGCCAGGCCGCCTGTTGCGCACCATCGCGCTGGCCAACGACGTGCACTACGGCGAGACGGTGAGCGGCCTTGTGGTCGGCGGGTTCCCGCCGGGGTTCCGCCAGCTCGCCGGTCTGCCGCCCTACCCGGAAGTCATGCTGGACGCGCTGCTCGACGACCTGCGGGCCAGGGGCGTGGACCAGCTGGTCGTCGCGGGTGACCTGACCAGCGAGGCGACGCCGGAGGAAGCGCGCGGTGTCCGCGCCCGGCTGGACACCTGGGGCGCGCTCGGCAGCGACTACCTGGTGACGAGAGGCAATCACGATCGCCCGCACGTCGGTTACCGGGGCTGCACGCACCTGGGCGAACACCGCGACTGCTGGGGCGACAACTTCCTGCCCAGGCAGCAACTGGTCGAACACGAGGTCGGCGGCCTGCGCCTGCTCGGCGTGGACACCAGTGAACTCGACGGCTCGGGCGGCCGCATCGAACGACCGCAGTTCGATCACCTCGCCGAGGTGCTGCGCGCCGACCCGGACCGCCCGACCCTGGTCTTCGGCCACCACCCGGTGACCCGCGAGTCCGGGCTGACCAACACCGCGGGCCCCGGCTTCGTTCTCAACGGTCCGGACAGCGCGGAGCTACAGCGCCACTACGAGCGCGCGCCCGGCGTCTTCCTGCACCACAGCGGCCACACCCACCGCAACCGGCGCACCCGCCCGGACGCGAACATCGCGGTGGAATTCCTCGAGGTGGCCGCGGTGAAGGAGTATCCGGGCGGCTACAGCCTGCTGCGCGTGTACGAGGGCGGGTACATGGTGAACTTCTACAAGACACGCGCCGAGGGCGCCCGGCGGTGGAGCAGCACCACCCGCGGCGAATACTTCGGTCTGTTGCCCGACTACACGTTCGGCACTTTCGCCGATCGCAATCACGTTGTCGCGCGCGACTTTTCCGGTCTCGCATGAACGATGGCACGCACGCCACCCTGGATCGCCCGCGTCGTGGCGAACGGCCCACGGTGGGTGAACACCCATGCGGCCACTCACCGCGTGCGGCAACCGTCGGCGACGCCCCGATCCGACATCGAACCGGGGCGTCGACGACCGGCGCACCCTTTGCATGGAGCGAGCGGCGGGAATCGAACCCGCGTAAACGGCTTTGCAGACCGTTGCCTGAACCACTCAGCCACGCCCGCCTCACCTTCGAGAATGCCGGGCCGGGCGTCGAGCGACCAGGCTTGGGCTCGAGGTGATTCGAAAGCGGGCCTGAACCCCGTGCGAGTGATAACGACGCCGGAACGTCGGCGCACGACACGGAAACGGCCACTCGGCATGGAATGATCGGGGACATGTCTCGGCCACGCCCGCTTCCAGTCGACCCGATCGAGGAGGCCCACCGCCAGTGGGTCGGCCACGGCTGGGGCGATGTCGCCGACGGCATGGCGGCGGTGACATCGCTGGTGCGCGCCCAGCAAATCGTGATGGCCCGGGTGGACGAGGCACTGAAACCGACCGGTCTGACCTTCTCCCGGTACGAGCTGCTGATGTTGCTCAGCTTCAGCAAGACCGGCGCGCTGCCGATGGCGAAGGCCAGCGCCCGCCTGCAAGTGCACCCGACCAGCGTCACCAACACCGTCGATCGCCTGGAGGCGGCACGACTCGTGGAACGAGTTCCGCACCCCAGCGACCGCCGCGCCACCCTGATCGAGATCACCGACGCCGGAAGGGAATTGGTCGCCGAGGCGACCAAGGAACTGAACACGAAAGTGTTCGCCCAGCCAGGTCTGCCCCCGCAGCGACTGCACACGTTGTTGCAGTTGCTCGCGGAATTCCGGCATGCCGCGGGCGACTTCGACACCGGGGACGCGCCCGCCCGCTGGAACACCCGCGATCGCTGAACTTCGGTCCGTACCTACCGGTCTCGTACACCACGGAAACGACCGCCGCGTAACGTTCCGGCATCCAACTAGCGAATTAGCGGCGGTGTTGCCTTGGCAGCGGACGGGAAAAGGTCCACCATGTAATCCATGGTGCTGGTCTTGGGGGTATCGGCGGGCGCTGGTGGCGCGCGCGCGATGTTGACACATTCCGACCAGCCGCACTTGCCTCCGATCGACCGCTGCCACGTACCGCGTCGTATGGGCGGCGGCGTCGAGGAAGCAGTGTTCGAGGCGATCAGCCGAATGAGCCGTTCAGCGCAGCTACGAGACGAGCTGATCACCGGAACCGCGGTCACCTGCCGCTGCCCGCTGCACGCCGACGCCATTCGCGCCGCGGCGGGCCGCAGCCGACTGACCATCGTCGACGAGCCGCTCGCCCAGTTGCGATACCTGCGCTTCACCGGAAGCCTGCCGGAGTCGGGCACGGTGATGCTCTACGACCTCGGCAGCTCCGGGCTGACGGTCACGCACGCCGACTGCCGCACCGACACCATCCTCTCCAGCAAACGCAGCACGGTGCTCGGCGGCGACGGCTACGACGCGCTGCTGCGCTGGCAACTCGCCCGCGGCGGCGTGCTCACCGATCGGCTGACCAGCCGACGGCATCGCGAGGCGCTCAGCACCGCGCGGGTGGTCACCGCGACCGACACCGGCTCCGGCGGGCGCGCCGTGGTGACCCGCAGCGACCTGGCCGAACTGTGCGCGGCCAGCATCCACCACTCCGCGTCGTTCGTCCGCCAGCTCATCGAGGAAAGCGGGGTGCGCCCCGACGCGCTCGTGCTGCTCGGCGGCTGCACCCGCAGCCCCAGCGTGCGCGCCGAGCTGGCCGAACTCGTCGATCTGCCGGTGGTCTACGACCCGGAGCCGGAATACGTCTCGGCCCGCGGCGCGGTGCTGCTCGCCGCCGAACGCCCGTCCGGCGACGTGCGGATGGCGCGCCTGCGGGCGGGCGCGACACTGTACCGGCCGGCCACCGCGGGCGTCGACCGCCGGAAAGTCATCGCGGCCGTGGCGGTCACCGCGGCCCTCGGCGCGACGATCGCCGGTCTGCTCGCGGTGGAACGGAATTCGGCGCGGCCGCCGCACGGCGGAAC
The DNA here is from genome assembly GCF_040654315.1 of Nocardia sp. NPDC050713. Classification (NCBI taxonomy): domain Bacteria; kingdom Bacillati; phylum Actinomycetota; class Actinomycetes; order Mycobacteriales; family Nocardiaceae; genus Nocardia; species Nocardia sp. NPDC050713. The sequence goes on along the minus strand of NZ_JBFAHS010000025.1, from coordinate 33,798 downwards.
CGCGCCGACGCAGATCGAACTGCGCAGCACCCCGGAGCCCTCGGGCAACTGAGACCGGAGCCCGCCGCGTCCCGTTGGCTAGCATGGCGCGAGAACCACACGCGCACGACAACGGGGGTGTACACATGGCATTCGCCGCCGCAAGAACCATGCTCACGACCGGATTCGGCGTGCTGACCTCGCATCGCGCACTTCGCGCGTTTCCGAGGCGGTCGGCCGTCACCGGCGCGGTCGTAATGGGCGCGCCGATGCTGTTGGTCGGCACGGACATCGTCGGCACCGCCTCGGCGACGCCGTTACTGCTGGCGGGCGCCGCCTACCTGCTGACGATGATCGTCACCACGTTCGGCAATGCCGCGCTCATCGCGCAGACCGACATCGTGCTTCGCGGCGGGTACCCCACTGCGGCCGAGGGCAGGCGGGCGGCGCGGGCACGGTGGGCCGCGGTCCTGCTGTGGGCGCTCGCGGCGGCGACCGTGCTGCCGGTGCTGCGCCTGGTCGAGCACGACTTCCGCGACATGCGCGCGATGCGCGGCCGTACCCGCACGGCGTGGGCGGACGTGGCCAACCTGACGCTGCCGAAGATCGTCCTGGAGCATCGAAATCCGATCGACGCACTGCGTGATTCGCGGGCGACGCTGGAGCGCGGGTGGGGCCCCGGCGTGGCGAGCAGCGCGCGCCTCGGCGTCGTCGGCTACGTGCTCGTGCTCGTCGGGCTCCTGGTGAGTGTGTCGGTCGGTGCGGCGTTGGGCGCGCAGGCACAGGCCGGGATCGGCCTCCCCTACGGCGCGGCGGTCGGCGGCTGGTTCGGCCTGTCCGTCTTCACCACCGCGCTGATCTTCGTCTCGGCCGCGACCGCGGTGTATCAGGTCGCGCTCTACCGTTACACGGTCGACGGACGCACGCCGCCCGCGTTCGCCGCGGATCTCACGCGTGCGTTCCAACCCTGAGCAGAATCGTCTGCGCGCGAAGCCATTCCCGCTCAGATTCGAACCGAGCCGTCCGCCCCGAAAAGAGCGACGGCGCGCGTGAACGCCCCGGAAGGCGACGCACGCTGCCTGCGTTCACCGCGAATCTCGAGCGCTCGCTCCAACCCTGAGCGGAGGCGTCCGAGCGCGAAGTCACTCCCGCGCGGGATCGAACCGAGCCGTTCGCCTTCTGGAAACAGCAACGGCTCGCGCGAACGCCTCGGGGGCGGGCGCGCGAGCCGTGCGCCGACTCAGCGGTTGTTGAACTTCGCCGGACGCTTCTCGACGAAGGCGGTCATGCCTTCCTTCTGGTCCTCGATCGCGAACAGCGAGTGGAACACGCGGCGTTCGAAGCGCAGGCCCTCGGCGAGGGTGGTCTCGAAGGAGCGGTTGACCGACTCCTTCGCGATCATGGCGACCGGCAGCGACATCCCCGCGATGGTCTCGGCCACCTCGAGCGCGGTGTCGAGCAGCTCGGCGGCGGGCACGATGCGCGAGACGAGTCCGGCGCGCTCGGCCTCCTCGACATCCATATTGCGGCCGGTCAGCACCAGATCCATGGCCTTGGCCTTGCCGATCGCCCTGGTCAGGCGCTGCGAGCCGCCGATGCCGGGGATGACGCCCAGCTTGATCTCCGGCTGCCCGAACTTGGCTGTGTCGGCGGCGATCAGGATGTCGCAGATCATCGCCAGCTCACAGCCGCCGCCGAGCGCGTAACCCGCGACCGCCGCGATGGTCGGCTTGCGGAAGTTCGCCAGCCGGTCCCACCGGGCGAAGAAATCGTCCATGAACATGTCCATGTACGACTTGGGCTGCATCTCCTTGATGTCGGCGCCCGCCGCGAAGGCCCGCTCCGAGCCGGTGATGACCACGGCGCCGATCTCGTCGTCGTGCTCGAGCTCGTCCAGCGCGGCGATCACGTCGTCGAGGACCTGCGCGTTCAGCGCGTTGAGCGCCTTCGGACGGTTCAGCGTGATCCAGCCGACCCGGCCCTTGCGCTCCAGCAGAATCGTCTCGAAGTCTGGCCCACCCGTCGCCCGGCCGCCACCCCTCACGGAATCGCTTCGCGATGCATCCATCTTCAGGCCACCTCTTGATCGGATCGGTTACGGATATCGGTGACGATAGCCGAGAAGTCCTTGCCCGCGTCCGTCTGGTTGAACCGGGTGTAGATCTCCGCGGCGAGCGCGCCGAGCTGACCGTCGATGCCGTTGGCGCGCAAAGCGTTCGCGGCCAGACCGAGGTCCTTCGTCATCAGCGCGGTGGCGAATCCCGGCTGGTAGTCGTTGTTCGCCGGGCTGGTGGGAACCGGGCCGGGGACCGGGCAGTAGCTGGTCAGCGCCCAGCTCTGGCCCGACGCGGTGGAGACCACGTCGAAGAACGACTGGTGGCTCAGGCCCAGCTTCTCGCCGAGCACCAGCGCCTCGGACAGGCCGATCATCGAGATGCCGAGCAGCATGTTGTTGCAGATCTTGGCGGCCTGGCCGACGCCCGCGTCGCCGCAGTGCACCACCTTGCCGCCCATCACTTCGAGCAGCGGGAGCGCGTCGGCGAAATCGGCCGCCGCGCCGCCGACCATGAAGGTCAGGGTGCCCGCCGCCGCGCCCGCGACGCCGCCCGAGACGGGTGCGTCGAGCGCGCGGTGCCCGGCCGCGACGGTCCGCGCGGCGGCCTCCTTGGCGTCGGCGACGTCGATGGTGGAGCAGTCGATGAACAGGGTGCCGGGGTTCGCGGCGGGCAGCAGATCGGCGTAGACGTCGAGCACCAGCTTGCCGTTGGGCAGCATGGTGATCACCACGTCGCGGTCCGCGGCGGCCGCGACGGCGGTCTCCACCACGGTCGCGCCATCCTTACGCGCCTGCTCCTTGGCCGCAGGCACCGGGTCGAACGCGAGCACGTCGTAGCCCGCGCGGACCAGGTTGGCCGCCATGGGCGCGCCCATGTGACCGAGGCCGAGGAAACCGATCTTCTGCCCGCCCGTCACCCGGTCACCATCCCTGGTCGAATCGCTGTGCGATGCTGCGTTCACTGCTCTGCCTCCGGTGTCGCCAAACCCAGTTCCTTGTCGCCCAATTCGGCGAAATACGCCGCCACCTGCGCGTCGGTGACCTCGGCAAGGGACGCCGGTCGCCACTGCGGGTTGCGGTCCTTGTCGACGACCTGCGCGCGAATGCCCTCGACCAGGTCGTGCGATCCGAGCGAAGCGATGGACACGCGGTACTCCTCGTTCAGCACCGCCTCCAGGCTCGACAACTCGCGCGCCGCGCGCAACGAGCGCAGCGTGACCTTCAGCGCGACAGGCGACTTGGCGAGCAGATCGGACGCCGCCTTGCTCGCCTCCGGCGCGTCGTAGGCTTGCAGCCGGGCCACGATCTCCTCGACGGTGTCCGCGCTGTAGCAGGCGTCGATCCAGTCCCGCTGCCCGAGCAGTTCGGATTCCGGTGCGGCCTTGGCGAACTGGGCGATCGCGGCGTCGGCGCTCGCTGTGCGCAGGGCGTCGAGCAGCGCCGGGATGTCGTCCGAAGGCACGTAGTAGTCGGCGAATCCGGCCGCGATGGCGTCGCCAGCGCCCATCCGCGCGGTGGTCAGCGCGACGTGCGTGCCGATCTCGCCCGGCGTGCGCGCGAGCAGGTAGGTGCCACCGACATCGGGGATGAAGCCGATGCCCACTTCGGGCATGCCGACCTTGGACCGCTCGGTGACGACGCGGTGGCTGCCGTGGCCGGAAAGGCCGACGCCGCCGCCCATCACGATGCCGTCCATGATCACCACGTACGGCTTCGAGTAGCGGCTGATCAGCGCGTTGAGGATGTACTCGTCGCGCCAGAACAGACCGGTCGGCGAATCGGCTCCCGCGTCACCGGTTTTCGCGGAGCTTGCGGAGCGATCATTCAGCGCGAGCGCGTCGGCGTGGATCGCGACGATGTCGCCGCCCGCGCACAGCCCGCGCTCCCCCGCGCCGGTGACCACGACAGTGCGCACCTCGTCGTCCTCGGCCCACGCGCGCAGCGCATCCGTGATGGCCAGCGCCATCGGGTGATTCAGCGCGTTGATGGCCTTGGGCCGGTTCAGCGTGATCAGGCCGAGGCGGTCGCGCTTCTCGATGAGTACGTCGCTCATGCCTGCGCCTCGCTGACGCTCGGCTCCGGCATGCGCGAGGCGCGCTGGCACATGATTCGCTCACTTCGTTCGCTCATGCTGCTCCTATGACCGAGCGGGCGACGACCACCCGCATGATTTCGTTGGTGCCCTCGAGGATCTGGTGGACGCGCAGATCCCGGACGATCTTCTCCAGACCGTATTCGTGCAGATAGCCGTAGCCGCCGTGCAATTGGAGTGCCTTGTTGGCCACCTCGAAGCCGACGTCGGTGGCGAATCGCTTGGCCATCGCGCACAGTTCGACCTTGTCGGTCGCGTCCGCGTCGAGCGCTGCGGCCGCGCGCCACAGCAGCGTCCGCGCGGCCTCCAATTCGGTGCGCATATCGGCCAATTCGAATTGCAGCGCCTGGTTCTTGTTCAGCGGCTTGCCGAAGGCCTGGCGATCGGCGAGATACGGCACCGCCTTGTCCAGCGCCGCCTGCGCACCGCCGACCGAGCACGCCGCGATGTTCAGCCGCCCGCCGTTGAGCCCGTTCATGGCGATGCGGAAGCCATCGCCCTCCGCGCCGAGCCGGTTGGCGACCGGGACGCGGGCGTCCTCCAGCACGACCTGGCGGGTCGGCTGGGCGTTCCAGCCCATCTTGCGCTCGTTCGGCCCGACCGACAGGCCCGGCGTGTCGGCGGGGACGATCAGCGCCGAAATGCCGCGCGCCCCTTCCTCACCCGTGCGGACCATCAGCACGTAGACGTCGTTGGCGCCCGCGCCGGAGATGAACTGCTTGGCCCCGTTGAGGATGTAGTCGTCGCCGTCGCGAACGGCCTTGGTGCTCAACGCCGCCGCGTCGGAGCCGACGCCCGGTTCGGTCAGCGCGTAGCTGCCGAGCAACTCCATCGAGGTCAGTCCGGGCAACCAGTGCTGGCGCTGCTCCTCTGTGCCGTAGGCATCGATCATCCAGGCGGCCATGTTGTGGATGGAGATGTAGGCCGCCACCGCCGGACAGCCGGTGGCCAGCTTCTCGAAGATGCGCACGGCGTCGAGTCTGCGCAGTCCCGAGCCGCCCACGTCCTCGCGGACGTAGATGCCGCCGAGACCGAGTGGGCCCGCCTTGCGCAGCACGTCCACCGGAAAGTGTTTCCGCTCGTCCCATTCCAGCGCGTTGGGCGCGAGGAACTCGTCGGCGAACTGACGCGCGGTCTCGCCGATCGCGCGCTCGTCCTCGTCCAAGGTGAACATCCGGCTCAGTCCATCGTCGGGATGACGAACGCGTTGGACTCCTTCAGACCGGAAGGCCAGCGCTGGGTCACCGTCTTGGTCTTGGTGTAGAAGCGGATCGAGTCCGGGCCGTGCTGGTTCAGATCACCGAAGCCGGAACGCTTCCAGCCGCCGAAGGTGTAGTACGCGATCGGCACCGGGATCGGCACGTTGATGCCGACCATGCCGACCTCGACCCGGGACGCGAAATCGCGGGCGGTGTCGCCGTCGCGGGTGAAGATGGCGACGCCGTTGCCGTACTCGTGCTCGTTGGCCAGGCGCAAGCCCTCCTCGTAGTCCTTGGCGCGGACCACGGTGAGCACCGGGCCGAAGATCTCCTCCCGGTAGATCCGCATCTCGGAGGTGACCTTGTCGAACAGGGTCGCGCCGACGAAGTAGCCGTCCTCACCGCCCTCGACGGTCAGGCCGCGGCCATCCACGACCAGATCGGCCCCCTCATCGATGCCGATCTGGACGTAGTTGTTCACCCGGTCCACGCCGTCCTTGCCGACCAGCGGGCCGAAGTCGGCGCCCGGATCGTCCGAGCGGCCGATGTTGAGCTTGTGCACGCGCTCGGTCAGCTTGGCCACCAGGCGGTCCGCGGTCTCCTCGCCGACCGGCACGGCCACCGAGATGGCCATGCAGCGCTCGCCCGCCGAGCCGTAGCCCGCGCCGATCAGCTGGTCGGCGACGTCGTCGAGATCGGCGTCGGGCATCACGATGGCGTGGTTCTTGGCGCCGCCGAAGCACTGGGCGCGCTTGCCGTTCGCGGTCGCGGTCTCGTAGATGTACTGCGCGATCGGGGTGGAGCCGACGAAGCCGACGGCCTTGATCCGCGGATCGTGCAGCAGGGTGTCGACGGCCTCCTTGTCGCCGTTGACCACGTTGAACACGCCCGCGGGCAGACCCGCCTCCAGGAACAGCTCGGCGAGCCGCAGCGGCACCGAGGGATCGCGCTCGGACGGCTTGAGCACGAACGCGTTACCGCAGGCGAGGGCCGGGCCCGCCTTCCACAGCGGGATCATGGCCGGGAAGTTGAACGGGGTGATGCCCGCGACGACGCCGAGCGGCTGACGCATCGAGTAGACGTCGATGCCGGTGCCCGCGCTCTCGGTGTATTCGCCCTTGAGCAGGTGCGGGATGCCGGTGGCGAACTCGATGACCTCGAGCCCGCGCTGGATGTCGCCCTTGGCGTCGGCGATGGTCTTGCCGTGCTCGGCGGAGAGCAGCGCGGCCAGGCTGTCCATCTCGTCCTGCACCAGGGTCAGGAACCTCATCAGCACCCTGGCCCGCTTCTGCGGATTGAACGCCGCCCACTCCGGCTGGGCCGCCGCCGCGTTCGCGATGACCGCCTCGACCTCGGCCTTGCTCGCCAGCGGCACCCGCGCCTGCACCTGACCGATGTTCGGGTCGAAGACGTCGCCGAAGTTTCCGGAGGTGCCCGGGACGTGCTGCCCGCCGATGAAATGAGTGAGTTCGCGAACCATGCCAGTCCTTGTCTGTCGTCGTCGACGCGCGAAGGCGCGATCTGCGGTCATCCTATAGTTGGATGTCCAAGTAATGATCCGCCGGTTGGCGATTGTGATCCATCCCACCTCGCCGAGTCGCCGTGCGCCTTCAGCCGCCTCTCCGGCCGGGCCGCTTCGGTCGAACCGCCCCGCGTCAGTCGGATCTGCGCGGCGAACGCGTCATAGCGATGGCGCCCGCCGCCAGCAGCACCGCACCGACGATCAGCACGAACCCGGCCGCGCCGAGCCTGCCCGACAGCTCCGAGACTGTCTCGGCGATCGCGAGCGCGACCGCCCCCGCGTACGCCGCGACCTCCGCGCGGAGCTTGCCCGGCGACGGCCGAGCTGCCTCCTCGGCGGCCACCGCCGCCAGCACGGCGTCGCGCTGCTCCGCGCTCAGCACACCGTCGTCGACCAGCCGCCGCAGCGCGTTCCCCACCCGATGCTCGCACGCCATCGGATCAGCATGTCCGAGGGCGTGGGAACAGACCCGGGCTACGCGACGGGCGCCGGGGCGATCAACCGAGACCGCCGCCGGTCGCGAGCCATTCCATCGTGAGCAACGGAACCGGGCCGACCCGCAGATCGGTGAGCACTCGCATCTCGCGCGGTCCGACGGCGGACGCGGAGCCGGGTCGCGCCGGGCGCCAGCAGGCGGCGGCTCGCCCACTCGGGGTCGGGCGATCGCTCATATCCATTGACCTCCAGACCTTTTCGAGAGACCTAGCGAGCACGTGGTGATGCCAGCGGCACGCGACAGGGCGGGGAGCTCGGCGCCGGGACGGACTGCCACCGAGGGAGGACGCGGCGGCGCCCAGACCCTCGCGGTGATGAAGCTGTTCATAATCCGGCCCTTCGCTCCGATTACGACGGTCTCCATCGGAACTCGAGTGCGCGGCCGATGTCGCCGGTTGCGGTCAGGCTGATCGGAACCCTCGCGAGGACCGGAAACCGGCACGGTCGCCGGGACCGCCGCGAATCCTGGCGGTGTGATCCCCATCACCGTAGAATTACTTTGACGTCCTAGTATCGGGCGTCAGGACGACTCGCCGGAGGACTCCCGTGGCCGACAGCAGCGCGCTCTACACGCCCACCCATCCCGTGCGTTTCGTGACGTCGGCCGCCCTCTTCGACGGGCACGACGCCGCGATCAACATCATGCGCCGCATCCTCCAGTCCCAGGGCGCGGAGGTGATCCACCTCGGCCACAACCGCGCCGTGCACGAGGTGGTCGCCGCCGCGATCGAGGAGGACGTGCAGGGCGTCGCGGTCAGCTCCTATCAGGGCGGCCACATCGAGTACTTCGAATACCTCGCGGCCGCGCTGAAAGAGGCCGGGGCAGGCCACATCCGGGTCTTCGGCGGTGGCGGCGGGGTGATCGTGGCCGAGGAGATCGAGCGCCTGGCCGCTTCCGGCGTGCGGATCTTCTCCCCCGAGGACGGCCAGCGGCTCGGCTTGCCGGGCATGATCAACGAGTTGGTGCGCATCTGCGATGTCGATCTCGCCGAGGATTTCCCCGCGACCGAGGCGGTGCTCGCGGGCGAGCGACCCGCGTTGGCCCGCGCCATCACCTGCCTCCAGCAGGACACGCTGCCCGCCGCCGCCCGCGAGGCGCTGCTCGCCGCGGCCGACGCGCGCGCCGTGCCGGTACTCGGCATCACCGGCACCGGCGGATCGGGAAAGTCCTCTCTCACCGACGAATTGGTGCGGCGGCTGCGCTCGGACCAGCAGGACAAGCCGCGCGTCGCGATCCTCGCCGTCGATCCGACCCGGCGCCGCGGGGGCGGCGCGCTGCTCGGTGACCGCATCCGGATGAACGCGCTCGACGGCGCGCACCTGTTCTTCCGCTCGCTGGCCACCCGCGGCAATCACGAGCTGCCGCGGAACGTCGACACCATCATCGCGGCGTGCAAGGCGGCCGGATACGACCTGGTCGTCCTGGAGACACCGGGCATAGGGCAGGGCGACACCGCCATCGTCGACCACGTCGACGTGTCGATGTACGTCATGACGCCCGAGTTCGGCGCCGCCTCCCAGCTCGAGAAGATCGACATGCTCGACTACGCCGACGTGGTGGCGATCAACAAGTTCGAGCGCCGGGGCGCGTCGGACGCGGTGCGCGACGTGTCGCGCCAATTGCTACGCAACCGTGAGGCATTCGGCTCGCGCCCGGAGGACATGCCCGTGTTCGGCACCAGCGCGGCGACCTTCAACGACGACGGCGTGACCGCGCTCTACCAGCACCTGACCGGCCTGCTGAGCGAGCACGGCCTGCGGCTCGAGCCAGGGGCGCTGCCGCGGGTGGACACCAAGGTCTCCACCCGCTTTGCCCAGATCATTCCGCCTGCCAGGGTGCGGTATCTGGCCGAGATCGCCGAGGCGGTGCGCGAATACCATGCCGAGACGGCCCGGCAGGTCGCGGCGGCGCAGCGCGTCCAGCGGCTCGAGCAAGTGCTGGCCGAACTACCCGAGGCCACCGCGGTGGCCGAGCTGCTCGATACCGCCCGCCGCGAACTGAGTGACGACGATGCCGCGCTGCTGGCCGAATGGCCCTCGGTCGCCGAGAGTTACCGTGGCGCGGAGCAGGTGGTGCGGGTGCGCGACCGTGAGTTGCACACGCCGCTGAGACGGGAGTCGTTGTCGGGCAGCAGCATCGCGCGCGTCGCGCTGCCCCGCTTCACCGATCACGGTGAGCTGCTGCGGTTTCTGCGTGCGGAGAACCTGCCCGGTCGCTTCCCGTTCACGGCGGGGGTGTTCGCGTTCAAGCGGGACAACGAGGATCCGGCGCGGATGTTCGCGGGCGAGGGTGATCCGTTCCGCACCAACCGGCGGTTCAAGGTGCTCTCCGAACACTCCGATGCGAAACGCCTTTCGACCGCTTTCGACTCGGTGACGCTCTACGGCCGCGATCCAGACGAGCGCCCCGACATCTACGGCAAGGTCGGCACGTCCGGTGTCTCCATCGCCTCGCTCGACGACATGAAGGCGCTCTACGACGGCTTCGACCTGACCGCGCCGACCACCTCGGTCTCCATGACCATCAACGGCCCGGCCCCGACCATCCTCGCCTACTTCCTCAACACGGCCATCGACCAAGCGCTGGAACGATTCTCGACGAGCGCGGGCCGCGCGCCGACCGAGCAGGAGGCAGCCGACATCCGGGCGCGGACGCTGTCCACCGTGCGCGGGACCGTGCAGGCCGACATCCTCAAGGAGGACCAGGGCCAGAACACCTGCATCTTCTCCACCGAGTTCAGCCTGCGCATGATGGCCGACATCCAGGAATGGTTCGTGCGCAACAAGGTTCGCAACTTCTACTCGGTGTCCATCTCGGGCTACCACATCGCCGAGGCGGGCGCGAACCCGATCAGTCAGCTGGCCTTCACCCTCGCCAACGGATTCACTTATGTGGAGGCCTATCTCGCGCGCGGCATGGACATCGATGACTTCGCGCCCAACCTGTCGTTCTTCTTCTCCAACGGCATGGACCCCGAGTACTCGGTGATCGGCCGGGTCGCGCGGCGCATCTGGGCGATCGCTATGCGCGACCGCTACGGCGCCAACGAGCGCTCGCAGAAGCTGAAGTATCACATCCAGACCTCGGGCCGTTCGCTGCATGCCCAGGAGATGAACTTCAACGACATTCGCACCACGCTGCAGGCTCTGATCGCCGTCTACGACAACTGCAACAGCCTGCACACCAACGCCTACGACGAGGCGGTGACCACCCCGACCGAGGAATCGGTGCGCCGCGCGCTGGCGATCCAGCTGATCATCAACCGCGAGTGGGGGCTGGCGATGAACGAGAACCCGATGCAGGGCAGCTTCATCGTCGACGAACTCACCGATCTGGTCGAGGAGGCGGTGCTCACCGAGTTCGAGCGGATCAGCGAGCGCGGCGGCGTGCTCGGCGCCATGGAGACCGGCTACCAGCGCGGCAAGATCCAGGACGAGTCCATGCTCTACGAGCGGCGCAAGCACGACGGCTCGCTGCCGATCGTCGGAGTCAACACGTTCCGCAATCCCCACGGCGAACAGCACCGGGTAATGGAACTCGCCCGCGCCACCGAAGCGGAGAAGAAGTCCCAGCTCGATCGGGTGCGCGAGTTCCAGCAGCGCCACCGGGACGCGGCGCACACGGCGCTGGCCCGCCTGGACGCGGTGGCCCGCACCGACGAGAACATCTTCGAGGTGCTGATGGACGCCGCGCGGGTATGCACGCTGGAGCAGATCACCGACGCCTTCTTCACCGTCGGCGGGCAGTACCGCCGCAACGTGTGAGGCGGGGGCGATCGGCGACACCGGGCGAAGTCCGTCAGCAGCCCACGCACGGCCGGAGCGAAGCATTTCCCCCAGGCCCGGCACCGGTCGTGTGACAATCGCCGGGCCGGGAAATCCGCCAGACAGGAGGGACACGATGGACCTCGCGGGTCTACGCGTGATCGACGCGCACATCCACCAGTGGGATCCGCTGACCACGCCGCGCGATTTCAGCAATCTCGCCCGGCTGTTCAAGTACCTGCCGGTGCCGATCGATCTCGCCACCCGGCTGGCCCCGCGCCGCGACCGCGAATTCGTCGGCGACCCAACACCATACGTGCATCCGTACCTGCCCGCCGACTACCGGACCGACACCGCGGGCGTCCCGGTCGAGTCGATCGTGCACATCGAGGTCGAATGGACCGGCACGGGTCCGACCGCCAAGGCCGACGAGACCCGCTGGGTCGCCAGCCTGCCCTTCGGTGTCGACACCCCGCGGCTCGGCGCCGTCATCGGATCGGCCGACCCGGCCGCCGACGGCTTCGCGGCCCTGCTCGACGCGCACCAGACGGCGTCGCCGCTGTTCCGCGGCATCCGCACGATGGTCGCGCACCACCCCGACACCGCCATCCGCTCCTTCACGGGCAACGCGGGCGCACTCACCACGAGCCGCTTCCTCGACGGGTTCGCCGAGCTCGCCGAGCGCGGGCTGTCCTTCGAGGCGTGGGTGTACTCGCACCAGCTGCCGGAGGTGACGGCACTGGCCGCGCGCTATCCCGACGTCACCATCGTGCTGAACCATCTCGGCACGCCCGCGGGACTGTTCGGCAAGGTCGGCAAACACACCGGAGCCAACCCGGGCGAGCGCAGGAAGCTGCTGCTGACCTGGCGCGACGACCTGAGCGCACTGGCTGCCCAGTCGAATGTGGTCGCGAAAGTCAGCGGATTGATGATGCCCATCCTCGGCCACCCGGTGCCGACGCGCGGTAGCGCGACGCCGGTGCCGACGCTGGTCGAGCGGATCGGTCCGCTGGTCACGCACGCGATGGATGCCTTCGGACCCGACCGCCTGCTGTGGGGCTCGAACTTCCCGGTGGACAAGCCCATCACCAGCATCGACCACAGCGCCCGGGCCATCGCCGAGATCGTGACCGGCCACGGTGGCGGCCCCGCCGACCTGGCCCAGATCTTCCGTGGCACCGCGGAACGCGTCTACCGTGTCGAGGCTCCCGAGTAGCACCGCGGCCCGTTGACAAAGCCGGCGGGCGCGCGCCTAATGAGGTGGCAGGTGCGGACAATGATGTCGCCCGACATCACATGGGTTCGTACGCCGGACTCATGAAGCGAGCGGTGCGATGAACGACGAGACCATCGACCACGAAGTGATCATCGTCGGAGCCGGGTTCTCCGGCATCGGCGCGGCGATCAAGCTGCGCGAGGCCGGTTTCGAGGACTTCCTCATCGTCGACGACGCGGACGGCGTCGGCGGCACCTGGCACTGGAACACTTATCCCGGTGTGGCCGTGGACATTCCGTCGTTCAGCTATCAGTTCTCGTTCGATCAGCGGGCGGACTGGACCCGCGTCTACGCGCCGGGTCGCGAACTCGAGGCCTACGCCGAATCGTGCGTCGACAAGTACGGGCTGCGCCCGCGCATCCGCTTCAGCACCACCATCACCGACGCCGAATTCGACGAAGAGCGGCACCTGTGGCGGCTACGCACCGGCTCCGGGAAGGAGTTGCGGGCACGCTACGTGATCAGCGCGACCGGTGTGCTGACCCGGCCGAAGATGCCGGAGATCCCGGGCGTCGGCGATTTCCGCGGCGTCACCATGCACACCTCGCGGTGGGACCACGGGCAGAGCCTGCGTGGCAAGCGGGTCGCGATCATCGGGACCGGCGCATCCGCGGTGCAGGTCATCCCGGAGATCGCGCCCGAGGTATCGCAGCTCGTCGTCTTCCAGCGCACGCCGATCTGGTGCCTGCCGCGCCCGGACATGCCGCTGCCCGCCCCGCTGCGGCTGGCCTTGCGGCTGCCCGGTGGACGGTCGCTGACCAGGTTGATCAGCCAGACCTACGTGGAACTGACCTTTCCCATCGCGGCGCACTACTACAAGTCACTGCCGACCGCCGCCGTGGGCGAGCGCGCCGGGCTCGCCCACCTGCGCCGCCAGGTCCACGACCCGGTGATCCGCGAAAAGCTCACGCCCCGTTACGCACTCGGCTGCAAGCGCCCCAGCTTCTCCAACGACTACCTGGCCGCTTTCAACCGCGACAACGTGCTGCTGGAGACCGATCCGATCCGGGAGATCACCGCGACGGGCGTGCGAACCGACGCGACCGAGCATCGGGCGGACGTGCTGATCCTGGCCACCGGGTTCAAGGTGATGGAGTCGGGCAACATGCCGACCTACGACCTGCGCGGCGTCGGCGGCCGGGACCTGGAGAAGTGGTGGGACGAGCACCGGCTACAGGCCTACGAGGGCGTCAGCGTCCCCGGCTTCCCGAACTTCTTCTCGGTGATCGGGCCGTACGGCTACAACGGTTCGTCGTATTTCGCGCTGATCGAGAACCAGGTCCGCCACATCCTGCGCTGCCTGCGGCACGCCCGCGCGACCGGCTCGACCCTGGTCGAGGTCACCGAGGAAGCCAACGACCGCTTCTTCCAGGAGATGCTGTCCCGGCGCGGCGGGCAGGTGTTCTGGCAGGAGTCGTGTTCGGTGGCCAACAGCTACTACTTCGACAAGCACGGTGATGTTCCGCTGCGGCCGTCGACCACGGTGGAGGCGGCCTGGCGCAGTGGGCATTTCGATCTGACCGACTACCGGTTCGCCTCGGTGCCTCAGGCCCTGTCTAGCGGTGGTCGGCGGTCGCGGCGGTGATCTGCCTGGTCAAGGTGTCGCGGGCGGTGACGAGCGAGGGGCCGTACCAGGTGAGGCTGCGTCCTTCGACCAGCGCGACCGGTATGCCCGGGAAAGCTTCGGGTCCATCGGTTTCGGTGAAGACGTACGGCTCGTCGGGCAGGATCGCGAGTTCGACGCCGCGGGTGAGTTCGTCCTCCGTGACGCGCGGGTAGCGCTCCGGGCGGTCGGCGTGGACGAGTCGCAGCCCGAGGCGGCGCGCCAGGTCACCGGTGAAGGTGTCGCGACCGACGACCATCCAGGGCTTGCGCCAGATCGGGATCACTGCCGCCCGAACTGGCTCCGGAGGAGGGGCGGCCCAGATCTTTTCGGCTTCGACCAGCCAGGACGGCGCCGGGACTCCGAGCGCCTCGACGAAAAGCCTGGTGAGCGAGGGGAACGCGTCCTCCAAGGTTTCGATCCTGGTGACCCACACCGGGATACCGGCCTCGCGCAGCCGCTCCACGTCCCTGCGGCGATTCTCCTCCTGATTGCACAGCACCAGATCGGGAGCCAGCTCGACGATCCGGCGGACATTCGGATTCTTGGTGCCGCGCACCCGCTCGACGGGGAGGTCGGCCGGGTGCGTGCACCACTGCGTCGCCGCGACGAGCAGCTCCGGGCAGGTGAAAGTGACCGACTCGGTGATCGACGGCACCAGGGACACGACCCGCCGGACCGGGCGGACGATCGGGACCTCGCCGCCCAAGTCGTCGGTGGACGAGACAGGCTGCGGCGGAACGGCATTCACGACAGGATCCGGTCGCACAAGACGCGCAGCCGCTCGGGCGGCACCTCGGGCAGCGTGTTGCCCGCGCCGAGCACCAGCAGGTAGAGGATCTGCGAGGTCTGCTCGGCGGCGGGTTCCGGGTAGCCGATCTCGCCGAGCAGCTCGCGCAGGAACGCCAGCCTGGCCGCGTCGACGCGCTGCTTGGCCGCGGCCGCGACCGGATCGTCCAGCGCCCAGGCCCGGACCGCCACCTCCAGGCGTGCGGGTGCGCCATCGGCGAGCACCAGGTCGATCAGCAGATCGAGTTTGGCGCGCGGGTCCAGATTCTCGGCGGCCTGCACCTCGCGGATGTAGCGCAGCGTCTGCACCTCCTCGAAGTGCGCGAGCAGCGCCTTCTTGTAGCCGGGCATGCCCGCGAAGTGGTGATAGAAGGACCCGGTGCTGAGTCCGGTGGACGCGACGAGCTTGTCGATGGTCAGCGCCGTCGGTCCCGCCGCGCCGAGGATCGTCAGCCCGGATGCCAGCCATGAGGTCTTGCCCGCCACATCGCCCAGCCTATAACATAAATTTTGTTCTGTTCTGGGTATGTCAACTCTCGGAGGTCGCGATGACCGCGATGACGTCCACCATCCAGCCCAACCCCATCGTCGCCCGATGGCCTTTACCGGCCCACTACGCGGGCGGCGTGTTCCTCGGCCTGATCGGCTTCGGCCACTTGCTCGCACTGCACGTCTTCAACGGGGCCGATGTCGCGGGCGAGGAAGTGATCAACGAGCTGGGCAGGAACACCACGACCGCACTGTTCGAAGGCGGCAGGGAAGTAACGGTGTTCGGGCTCAATACCGGCTACAGCGTGGCCTTGGGGCTGTTCGGAATGCTCTTCCCGCTGCTCGCGGCCGTCGCGGTGCGGGCGGCTCCCGAGCTGATCGCACGCTGGTCGCTGTTCAACTGGATCTGCGCGGTCACGGCGGGCGGCACGTTCTGGATCTCCTGCCTGTACTTCCCCGAGACCGTGGTCGCGTTCGCCGGGCTGTCCGCGCTCTGCTACGTGGTCGTGCTGGTGGGCGGGCCGCCCAAGTCAGCGCATCAGCGCAGGTCAGAGAGGTAGCGCCGCAGGTCGGGTCGGCCGCGCGACTCTGGAAGGTCCTGGCAGCGCAGGTTCGGCACATGGGCAGTGAATGAACAGCGCTCAGGCATTACCTCGCCCGTCCCGCGAGAGCAGACTTGGAAGTGGCACCCGGTACCGAGAAACCGGCACCCAGCGCACGGACGGGATCCGCCCGACGAAGTCCGGAGACGCAGGGCCCGACCTCGATGCCGGGTGCTGGCCGCGCGGCAGCGGATCGCCGCGGCGATCTCAGCGCCGCAGCAGCGCATACAACGCACCGAGTTCGCGCAACCCGGTGGCGGCGCGCGCCTCGTCCTCCGAGCTCATGCGCAGCGCCTTGCGCAGCAGTACGGGATCGAGATCGTCCATCGCGGAACGGAATTCGACCTTCGGCAGGTCGGGAAGCAGCGCCTCGTCGCCGTACAGATCCTCCGTGGCGACCGGTCGCGGATCGCGCTCGATACCGCGAATCAGCGTGTCGAGGTCCAGTCCGCGCAGCGTGAGGATCTCGCGGGGCCGCTCGTCGAGGCGCTCGGCGAGCAGGTAGCAGACGGCCGCGACGTGTTTGCACGGCCAGCCGGGGTCCGGGCAGGTGCAGTCGAAGTCCAGCTCGGCCGCGGTGGTCGGCAACAGCAGCGGGCCGAGTCCGGAGGGCAGCGCGCCCGACGCTATCTCGGCCAGCATGCCCGGTGATCTGCGGATCGTCTCGATCAGCAGCTCGAGTTCGTCCTCGCGCAGCGCGCGGACGCGGAACGCCGCGGTGAACGGGCGCGGCTGACTGCCCTGCACCTCCGCGACCACCGCGCCCGGTTCGATCCGATAACTCACCACCTGTCCCGAGCGCGCGTAACTGCGCCCTCGGGCCAGCCTGCCGGGCTCGGCCATCGCCTCGACCGCGTCGATCAGCGCCTTGCCCCACCAGGTGCGCCCGAATACGCCGCGCCTGCTGCGCGCCGTCACGCCGCCCTCGACCGGTAGCCGCTTGCCGTACTTGCTGTAGTCCTCGAAGCTCATTCGCCCACCGCCTCGGCGCCGAGGGTGAACAGGTCACGCAGTTCGTCGGTGCTCAGCTCGGTGATCCAGTTCTCCCCCGCGCCGACGGCCAGGTCGGCGAGCCTGCGCTTGCCGTTGATCATCTCGTCGATCCGCTCCTCGATGGTGTCGACGCAGACGAGCTTGCGCACCTGCACCGCGCGCCGCTGGCCGATGCGGAAGGCACGGTCAGTCGCCTGGTTCTCCACCGCGGGATTCCACCAACGGTCCAGGTGCACTACGTGATTCGCGGCCGTCAGGTTCAGTCCGGTGCCACCGGCCTTGAGCGACAACAACATCAGCGGCGGACCGTCCTCGGCCTGGAACCCGGTCACCATGGCGTCGCGGCGGCGTTTGGGCACACCGCCGTGCAGGAACGGGATCGGGGCGCCGAAGCGCTCGGCGAGGAACGGAGCGACGAGCTCGCCGAACTCGCGAAACTGGGTGAAAAGCAATGCCTTCTCACCATCGGCGAGCACCGCGTCCACCACGTCCTCTACCAACGCCAGCTTGCCGGAACGGTGTTTGCCGCGCGCCAGCACGCCGGAGCCGTCGCCGAGGAAGTGCGCGGGGTGGTTGCACACCTGCTTGAGGCGGGTCAGCGCGCCGAGCACAGCGCCCTTGCGCGCCATGCCTTTCGCGTTTTTGATCTTGTCCATCATGTCGTCGACCACCGCCTGGTACAGCGCGGCCTGTTCGACGGTCAAGTTGGCCCGCACCGTCATCTCCAGCTTTTCCGGCAGGTCGCTGATGACGGACGGATCGGTCTTCACCCGGCGCAGCACGAACGGCTGGGTGACGAAGCGCAGCCGCGAGATCGCGTTCTGATCGTTCTCCCGCTCGATCGGCACCGCGAACCGCGCGCGGAACGTCTGCGCGCTGCCGAGCAGCTTCGGCATCGCGAAATCCAGCAGCGAACGCAGCTCCTCGAGCCGGTTCTCGACGGGAGTTCCGGTGAGCGCCAAGCGATGTCGCGCTTGCAACGAGCGGGCCGCGCGGGCCTGGCGGGTCGCGGCGTTCTTGATGTGCTGGGCCTCGTCGAGCACGACGCGCTCCCAGTCCTGTCTGCCAAGCGCCTCGACATCCCTGGCGAGCAGCGAGTAGGTGGTGAGCACCAGGTCCGCTTCGGCGATCGCCGCGTCCAGGTCCGCGCCGCCCCGCCGACCCGCGCCGTGGTGGACCAGCACGCGCAGGTCGGGTGCGAACCGCTCGGCCTCGCGCTGCCAGTTGCCGACCACCGACATCGGGCACACCAGCAGCGTCGGGCCAGGGTTGTCGGACTGTTCCCGCTCGTGCACCAGCAGCGCGAGCACCTGGATCGTCTTGCCGAGGCCCATGTCGTCGGCGAGGATCGCCCCGCAGCCCATTCGGCTCATGGTGACCAGCCAGGACAGCCCGCGCAGCTGGTAGGGACGCAGCTGCGCCTTCAGACCGCTCGGGGCGGGCACCGGCTCGGCGTCGTGCTGCCGATCGAGCAGATCGGCCGCCCACCCCGTGGCGGTGACCTCGGTGATCGGCACCTGCTCGACGCGCCCGCCCGCCAGTTCGCCGATCATGTCGGCGAAGGTGATCGGCGAATCGTCGCTGTGCGCGGCGACGTAACGAGCCGCGGCGGCGAGCACCTTGTGATCTGCCTGCACCCACTCGCCGCGCAACTGGACGAGATCGGATTTCGCGCGAACCAGGCGCTCCATCTCGGCCGTGGTCAGCACGGTGTCGCCGAGCGCCAATTCCCAACGGTAACGGACCAATCCGCGCATACCGACGGTGCTCTCCGCCGCCGGGACCGCGCTCTCCACGCGCAACCGCATCGACGGCGCGGAGATGCTCCACGCGCGCGGCAGCAGCAACCGGACGCCCGCCGCCTGCAACGCGTGCGCGCCGTGCGCGACGAGATCGGCGACCACCTCGGTGGGCAGCAGCAGATCCATCGTGCGCGGATCGGTCGGCAGATCGCGCAGGCGCGGATAGGCGCGCTGCGCCTCGCCCAGCTTGTCGATCGCGGTGCGGATCAGGCTCGGGTCGCCGTGCAGCGGGATCGGCGAGGGCGCCTCCCCCTCGGTGCGCAGGCAGACCTCGAGCCGCCACAGCGCGACCGACTCGTCGGCGACGCCCAGCTCGCCGTCCGGCTCGAGCAGCCGAAGCACCAGTTCCGGCTCGTCCACGGTGAGACTGGCCCGCCAGCGCTCCAGCACCTCGGCGAGCTGATGGCTGCCGCTGTCGAGCGGACTGTCGCCGACCAGCGCGGCGAGCAGCGGGTGCGACGGCGGCGGGCCGTCCAGCAGCCGCCTGGCGATCGGGTCGGTCAGTTCGCCGACGAGTCTTCCAGCATCGCGGCGGGGCGTCCGGCCACGTGCAGCGCTGCCGGTGCGGCCACCGCGAGCTCGGCCAGCCAGGCGCGCTGGGCCGCGCCGCCGACCAGTCGCCAGCGCACCCACCATTGGCCGTCGTCCCTGCGCAGTTCCGGGACGACCCGCCCGGCCCGCACCCAGCGTTCGACACCGTGCGCGACATGAGCGAGAAAGCGCAGATCACCCGCGACGGCCGAAGCGGGCAGCGGCTGGCGCAACGCCGCGGCGGCGGCCTCGGGCGCGAGCGCGTGCGCGCGCACCGTGGCGGGCTCGGCCGAACCGGACGCGAACACGAGAACCTCGGCCCGGTGCCGGAACCGCGACGCGCGCAGAACGGCGCCCAACGGGTCGGGCAGCGCGTCCGGCACCCCGTCGTCGGTCCACAGCAGCAGACCGGCCCCTGGCGACCACAGTCCGTGCAGCATCCGCCCATCAAATCAGGTGAGTCCGACACTTCGCCGCGGGGTGCGCGCGGTGTTCCGCAGGTGCGTCCATGCGAAGTTCGCGGTTCAGGGGCACTATGGACGGTACCGAGAGCATGCCGCGACCAGCGGAGACAGCCCGGGTCCAGTGGTACCGGGTGTCCGTCGACGCGTCCCCGAGCCACGCCGGGATGTGCTGCTACCGCTGGCGCCGTTTTCGGCACATACTGGGATATTCGCTGGTCACGACTGAGAACCACAGCTGGGCGTCAACGAGCGGAGGGCAGCAGCATGACGATTCTGCTCCAGGTACTCGAGCAGAGCTTCACGCCGACTACGCATTGGGAACGACGCAAGTACACCTTCGTCAACGCCGCCAAGATCGTCGGGATGCGTCTCGACGGCGAGTGCGGTGTGTGGCTGGACCTGTCACGCCCCGGGGAATCACAGCACCTCGCGCACACCCCGGACCCGCATCAGGCGATCACGTTCCTGCTCACCACTTTCGCCAAGATCGCCGAGTGCGAGGAGCGCGGCGGCTCGTGGTTGATCGGGCACGACGGCGCGCACCACGAGTCCATCGCGGCCACCCGATACCCGCCGCGGGCCAGCGAGGTCGCCGATGACGACCTGCTCGCGCGCGCCTGGTTGTGAGCAAACCTCGCCGCTGATCGGCGCCGTCCCGGCGAAGCCCTCGGATGTCGGTGCCCCCGAGTACAACTGGCGCCGTGCGCATCCGTGGTCGTTTGCTCGTGCCGCTTCTCGCGGCGCTGCTGCTTGTCGGCTGCGGCGGGTGGCCTGCCGGACCGGTGGCCCCCGCGCCGGGTAGTCCGAGCCGAGCCCAACTCGAAGAGCTGCTCGCCGAGGTGCGGGTGGTCGCCGAGCGGCCGCGGCCCGGCGGGTACGAGCGCGGCTGCGGGAATGGACAGGCTTGCGTCTTCGGGCCGTCCTGGAGCGACGACTACGACGGCCCCGGCGGGCACGACGGCTGCGACACCCGCAACAACGTGCTCGCCGCCCAGCTCAGCGACGTGCGTTTCCGCGCGGGCACCCGGGACTGTGTCGTCGTGTCCGGCACTCTCGACGACCCATACACCGGTGAACGGAGCGCGTTCCGCAAGGCCGATGCCCGCGCCGTGCAGATCGACCACGTCTACCCGCTCGCGGCCGCCTGGGACATGGGCGCGTTCGCTTGGCCGCCGCAGCGCCGCGTGCGGTTCGCCAACGACGTCGAGACGAATCTGCTGGCCACCGCGGCGGGCGTCAACCAGGCCAAAGGCGACAGCACGCCCGCGGAATGGCTGCCGCCGTCGCGCGCGAACCACTGTTTCTACGCGGGCCGCTACCTCACTGTCGCGGTGCGCTACGAACTGCCGCTGACCGCGGCCGACAACGCCACGCTGCACGACATCGCACGCACGTGTCCATGACGCCGGTCCGTCGACCAGAGGTGCTATCGACGGACCGGGCGCCTTCGTTCCAGCAGGATGCCGCCCGTTGCCGCGGCGGCCGCGCTACCTCGTCGTAGGCGTCTCGCACTCGCCGACCGACTACTGCGCGCCCGTGGCGACCGGACGTTTGGGATCGTTCGACCACTGCGACCAGGAGCCCGGGTACAGCGCGGCCTCGACGCCCGCGACCGCGAGCGCGGCGACCTGGTGGGCGGCGGTGACGCCGGAACCGCAGTACACCGCGACCGGGCCGGAGCCGAAACCCGCGAAGCGCTCGCGCAATTCGGCCGCGGCGCGGAAACGTCCGTCGGCGGCCAGGTTCTCGGCGGTCGGCGCGCTCACCGCGCCGGGGATGTGTCCGGCTTTCGGGTCGACCGGCTCGATCTCGCCGCGGTACCGCTCGCCCGCGCGGGCGTCGAGCAGCACGCCCTTCCACTTCGCGACGGCGTCGGCGTCGACCACCGGCAGCTGGCCGGGCCGCAGTTCGACGTCGCCGGGTTCCGGATCGGGTTCGGCGCCCGCGGCGAGTTCGCCGCCCGCGTTCGTCCAGGCGGGCAGGCCGCCGTCGAGAATGCGCACGTCGGCGATGCCCGCCCAGCGCAGCAGCCACCAAGCCCGTGCCGCGGCCATGCCGCCGGTCGCGTCGTAGACGACCACCGGATCGCCGGTGCGGATGCCCCAGCTGCGCGCGCACTTCTCCAGCTGCGCGATGTCGGGAAGCGGATGCCGTCCGCGCGCGGGTGAGGGCGGTGCGGCCAGCTCGGTCTCCATGTCGACGAAGACCGCGCCGGGAATGTGGCCCTCCAGATAGTGCTGCGGCCCGTCCGGGTCGCCCAGTGCCCATCGCACATCGAGCAAGCGAACCCGCTTGTCCGCCAATGTTTCCCGAAGGTCCCCCGCAGAGATCAGTACCGCGCTCAACCCAGCTCCTCGTCCAGTTTCTCTCGCGCGCCGACCGTCTCACCTTAATCGACACCGCACGACGACGTCGTCGATAGCGGCGCATGTTCGGAGCGAATGCTGAGGTACGCCTGCGCACCGCGCGCCGCGGATGTGCGTGCTCGCGCGATATACCCATCGGTAGGAAGTCGGTCCAGTTTCCCGGCACTGGCCGGTGACACGCCGTCCGACCAGCGGCATCATCCGAACAATGGCCACGATTTCCACGCCCGCCGGGCTGGCACAACCGCTCGGGGCGGGCGCGGTGACGGCGCTCGTCGGGTTCACCAGTTCGTTCGCGGTGGTGCTGAGCGGGTTGACGGCGGTCGGCGCCACCGCGGCCCAAGCCGCGTCCGGACTCCTCGCGCTGTGCGTCACCCAGGGCATCGGGATCATCCTGCTCAGCTACCGCTACCGGATGCCGATCACGCTGGCCTGGTCGACGCCCGGCGCCGCGCTGCTCGCGGGGGCGGGCACGATCGCGGGGGGCTGGCGGGCCGCGCTCGGGGCTTTCGCGCTCACCGGGGTCCTGATCGTGATCACCGGCCTGTGGCAGCGGCTTGGGAATCTGGTCGCGGCGATTCCGGTCGAGATCGCGCAGGCCATGCTGGCGGGCGTGCTGTTGCCGATGTGCCTCGCGCCGGTGGAGGCGGTGGCGACCAGCCCGGCGGTGGTGGTTCCGGTGATCGCGGTGTGGCTGGCGCTCCAACGTTTCGCCAAGCGCTGGGCGGTGATCGCCGCGTTCGTCGTCGCCGCCATCGGCGCCGGGGTGAGCATCGTTGTCGAGCATCGCGAACTCGATCTCACGGCTATGGCGCCGACAGTGGAACTCGCTCTGCCGCAGTGGAATTGGCAAGCGATGATCGGCATCGCCATCCCGCTCTACATCGTCACCATGGCCTCGCAGAACATTCCGGGCACGGCGGTGATGCGGTCGTTCGACTACCGGGTGCCGTGGCGCGCGGCGATGACAGTCACCGGTATCGGCACCATTCTCGGCGCACCGGCGGGCGGCCACGCCATCAATCTGGCCGCGATCAGCGCCGCCCTGTCCGCCGCGCCCGCCGCGCATCCGGACCCGAAGCGCCGGTGGATCGCGGCCTGCACCGCGGGGGTCGCCTACCTGCTGCTCGCGCTCGGCTCCGCGGCGCTGGTCACCCTGGTGGCCGCCGCGCCGGAGGGGACGTTGGAAACGGTGGCCGGGCTGGCGCTGCTGGCGACCCTGGCGGCGGCGCTGGCGGGTGCTCTGCGCTCCGAACAGCACCGGGAAGCGGGGGTGATCACCTTCGTCATCGCCGCGTCCGGTGTCGGATTCCTCGGCATCGGGGCCGCGTTCTGGGCGTTGCTCGCCGGGTTGATCGTGCGGCGGGTGCTGGATACGCGAGCCGCGCCGGAGGCGACCGTCAGCGGAACACCGCAGGCGCTCGCCAGCCCTGCGCGCGCTACATCCGGCTGAGCAGGGTGAGTGGGTCTTCCAGCAGTCCGGCGGTGGTCGCGAGGAAGCGCGCGGCCAGTTCACCGTCGATCATGCGGTGGTCGAAGCTGACGCCGAGCGTGGTCACCCAGCGGACGGCGAGTTCGTCGCGGAACACCCAGGGCCGCTTGCGGATCGAACCGAGGCACAGGATCGCGGCCTCGCCGGGATTGACCAGCGGCACCCCGGCGTCGACGCCGAAGACGCCGACGTTCGTGATGGTGAAGGTGCCGCCGCGCAGGTCGGCCGGAGTCGCCGAGCCGGAGCGCGCGGTCTCGGCCAGCCAGCCGATCTCGCGGCACAGGTCGCGCAGGCTGAGCGATTGTGCCTCTTTGAGATTGGGCACCAGCAGGCCGCGGTCGGTGGCCACCGCGATGCCGAGATTCACGTAGTGCTTGGTGACGATCTGCTGATTCGCCTCGTCCCAGTACGCGTTGACGCCGGGGAAGTCCGCGATGGCGGCCAGCGTTGCCTTGGCGACCAGCGCCAGCGGCGTGAGCGTCAGTCCCGCGAAGGATTTGGTGGTGCGCAGGTGGTCGAGCAGTTCCATCGACGCGGTGCAGTCGATCGTGACGAAGGCGCTGGCCTGCGGAATCGTCCGCGCGCTCACCACCATGGCCGCCGCGGTGCGCTTGCGGATGCCGGTGATCGGCGCACGCTCCTCGCGCACCGCGGGGCGGATCACGCCGGCGTTCGGCTCGGTCACCGGCTGCGCGGGGCGGTTCACGGGCGCGATATCGGTTCTGGGCGCGGCGATTCGGGGTTGCGAGACGGGCACGGCGCCGCGCACGTCGTCGACCGTCACCGCTCCGTTCGGGCCGGAGCCCGCGACGAACCACAGATCGATGCCGAGTTCCTTGGCCAGTTTGCGCGCGGCGGGCGTTGCCGCGGCGCGTCCTTCCGGCGCGGGCCTGCGCCGCCGCGACTCGGCTTCGCCTTCCGGTCCGTAACCGACGAGCACCGAGGTGCGGCCGTTGCCGGCGGCGGTGTCCGGCGACGACGGGACGGCCTCGGTCGCGTCGGCCTCGGAGGACGGCGGGACCGGCGCTTGTGTCGCGTCAGTGCCGGGAGACGGCGGAAGCGGGGCTCGGATCGCGGCGGACTCCCGGGCGGCGGAAGGCGGCGACTCGACCCGCACCCGGATCAGCGGCGCGCCCACCTCGACCGTCTCCCCCGGCTCGGCGAGCAACTCCTCGACCCGTCCCGCGAACGGCGAGGGCAGCGCCACCACGGCCTTGGCGGTCTCGACCTCCGCGATCGTCTGATTCAGCTCGACACTGTCGCCGACGGCCACCGACCAGGACACCACTTCGGCCTCGGAAAGACCCTCCCCGAGATCCGGGAGCCGGAATTCCAGAACGTGGCCGTCGTCTTCCACGGGGCGCCTCTCGGATCGGGTCGGCGGTCAGGCGGCGAGCGAACGGTCGACCGCGGCGAGGATGCGATCGGCGTCGGGCAGGTGGTGCTTCTCGAGCTTAGCCGGGGGGTAGGGGATGTCGAACCCGCCGACGCGCAACACCGGCGACTCCAGGTGATAGAAGCAGCGTTCGGTGATCCGTGCCGCGATCTCGGCGCCGAGCCCACCGAAGACGGGAGCCTCGTGCACGATGACCAGCCTGCCGGTCTTGTCCACCGATTCCTCGATGGTGTCGAAATCGATCGGCGCGAGGCTGCGCAGATCGATGACCTCGAGCGAATGTCCTTCCTCCGCGGCGATTCTGGCCGCCGTGAGCGCGGTCGCGACGGTGCCGCCGTAGGCGACGAGAGTGGCGTCCTCGCCGGTGCGACAGACCCGGGCCCGATCCATCGCCAGCTCCGGCGGTGCGTCGAAGTCGACGTCGGCCTTGTCCCAGTAGCGGCGCTTCGGCTCGAAGAAGATGACCGGATCGTCCAGCGCGATCGCTTGGCGCACAAGGTGATACGCGTCGGACGGATTGCTCGGCGTCACCACCCGCAGCCCCGCGGTGTGCGCGAAGTAGGCCTCCGGCGATTCGGAGTGGTGTTCCACCGAACCGATGCCACCGCCGAACGGTATGCGAATCGTGATGGGCGCGATCACCTTTCCTTTGGTCCGGTAGTGGATCTTGGCCACCTGGGAGACGATCTGGTCGAACGCCGGATAGACGAACCCGTCGAACTGGATCTCGCAGACCGGCCGGAACCCGCGCAGCGCCATGCCGAAAGCCGTTCCGACGATGCCGGATTCGGCCAGCGGGGTGTCGACGACGCGGTTGTTGCCGAAGTCCTTCTGCAAGGTGTCGGTCACCCGGAAGACGCCGCCGAGCTTGCCGATGTCCTCGCCCATGAGCACGACCTTGGGATCGTCCTCCAGCGCCCGGCGCAGCCCGGTGTTCAGCGCGTTGGCGAAGGTGGTGATCATGGTCGGACTCCTTCCGGTCGCGCGGAGGACGCACCGGGATCGCCGGTCAGGTACTCCGCGTACTCCCGCCGCTGTTCGTCGAGCAGCGAGTGTGGTGTCGCGTAGACGTGGTCGAACAGCTCCATCGGCGCCGGATCCGGCATCTCGATGGTCGCGGCGCGCAGCTGTCGCGCGACGTCGTCGGAGTGGGCGGTGACCTGCCGCGCCCAGTCCTCGTCGAACTGCCCCTCCCGCTCCAGGAGCCTGCGCACCCGGTCGATCGGATCGCGGCGCTTCCACTCCTCGGTCTCGGCCGCTGCGCGGTACCGGGTGGGGTCGTCGGCGGTGGTGTGCGGACCCATCCGGTAGGTGAGCGCCTCGATGAAGGACGGCCCGCCGCCCGAACGCGCCCGCGCCACGGCCTGCCTGGTCACCGCGAGCACGGCGAGCACGTCGTTGCCGTCGACCTGAACGCCGGGCATGCCGTAGCCGTAGGCGCGGCGGGCGATCGGCGTCGCGCTCTGGATCCGCACGGGAGCGCTGATCGCCCAGTGGTTGTTCTGGCAGAAGAACACCACCGGCGCGCTCCAGCTCGCGGCGAAACCGAGCGCCTCGGCGATGTCGCCCTGGCTCGTCGCGCCGTCACCGAAGTAGGCGATGGTGGCGATCTCGGCGCCGTCCAGGTTCGCGGCGTAGGCGTATCCGGTGGCGTGCAGGCCCTGCGAGCCGACCACGATGTTCGGGTTGGTCATGTTCACCGCGCCGGGGTCCCAGCAGGAGTGCGCCGCGCCGCGCCACAGCCGGGTGAGCTCGGTGGGCGAGACGCCGCGGCAATAGGCGACGGCGGCTTCGCGGTAGCTGCAGAACACATAGTCGTCGGCGTGGAGGGCGCGCGCCGAACCGACCTGCGCGGCTTCTTGGCCGAACAACGGCGGCCACAGTCCCAGCTGGCCTTGGCGCTGCAACGCGGTCGCCTCGACGTCGATGCGGCGACTCACCACCATGTCCTCGTACAGCGCGCGCAGGTGATCCGGGCCGATATCGGCGACGAGCGCCGCGTGCTGACGATCGAGAACGCGGCGGCCGTCGGGCTGGATCAACTGCACCGGGTATGTGGGCTTGTCCGCCATGACCGCTCGCCTCCTCATCCTGCGCCGAGCACGATGTGTCCTACCTCACAGCATCCACGAGAAAGCGGTCTGCGCAAGTGACCGGTAGACCAATGGGCAGAATGCTCAAATCGGTGGGCCACGGTGGTGTCATACTGCGTTGTATGTCCAGTAAGGAACCCGTCGACGCCACGTTGGACGCCACCGATGCGCGCCTGCTGCTGGAGCTGGTCGCCAACCCGAGGGCGACCGGCGTGGAGCTGGCGAACCGGCTCGGCCTGTCCCGCAACACCGTGCAGGCGCGGCTGTCTCGCTGGGAGGCCAGCGGGGTGCTCGGCAGTTTCGAACGGCGGGTGCGGCCGCGAGCGCTGGGCTATCCACTCGCCGCGTTCGTCGCGGTGGTCGTCGATCAGCACCAATTGGACTCGGTGGTGGACGAACTCGCCGAGGTCCCGGAGGTCACCGAGGTGTGCGGCATGACCGGACTCACCGACCTCACCGTCCGCGTCGTCGCCCAGGACGCCGACGACCTGTATCGAATCGCCGGTCAGATCCTCAAGATTCCCGGGGTGGAGCGGACCAACATGGCGCTGGTCATGCGGGAGCTGGTGGGGCCGCGGACCGCGCCGTTGCTGGATCGGCTGGCCGGGTCGAGCTGATCGCCGTGCCCGCTACTGTGCGGGTATGGAGATTTCGGGCAAGGTCGCGATCGTCACGGGGGCGGGAGCGGGTATCGGTGCGGCGCTGGCGCGGCGGCTGGCCGAGCGCGGAGCGCGCGTCGTGGTCGCCGACCTGGACGGCGAGTCGGCTGCTGCGGTAGCGAAATCCATTGGCGCCCAGGCGGTATCGGTGGGCGGCGACGTCTCCGACGAGCAGGTCGTCCAATCACTGATCGATCGCGCCGAGGCCGAATTCGGGCCGGTGGACTTCTATTTCGCCAACGCGGGCATCGGCGGCGGTCCCGGACTGGAGAGCACCGACGAGCAGTGGTCGGCCGCGCTGGAGGTGAACGTGCTGGCGCACGTGCGCGCCGCTCGGCTGCTCGTCCCCGGTTGGGTGGCGCGCGGCGAGGGATATTTCGTCGTCACGGCGTCGGCCGCGGGGCTGTTGACCCAGATCGGCTCGGCGCCGTACTCGGTCACCAAACACGCCGCGGTCGGTTTCGCCGAATGGCTTTCGATCACCTACGGGGACAACGGGATTCGAGTCAGCTGCGTGTGCCCGATGGGCGTCGACACCAAGCTGCTGCACGGCGATCTGATCCCCGGCGACGAGGCGGCCGCCGCGATGGCGATCAAGGCGGTCACGTCGGCGGGCGCGGTGCTCTCGCCCGAAGAGGTCGCCGATGTGGTCTTGGCGGGCGTCGAGGCCGAGCAGTTCCTGATCCTCCCCCACCCGGAGGTGCTGGAGATGTACCGCCGCAAGGGCGCCGACTACGACCGCTGGCTGGCGGGCATGCGCCGGTTCCAGAGCGCGCTGCGCGGATAGCCGCGCGCTGCCGCGGCTCGAGCTCTTCGAGGGAACCGTCAGTCGGTGACGAGTTCGGCCGCGGCAGTACGGACGACCTCCGGGATCTCGACCGGCTTGCGGGTCTCGGCGTCCACGTAGACGTGCACGAAGACGCCCGTGGCCGCGAGCTCGAGCGAACCGTCGGCGTCGCGGAAGATCGCCAGGTCGTAGGTGATGCTGGAGCGGCCGAGCCGGGATATCCGCAGGCCGACCTGCAGCTGGTCGGGGAAGCTGATCGAGCCGAGGTACTGGCAGGAGGTCTGCGCGACCACGCCGAGCGCGGGCAGCTCCCTGATGTCGGTGCCCGTCGCGTGCATCAACCAGGCGTTCACCGCGGTGTCGAAGTACGAGTAGTACGTCACGTTGTTCACGTGGCCGTAGTGGTCGTTGTCCGCCCACCGGGTCGGCATCGGCCAGAGCACGGGATACTGCTGCGTCACCCGGCCGACGATAGCTCAGCGTGGGCGGCGCCCTGCCGGTGGTCGCGCGGACTCACCCCGAAGTGGCGTTTGAAGGCGGCGCTCAGCGCGAAGGCCGAACCGTAGCCGACCTGGCGCGCGATGGCCTCGATGGTGGCATCCGACTCCTGGAGCAGATCGGCGGCCAGCGCGAGGCGCCATTCGGTGAGGAAGGCCATCGGCGGCTCGCCGACCAGGTCGGTGAACCGCCGAGCCAGCGCGGCGCGCGAGACGCCGACCGTCTCGGCCAGGCTCGCGACGGTCCAGCCGTGCGCGGGATTGTGCTGGAGCAAGCGCAGGGCCTTGCCGACCAGCGGATCGCTGTAGGCGTGGTACCAGGCGGGTGCGTCGTTGCGGGCGAACCAGGCGCGCAGCGCGGCGATCAGTACCATGTCGAGAAGGCGGTCCAGCACCGCGCCTTGGGCGGGCTGGTCCTTGGTCGCCTCGTCGGCGAGGATGTCGAGCAGGCGGCTGTCGAAATCGCCGTGCGACAGCACCGCGATCGGGGGCAGGGCGCGCAGCAGCCGCTGGCTCGCCGCGCCCGCGGACTCGTAGGTGCCGGTGACCATCATGGTCGCGCCCTCCGGGTCGGTGCCCCACTGACGCACGCCGAGACTCAATGTCTCGCAGAGGATCTCACCGTCGGGCGTCTTCGTGATCTGGCCCGGATGGATGATGATCTGCGGTGGCGTCGCTGGATCGTCGGCGACGGTGTAGGGATGCGGGCCGCGGAAGATGGCGACGTCGCCCGCGAGCAGTTGGCGCGGCTCGCTCTTGGCCGAAACCTTGCTCGCCCGAGGCGAATTCGAGGTGCCGTCCGGGACGATCCAGGCGGTGCCGCGGATCATCGAGAGCACGGTGAGCGGCGCTTCGTCCTGGATGCGCAACGACCACGGCGGATCCAGCAGCGAACACATCAGGAACGCGCCCCTCGCGCGTGGGCCTTCGAGCAGACTGGCGAGCGCATCCACGTCTCCAACAGTAGACGCACGCGCATGGTCGCGAGCGGCTGAACTATGTTTCGTCTCGGCTCGAGACGGTGTACTCGAATCATGAACAGCAACGACAGCCGACAGCTCCGCATCCTCGTCACCGGCGGCACCGGAAAGACCGGTTCCCGGGTGGTGTCCCGGCTCCTGGCGGGTGGCCACGAAGTCCGTATCGGGTCCCGTTCCGCGGAGATTCCGTTCGACTGGACCGACCGCGCCACCTGGGGACCGGCGCTCGCCGATGTGGACGCCGCCTACCTGGCCTACCAGCCCGATCTCGCCGCGCCGGGAGCGCCGGACGTCATCCGGGCGTTCGCCGCGGCCGCGAAGACGGCCGGTGTGGGCAAGTTGGTGCTGCTGTCCGGGCGTGGCGAACCCGAGGCGCTGGAGTGCGAGCGGATCGTGCGCGAATCCGGGCTCGAGTGGACCGTGGTGCGCTGCGCCTTCTTCGCCCAGAACTTCAGCGAAGGCGCGTTCGCGGACTACATCCCGTCCGGAACGGTCGCGCTGCCCAACGGCGACGTACCGGAACCGTTCGTACACGCCGACGACATCGCCGACGTGGCGGTCGCCGCGCTGACCGAGCCGGGGCACGACGGCGAAGTCTACGAACTCACCGGGCCGCGGGCGTTGTCCTTCGCCGAGGCGACCGCCGAGATCGCCGAGGCCACCGGCCGCGACATCCAGTTCATCCCCCTCACCCGCACGGAATTCGTCGCGGGGCTGACGGAATACCAGGTTCCGGCGGACGAGGTCAGCCTGCTCGACTACCTGTTCGGCACGCTTCTCGACGGACGGAACTCGGCGGTCACGGATGGTGTGCGGCGGGCGCTCGGGCGGGAGGCCAAGGATTTCGGCGACTTCGTCGCGGAGACGGCGGCCGCCGGGGCATGGGCGGGGGCGGAGGTTCCGGTGCGGTGATCCGAGGGTTCGCGGCTCGAAGAGCGTCAGGGACAAAAGGATTGGAGCAGGAGTCATTGTCGACTCGACTGAGTCCAGTTGATGCGGTCCGCTGGTTCGGCGCGGAATAGCGGATGCCACCAGCCTGTTGAAATTGTCGGAAGCGAAATGTACCCACCCGCGGACGTGGAGCTCAACGGAGCGCCCCACGCAACCGGACCAGCCCGGGCCGACGATGTCCCGAACCGGCCCCGTGGGTGGGTGCTGCGGGACCCGCCCACTCCCAGCGCGGGTCCACTGGCGAACCGAGCTATCAGTGGGCGTCGTCCGTGGCCTTGGCGCTGAGGTCGGGCGCGGAGGGGGCCGGGGCGACGACGCCCGCCTTCCAGCAGCAGAGCAGCACCGCGACGAGGGGCACGAGCATGGCCGCGGTGAGGGGAACCAGTTCGGTGAGCCAACCGATGACGGCAGGCCCCGCGAGCAGGCCGAAGTAACCGAGGCCGAAGACGCGAGCCATGTCGGTGGCGGCGGTGCTGGTTCCGAGATTGCCTGCGGCGGTGAAGATCTGGGGGACGCTGCCGGAGAGGCCGAGGCCGCAGAGCGCCCAGCCGACAAGGGTCAGCGGTGTCCAAGCGGACAGCATGATGACACCGAGGCCGAGGGCGGCGAGCAGGGTTCCGTAGCGGACCACGGCGACCCGCCCGAACGCGCCGCTGACGCGGTCGGCGGCGAAGCGACCCGCGGTCATGGTCACCGAGAACGCGCCGAACGCCAGCGCGGCGGTGGCTTCGTCGACGCCGAGGTGGTCGCGCATCTGCAACGTGCTCCAGTCGGCGGCGACGCCTTCGGCGAGCAGCACTGCGAAAGCGATAGCGGCCAGCGCCAACACCTTTCGTCGGTGTCCGGGTTCCGGCACGTCGGCGGCGTCCTCAGTATGCGCGGGGCCGATGACTTCCGAGCTGGGTGGTTCGGGCCGCTGGGGCGCGGCCGGATCGGCCAGTAGACGCGGCACGCTCGCGACGACCAGCGCGACACAACTCGCCGAGGCCAGGACGAGAGTGACGCGCACGTCCCAGCCCGCGCGCAACGCGGCGGCGCCGAGCAGGGAACCCAGCAGGCCGCCGCCGGAGAACAGGGCGTGGAATGCCGACATGATCGGCCGCCCGTAGGCCCGCTCGACCTGCACCGCTTGGGCGTTCATCGAGACGTCGAGTGCGCCGTTGCCGAAGCCGAAACAGGCCAGCGCCACCGCCAGCGACACCGGGCCGGTCGCGAAGCCGGGACCGAGCACGGCTGTCGACGCGACGAGCGCGGCCACGCCCACCAGCCTCCTGCTGCCGAACCGGTCCGCGAGCGGGCCCGCGATGCGCATGCCGACGATCCCCGCGCCCGCCATGAGCAGGATGAACATGCCCAGCGTCGAATGCGAGACGCCCGTCCGATCGGTGATGACCGGGATGTGCACGACCCACATCGCCAGCAGGGCACCGTTCGCACCGAATACGGTGAACACCGCGCCGCGCGCCGTGCGTGTTCGACCGTCGACCGTTTTGGCTGGCACCAGTTCGACGGTACCGGTGTTCGGCTTCCGGCTTGGTCGATCGCGGACGACGCTGGCGAAACCCCGCGCTCGCAGCGCCTACAGGTACATCCCCGACTCCGGTTCGGGTGCGGTTGTATCGAGACTGGGCACGCCGCCTTGGAGGGCGATGAGTTCGGCGAGGGAGAAACCGTCGTCGGGGATCGGGGCCGGGTGGTCGCCGAGCCAGCGCCGCGCTTCGGTCGCGGAGAGGCGGCCGATCTCGAGTTGGGCGAGGCAGCGGCCGGGACGCGTGACGGCGGGGTGCAGGCGGGACAGGTCCTCGTTGGTGGTGATGGCGACGAGCACATCGCGCCCTTGCCCGAGCATCCCGTCGGTCAGGTTCAGCAGGCGCGAGAGCCCCTGGCCCGCCGAGGCTTTCGCTTCGGCACGGATGAGCTCGTCGCAGTCCTCCAGCACCAGCAGGCGCCAGCGGCGGCGCTCTTCGTCGACCTCGGTGGCGGCCGACATGAGGTAGCCGGGCTGACTGAACAACATGTCCGGATCCAGCACGCAGTCGACCTGGCACCACGGCTGCCACGCCCTGGCCAGCGCGCGCAGCGCCGTGGTCTTTCCGGTGCCCGGCGGCCCGTGCAGCAACAGGAGCCGACCGCGAATATCGGTGGGCGACAGCGCCATCAAACGATCCAGTGCGGCCGCGGCCGAGTCAGGATAATTGCGGCGGATGTCCGACCAGACCGGTGTCTCGATGTCGTGTTGACGCCGCCGCGGTCCCTGCTGGTTGTGCAGGTACCAGAACCCCATCTCGATGCCGTCCACCACCTCGGACGGCTCCTCGGCGTCGCGGATCGCCTCGGCCAGAACATCGTTGGCCAGCTCATCGGTGACGGCGGTGACCTCGACGACGGCGGAACGGTCGGCCCAGCGGTCCGCGCGCAGCGTCCAGCCGTCGCCGACCACCAGGATCGAGCGGCTGTTGTCCTCCTCGATGGCGCGGGCGATCCGCGAACCCGGCGGGCGCAGCGGCGCGTCGGCGCGCACGCGTTCGAGCTGCTTCTTGCGGTAGCGACCCTGTTCGCCTTGGACGAAAGGGGTCAGCGCGAGCACGTCGAGCACATCGCGCGGCGAGTAGTACGAATCCAGTGCGACGGACCACCGTAGGCTCTCGGCCGGATCGGCCGGCCCCGGCTCGGGCCCGACCAACCGAAGTGGTTCCTTGCGTTCCAACATTCCGACCATGATCGGCGTGTCGGACCGGCGACGTCCACCGAATTAAACGCGAAGCGGCCCCCGCTCCAGTGGAACGAGGGCCGCCTACCTGGTGCCTTACAGCGCCTTCAGTTCCTCGGTGACGGCACCGACGGACTTCTTGGCGTCGCCGAACAGCATCGAGGTGGTGTCGGCGTAGAACAGCGGGTTGTCGATGCCGGCGAAGCCGGA
>NZ_JBFAHS010000024.1:0-93211 GCF_040654315.1 Nocardia sp. NPDC050713 | reverse complement strand
CGCGGGCGGGGGCGCCGCGCCCTTTTATCCCGTGCCCGCGCGCCCGGCCCGCGCGCGGGGGCAGATCCCGCCCCCCGCTCCCCCCCCCCCCACGGCCGCGAACGGCTCGTAAGACTCGCCTGGAGGTGGTGGCTAGCGTCTGAGACGTGCGTTTGGGCCGGGCTAGCCGCGGCCGTTCTGTTCGGATTGCAGGTTGGCCATGATCTCGGCGACCGATAGTCGGCGGGAGGCATTGCCGGAGTCGGTGTCCGGATCGACGCGGCGGCGACGGCGGGAGCTGGCGGTGCCGACGGTCGGTGTCGCGTGCGGGGTGGGTAGAGGCGGGATCATCGGGCGCGGGGCGGCGTCCTCGTCCAACGGCGGAAGGCGGAGCGGGACGGACGGCTCGGCTTGCGGTTCTTCACGTTCGGCCGGGTCGGTGAAGGCGTCCGACCAGCCCGCGGGGGCGCTCGGCGGGTCGGTGGGATAGTCGCCGTCGGCGTACCCGGAGTTCGCGTACTCGGCGTCCGCGTAGTCGTCGTCCTCGGGGAAGTCGTCGGGCGAGACGATCGCGGTCTCCGCGGTGACGGGCTCGTCGAACGGGCTCGCGAAGACCGGGGGCTCCGGATGATCGGGAACGAAGACTGGGGTGACCGCGCTGCGCGGTTGCTGTCCAAGCGGACCGACCCACCCGTCGGCATTCGCGGAGCTATCGTTCGCCGGATCGCCGTACGCGCTCGGCAACTCCTGGATTCGGGTGGCGTCGGCGCGCAGCGCGGGCCGATCCATCGGCAGATCGCCGTCGAAGAGGCGCTGCAGACTCTGCCGCAACACCGTCAGCTCGGCGCGCAACGCGGCCAGTTCCGTGGCGTCGGCGCCGACTTCCTCGCGCACCCTCGACTCGACGCCGAGCTCGTATTCGCGGCGCGCGGTGATCTCCCGCTCGAGCTGAAGTTCGTAGACCGTCTGCAGGTCACGCACCTTCGCCTTGTCCACATCGGCGTCTTTGCGGTACTTGGTCGCGGCGAGCGCGCCGATCGCGGCGGCCCACAGTGCGGCGATCAGACCGATCCTGGTGAACTGCAAGCTGTTGCTGAAGACCAGGAAAACACTGGCAATCAGACCGAGCAGAATCAAAGCGCCGACGAACAATTTTCCCGCCTGATCCCGCCGTGGACGGGAAGTGCTGCTACGGGAGGGTGAAACCATGCACGCCAGGGTAGCGGGGTTGGCGCGGTACGCCCAGAAAACGGTCCGCTGCTTCCATTCAGAAGATTTGCTATGTAGTAGCTGATTCGTCCGGCGGCTCCTCGGGAGCCCGGCAGCAATACTCGAGCCACAGCGCGGCGGCGACCAGCGCCACCCCCGCGAACATGCCGACGACCGCGCCCGGCGAATCGGCGGCGGCCGCCCGCAGGGTGCCGCGCTGTGGGAAGACCCAGCACAGGAAGCCGAGCCAGACGCCGGCGGCGATCGAGCCCACCTGCAGCGAGGCCTTCGCCAAAGCGACCGCGCGGGCGGCGGTGATCGGATGCAGCTGATTGCTTCCGTCGCCGATCTGGTGGTCGCTGACCCTGGCCCGGATGAGGAAGGCGAGCACCACCTCGATGGCGGCCACCGGATACAGCGAGGCGCCCGCGTAGATCGAGATCGGGGGGAAATTCGCGTAGGCGATCCTGGTGGCGATCCACGCGACGACCGCCGCGATCAGCACGTTGGCCCCGAGGTCGAGCATCCGGGTCGGTTTGAGCTTCACGATGTGGCTCCCCCTGCGGTCCGGTGCAGCGACAGCTCGGTCCGGTGCACACCGGCCCGCTCGTCGGCGTCGAGCGCGGCGAGCCATTCCCGGATCGGCCGGTCGTCCCCCGCGACCGACAGTCGCGCCTCGGGTTCCACGTCCAGCCACGGGATCAGCACGAAGGCCCGGTTGTGCGCCTGCGGGTGCGGCAGCGTCAGCTCCGGATCGGCGCTGACGCACGGGACGAGCCCCGACGGACCGGGTTCGGCGCACCACACCACGTCCACATCGAGTGTTCGTGCGCCCCAGCGCACTTCGCGGACCCGGTGCGCGGCCCGCTCGAATTCCTGGCCCGTGCGCAACCAGCCGCGGCAATCCAGCTCCGGATCGTCCACCAGCACAACAGCATTGAGGAAATCATCCTGATCGACACCGCCCCACGGCGCGGTCGAGTACACCGCCGACACCGCGACGACCCGCTGTTCGAGCCCGTCCACGACGCTGCGCAGGTGCGCCAGACGATCCCCGAGGTTCGAGCCGATCGACAGGACGGCGCGACTCATTCGGCGCCCTCGCGCACGCGTGCGGTCACCACGCGGACATCGGCGAAGGTGTGCGGAATCGGCGCGGACGGCTTGTGCACCACCACTTCCACAGCGCGGATGCGCGGATCGGTCATCACGTCGTCGGCGATCTCGGAGACCACCGTCTCGATCAGATTGCGCGGCGGGCCCTGCACGATCCGCACCGCGCGTTCGGCCAGCGCGCCGTAGTCCACCGTCGCGGCCAAGTCGTCGGAGGCCGCGGCCGTCGCGAAATCCACCCAGACAGTGAGATCGACGACGAACTCCTGGCCGTCGCGGCGCTCGTGTTCGAAGACCCCGTGGTTCCCGAAGGCGCGCAGCCCGCGTAGTTCGATCCGGTCGGGACCGGACGGCAGGCCGCGGTGCTCCCCCGGTCGGCCCTCGTGGGTCACCGGCGCCGTGGACGGATTCATTCCTGCGCTCCTCGCGAATTCGGCCGGGCGGCGCGCTGCCAGGCGTCGGTGACGGCGATCGCGTCCAAGGAGGCGCGCACGTCGTGCACGCGAACACCCCAGGCGCCGTGCAATGCGGCCAACGCGGAGACCGTGGCGGTGGCGACCTCCCTGCCGTCCGGCGGCCGCGGACCGTCGGTGTCGGCGAGCAGGGCGCCGAGGAAGCGTTTGCGCGAGGCCCCGATCAGCACCGGAAGGCCGTCGGCGACGAAGTCGGGCAGCGCGCCGAGCAGCGCCCAGTTGTGGTCGGCGTTCTTGGCGAAGCCGAGGCCGGGGTCCAGGATCAGCCGGGACGGGTCGACGCCCGCGGCGACGGCGGTCTCGACTTGCGCGTTCAGTTCGGCGCGCACCTCGGTGACGACGTCGTCGTAGTGATCGGCCGGACCGGTGTGCCGGTAGTCGGCGCCCGCCCGCCAGTGCATGAGAATCCACGGAACTTGCGCTGCGGCAACGACTTTCACCATATCGGGATCGGCACGCCCGCCGGATACGTCGTTGATCACCGACACGCCGGCGCCGAGCGCGGCCTCGGCGACGCTCGCTCGCATGGTGTCCACGCTGGTCGGCACGCCGGCCGCGACCAGCCCGCGGATGACCGGCGCGACCCTGGCCGCCTCGGTCTCCGGATCGACGCGATCCGCGCCGGGCCTGGTCGACTCGCCGCCGACGTCGATGATGTCGGCGCCGGCCCGGTACAGCTGGACGCCGTGCTCGATGGCCAGCCCGGGATCGAGGTAGCAGCCGCCGTCGGAGAACGAATCGCTGGTGACGTTCACGACGCCCATCACCACGCAGCGACGACCGTCGCGTGCGATGACGTGACCGGACACCGCGTCCTCCCTCACCCGCGCAGGATCAGATCGAGTGCCTCGGCGCGCGAGGCGGCGTTGGTCTGCAACAGTCCGCGCACGGCCGAGGTGGTGGTGCTCGCGCCCGGCTTGCGGATGCCGCGCATCGCCATGCACAGGTGCTCGGCCTCCACCACGACGATCGCGCCGCGCGGTTCCAGTTTGCGCATGATCGCGTCGGCGATCTGGCTGGTCAGTCGCTCCTGCACCTGCGGGCGCTTGGCGTAGAGGTCGACCAGTCTGGCTAGCTTGGACAACCCGGTGACCCGGCCGTGCTCGCCGGGGATGTACCCGACGTGGGCGACGCCGTGGAAGGACACCAGGTGATGCTCGCAGGTGGAGTACATCGGGATGTCGCGCACCAGCACGAGTTCCTGGTGCCCCTCGTCGAACGTGGTGTTCAGCACCGCGTCCGGCTCCTGGTAGAGCCCGGCGAAGGTCTCCCGGTAGGCCCGGGCCACGCGGGCGGGCGTCTCGATCAGGCCGGGGCGGTCCGGGTCCTCGCCGATCGCTATCAGCAATTCCCGGACCGCGGCTTCGGCCCGATCCTGGTCGAACGGCCGACCCGTCTCCAGCGCGCGCAGTTCAGGCCGAGTCGACGCAGGCACGGAACCGTTGCGCTCGACCTCGTCGCGACCATTGAGCGCCGAGCCGACGGCATGATGATTGGCCGACAATCGAGGACACCTCCAAAATCTCGGGCGCCGGCAATCACTCGGCACCCCGATGGTCGAGCGTAATCGGCGCCCGCTCAGCGCCGTCCGTTCGGTCCATCCCACTCGTGGTTCTCGCCCTCGCCGCGCTGGCTCGGGCGACCCGGCTCCTCGTAGCCGCCGTTGTCGTAGCCGCCGTGCTCCTGGCCGGAACCGCCCTGCTGCGGGCTGCTCCACGGCTGGTAGCCGTGCCGGGACTCGCCCTGGCCGCTCCAACCGCCGCCGTAGCCGGACTGTCCGGCGGGCTGCTGCGGTTCCTCCCGCGGCGGCCAGCCCGGCGCCGACCAACCGGCCGGGGCGCCGTAGTCCGGGCGCGAGCCGTGCGTGCCGCCCTGGCGCGGGTACGCCTGGGTCGGCGCGTGCGGACTCGGGTAGCCGCCGGTCGCGGGCTGGCTGGGGTAGCCGTACTGCGGCTCGGCCTGGCGGTCACCCTGTTGCGGATAACCGTTGGCGGGCACGGCCTCTCGCGTGGCGGCGGCCAGCGAGGGCTGCACCGGCTCCGGCGGCCAGGCCTCGCCGCGCTCGGCGGCCAGCTCGCCCGGCGTCTTCACCGGTGGCTTGTCCGAGGGGACGCGCTCGCCGAAGTCGTTGAACGCGGTGATCCTCGGGCGCTTCTCCACCGCGGCCAGGAGCTCCTCGAGATCCTTGCGGTGCAGGGTCTCGCGCTCCAGCAGCGCGGTGGCCAGCACGTCGAGCACGTCGCGGTACTCGTTCAGAATCGCCCACGCCTCGGTGTGCGCGGCCTCGATGAGGTTGCGCACCTCCTCGTCGATCTCGCGGGCGACCTCGTGCGAGTAGTCCGAGCCCATGCCCATGGACCGGCCGAGGAACGGGTCGCCCTGCTCCTGGCCGTAGCGGACCGCGCCGAGGCGCGCGCTCATGCCGTACTCGGTGACCATCGCGCGAGCGATCTTGGTGGCCTGGTCGATATCGGAGGACGCGCCGGTGGTCGGCTCGTGGAAAACCAGCTCCTCGGCCGCGCGGCCGCCCATCGCCATGACCAAGCGGGCGATCATCTCCGAGCGGGTCATCAGGCCCTTGTCGTCCTCGGGCACCGTCATGGCGTGGCCGCCGGTGCGACCGCGGGCCAGGATGGTGACCTTGTAGACCGGCTCGATGTCGGGCATCGCCCAGGCCGCCAGGGTGTGGCCGCCCTCGTGGTAGGCGGTGATCTTCTTCTCGTGCTCGCTGATGATGCGGCTCTTGCGGCGCGGGCCGCCGATCACGCGATCGACCGACTCTTCCAGCGCCTCACCCGTGATGACCGCGCCGTTCTCGCGCGCGGTGAGCAGCGCGGCCTCGTTGATGACGTTCGCCAGATCCGCGCCGGACATGCCGACGGTGCGCTTGGCGAGACCGTCCAGATCGGCCTCGGTGGAGATCGGCTTGCCCTGTGAGTGCACCCGCAGGATCGCGCGGCGGCCGGCCAGGTCGGGGTTGCCGACCGGGATCTGCCGGTCGAAGCGGCCGGGGCGCAGCAGCGCGGGGTCGAGGATGTCGGGGCGGTTGGTCGCGGCGATCAGGATGATGCCGGTGCGGTCGCCGAAGCCGTCCATCTCGACGAGCAGCTGGTTCAGCGTCTGCTCGCGCTCGTCGTGACCGCCGCCGAGGCCCGCGCCGCGCTGGCGGCCGACCGCGTCGATCTCGTCGACGAAGATGATGCAGGGGCTGTTCTGCTTGGCCTGCTCGAACAGGTCGCGCACGCGGGAGGCGCCGACGCCGACGAACATCTCGACGAAGTCCGAGCCGGAAATGGTGAAGAAGGGCACACCCGCCTCGCCAGCGACTGCGCGCGCGAGCAGCGTCTTACCGGTGCCGGGCGGACCGTAGAGCAGAACGCCCTTGGGGATCTTCGCGCCCAGCGTCTGGTAGCGCACCGGGTTCTGCAGGAAGTCCTTGATCTCGTAGAGCTCTTCGACGGCCTCGTCGGCGCCCGCGACGTCCGCGAACGTGGTCTTGGGCATGTCCTTGGACAGCTGCTTGGCCTTCGATTTGCCGAAGCCCATCATGCCGCCGCGGCCACCGCCCTGCATACGGGCCATCACGAAGATGAACAGGCCGAGCAGGATCACCATCGGCAGCACGAACAGCAGGATCTGGGTGAACCAGCTCTCCTGCTTCACCACCGTGTTGTACGGAGCGCCCGACTTCTGCACGGCGGCGAAGATCTGCGCCGAGGTCTCACTGCCGCCCGGGTACTTCGCGAGGATCTTGTTCTGGCCGTCGGTCGCGTCGTTACCGTTGTTCAGCTCGATCCGCAGCTGCTGCTCGCGGTCGTCGATCTGGACGTTCTTGACGTTGCCCTTGTCGTCCAGCTGGCTCAACGCCACCGAGGTGTCGACGCTCTTCCAGCCGCGCGTGTCATTGCCGAAATAGCTGAACGCATAGATCACGAGCAAGATGCCCGAGACTATGGCCAGGGTGCGGAACACTGTCTTGCGGTTCATAGAGCGTAGGCCGGGCGGCCAGTCCTTTCCGGTGTCTCCGGTTCTGCCTAGCGAAACGTCGGGCGCGTCGTGTTGCATTCCGCCCGGTCCTACCCGATTCCGGGAGGGTTCGGATGCGGACAAGCCACGTTACCGCGTACGGTCTACTCGATACATTGCGCAGTTCGGCAGTTGGTGCAGTTCGACAAGTAAACGGTCGGAGGACCACGGTGGTTCCCGATTCCTCGCTCCGGTTTCCCTCGAGTGGTCACAATCATGGCATGTTCGGCCTATCGTGAGCGACGACACAACATCCGGCGCGAACGAGAGGCCGCGGAGGCGAGCCCTCGCGAGCACCGGACACTGGGCAAGACAACGCGAGCCGACAGGCAACGAGGCAGTGGCTCGCGTCACCACGACACGAACGCGGCGCGCGAGCTCACGGCACCGAGGTGACGGCTCGCGGAACCGAGAAGGATCACGGGAAAGCCGCACTTCGGACCCGTGGGTAACCCGCACATCGGACAGAGCGCAGGGGGTATGGACATAGTCGAGCTACGGACACCCACAGCGATTGTGCGCCACGGTCGCGGACGGCTGATCGTCTTGCGTCCGGGCAGCGAGGGCGAGCGCGTTCTCGACGTGCCGGTCACCGATCTGCTCAAGGTCCGGCTCAGCCGGCGAGCGGACGACGCCGTCGTCATCGAGATCTACTTGCGTTATCCCACCCCGGTGCTGACCGGCGTGCCCGCCGACCGCACCCCGCTTCCGGTGCTGATCGCCGAGCACGACGTGCCCGCGGCGAGCGAGATCGTGGAGCGGATCAACGACCAGATCATGGCGGCCCAGCGCATCGACGTCGCGGCGCCCGATCTGAACCCGCCCGCGCCGACCTGGACGAAGACCGGCCCGACGCGCGCGGACGTGGAGCGAGCGGTGCGCAGGATGGCGCCGCGCCGCGAGGCCAGGTCGGCGATAGGCGCTCTGCATCGTTACGTGACGGCCGACGAATACGTCCTGGAGACCGCGGTCACCGTGGCGCACCCGCCCGCGGGCACCGGGGCCGGACTGCTCGCCGTCACCACCGGTCGCCTGCTGTTCGTCTCGATCGGCCCCGGCGAGCGGTACGCGCACGAGCTGCCGATCCCCGCGGTGCTGTGGGCCAGGTCCACCGAGGGCGCGCCGACCGCGCCCGGCGAGATCGGCGCGCGCGGCGAGACCAGCGTGGAAGTGCACGACGGCAACATCACCCTGCGTTTCACCGGCACCGATCGCGCCGACATCGAGCGGGTCGCGTGCGCGGTGAACTTCGCGGTCCGCCGCGATTCCGCGGACGGCGGGGCCGGACCCGCGGATCCCGGTGTGGCACAGCTGTATTCGGAGTGGGAGCTGCTCGTCGAGCGACATTCGCTCGGCATGGTCGACGACGGCCAGTTCCAGCGCTACGGGCGCGGGATTCTGCGCTCGCTGCCGGATTCCGTCGCGACTCCCTAGCCTCGCGCGGCGGCGGGAGGCCGAGGAGTCGGATCGGTCAGCCCTGATCCGGGGCCTTCTCGTTCAGCGCGATGCGGCGCCACGGGCTGGTGGGACGGGTCCAGAGGCGGAGCAGTTCCATGCGCCGGTCGACGCCGCCGTTCTTGAGTTCGGCGAGGTCTTCGCAGGCCTGCCAGTAGGTCCAGCCGGCGAGGTAGGCGTCGCCGAACTGACGCCAGTTCCGGTACTTGCGCTGGGCCAGCGGCAGCGCGCGCATGAGATAACCCCAGGCCACGTCGGCTTCCAGATAACCGGCAGTGAAGGCCATCCTGGCGACCGCGACGACGCGGGCCAGGTCCCAGGCGTGGATGTCGGTCGGCAACGGGCGGGCCAGGTGGTCGGTGAAGCCGATCTTGATGGCCTGCGACCAGATGTCGTAGTCGCGGACCAGCGCCTCCGGGTTGTCCATGCCGCGGAACGCGCCGACCTGGCGCAGGAACGCGCGGTGCCGGTCGGCGCGCTCGCCGAAGCGGTCGCGCTCGCTGGCGTTGATCGAGGCCATGACGAGCGGGTGCACCATCGCGTAGAGGGGGGCGTGCATGCCGTCCAGCAACTGCTCCATCGAGGCCTGCGCCTCGGTGCCGTCGGTGATGCCCCACGCTCCGGTCAGGGTGTCGATGGCCAGCTCCCTGCGGTCGCCGAGCGGATGTTCCCGCTCGGGCCCGAGCAGCAGGGCGTCGTGGAAAGCGTCCCAGCGGGCCGAGTAGAAGCCGCCGAGCGCGAGAGCGCGCAGCTCGTCGTCGGATATCGCGGCCCCGGACCAGTGGTCCTCTTCCCGC
Organism: Nocardia sp. NPDC050713; assembly: GCF_040654315.1. Lineage (NCBI taxonomy): Bacteria > Bacillati > Actinomycetota > Actinomycetes > Mycobacteriales > Nocardiaceae > Nocardia > Nocardia sp. NPDC050713. The sequence goes on along the minus strand of NZ_JBFAHS010000024.1, from coordinate 84,159 downwards.
TTGTCGAGCTCTTCGTAGGGGAAGGTCGTCAACGTTGGTATACCGCGGGCAGGCATGCCTCCGATTGTTCCCCATGGAGCGACCCGCGGCCGTGCTTATCGCCGACGCGCCCACGAGTAGACGGGCGATTTTCAGTTCCCTTGTTTCTTGGCCTGCCGCATCGGCGGGTGGAGGGCTAATGTGCACGCATGTGTAAGAGCATCACCGTCCTGCGTGGCCTGGAGCCTGCCGCTACCGAGCAGGAAATCTATGCTGCCGCACTGCAGTACGTGCGCAAGGTCGGTGGGGTGTCCGGCCTCAGCAGCACGACCAAAGCGGCCGTCGACAAGGCCGTGGCGACCATCGCGGCGGCGACGACGACCCTGCTCGACGAGCTGCCGGACACCACGATCGCGCCGTCCACCGAACCCGCGGTGCGGCGCGCCGAGGTGGACTGAGCGGATTCAGACCCCGTAGGCCTCGACGCAGGCCAGGGCCACCTCCAGCGGCAGACTGCGCTGCTCGATCGGATGGCCGAGCAGTTCCTCGATCCGCTGGATCCGGTAGCGGACGGTGTTCTTGTGCACGCCGAGCAGCTTCGCCGTGGCCTCCGGGCTGCGGTGGCTTGCCAGGTAGGCGTGCAGAGTCCGGCGTAATCGGACGGCGTTGGCGTCGGCGCCGGCCAGCTCGCGCAGTTCGCGGCGGATCAGGCCGCGCATGGCCGTCTCGTCGGTTCCGGCGAGATAGGCGATCTCGACATCGCGATAGGCGGTGACGCGCGAACCGCCGCCGGGGGCGAGCTCGGCGACGTGCCGCGCCGCGACCGCCTCGCGGTGGCTCGCGCGAAAGCCGCCCGCCCGCGCCGCGGGCACCCCGAAAGCGACCCGCACCGGCGCGTCGACGTGCGCGGCGAGCAATCGCTCGAGCCTGCCGGGCACGGCGAGGTCGGCGGCCTGCGCCGCGTCCTCGAGGCCGAGCCACGCCCACATCCCGCTCGCTCCGGACGGCACGGTGAGCAGCCTGGCGCCGCCGAGTTCGGCGGCCACCCGCGCGGCCGCGCGGTCGAGCAGCCCGGTCGACTCGCCGTCGCCGCCGGGTTCGGACGCGTCGGTCCACAGCACGAAGGCGAGGTGCTGCTGCGCGAGCCGGTAGCCGAGCCGGATCGAGGCCTGGTCGCCGTCCATCTCCTCGCCGGACAGCAGCGCGTGCACCGTCTCGGTGCGGCGGTTCAGCGCGGCGCGCAGCACTCGCTCGCGCTCTTCCATATAGGTGTCGGTGAGCAGTTCCACCGACATGCTGACCCATTTCGTCGACCGATCGAACAGCCGGAGCATGACGGCGCGCTCGATCTCCTGCGGCACGTCGCGCTGCTCGACGGCGTCGGTCATGTAGTCGAGCACCGCCTCCATGCCCACGTGGTAGGTGCGCAGCAGCAGGCGCAGGTCGAAGCCGCGGCGCGCGATGGTGCGCGCGAAGGCGTGCGCCTCCTCGGGTAGCGCCAGTTCGAAGGTGTCGCTGGTCAATCCGCTCAGCATGGTCCTGGCGTGGGCGCGGGTGCTGGCGGCGAGGTCGCGGCTCATGTCGCGATCGGCCAATTCGGGCACGCGCGCGACGATCGCGTTGTCGAGCCGCTCCACCACCTGCTCCAGCGTCTCGGTGCGCATCGTCTCGAAGACGTAGTCGGCCAGCCAGTCGCGCACCACCGCGCTGTTCGGTCCGATGCGCACCGCCGATTCGGCCGCGCCGCTTTGTACTTTCGACACAATCAGACCCGATCCAGTTGACAAAATAAGCCAAGAAACTCACCGGTCATTGTGTCACGATCATAGTTCAGTGAGCTGATTCACAGCGCCGACGCGACTCGGCAGCGAGCACCGCGACGCGCACGAGGGCAGTGGGAGAACAGCAGTGACCAACACCGAGTCCGCGCCGAGCGCGGCGAAGAAGGCGTCCGCGCGCAAACCAGCCGCCAAGAAGGACGCGCCGACCGTCATCGAGGTGCGCAATCCCGGCACCGGCCAGATCGTCGGCACGGTGCCGGCGCAGAGCGCCGACGAGGTCGCGGCCACGGTGCGCGAATTGCGGCTCTACCAGCCGGAGTGGGAGGCCATCGGCCCCGACGGCCGTAAGGAATGGCTGCTGAAACTGCAGGACTGGCTGATCGACAACACCGAGCACCTCGCCGACGTGCTCCAGTCGGAGACCTCCAAGCCGCGCGCCGACGCCCTCATCGATCCGTCCTTCGGCGCCGACCTGATCGGCTACTACGCCCGCCGCGCGGCCAAGTTCCTCGCCGACGACCACCCCTCGCCGCACAGCCCGCTGGCCCGGGTCAAGAAGCTGACCACCGCGTACCGCCCGTACCCGGTGGTCGGCGTGATCACCCCGTGGAACTTCCCGCTGGCCATGCCGGTGATGGACGTGATCCCGGCGCTGGCCGCGGGCGCCGCGGTGGTTCTCAAGCCGTCCGAGGTGACCCCGTTGTCCGCGCTCGAATTGGCAAGGGGCTGGCGGGAAATCGGCGCGCCGCCGGTGTTCGCCGTCGTCACCGGCGCGGGTGAGACCGGCGCGGCGGTGGTCGGCAATGCCGATTACATCCAGTTCACCGGGTCCACCGCCACCGGCCGCAAGATCGCGGCGGCGTGCGTGGAGCGGATGATCCCGTACAGCCTCGAGCTCGGCGGCAAGGATCCGGCCATCGTGCTCGCCGACGCCGACATCGATCGCGCGGCGCACGGCATCGCGTTCGGCGGCATGTTCAACGCGGGTCAGGTCTGCATCTCGGTGGAGCGGGTGTACGTCGAGGCGCCGGTCTACGACGAGTTCGTCGCCAAGCTCACGGCCAATGTCAAGGCGCTGCGCCAGGGCATCGACGGCCGCGAGCTGAAGCACGACGTGGGCGCGCTGGCCAACGAGAACCAGGTGAACATCGTGCAGCGCCACGTCGAGGAGGCGGTCGCGGCGGGCGCCAAGGTGCTCACCGGCGGCAAGCGCACCGGCCAGGGCACGTTCTTCGAGCCGACGGTGCTCGTCGACGTGGACCACAGCATGTCGTGCGTCGCCGAGGAGACCTTCGGCCCGACGCTGCCCGTGATGAAGGTGGCCGACGAGGCCGAGGCGATCCGGCTGGCCAACGACTCCGTATACGGTCTCTCGGCCTCGGTGTGGACCGGCGACAAGGACCGCGGCGAGCGCATCGCCCGCCAGTTGAACGCGGGCGCGGTCAACATCAACGACGTCTTCGCCAACCTGTTCAGCTACGCGCTGCCGATGGGCGGCTGGGGCCTTTCCGGTGTCGGCGCGCGCTGGGGCGGCGCCAACGGCGTGCGCAAGTACTGCCGCCAGCAGGCGATCACCAAGCCGATGGTGCCGACCCTGCAGAAGGAACTGTTCTGGTACCCGTACCAGAACTCCAAACTGCTCACCGCGCTCGGCGCCATGCGCGCCGCGGGTGCGCGCGGCCTGCGCCGTATCGACATCCCCGCACTGCTGAAACTCAAGGGAGACAACAAGTGACCGACCCGGCGAAGATCCGAGGCAAAGTCGTCGTCATCACCGGCGGCGCCCGCGGCATCGGCCTGGCCACCGCCACCGCGTTGCAGGCGCTCGGCGCCAAGATCGCGATCGGCGACGTCGACGAGACCACCGTCAAGGAGTCCGGATCGGCCCGCGACTTCGAGCTGTACGGCAAGCTCGACGTCACCGACGCGACCTCGTTCGAGTCCTTCCTCGACGAGGTCGAGCGCACCGTCGGCCCGATCGACGTGCTGATCAACAACGCGGGCATCATGCCGACCGGCAGGCTGGTCGACGAGCCGGATCAGATCACCCGCCGGATCCTGGACATCAACGTCTACGGGGTGATCCTCGGCTCCAAGCTGGCACTGGCCAGGATGCTGCCGCGCCGCAGCGGGCACGTCATCAACATCGCCTCGCTCGCCGGTGAGACGCACATCCCCGGCCTGGCCACCTACAACGCGAGCAAGCACGCGGTGCTCGGCTTCACCGACACCCTGCGCGAGGAGTACCGCGACTCCGGCGTGCGCTTCTCCTCGGTGCTGCCGACGCTGACCAACACCGAGCTCGGCTCCGGCGTGACGGCGCCGAAGCTGCTGCGTCCCGCCGAGCCGGAGGAGATCGCCGACGCGATCGTCGGGCTGATCGAGACGCCGCGCTCGAAGGTCAGGGTCACCGCGGTGGCCGGGCTCGTCTCCCAGGTCGTCGGCCTGCTTCCGCAGGCGATCGGCGACGGCATCGCGCGGGCGCTGGGCGCGAGCCACGCGTTCCTCGACGACGTCGACGCGGAGAAGCGCAAGGCCTACGAGGAGCGCGCCAGAAGCGTGTAGATCACGGGGCCTGCGCAGCTTCCGCGCCGAGCAAGTCGGCGACGAGCCGGTCGACGGTCTCGGCGGCACATCGCCGGTTGTCCCCGACACCGCCGCGGGCACCACGTTTCGCCCAGCCGACTACGTACAAGCCCTCGATCGGCACATCGGTATCGGGTGCGACGACTCTGCCGTGCCGGTTGGCGACCACGCCGCCATCACCGAGCCGGATACCGGCGGGCGGGGCGACGGTGAAGCCGGTGGCGCACACGACCGAGTCGGCGGTGAAGGTTCGCCCCGCCGCGGTCGCCACCCGAATGCGGTCACCGTCGGCGCGAACGGAGGTGACCTGGTGACCGAACGACAGGACGATCGACCGTGCCCGTCGCCCCTCCGCCGACGTGGCGGGACGGTGCGCCAGGTCGGCCAGCAGGCGTTGGACCGGGTCGGAGGCGTCGCCGAGTTCCGAGGCGGGCGCGACGGTCACGGTGGCGTCCAGCTCGGCCAGTTCGTAGAGCGCGGACAACGTGAACGACGGGCGTCCGACCGGGGACCGCGTGACGACCGTTACCTGGGTGACCGGCCCGCCGGAACGAGTGGGAACGAGCCCCCTCGCGATGGCCGCCACGACGTCCAACGCGACGTTGCCGCCACCCACGACAACCGTCGCCGGACCGCGGAGCGGCAACACCGGTGTGCCTGGCCGGGCGCTGTTGACTGCCGACAGCAGCGACAGCGCCTGGTGTACGTCCGGGATTCGCCCGGCTCCGATCTCCCGCGGCCGCGACGCCCCGACGGCCAGGACCACGGCGTCGAACTGGCGTCGAAGCGTGGGAATCGAGATGTCGACACCCACACGGACGTTCAACCGTACGGTCACCCTGTCGTCGCCGAACGGGATGTCGAAGAGCCGGACCATGTCTCGGATCCCGTTGTGCTGCCGCGACACCGCGGTACGCAACAACCCGCCGATCTCCGCACGTTGCTCGAAGACGGTGATCCGTATTGTGCTGGATCGTTGCAGCAGCTCACGCACGGTGTACATGGCGGCGGCACCGGCACCCACGACGGCGATCCGCAACGGCGTCGCGGTTCGCGGGAAAGCCTGCGGGAGTCCGAGCCCTGCGAAGTGCCCCGCGGGGCCGATCGCCGCGAAGGACTCGGCTGCCAGACGGGCGTAGTCGCGTTCCGAATCACTCAGCGCGCCTTCGCTTTTGATCGCTCCCGCCGGACATGCCGGGACGCACGCCGAACAGTCGATGCAGCTGTTCGGGTCGATATAGAGGTGTTCGACCGATTCGAACTGCGGGTCCCCCGGTACGGGACGGATGCAGTCGCGAGGGCACACCTCGACGCAGGACGCGTCCTTGCAACAGTGTCCCAGAATGACGTGGCTCATCCGTGCCCGCCGGTCACAGGAGGTGGGATTTGCGATAGATCCATCGCGCGGGTCCGTTCAGCAACTTCTCTCGGTCGAGGAACGCGACCAGTGGCGACGCCGCGCGGCGGAACATCATCCGGTGGTGTTCGTTCCGGCTGATCTCGGCGCGCACGGTCGACCAGTCCAGGCCGACACTGCGGTAGATCCGCTTGTTGATCATGCCTTTGGCGATGACGTGGGCGCCGATCGCGATGACGATCGTGCCGACAAAGCGTCTCGGCCGCGACACCCGCACCAGATGGTCGCGAATCTTCTGACGCGCGAACGACATATGCCGTGACTCTTCGACGACGTGCACGTACGACGTCCGGCGCACCGTATCGGCGACTCTGTCGTCGCGCATCCAATCGCGCTGCATGACGTCGAAGACCTCCTCACCCGCCAGCACGATCGCGTAGGCGATCTCGTCCCACGCGAAGGTGCGAAACAGCCACCCGGCGAGGACCATCGAACGGTCCAGGCGATAGTGGCCGGTCCCCAGCCGCTCGATGGCCTCGGCGAACATCAGCGAGTGCAGGTTCTCGTCGGCGCATTCGTTGAACAGGAATTTCACATCGGCTCTTGTCGGGTCCACGTTGTGGACGCGCCGCAGCAGCACGATCTGCAACGCGACCTCCAGCCAGATCGCGACGCCGAGAAAGTGCGAGGCCTCGCACCTGGTCAGATGTTTTCTGGCCGATTCGGTCAGGTCCGTCCAGGACGGCGTACCGAAGAGCGGAGACCACTCCGGACTCATCCCGTAGCGATCCTGATCGGCGGCATCGACTTCGGCCTCCCGCAGATCGAACGACAGACGTCGCGCCGAGTCGAGAAGGCGGTCGTAGAACGCGGCGGGATGGTCAGGGCCGGTCATATTCATCGATCAGCTTCCGCAGTTCCCATGCGTCGGCTCACCGGCGAGCCGGTGGCCGAGCCAATCCAGCGCCGGGTTGCCACCGAGACTCGGTGTGGCGAGGTGTTCGGCGAGCGGAATCGCGTGCCATTCGACCGGATTTCCCAGTCCACACCAGTCCGAGCGCAGTTGTGCCCCGAACTTGTAGCCCACGATGTCGTCGTTCATCCCGTGGAACAGGTAGATCGGAAAGCCCGGCGCGCGGGTGCCCAACCGGTCTTCGGCCAACCGCTGCTGCCACTCGGGGGTGTCGAGGGGATCGCCGGTCACCAGCTCCCGGAAGGTCTTTCCGTGGTTCGCCAGGAGGTTGTCGACGACGCAGCCGGTGCGGATCTTGTGCGCGAAAGCGCGCCCCGCGTCCGTCAGGTAGGAGTCGAAGCGAAGCTCGGGATAGGCCGCGTCGTGTCCGATGGCAATCATGAAATACGCGGCGAGGTTGGCCGGTTCGCCGCGGTGGTCCAGGGCGTCGGTCAGGGTGTCGGCGGGGACACCGCCTGCGGCCAGACCCTTGATCCGCAGCTCGGGCGCGTACTCGTTGGCCAGTTCGGCTGCCCAGGAGGCGGCGTGCCCGCCCTGGGAGTAGCCGACGATCCCTACCGGGGAGTCCGCGCTCACCCCGCGCGTGTTGGCTTCGGGCAATCGCTGGGCGGCGCGAGCCGCGTCCAGGACGGCGGTGCCTTCGGAAGGGCCGACCAGATATGGATGATCGCCAGGTGTTCCGAGCCCCTGATAGTCGGTGACGACCACCGCCCAACCCTTCTCCAGCAACCCGGTGATCTCGCGCGGACCTCCGGTGGCCGACGGCGCGCACTGATCGCCCATCCCGACGGTGCCCACGGCATAGGTCACCAGCGGGCGGGTGCCCGCTCGGCCGTCCCTGGGCACGAGGATCCTGCCGGAGACCAGATTCGGCTGCCCGAGCGCATCGGTCGAGCGGTATCGAATCTTCCACGCGTCGACCGGGGCCGGAATGCCGGGCAAAAGGTCGTATGTGGACGCCTCGACATGGACGACATCCCCGGGTTCGCCGACGTGCGGGTCGTCGGCGTGCGCGACGCCGACGCCCAGTGGCGCGGCCACCAACGCAACGGCGCACGCGGTCGGTGCCACTCGTCGTCGCAGCGACCGCTGCGCCCTGGAGAGGATGGACTTCATTGTTCTCCTCGAATCATGTTGCTTATCAGAGAATTCGCGGCACGTGGGGCCTGCGGATCGCTCGACCCCTGTCCGCGGGGTGCGAGCGCTCCCTTCATGAAACACTTGCTTGATATGTTTCACAACACTTGATATACCTGGGAGGCCCTGCTAAGCGGCCCCGCTGCCACACCGCACAGCTGTCGGCTGCGACAAATCGAAGGAAAAACCATGGACGTCAAGAAACGCGTGCTGACCGCCGCTCTCACCGTGGCCACCATCAGCGCCGTCAGCGGGACCGGCTCCGCCGATCCGGTGGTGTCCGAGAACGCGGAGGTCCACTACACCGCATCGCTGGAAGGCGCTGCCGCGTTAGTCACCGTCGACCCCACGGCCACACTCGTCCTGGACGGTGACTCGCTTCAGATTCGCGCAGGCTCGGACCAAGTCCTTGCCGCGGTGCCGCTGCAGCTGCACGTGGGCGACATCGCGTTTCCGATCGACGCCGAGATCATCGGCGACACAGCCCGATTGACTCCGAATCTCGACCCGACGCGCGCCCGGTACCGCCCCATCGCCGAGCCTGCGGGCGGAAACATCTCCTCCGAGCGCGAGCGGGACGCCCTCGAACGCGCCATCTCCACCATTGCCAAAGGACTCGGCATCGGCGCGGGCATCGGCGCCGTCGGAGCGGGCGTGCTCGGCTGTCTGCTCGGCGGCCTCGCCGGCGCCGTCGCCACCGCGCCGGTGGCCATGATGCTCGGCGCGGGACCCGCGATCGGGTGCCTGATCGGCGCCGCGACAGCCGTGCCCGGCGGAGCCGTGTCGGGCGTTCTCCGCCTGGCGGGACCCGTGATGATCCCGACCTTCCTCGGATACCTCATCACCATCAATACCTAGGCCCGTGGCCGCGAAGCTATCGGCCACCTTCGGGCACGAGATACAAGTGAACGCCACGTTCCGGTAGCCCCGGGCGGGTCCAGAGGCGCTGTGATCGCGGTTTGCCGTCGATCACAGTGCCTCCGCCGTATGTGCCGGATGTCGCACCGCGCGGACGCCTGGTGGCAACCGCCGTCACTCCGGCTATACCAACAACCGAGCAATTTGTGATCAATATCACTCTTTTCGGCCGTAACAGGGTCTGGCCGCTCAGCGAGGGGTTTCTGTCCGGTCACTGAGTTCGCGGAGCACACCGCGAGCCCGGTCCGCAGATCACGAGTCTGTAACATAAGCGCTGGTCAAACGACCAAAGAATGTGCGACGCAGCCTAGCCGCGGCGCGTGCCGGAAATTCGCCGAGCCGGTGGTGCAGACGACCATGTCAGGCAATATGCTGTCCCTAACAAACCTGCCGACTGTTTCGGTGCCCGTATCCAAACTTTTCGGCCTGATAAGGCTGGAAATTGAGGACTGATTCTGATAGCAAGGGGCTATGGACCCGCATTTGCGCGACCTGCGGTATTTCGTCGCCGTCGCTGAGGAACTGCATTTCACCAACGCCGCTCAGCGGCTGCACATCGCTCAACCCACCCTGTCGCGTCAGATCCGCCAGCTGGAACGCCAGCTCGACGTGGTCCTGTTCGACCGCAACCAGCGCAGCGTCGCGCTGACCGTCGCGGGCAAGGAGTTGCTCGAAGGCGCCCGCAAGATCCTGGAGCTCTGGGAGGTCACCAACGTCTCCCTGCAGGAGGCGGGCGAGGTGCTGCGCGTCGGCATCCAGTCCGCGCTCGGCCGCGGACTGCTCAACGATCTGGAGAGCGCGAGCGGCCACCGCTTGGCTCTGCACGCCGCCTCCTGGACCGACCCGTCCAGCGGTCTCGCGGGCAGGCAGGCCGATCTGGCGCTGGTGTGGCTGCCGCTGCCGGACCCGAACCGGTACCGCTGGGAGGTTTTGCGCACCGAGCCGCGCTGGGTGCTGCTACCCGAGAACCACCCGCTGGCCGATCAGGACAGCATCGATTTCGCCGATCTGCTCGACGAGCCGTTCATCGCGCTGCCCTCGGAAGCGGGCGCGGTGCGCGACTTCTGGCTCGGCAACGACGCGCGCAACGGCCGTCAGCCCAAGATCGGCGCGGAAGCGGCGACGCCCGAGGACAAGCTGGAGGCCGTGAGTCTCGGCCTCGGTGTCTGCCTGCTCGCCGAGAACAATGTGCCGATGTACCGCTGGCCCGGTCTCACCGCGCGGCCACTGACCGGACTCGCGCCGTGCGAGCTCGCCGTCGCGTGGCGGGCCGACGACACCCGACCGACAATCCTGGAGTTCGCGGCCCGCGCCGTCGAGGGTGGCTTCTCCTCCACCCAGCAGCAGCCGCTGGCCAGCTGAGCGGTTTCCCGGCGCACCGTCAGCGCACGGTGCGCCGCCAGGGGTGCAGCTGTTCGAGTTGCGCGGAAAGCCGCAGCAGGGTGGTTTCGCTGCCGGGCAGGCCTGCCAGCTGAGCGGCGACCGGAGTGCCGGAGTGGGGGTGCGTGCCCATCGGCACGGAGGCGGCGGGCCAGCCGACCAGGTTCCAGATCGGCGTGAACGGGGAGAACCGGAAGCCGGTCAGCACATTGGCGAACCAGCCCCTGCCGTGCCAGGCGCGCGCCCGCGGCGGCGGAGTGGCCAACGTGGGCGTGATCACCACGTCGTAGCTTTCGAAGAATTCGAGCAACCGGGCTTCGATCCGGTCGACCTGTGCGGCGCGGACCAGCTCGAGCCGCTGGACGAAGCGGCCCAGCGCCAGATGACGGCGGGTACGCGGTTGCAGACGTTCGGGACGAGCGAGGGTGGCGGCCTCGGGCAGCGCCACCGTCAGCCAACGGAGCAGGAGTGCGAGGACGGCGTTGCCGTAGGGCAGCGCGGTCGTCTCCACCTGGTGACCGGCCGCGGCGGCGACGGCCGCCGCCTTGTTCGCGGCTTCGGCCCAGTGCGGGTCGACGCGGACGAACCGGGAAGGCGGGGCGATGGCCACCGCGATGCGTAGTCGGCCCGGCGGTTCCAGCTCGGCTAGGTCGGGGCGGGCGGCCATGACCGATAGCGCGAGCGCGGCGTCGCCGACGGTCGTCGCCAGCACGCCGTTCTCCACCATGCCGCCCCAGGAGTCCAGGCCGACCTCCGAGGGCACGGTGTGCCTGCCGGGTTTGATGCCGTAGACGCCGCAGGCGGCCGCCGGAATGCGCACCGAGCCGAGTCCGTCGTTGCCGTGCGCCACGGGGACCAACCCGGCCGCGACCGCCGCGGCGGCGCCGCCGGAGGAGCCGCCCGCGCTGCGCTTGACGTTCCACGGATTCCTGGTGATGCGGTGCTGATCGTCGGTCATCGCCCAGAGTCCCAGCTCCGGCACGGTGGTGAGCCCGACGACGACCGCGCCCGCGTCGCGCAGCCTGCGCACCACCGGGTGGTCGGCCGTGGCCTGGCCGGTGTCGGTCGCCGCCGAACCGCACAGCACGGTCTCGCCGGTCACCGGGATGTTGTGCTTGATCGCCACCGGCACACCCGCCATCGGCAGCACGTCCAGATCCGACCGCTGTTCCAGCGCGATGGCCTCGGCGACCGCGCGCTCGACGCGCACCACGCTGAACGCGTTGGTCGTCGCGTCCTCGGCGGCGATGAGTGCGAGGGTCGCGTCGACGACCTCGGTCGGTGTCAGCGAGCCCTCGCGGACGCCTGCGGCGATGGTCACCGCGGGACCCCGCGGCGACTCCCTTTGCCCCTCGGCGTACGGCCCCCCTCGCTCGCTATCGCCCACGGGTGCCTCCCGGGCGGACAATGGTTCGGTGCTCGTGGTTTCGGTGATCGCGGCCAAGCCTTCGGCCACCGCCGTAGCCTTGTTGTGCATGTGCTGATTCGCCCCCGTCGCATCGTTGTCGAAATCGGGTGATCCGCTGTTGTGGCGCAAGTTATCATTCCCGATACTGCTCGGGGGACGATGACGTCGGGTGTGGCGGATTTTATCCGGTGCAGCCACCGACCGACCAGTGCGGATTTCCCGAACTCCGCCACAGCTAGTAGGTCCGAGAATGAGTGCCGACTCCGATAGAAATACCCGTCCGGATACGGCTTCCGACTCCGCGTCCGGCGGCCAGTTGCTCCGATCCGAGCTCGTCGCGGTGCAGGCCTTCACCGCGGCGTGGGCCGCCGCGATCAACATCGCCCCAGATGAGGGCCCCGGACCACTACCGGAGATCACCGCGTTCCTGCCCGACGCGCGCACCCTGCGCCGTGAGGCGCTCATCGCACTGATCCGGGTGGATATGCGGCACCGGTGGCTGCGAAAGCCCGCGCTCGGAGCGCGCCGCCAGGAAACGCCGCCGCCCGCGCCGCGGCGCAAACGACTGGCCGAATACTGCGCCGATTTCCCCGAGCTCGAACGCAAGAACATACCGGCCAGTTTGGTGTACGAGGAATTCGTCGTCCGGCGCCAGAGCGGCGAGCGCGTCGACCCGCGGGAATGCTTGCGCGAATATCCGAACCAGGCGGCCGAGTTACGCGGTCTGCTGAATGCCGACGACGTCGACCAGAGCACCCGCCGAACCCCGCCGGAGGCCCTCGACGACTCCACCCGACCGCCGATCGACGAGACCGACACGGCCGCACTCGACGAGACGCGCCAGTCCCCGATCGACGAATCCACCCGCGCCGCGTTCGACGGAACCATGCCCGCGACCGGCCCCGACCAGAGCTCCGCGCTGAACCGAACCACCACGTCCGTTCGTGGTACGGGGGTGAACCACACGGCGGAGGCTACGAGGGCCGCCGATCTGGGCGGAACAGAAACCGCGATCGGCACCACGATGGGTACCGGACCGGGTCGTCTCGACCCGCTGGACCGCATCGAGGTCGGTCAGCGCGTCGACGACTTCGACCTGCTGACCGGTCTCGGCAGCGGCGCCTTCGCCCGGGTCTTCCTGGCCAGGCAGCGGTCCATGCAGCGACTGGTCGCGGTGAAGATCTCCGCCGACCACGGCACTGAGCCACAGACCTTGGCCCAGCTGGATCACGACTACATCGTGCGGGTCTTCGATCAGCGCCTGCTCGACGCGGGCGAGGCGGGCGAGACCGCGCGGCGGTTGCGCCTGCTCTACATGCAGTTCCTGCCCGGCGGCACGCTGCTCGGCGTGCTGCGTTGGGTGCGCGCCACCCCGCCGGAGGAACGCAGCGGCCAGCTGCTGCTCGACGCGGTGGACGCGGCGATGGAGGAAAAGGGCGAGATCCGGCCGACCGATTCCAGCGTGCGCGCCGAGATCGCCGCGCTGAGCTGGCCGGAGACCGTCGCCTGGCTGGGCCGCAGGCTGGCCGAGGCGCTCGACTACGCCTCCGCGCACGGCGTGCTGCACCGCGACGTGAAACCCGCCAACGTGCTGCTCACCGCGGAGGCCGTGCCGAAGCTGGCCGATTTCAACATCAGCTTCAGCCGCAATGTCGAGGGCACGAGCCCGGTCGCCTACTTCGGCGGCTCGCTGGCCTACATGTCGCCCGAACAGCTGGAGGCCTGCCACCCCGGCCGCACCCGCTCCGCCGCCGACCTCGACACCCGCTCGGACATCTTCTCGCTCGGCGTGGTGCTGTGGGAGCTGCTCACCGGCGCGAAGCCCTACGACGACAGCACCGCGGGCGCGGGCCAGCGCGGCGACGACACCACGCTGGAAGCCATGCTGGAGCGGCGCTGCGTCGGCGTCGACGCCGCTGCGCTGGCCCGGGTACCGAAGGACTGCCCCGCCGCGCTGCGCCGCGTGCTGCTGACCTGCCTGCGACCGGAGCGCGACGAGCGCTGGTCCAACGGCGCGACGCTGGCCAAACAGCTCGACCTCTGCCTGGACGAGCGAGCGCGCGGGTTGGTCGACCCGACACCGGGGAGCTGGCGGGAGCGGCTGCAGCCCTACATCCTCCCGGTGATGGTGGTGGCCATCGCCGTGCCGAACATGCTCGCCTCGCTCTACAACATCCAGCACAACCAGAACCTCATCGTCGACCGAATGCCGGAGGACGCGCAACACACGTTCCTGATCCTCACCGGCGCGGTGAACGCGGTGTTCTTCCCGATCGGGTTCTTCACGATCATCTACTCGATGCGCTACATGCTGCGGGTGACCAAGGGACTGCGCAAGGGCAGACGGTACGACCCTGACACGCTGACCCGCGCCAGAACCGACACGCTGCTGCTCGGCGAGCGGGCGGTGGCCATCCCGTTCATGTTGTGGGTGCTCGCCGCGCTGACCTTCCCCGCCGTGATGCAGCTGTCCACCGGCGACGTCACCGGGCGCGACGTCGTGCACTTCATGGCCTCGCTGGTGGTCTGCGGCGCCATCGCCGGGTCGTATCCGTTCTTCCTGGCGACCTTCTACCTGATCCGCTGCATCTATCCGATCTTCTTGCGGCACGGGAACATCAGCGCCGAGGACGCTGGCAGATTGCGCGCGCTCGACCGGCGCTGCAACCTGTACCTCGCGATCGCGGCCTCGGTGCCACTACTCGCGGTAGCCGGGGTGACCTTCCTCCCGCCCGAGGACATCCCCATGGTGATCGTCGCGGTTCGCGTGCTCTGCGTGGGCGCCATCATCGCGTTCGTCGGGTCGTATTTGCTGTTCCGCGCGCTCGAGGCCGACCTGCGCGCGCTGGAGCGAGTGGTGGCGCCGAGCGGGGAGCCCGGCGCGTCGACCGCGCAAGGCGGCTCCGCCCGGTACGACAACCGCCCGCGCGCGGCCGCGGAGCGTCCATGACCGTCACGCACGTCGATCCGGTCGGACGCTTCACCGCCGCTTGGCGGCACTGCCTGCATGCCGCCAGCGAAAGCCCGCCGCACCTGGCCGACTACGTGCCCGACGGCACCGAGGTACGGACCGCCGTGCTCACCGACCTGGTCCGCATCGACCTGCGGCACCGCTGGAGCGGACGCGGGCCGGTCAAGCGCATCGCGGAGTATCGCGAGGAGTTTCCCGAGGTCGACGCCAGCCCGCAGCTGGCCGACCTGATCTGCGAGGAGTTCACCGCCCGGCGCGGACGCGGCCCACTGCCGCTGGAGGAATTCCTCGCGGAGTACCCCGAACTGGCCGACACCGTGCGCGCCCGGCTCACCGGCGAGCAGGGCCACGCCGGGGTTGTGCACGTCGACCGCGATCCCGCCGACCTCGCCCCCGGCCAGCGGGTCGACGACTTCGACCTGCGGACCGAACTCGGCAGCGGCCGCGCCGGTCGGGTGTTCCTGGCCAAGCAGCTGTCCATGCAGCGGGTGGTCGCGGTACGGATCGCGGCGGCGGGCGGTGCGGACCCGCAACCGATGGTCCAGCTCGACCACCCGAACATCGTCCGCGTCTTCGACCAGCGGGTGCTCGCGTTCGACGGTGAGATCGGCAGGCTGGTCTACATGCAGTACCTGCCGGGCGGCACCGCGGCGGAGGTGCTCGAGCGTCGCCGCGCGGCGGAATCGGCACAACGCCGCCGCGGCCAGGACGAGGCCATGGGCGGAGCGCTCCTACTCGACGCGCTGGACGCCGCCATCGAGGCCAAGGGCGAGATCCGGCCCGCGGACTCCCTGGTGCGCGCCGAGCTCGCCGAGCTCAGCTGGCCGGAGACGGTGGCGTGGATCGGCCGCCGCCTCGCCGACGCACTCGGTTACGCGGATCGCCACGGCATCGCCCACCACGCCATCGACCCCGCCAACGTTTTGTTCACCAGCGAAGGCACACCCAAGCTGGCCGACTTCGCGCCCGGCGACGGCACGACCACGCCACCCGATTCACCCGCGGCGCTTCGCGAGTGGCTCGCCTACCGCTCCCCCGAACAGCTCGCCGCCGCGCTCGACTCCGACGCACCGGCCCCGGACAGCCGCAGCGATCTCTACGCGCTCGGCATCCTGCTGTGGGAATTGCTGACCGGGACAAGGCCATTCGCCGACGACCCGCCCACCGTCGAGGCGGCGCTGCGGGCCCGCCGAGCGGGCGTGCCCGCGGCGGCGCTCGCGACGCTGCCCGCCGACTGCCCGCCCGCGCTGCGCCGCGTCCTGTTGACCTGCCTGGAGCCCGACCCGCTGCGGCGCTGGCGGAACGGCGCGGTGCTGGCCGAGCAATTGGACCTGTGTCTCGACCCGCGCGCCCGCGACCTGGTCGACCCGCCCGAGCACAGCTGGCGGGTGCGACTGCGCCCCTGGCGGGTGGTGCTGATCGCCCTGGCCATCGGGGTGCCCAACATCTTGGCCTCGATCTACAACATCGACCACAACAACATGCTGATGCACAGCAGGCAGTCCGCGCAGACGCAGCGGCAGTTCGAGATCTACTCGATCATCGTCAACGGCTTCGGCTTCGCCATCGGCACGGTGCTGCTGGTCTACCTGGCCAGATACCTGATCACGGTGCCGCACGGATTGGCCGCGGGCGTCCGCTACGACGAAGACGTGCTGCACAAGGCGCGTGCCTCGGCCGTGCGGCTCGGCGACTGGGCCGCGCTGATCATCTTCACCATGTGGCTGGTCTCCGGTCTGGTCTATCCGCTCGCGTTGCGCGGCACCCCCGACGTCGTATCCGCCAGCGACTACGCGCATTTCATGATCCTGCACACCGTCTCGGGCGTCATCGCGATGACGTATCCGTTCCTGCTGACGAACTTCTACCTCATCCGGTGCATATACCCGATGTTCTTGGGACAGGGCGGAATCGAGCGCTCCGAGGCGAACGACCTACGCGCGCTGCGCCGCCGCAGCGGCGTGTATCTGGTGCTCGCCGCGTCCATTCCGCTCATCGCGGTCGCAGGATCGACCCTGTTGCATCCCCCGGACCTGGCCAAAATCATCGTCGCACTGCGGATAATGTGCATCGCGAGCATCGTCGCCTTCGTCGCGGTCTATCTGCTGTTCCGGGCCATGGAACAGGATCTGTACGCGCTGCGGCGGAGGCAGGTGTACCCATGATGGCGTAGCTCTCCGCGTGAGTGGCGGGTTCGTAGGCACCACCCCAGGAGCACGATGAAGCCACCGTTCGGCAGACTTGTCAGCCTGTCGCATGTGCACGATCCGGCGACGACGCCGATCTTTCCCGGCGACCCGGAATTCCGCACCGATATCGTCGCCACCGTCGCCAACGACGGGTACTACCTGCGGTACATCCAGCAAGGCGAGCACACCGGAACGCATTGGGGCGCACCGATCCACTTCCACGCCGACGGGCTGGCGGCCGACGAACTGGACCTGGCCGATCTGCTGTTGCCCGCGGTGAAGATCGACGTCCGCGAGCGGTGCGCGGCGGACCGCGATTACGCCGTTACCGTGGACGATCTGCGGCGCTGGGAGTCGCGGCACGGCCGCATCCCGGACGGCGCGGCCGTGATCGCGTGGACCGGGTGGGACGCCAAGTGGGGCGGCCCCGACTTCATCGGCGTCGATGAATCGGCCGGTCGCCAGCCCGGATTCGCGGTGGAGACGGTGGAGTGGCTGTTGCGGACGGGACGGCTCGGCAGGCGCGGCGCGCTGGGCATCGACACCTTCGGACCCGATGTGTGCGCCGACGACACCTACGCGGTGTCCAAGCTGCTCTACCGTGAGCACCGGATCAGCCTGGAGTGCCTGGCGAATCTCGGTGAGCTACCCGCGACCGGCGCGTGGATCCTGGTCGGCGGGCCGCTCTATCGCGGTGGGTCGGGCTCGCCCGCAACGATTTTCGCGTTGCTGCCCTGAGTCGTCGTGGGCTGGTGCCCTGAGCTGTCGTGGGCTGGTGCCCTGAGCTGTCGTGGGCTGCTGCCCTGAGCTGTCGTGCCCTGGGCTGTTGTGGGCGAGTGCCCCGAGCTGTTCGGGCTGGGTGTCCTAGGCCCCGCCGTAGACCTTCGGGTCGAGGGTGCCGATGTAGGGCAGGTCGCGGTAGCGCTCGGCGTAGTCGAGGCCGTAGCCGACGACGAACTCGTTCGGGATGTCGAAGCCCACGTGGGCCACGTCGACGTGGGTGCGCAGCGCGTCCGGCTTGCGCAGCAGGGTGACCACCTCGAGCGAGGCCGGGTTGCGGGTGGACAGGTTGCGCTTGAGCCAGGACAGGGTCAGACCGGAGTCGATGATGTCCTCGACGATCAGCACGTTGCGGCCCGCGATGTCCTTGTCCAGGTCCTTCATGATCCGCACCACGCCCGAGGAGGAGGTGGACGAGCCGTAGGAGGAGACGGCCATGAATTCCATCTGGGTCGGGATGGGCAGCGCCTTGGCCAGATCGGTCATGAAGAAGATCGCGCCCTTGAGCACGCCGACCAGCAGCAGGTCGCCCTCGGGAGCGTCGGCCGGGTAGCGCTTGGCGATCAGCTCGGCAAGCTCCTGCGTCTTGGCGGCGATCTGTTCCTCGGTGATCAGCACCGACGCGATGTCGTCCCCGTACACGTCAGTTGGTTTCCCTTCCTGTGCGCCGCTGGTTTCGATCGATCCCGCTCGGCATCAGTCACTGCGCAGACATCGGTCTTGTTCGCGCAGTGTCAGCCTGCCATGTTCGCGCGCGGCAACCAACCTCGTGTCCGGTGACCCGCCGCCGACTGCCACCCCTCCCTGCCCGCGCCACGCCGTGACCAGGGCGTCCACCGCCCGTAAATGCTTGTCGGTCAGCGCTTTCGCTCCGCCGTGCAGCAGCCAGGAGCGGATCGCCCTGCGGCGCAGCGCGGCGGGCGCAGTGGCGAGCGTCTCGATCGACAGCGCCACCTCATCATCGGGGGCGCCGGAACCCTCGACGGCGGGGCCGGGTACCTTCGCGGCCTCCAGCAACTCGTCGGCAAGCACGTCGAGCAGCGCGCCGTCCTCGCGCAGCTGTTCGGCGGTGCGGGCCAGCGCGGCCGCGACGCCGCCGCCTAGGACGTCCTCGAGCAGCGGCAACGCCTCGGTGCGCAGCCGGACCCTGGTGAATTCGGTCGACAGGTTGTGCGGGTCCTCGTGCGGGGTGCGGCCGAGGTCGGCGCACATCTGGCGGGTCGTGGCCCGCCGGACACCGAGCAGAGGCCTGCCCCACGGTTCGGTGTAGGCGGCCATGCCCTGGATCGAGCGTCCGCCGGAACCGCGGGCGAGTCCGAGCAGCACGGTCTCGGCCTGATCGTCGAGGGTGTGGCCGAGCAGAACGGGCGCGCCGTGGCGGGCGGCGTCCATCGCGCCGTATCTGGCCGTGCGCGCCGCCGCTTCCAAGCCGCCTTCGGCGCCGACCTCCACCGCGAGCACGCGGGCCGATCGGCAGCCGAGCGCGAGGGCCGCGGCGGCCGCGTCCGCCGCCACCTGTCCCGAGCCTTCTTGCAGGCGATGGTCGACGATCAACGCGTCGACGTGCCGGATCTCGATGACCGCCGCGGCCGTCAGGGCCAGTGAATCCGCCCCGCCGGACAGCCCGACCGCGACGGAAGCGCCCTGCGCCAGATACTCCCCCGCCCAGGACCGCACCGCGCGCCGGACCTCGAGCACCGCCGCAGTCTCCGGCAATTTGCGCGGCCCACTCGAACCAGCGCCGCCCGCGCCCGAGCCAGTGCTGCCCGCACTCGAACCAGCACGGCCCACACTCGAACCAGCGCTGCCAGCGGTCGACCCGGTCGCCTCGCGCTGCCCGGGCGTCACTCGTACCGCACGGCCCATGGGGAGGACACTACCGAGTCCCGCCGCCTCCGAGACCGTGACGGGTTCACGGAAATCGCGGACTCGGCGCGCCGCCCGGCGCGCCGACGACCACCGTGCTCGGGCAGCGCCGCGAGCCGAGCCGTCGGCCGCACCGGACGCTGTGTGTCTCGCCGCTCCGCCGGTGCGGATCGTCCACATGCCGGGGCCGCGCGGCGATCCGCGGCCGGTCGCCGAAGTCCGCTCAGCCCAGTACGCGGGCGATCCAGCGGTCCGGGTTCTCGATCTCGTCCGGCCGGGGCAGCGTCTCGGGATTCGACCACACGACGTTGAACCGCTCCATGCCGACGCGGCCGACGACGTGGTCGACGAACGCCTTGCCGCGGACGTACTGCGCGACCTTCGCGTCCACGCCGAGCAGGGCCCGCAGAATGCGCTGTAGCGGGTTGGTCGGGCGCTTGCGGCGCTTGTCGAAGGCCGCGCGGATCTGCTCCACCGTCGGGATGACGGTGGGGCCGACGGCGTCCATCACGTGGTCGGCGTGGCCTTCGAGCAGGGTGCCGAGCATGAGCAGCCGGTCCAGGGCCTCGCGTTGCGGCGGCGCCTGGGTGGCGCGCAGCAGACCGACGACGCCGCGGGTGGCCGGATCGTCGGATGCGGTGCCGCGGCGGCGGTCGCGCAGTTCGTCGACCAAACGGGTGAGCATGTCGGTCAGCGGTTCGTCGCCGACCTCGGAAAGGATGTCGACGTTGTTGCGCATGTAGTCGGCCAGCCAGGGCGCGGAGGAGAACTGCACCCGGTGGGTCACCTCGTGCAGGCACACCCAGAACCGGAAGTCACCGGCCGGGACGCCGAGCGCGCGCTCGACGGCCATGATGTTGGGCGCGACGAGCAGCAGTGTGCCGTCCGGCCCGGTGAACGGGTCGTACTGGCCGAGGATGGCGGTGGAGAGGAACGCCAGCATCGCGCCCGCCTGCACACCCGCGGGCTTGCCCGCGAACGTGCCGCGGCCGTGCGGATCGCCGCCGGTGCCGGTGAGCTGGGCCATGGAGTCGGCGGCCGCGCCGATCCAGCCGGGCCGGTCGACGATGCGCGCCGCGGGCACGGGCTGATCGTCGAGCAGTCCGCTCACCTCGCGAACCGGTCCCTCGGCCCGCACCGACGCCTCGGCCAGCTCGGCGACCACCTGTTCGGCCGAGTACCGCGAGGTGCGCGGACCCGGCGGCACCAACGCCGATCCGGTACGCGCGGCCAAACGCCAGTCGACGGCGCCGGACAGGCCGGAGCGACGTCGCGCCTTGCCGTCCGATGCCGAATCGGCGACGGCGGATTCGCGTGTCTTGTCAGCGCCTTCGATCATGGTCAACCACCCGTCACGAGCATCCACAGTTGCGCAGCGTGCCTGCGATGGCGTCCAACGCGGGCCTGCTCACCTCCGGCGGCCGATCGTTCGACATCAACGCGAAGGTCAGCACCCGGCCATCCCGGTCGAGCACATATCCGACCAACGTGCTGGCCACCGAGAGAGTTCCGGTCTTGGCGCGCACCCATCCGGCGCCGCCGCGGTTCTGGGTGACATACCGGCTGGCCAGCGAGCCCGTCGCGCCCGCGACCGGCAGATCGTCCAGCATCGGCGCGAGGGTGGCCGCCAGCTTCTCGCCCGCGGGCCGAGCCTTGGTGCCGGTCGGCCGGGTCAGCGTGTCGTCGGTCGACTGGGCGGCGGTGGCGACGATCTTGTCCAGCAGGCGCGCGGGGATGCGGTCGTCGGTGGAGAGTCCGCTGGTGTCGTGCATCACCACCCCGTTCAGATCGAAACCCGCCTTCTCCAGTGTGGCGGCCACGGCGGCCACCGCGCCGGCGAACGACGGTTCGTGTCCGGTCGCCACCGCGATCTCCCGGCCGATGGTCTCGGCGAGCACATTGTCGGAGTAGACCATCATGTCGCGCAGCCGGTCGCGCAGCGGCGCGGACTGCACGCTCGCCACCTCGGCCGCACCCGGCGCCGCCTTGCCCGCGCGCACCCGAGACGGGTCGAGCCCGAGTTCGGTGGCCAGCCTGCGTCCGGCGTCCAGCGCTGGGGTCGAGCTGCGCGGGGAGTATTCGACGAGCGGCTCGACGCGTCCGCCGTCGATCATCACCGCTTCGATCGGCGCGATCGAGCCGCCGGGGATGTCGGCGTCCTCCCAGCCCTTCGCCATGGTCGGCCCGGCGAAGGCGGTGGTGTCGACCACGATGGTGTCCGCCGCGCTCCCGGCCAGCCTGATCTGCGCGACCAGGTCCGCGAGGCGCGGGCCCTTCGGGTAGTAGCCCTTGCCGTCGGCCTGCGCGGTGAGCGTCGGATCTCCGCCGCCGACCAGCACCAGTTCGTTCGGCGCCGATCCGGCGACCACCTTGGTGACGACCCGCTGGTCCGGCGGCAGCGCGAGCAGCGCGGCCGCGGTGGTGAGGATCTTGGCGGTGGACGAGGGGATCATCGGCGTGCCCGGATCCTGGCTCCACAGCGTGGTTCCGCTCTCGGCGTCGGTGACCACACCGGCGAACGTGCCGAGATCCGGATTGGCAAGCGCCCCGCCGAGCGCCGCCGCGACACCGGCCGGGCTCGGCGCGGGCGCGTTCGACGGCGCGGGAGCCACCTGCGGAAAAGGCTTGACCAGGGCGGGCGGCGCGGCGATAGTGAGCCCGCCGTGCCGGAATTCCGGGGTCCACGGCTGGACGACGACCAACGCACCGCCGGCGGCGATCAGCAGCACCCCGAAGGTCGCCCCGAATCCGATCCACATCCTGCGCCGCCGCCGCGCGGCCAAGTCACCGATATTTCTCTTCTTCCCACCAACCACGTACCCGTCGTCTCCCTGACTCGGCTGCCACGCACCACCGGCGCACCCATGCCCTTTTGAACCTCGGCCCCACCGATCACACTATCCTCGTTCCGCTACCGTTCCCCCGAACAACCTGGCGAGTCGGCGGTCGTGCCCGCTCGAGCCACCGGATGCAGCACAGAAGGAGATGGCGTGGAGTTCGACGTCACCATCGAGATCCCCAAGGGTTCCCGCAACAAGTACGAGGTCGATCACGAGACCGGCCGTGTTCGGCTCGATCGCTTCCTCTACACCTCCATGGCCTACCCGGCCGACTACGGCTTCATCGAGAACTCGCTCGGCGAGGACGGCGACCCGCTGGACGCGCTGGTCCTGCTGCCCGACTCGGTGTTCCCCGGCGTGATCGTCGAGGCGCGCCCGGTCGCCATGTACAAGATGGAGGACGAGGCGGGCGGCGACGCCAAGGTGCTGTGCGTGCCCGCGGGCGATCCGCGCTGGGACCACATCCAGGACCTGGCCGACGTGCCGGAGTTCGAGCTCGCCGCGATCAAGCACTTCTTCGAGCGCTACAAGGACCTGGAGCCGGGCAAGTACGTCAAGGGCTCGGAGTGGGTCGGTCGCGCCGAGGCCGAGGCCGAGGTGGAAGCCTCCTTCAAGCGTCTGCAGGAGAAGGGCGGCCACTGAGTCACCCGACGAAGGCGGGAGGTCCGTACGGACCTCCCGCCTTTTTCGTTTCCCGAATGGGTTGTCCCCGTACGCGAAAGGGACGCCCGGCCTGCGCCGGACGTCCCTGGGGATCCGATCACGGTGCGAGAGCGCCGATTACGGGTGGTTTCGCGGGATCAGTAGTAGATGTAGAGGTCCCAGCCGTCCCAGGCCTCGACGCACTCCCAGTAGTAGCCGCCGGTGCTGGGCGAGACGCCGTCGGCGCGGCAGGCCTCGAAGGTGGCGTAGGTGCCGATGTAGGTGGCCCCGTAGCCGGTGGCCTGGTAGGTCGGCGCGGCGTTGGCCGTCGCAGCCGTCGACACCCCGGCGACGGCTGCGGTGGCAAGAAGGCCCGCGGCGAGGAAGGACTTGATTCGCATTTCACTGCTCCTGGAAAGCGAGGTTGATGTTGACCTCTCTCAAGGTAGGGAGCGAAACGCCGCTGAACAGCCACCCCTAGGGCTCGAACACCCGCCCCCTCGGGCGATTCCACCTTCTCCACCCTGCACGGGCCGCCACGCCTGCCGGAATACGCGACAACGGGCCGGGAAGGGTAGTGCTGGCACTACCCCTGAAATCCGGTGCGCACCACCACGAATTCGGGTGTGAGCGTCATGGGCACGGCGAGCTCGCGTTCCTAGCCTCGAAATCGTCGGGCGCACAAGCGTTGCGTCGCATCGAGCACAGGAGGAACGCACAGCTCATGATCGTTTTTCGACGCCATGCGGCCGCGGCGGGGATTTGCCTGGTCGCGCTGTTCGGCGCGCAGGCTTGCGGCGACGCCGCGCCAGCCGATGACGGTCGCACCGCGGCGATCCAGCGGGCGCTGGACGCTACGGTGCGCGGCGGCTTCCCCGGCGCGCAGGCGGTGCTGACCACCGATGCGGGCGATCGCACAGTTACCGCGGGCGTCGGCGACATCGCCACGGGTGCCCCGATTCCCGCCGACGCGCGCGTGCGAATCGGCAGCAACACGAAGACATTCGTCGCGACGGTCGTGCTGCAACTGGCCGCCGAGGGCAAGGTCGAATTGGATGCGCCCATCGAGCGTTACCTTCCGGGAGTGGTTCGCGGCAGCGGCAACGACGGGAATCGCGTCACAGTCCGTCACCTGCTCCAGCACACCAGCGGCCTGCCCGATTACCTGGCGGGGGGCGATCCCGAACTGCGCGCCGAACACGGTACGCGACAGCTCGAGGTCGATACCGAAGCCGTGCGCACGCACCGGTACGACGCCGCCGAACTGGTGGGCCTGGCGATGACGATGCCGCCGCGGTTCGAGCCCGGCGCTCGCTCGGTGTACACCAACACCAACTACGTTCTACTCGGCATGCTGATCCGGCAAACGACCGGCCGGACCACGGCCGCCGAGATCACGGCGCGGATCATCGAGCCGCTCGGCCTGCGCGACACCTGGTTTCCCGCCTCGGGCGAGATCGGGATCCGCGGACCGCATCCCGTCGGCTACCAGCAGGTCGACGGCGCGCGCGTCGACTTCACCGAGCTGGATCCCTCCTGGGCCGACGCCGCAGGCGCGATGATCGCCACCGGCGCCGACCTGAACCGATTCTTCCGCGCGCTGCTGAACGGCCGCCTGCTGCCCGCCGCGCAACTCGACGAGATGCGACACACCGTGCCCTTCGACCGGATGCCAGGGGCCGGTTACGGATTGGGCCTCATCCAGCTACCGACGTCCTGCGGCAAGGAGGTCTGGGGGCACGGCGGGAGCATCCCAGGGTTCGAGACCCGCAACGGCGTCACCGCCGACGGACACGCGGTGACCGTGATCGTGAACGAGTTGCCGACCACCGAGGAGGATGCGGCGCTCGTGCAGCAAACGTTCGACGCGGCGGTCTGCGCGGCGTGACCCCGCTCCAACGGCCCTTGTCCCGCCCCGCGCCGCACACGGCTCGGTCGAACGAAATCGGAGTCTTCACAATGAATCTCGGAAAACTGATCGCGGCAGGAACGGCTACCCTCGCCGCGCTGCTGACCGCCGCGCCGGCAACGGCCGACGCGGGGCTCGACCGCTTCTACCACCAGCGATTGACCTGGAAATCTTGCGGCGATCCGCGCCTCGACCCGCTCGGCGCACAGTGCGCGGACGTCACGGTCCCGCTGGATTACGCTGCGCCCGAAGGGCGGACCCTCACCGTGGTCGTTTCCCGCATCCCGGCCGCCGATCCCGCGCAGCGACGCGGAGTCGTGCTGTCGAACCCGGGCGGCCCCGGCGGCGCGGGCCTGGACGCCATGGTGGACGTCCGCGAGGCGATGACCGACGAGGTGCGGGCCCGCTACGACCTCATCGGTATGGACCCGCGTGGCGTCGGCCGATCGAACCCGGTGAACTGCCGCTGGCCGCGCGGCTTCGCCTTGCAGTCGGCGGGCGTCGACGCCGCGAGCTACGCCGAATCCGTCGCGCAGCAAGCCGAACTCGCGGCGCGCTGCGTGGCGACCGAAGGTGAGCGGATCCGGCACATCACCACCCGCAACACCGCGCGCGACATGGACGTCGTCCGCGGCGCGCTCGGCGAGGACCGGATCAACTATTTCGGCACCTCCTACGGCACCTATCTCGGCGCGGTCTACACCCAGATGTTCCCGCGGCGCGCCGACCGCGTCGTACTGGACAGCTCGGTGGACCCGCAGCGCTACGGTCCGGTCGGCATGGTCCAGGATATGGGCCCGGCCAACGAGGCCGCCTTCGATCGGTGGGCCGACTGGGCCGCCGACCGCGACAGCGAGTACCGCTTCGGCGCCGACCGTGCCGCCGTCCGCGCCACAGTGCTCGATCTGGTCCGGCGCGCGAACGAGCGGCCCATCCGGCTCGGCGAATTCGAGCTGGACGACCACAGCGTGCCGATGGTGCTGTTCGTCGGACTGGACGATCCTCGTCAGTACGAGCAGGTGGCGAACCAGCTGCGCCAGCTCCTGGACGCGGCAGCGGGCGCGCCGGTGGCGCCGAGTCCGGAACTCGCCGCCGTCCTCGCGTTCATGCTGGCCGCGCGGCCGAGCGACAATTCGGCGCAGATGGCGATCATGTGCGGTGACGTGAGCGCACCGCGCGACCCGGCCTGGTACTGGCGCAACATCGAGGCGAACCGGGCGAACCAGCCGCTGTTCGGCGCGTTCGCCAACAACATCACGCCGTGCGCGTTCTGGTCGGCGCCGATCGAAAGCCCCACGGTCATCGGCAATTCCGTGCCGAGCCTGATCGTGCAGGCCACCGGCGACACCCGCACCACCTACCCTGGGGCGCTCGCCATGCACCGCGCGCTGACCGGTTCCCGCATGGTCACCTTGCAGGATGTGCCGGTCCACTCGGTCTTCGGGCGCTATCCGAACGATTGCGTCGACGCCGCGGTCAACACCTACTTCCGCGACGGCACGCTGCCCGCCGGCGACCTGACCTGTCAGGATGTTCCGGGACGGGCGTTGAGGTAGGCGAGCACGGCGAGCACCCTGCGGTGTCCCGCCTCGTCGGCGGACAAGCTCAGTTTCGCGAAGATGCTCCGAATGTGTTTGTGCACAGCGCCTTCGGTGACGACGAGCCGTTCGGCGATGGCCGGGTTGGCGTGGCCCTCGGCCATCAGCGCGAGCACCTCCCGCTCCCGCGCGGTCAGCGCGGCGAGCGGGTCGTCGGCCCTGCGCCGCACCAGCAGCTGAGAGACCACCTCCGGGTCCATGGCCGTACCGCCCTCGGCGACGCGGAGCAGCGACTCCAGGAACCTGTCCACCTTGCCGACCCGTTCCTTCAGCAGATAGCCGATGCCACCCGCGCCGTCGCCGAGTAGCTCGGCGGCGTAGCTGTCCTCCACGTAGGCCGAGAGCACCAGCACCGGCAGCCCGGGGTGGATCGCGCGGGCGCGCACCGCCGCGCGCAGCCCGTCGTCGGTGAAGGTGGGCGGGAGCCGGACGTCGACGACGACCGCGTCCGGACGGTCGGCGCTGACGGCGGACAGGAAGTCGTCGGCGTTGTCGACGGCCGCGGCCACCTCGATGCCCGCGGTCTGCAGCAACAGCACGAGACCCTCTCGCAGGAGGGCGTCGTCTTCGGCGATCACAACCCGCACGGCAGCTCCACTCGCACCACAGTAGGCCCACCGCGTGGACTGTCCAGCGTCATCCGGCCGTCGAGCGCCTCGGCCCTGCGCCGGATGCCTGCCAGTCCGCCGCCTTCGGTCGGCTCGGCGCCGCCGACGCCATCGTCGCGGATCTCGACGACCAACCGCTGCATCGTCCCACCGAGGCTGACCGAAAGATGTTCGGCTCGCGAGTGTTTGGTGGCGTTGGTCAGCGCCTCGGCGATCACGAAGTATGCCGCCGCCTCGACCGCCATGGGACGCCGGCCCGCGGCGCCGAGGTCGACGACGCACGGAATCGGACTGCGCGCGGCCAGCGCGGAGACGGCGCTGGCCAGACCGCGGTCCGACAGCACCGGCGGGTAGACGCTGCGCACCACGTCGCGCAGTTCGGCGAGCGCCGCGGCGGCGGTGTCCTGGGCGGTGCGCACGATGTCGGCGGCGGCCTCGGCATCCCGCTCACGCAGTTGCTCGGCCAGCCCGAGCTGCATGATCACGGCCGCGATCCTGGCCTGTGCGCCGTCGTGCAGGTCGCGTTCGATGCGGCGCAGTTCGGCGCCGTGCGCGTCGAGGGCGGCGGCCCGCGTGGCGGTCAGCTCGGCCACTCGGTGGGCGAGCACCGCGCCCTCGTCCGGCGCGAGCAGCGCCCTTGCCGCCCGCGCCTGACCTTCGGCGAGTGCCGGAAGACGCAACGCCACCGCGCCGACCGGGACAGCGATCAGCAGACTCAGGAAAGCTCGCGGCCAGGAGTCGACGACGAATCCGAAGTTGGTGATGGCGCCCTCGGGCAGCAGCCGCCAATACGCCGGGATCAGCGCCTGATTCACAGCGCTCACCGGGAGCGCGACCGCGAGCGCGGCCAGCGGGAACCCGGTCAGCGCGTGCAGTACCAGCCAGCCGAGATCGCGCCGGTTGGCCGGGTCCGCGACCAGCGTGGCCAGTCGTTCCCGCAGGTCTCCGGTCAGCGGCCGGTAGATCTGCTCGATCGTAGTGCCGAGCCGCGCCGCCGCCCTTCGCCTCTCGAACCCGAGCAGCGGGCGCAGCAGCCGCGCCGCCTCGGGCAGCGCCGGTATGCCCACCCCGATCAGGCTCAGCACCGCCACGACGAACAACCCCAGCGCGGCGAACAGCGCGAGCAGGCCGGTGACGCCGCCGATCGCCAGGTAACCGACGGCCGCGGGCAGTCGCCGCAGCCGTTCGGTGAATCGGCGCCACCAGCCGTCGGTCACGAACCCGGGCCGTCCGCACCGCGCCGCGCGCTTTCCCGATCCGCGCTCTTGTCCAGCGGCGGCTCCACCGTCGCACCGCCCGGCAGCGGCAGGCCGGTCTGCTCGATGACCCGCGCCTCGACATCCACCACCGATTCGGCTTTGTCGTTCGCCGCCTGGATGCCGCTGACCATGCGCAGCGGCACTTCCTTCCAGAACAGCACGAGCACCAGCGCGAGCAGCGCGAGGCAGGTGACGGCGAGGAACACCGTCGACATGGAGTCGGCGAAACCGACCTGGAAGGGCCTGGCCAGCTCCGGGCTCAGCTGCTGGACGATCGAGCTGTCCTTCAGCACCTCGCCTGCGGCCGAAGTGTCTTGGGCGAGCAAACCTTTGGCCAATGCGGCGTCGGCGGGATTGCCGCTCTGCGCACCGGCGAGGACGGCCTGTGCGAACTCCGGATCGCGCGCGGCGGCGCGCAGTTCGTCGGTGATGTTCGGCGTCATTCGCGCGAACAGGATGGACAGGAACACCGCGACGCCCAGCGTGCCGCCGATCTGCCGGAAGAAGGTGGCGGCCGCGGTGGAAACGCCCATGTCCTTGGGCGGCAACGCGTTCTGCAAGGCGAGGGTGAGCGGCTGCATGAGGTTGCCGAGACCGAACCCGGTGCAGGCCATGAAGAGCATGGCCAGCCACAGCGGGCTGTCCGCGTCCAGGAAATGCAGCAGGAACAGGCCGAGCGTCAGCGTGGTCGCGCCGATGATCGGGAAGATCCGGTAGCGGCCGGTTCGCGAGATCAACTGGCCGGACAGGATCGAGCCGAGCATCAGCCCCAGCACCATCGGCAGCATTTGCAGACCGGCCATCGTCGGGCTCGCCCCGCGAACGACCTGGAGGTACTGCGGCAGCAGCGAGATGCCGCCGAACATGGCCGCGCCGACCACGAACGAGATGACGACGCCGAGCGCGAAAGTCCGGTTGCCGAAGATTCGCAGGGGGATCAGCGCCGCGTCCTTCAGCCCCTTCTCGACCACGACGAACCCGACGACGCCGAGCGCGCCGATCACGTAGCAGACCACCGAAGGCACGCTGCCCCAACCCCATTCGCGCCCCTGTTCGGCGACGACGAGCAGCGGCACCAGTCCGACGGCCAGCACGAGCACACCCCACCAGTCGACCCGATCGGTGGAGTGCGGCTTCTTCGGCAGGCGCAGCACCCGCGAGACCACCGCGAGCGCCACCAGCCCCACCGGCACGTTGACCAGGAACACCCAGCGCCAGCCGCTGACGCCGAGGATGGTGTCCTGCCCGGCGAGAATGCCGCCGAGCACCGGGCCGATCACGCTGGACGTGCCGAACACCGCGAGGAAATAGCCCTGGTAGCGGGCGCGTTCGCGGGGGCCGACGATGTCGCCGAGGATGGCGAGGGCCAGCGACATCAGCCCGCCCGCGCCCATGCCCTGGACGGCGCGGAAGGCGGCCAGCTGGTACATCGACTGGGCGAGCGTGCACAGCAGCGAGCCGACGACGAAGATGCTGATGGCGGCCATGAAGAACGGCTTGCGGCCGAACATGTCCGACAACTTGCCGTAGAGCGGCGTGGTGAGAGTGGCGGTGATCAGGTAGGCGGTGGTGGCCCAGGCTTGCAGCGCGTAGCCATCGAGATCGTCGGCGATGGTGCGGATCGCCGTCGAGACGATGGTCTGGTCCAGCGAGGAGAGCAGCATGCCGAGCATGAGCCCGCTGAGGATGGTCAGGATCTGCCGGTGGGTGAATCCCGCCTGCGGCGTCACAGCGGTCGGAGTGGTCACGAACGCCGCTCCGCTTCATCCGGATTCGTGAGCCGCGGCCCGGCGACCATCGCGGGTCGCGCGCGTTCGAAATCGTCGACGAACTGGCGCAGCAGGTCCGCGAAGAGCGCGCGGTCGTCCGGCGTCCAGTCGGCCATCACCAGAGTGAGGTTGTCGTGGCGGCGCCTGCGGATACGCTCGGCCACCTCCCGCCCCCGCTTGGTCACCTCGAGCACCGTCGCGCGTCCGTCGGCGGGGTCGGCCGTCCGCCGGACCAGCTCGCGCTCGACCAGCTGGGCGACCTGACGGCTGACCGTCGACGCGTCGGAGAACACCGCCTCGGCCAGCGCGCCCGAGCGCATCGGGCCGTCGCACAGCAGCCGGAACAGCACGGCGAACACAGCCGGGTCCACGCCGTCCGTGGTGCGGATCTGCAAGGCGGTCCGGTCGCGGATGCGCTGGAGCCGGGTCAGTTGCACCGCGATGGTGTCGATCGAAAGGTCGTCCGCGTCCACGCACCGCCACCTTTACTTGCGCCAATCAATTAGTTGTCCGTCGCAAGTATGTGGGTGCGTGGACGCCGGAAGCAAACGCCTATCGACCCTTGAACTGCGGCTCGCGCTTCTCGAAGACGGCCTGGATGGCCTCGGTCAGGTCCTCCGACGGCAGGAAGGCCGCGTTCCACGCCGAGACGTAGCGCAGCCCCTCGGCCACCTCCGACGCGCGCTTCTGGTCCAGCACGTCCTTCACGCCCTGCACCACCAGCGGCGGGTTCGCGGCGATCTCGCGCGCCATCGCGTGCGCCGCGTCCAGCACGGCTTCCTGGTCCGGGTACACGTCGTTGACCAGGCCGATCCTCTCGGCGCGCGCGGCGTCGATGTCCTTGCCGGTGTAGGCGAGCTCGCGCAGGTGGCCCTCGCCGATGATGCCGGGCAGCCGGTGCAGCGAACCGATGTCGGCGACGATCGCGACCTTGGCCTCGCGCAGGCTGAACTTGGCTTCCGCGCTGGCCAGCCGCACGTCGACGGCCGCGATCAGGTCGAGGCCGCCGCCGATGCACCAGCCGGAGATGGCCGCGATCACCGGCTTGGTGCACTCGGCCACCGCGGTGACCGAGTCCTGCATCCGCCGGATCTCCTTGAGGAAGTCGGTGCGCGGCGCGGCCAGCGCCTTGTCGGCGAGCAGCGGACCGAAGGTGCCCGCCATGGCCGGGAGGTCGAGGCCGTAGGAGAAGTGCTTGCCCGCGCCGGTGAGCACGATGGCGCGCACCTCGGGATCGGCGTCGAGACCGCGGAAGATCTCGGGAAGTTCGCGCCAGAAGTCCGGGCCCATCGCGTTGCCCTTGCCGGGGCCGGTCAACGTCACCTGCGCGACGTGGTCCTTTGTCTCGACGGTGAAAGCCTGCCAGTCAGTCATTTGTACAGCGTATACGCCGCTTGCGCGGGCCGTCAGGGGGAATGCGCCGAGGCAGGAACGCGGTCTGTTCTCGGCAGGAGCAAATGCGCGGTTTTGCTTACCCTGGATCCATGAGCAGGGCCCAGCTACCTCCGGTCGCCTGCCGGGTCGCCGACACGCTGATCGCGCGCGGCCATCACGGTGTCATCCTCCGCCAACCCACACCCACCCGCACTGCCGCCGACGCGGCACGCGCCCTCGGCGTCGAGGTGGGAGCGATCACCAAATCGCTTGTGTTCCTGCTCGATCAGGACCCGGTGCTGCTGCTGGTCTCCGGCGCGCACAACGTGGACCTGACGCAGACCGGCGCACGATTGGAAGGCACGCTCACTCGCGCGCCCGCGGCGCTGGTGCGCGAGGTGACCGGTCAGCCGATCGGCGGGGTCGCGCCGGTCGGACATCCCACCAACCTGCCGACCTGGGTGGACAACGCGCTGGCCAGGCACCAGGAGCTGTGGGCGGCGGGCGGGCATCCGAACACGCTGTTCCGTACGTCCTTCCGGGAGTTGGTGCGGATCACCGCCGGGCTTCCGATCGATGTGGACTGAATCTCACACCGCCGCATGAGCTGCGGGTTTCCGGGGCGAACGGCAATCGAACAACAATCGCCCGGCCCGGAGCGGGCGAATCGGGCGTACGTTCGTCATGTGACCGAAGCACCGCAGCCGCACACCGGCGTCCGGATCCCCGACGACCTGAGCGGCATCACCGCCGAGCAGTACCGCGCGTCCATGCGTCACTATCCGGCGGGCGTCACCGTGGTCACGCTCTCCTGCCCGAAGGGACCGGTCGGCTTCACCGCGACCTCCTTCGCCTCGCTCTCGCTGGAACCGCCGCTGGTGTCGTTCAACATCGCGCACACCTCGTCCAGCATGGCCGCGATGCTCGACGCCGATTCCGTGGTCATCCACTTCCTGGGCGAACACCAGCAGCACATCGCCAAGCGCTTCTCCCGCTCCGCCGAGGAACGCTTCACCGACCGCTCCCTGTGGACCACGCTGGACACCGGCGAACCCGTCCTGCACGGCACCCCCATCTGGGTCCGCGCCGTTGTCCAGCAACTCATCCCCATCGGCGACCACACCTTCGTCGTCGGCCTGGTCACCCGCGTCCACGACAACACCGACGAAAAGCCCGCCGCCGCACCGCTGTTGTACTACAACGGCCGCTACCACCGCCCGTCCTCCCTGGAGGGCTGAGCGAGTTCAGGCGACTCGCGGCTTCACCTCGACGACGAGATCCGCGTCCAGCGCGCCCGCCAAGCGCTCCAGCACGGGCAGACTCGGAATCGTCCCGCCCGCCTCGAAACGAGCTACCGCCGACTGGGTCATCCCGGCGGCCTGAGCGAGCGTGGTCTGGCTCCAGCCCCTGCCCTCCCGCATCTGCCGGATGGTGCGACCGAGCTGATAGGCCAATTTCGCAGCGGCGTAAGCCTCTTCCGCCCCCGGCTCGCGCATGCGCCGGTCCCTGATCTCCGCCCAGTCCGATCGCTCACCCATGGATCTCAACCTCCTCGGCCGTATGCCGCTCGGCCATACAGCGCTCCATAGCGCGCCGTGCTCGCTCGATCTCAGCCCGCTCCCGCATTCGCTGCTTGGCAAACACAGTAAGCAACACGATCCGGCGGCCCGAGGCAATCCAGTAGGTCACCCGGAATGCGTTGCTGTCGAGGTCGAACCGCAGCTCGCGCCGCTTTCCGTCCAGCTGACGAGTGTGCGGTTCGCCGAGCAGTGGCCCCACGTCGGCCAATAGGTCGATGTGGAACGCCACCCTCGCGAACATCGTGGTTGGAAGTGCTTCCAGCCATGCGCGTACCTCCGGCTCCAACTCGACGGTACCCCATCCCATAGCGCAGATGCTATATAGCGCCGTCGCTATGTCGTCGCTTTTCGACGGATCTTGCAGCGGCTTATGCGATCAGGCAGGGGGTGGCGCCGGTGGACGGGTCGGCGGTGAAGGGGCGGGTTTCGGGGGTGGGGTTCCAGAGGCCGTCGGTTTCGGCGTAGTTCCAGGAGGGGCCGCGGTGGACCAGGGTGGCGACGGCGTCGACGAGGCGGTCGATGTCGGCGGGGGTGGTGCCGAGGCCGATGCTGGCGCGCAGTGCGCCGTCGAGGCCGAGGCGGGCGAGCAGCGGGTGGGCGCAAAAGCGGCCGTCGCGCACACCGATGGCGTGTTCGGCGGAGAGGTAGGCGGCGACGTGGCCGGGCGCGAAGCCCGCGACGGTGAACGCCACGATGCCGACGGAATCGGGACTGTCGGACCAGATGCGCAGCGTCTCGACGCCCGGGATGGCACACAGTCCCTCGCGCAGGCGGTCGGCAAGCAGGCGTTCGTGCGCGGCCAACCCCACGGGATCGATGGCGGCGAGCGCGTCACAGGCGGCGGCGATCGCGGCCGCGCCCAGCACGTTCGGCGACCCCGCCTCGTGCCGCTGCGGCGCGGGCGCCCATTCGGCGCGCTCGGTGCTCACCGCGCGCACCGCACCGCCGCCCGCGAGATAGGGCTCGGCCCGATCCAGCCAGTCGCGGCGGCCGACAAGCACACCCGCACCGAACGGCGCGTACAGCTTGTGACCCGAGAAGGCGAGGTAGTCGATCCCCGCCTCCCGCAGACTGATTCGCCGGTGCGGCGCGAGCTGGGCCGCGTCGACCAGGATGCGCGCGCCACACTGGTGCGCGATGTCGGCGAGCCGCTCCAACGGCAGCACCTCCCCGGTGACATTCGACGCCCCCGTCACCGCGAGCAGTGCGGCGGGCTTGCTGCACAGCTCCGCCACCAGCAACCGGATGGTCTCGGCGACGGTGTCGGCAGCGCGCACCACGCGGCGTCCGTGCCGCGTCCACGGCAGGAAATTGGCGTGATGCTCGATGTCGAGCACCACGGTGTCGCCCGGCACACAGGACGCCAGCAGGTTCAGCGAATCGGTGGTGTTGCGGGTGAACACCACCACCTGGTCGTCGGCGGCGTCGAGGAAACGGGCGACCGAACCGCGCGCGGCCTCGTAGCACTCGGTGGAGATGCGCGAGGCGTAGCCCGCGCCGCGGTGCACGCTGGCGTAGTACGGCAGCAGCCGCTGGATCCGGTCGGTGACCTGGGCCAGCGCCGGCGCGCTCGCGGCGTAGTCGAAGTTGGCGTAGGTGCGGGTTCCACCCTGCACGAGCGGCACCGGCAGATCGTCACCCGAAACGCGGGCGAAGGCGGCACAGGTCTGGTCCACAACAGCGGTCATCACGTAATCCCGTCGGCTCTGGGACTCGCGATCGAGGGATTCGTCGAGTCCGCGCTTGCCGCGCCCGGTCGGACGGCGGCCCGGTCGTCACCCGGAGCACCCCACCGCGGAGGAGGGTTGCCGACCAGCTAGCCGGGGCTTAGCGCTGGCACTCGTGACCTGTCCCGAGATTGGCAGACCGCACGCGGCTCTGTCAACCTCTGGATTCGCGCGGCCGAAAGTCGGTTGCGCCGCCGCGGGAACTGCGCTGCACTCGTTGGGTGACGCCCTCGCTGCTGCTCAGCTTCGTCGGACTGTGCGTCCTGCTCTCCCTGACGCCGGGGCCGGATTCGTTTCTGGTGCTGCGCTTTTCGATCGTGGACGCCCGTCCCGGCATCGCCGCGGCGGTGGGCTCGGCGCTCGGCGGCCTGGTGTGGGCGGTGGTGGTGGCCGCTGGCGTCGCCGCGCTGCTGGAGCAATCCGCGACCGCGTATCGCGCGCTGAAGATCGTCGGCGGAATCTATTTGGTGTACCTCGGAATTCGTACGCTCATCGAGTTGCGCAAGCGGCGGGCGCAGGCCGATGCCGAGTTCCATTCCGGCAGCGGGAAAGCGCCCTCGGTTCGCTCGGCGTTCACGGCGGGCGTCGTCTCGTGTCTGTTCAACCCGAAGGTCGGCCTGTTCTACCTCGCCGTGCTTCCCCAGTTCCTGACCGAGGTCACCTTCCTGAACACCCTCGCGCTCGGCGCGATCGAATGCACCGTCGCCGCCGTCGAGATGATCCTGCTCGCCCTGCTCGCCGCCCGCGCGGTGGCGTTCCTGCGCAGCCCGAGGGTCCGCGATCGGCTCGAGCAAGCGAGCGCCGGGATTCTCACCGCGCTGGGTCTAGGTACCGCGGCCTCGGCGACCTGATAGGCGCCGCCGCCCAAACGGAGCGAATGCGGAAGTGCGCCTGACGGCCCCATCCACCCGCCTCGGCTCGCCGATCGACGTCACACCGCAGCCCCGGAGATATCGCTGGTACCGCGGGTACCGTGGTCAGTTGGTCACCGTGGCGTTTGCCAATCGGTAACCCTCATGTGAAACAACCATCGGGAAACGCAAGGCAGGTCTATGAGAGGTGGGCCGGACGTGATGCTCCAGCCGCAGGTCGACACCGCGGTGGGCACTAGCCCGACGACCGGGCAGTCGTTGTCCGACCCCCTGCTACGCGGCGCTGCGGCGCCTCCGCCGCGCACCCTCGTCGACATCCTGACCGCCACCGCGCGTGCCCATCCGGACGCGCACGCCATCGATGACGGCGAGATTCTGATCACATACCGCGAGCTGCTCATCGCGGTCGAGGCACGAGCGGCCGAGCTGGTCGAGGCCGGAGTCCGCGCTGGCGACCGGGTCGGCGTCCGAATGCCCTCCGGCAGCGGCGATCTGTACGTCACGATCCTCGCCGTGCTGTGGGCGGGCGCCGCGTACGTCCCGGTCGACGCCGACGATCCCGACGAGCGGGCCCGGCTGGTCTTCGGTGAGGCGCGGGTGAGCGCCGTCGTCACCGCCGAGGGTGTCCGTGCCGTCGAAACATCCACCGCCCCAACCTCTCTCACGGCCGGTGAGGACACGGACCACACGTTCCCCGCACCCGACGACGACGCCTGGATCATCTTCACCTCCGGCTCCACCGGCACCCCGAAGGGCGTCGCGGTCACCCACCGCAACGCCGCCGCCTTCGTCGACGCCGAGGCGCGACTGTTCCTGCGGGAGGCGCCCATCGGCCCCGGTGACCGTGTCCTCGCCGGTCTCTCGGTCGCCTTCGACGCCTCCTGCGAGGAGATGTGGTTGGCCTGGCGGCACGGCGCCTGCCTGGTGCCCGCGCCGCGCGCGCTGGTGCGCACCGGCGCGGACCTCGGCCCCTGGCTGGTCCGCCGCGAGATCAGCATCGTCTCGACGGTGCCGACGCTGGCCGCGACCTGGCCCGCCGAGGCGCTGGAACCGGTCCGGCTGCTGATCTTCGGCGGCGAGGCCGTGCCGCCCGAACTCGCCGAACGCCTTGCTGGGGACGAGGATTCGGGACGCGAGCTGTGGAACACCTACGGCCCCACCGAGGCCACCGTTGTGGCGTGCGCGGCCCTGCTCACCGGGGAGCCGCCGATTCGCATCGGATTGCCTTTGGACGGCTGGGATCTGGCCGTGGTCGACGCGCAGGGCAACCCGGTCGGCGAGGGCGAATCGGGCGAACTCGTCATCGGCGGCGTCGGACTCGGCCGCTACCTCGATCCGGCCAAGGACGCCGAGAAGTACGCTCCACTGCCCGGGCTCGGCTGGGAACGCGCCTATCGCAGCGGCGATCTGGTCCGCAACGAGAGCGCCGGGCTCGTCTTCCTCGGCCGCGCCGACGATCAGATCAAACTCGGCGGCCGTCGCATCGAGCTCGGCGAGATCGACAACGCGCTCCAGCATCTGCCCGGTGTCACGGGAGCGGCCGCCGCGATCCGAACGACCAAGGCGGGCAACAAGACCCTGGTCGGCTACCTCACCGGCCCCGATGGCGACTTCGACGCGCGCGCGGCGCGCGAACTGCTCGCCGACCAACTGCCCGCGCCGCTGGTGCCGCGCCTCGCGGTGGTCGACGAGCTACCCACCCGCACCTCGGGCAAGGTCGATCGCGACGCGCTGCCCTGGCCCCTGCCCAAGGCCAAGCCCGCCGACGCCGACATGTCCCCCACCGCGCGCTGGGTCGCCGGACTCTGGGACGCCATCCTCGGCGCCGAGGCGACCGGCCCCGACGCCGACTTCTTCGACCTCGGCGGCGGCTCGCTCGCCGCCGCCCAGCTGGTCACCGCGCTGCGCGAACGCTATCCGCGGGTCGCCGTCGCCGATCTCTACGACCATCCGCGCCTCGGCGCGCTCGCCGACCTGCTCGACGCCAGCGCCCCCGCCGCCGCGGTCGCGGAACGCACCGTGCGTCCCACCCCCCGCACCGCGCAGTGGGTGCAGGTACTCGCCACGGTGCCGCTGACCACCCTGACCGGATTGCAGTGGCTCACCTGGCTGGCCATCGTCGGCAATATCGCGGCGTGGTCGGGATCGCTGCCCTGGCTGCCTCGACTGTCCTGGTGGTGGGCGCTGATCGCGTTCCTGCTCTTCATCTCCCCGCCCGGCCGGATGGCGCTGTGCGTGGCCGGTTCGCGCGTGCTGTTGCGCGGCATCGCGCCCGGCAGCTATCCGCGCGGCGGCTCGGTGCACCTGCGCCTGTGGGCCGCGGTGCGATTGTCCGAGGCGAGCGGCGCCGAGAACCTCTCCGGCGCACCCTGGATGGTGCCCTTCGCGCGGGCGCTCGGCGCGCGCATCGGCAAGGGTGTCGACCTGCACACACTGCCGCCGGTGACCGGGATGCTCGAACTGGGCGACGGGTGCAGCGTGGAACCCGAGGTCGATCTGTCCGGCTACTGGATCGACGGCGACCTCGTGCACATCGGCCCGATCAGCATCGGCCCCGGCGCGGTGGTCGGCGCGCGCTCGATCCTGTTGCCTGGCACGAGGATCGGGAAGAACGCCGAGATCGCGCCAGGTTCCGCCGTTTCGGGGAAGGTCAAGGCCGAACAGGAATGGGCGGGCTCGCCCGCCGTGAAGGTCGGCCGCGCCCGGCACCGGTGGCCCGCGCACACGCCGCCGCGCGCCCGGCACTGGGTCCCGATCTTCGGCATCACCTCGATGGCGCTCGCCGCCCTCCCGATCCTCGGCCTCGGCGCGGGCGGCGCGTTCCTGGCCTGGTGGGTCCGGGACACCACGACGCTCACCGCCGCGCTCGGCCGCGCCTTCGCCGTGCTGCCGGTGGCGGTGCTGCTCGTGCTCGGCGTGTACGCCGCGGCGACCGTCGTCCTGGTGCGTCTGTTCGCCATCGGGCTGACCGAGGGCCACCATCCGGTGCGCAGCCGCGTCGGCTGGCAGGCCTGGGCCACCGAACGCCTGCTCGACTCGGCGCGCACCTTCCTGTTCCCGCTCTACGCCAGCCTGTTGACGCCGTTGTGGCTACGCCTGCTCGGCGCGAAGGTCGGCAAGCACGTCGAGGCGTCGACCGTGCTGCTGCTGCCGAAGTTCACCACCGTCGCCGACGGCGCCTTCCTGGCCGACGACACCATGGTCGCCGGTTACGAACTCGGCGGCGGCTGGCTGCGCATCGGCGAGGCCAAGGTCGGCAAGCGAGCGTTCCTCGGCAACTCGGGGATGACCGCGCCCGGCCGCCGGGTACCGAAGAACGGGCTGGTCGCCGTGCTCTCTGCCGCGCCGTCCAAGGCCAAGGCGGGGTCCTCGTGGCTCGGCAGCCCGCCCGTGCGCCTGCGCCGCGCCTCCGAAACCGCCGACGCCAGCCGCACTTTCGATCCGCCGCGGCGGCTGCGCGTCGCGCGGGCGATCGTGGAGACGTGCAGGCTGATTCCGGTGCTGGTCACCTTCGCCATCGGCCTCGGCGTGCTCTTCGCACTGGCCTGGCTGGCCCAGCGGATCGG
The DNA here is from genome assembly GCF_040654315.1 of Nocardia sp. NPDC050713. Lineage (NCBI taxonomy): Bacteria > Bacillati > Actinomycetota > Actinomycetes > Mycobacteriales > Nocardiaceae > Nocardia > Nocardia sp. NPDC050713. The sequence continues at coordinate 45,090 of NZ_JBFAHS010000024.1, read as the reverse complement.
TCACCTGCCGACCGCCCTGCTCAGCGGCGTCGTGCTGTTGGTCGCGGGCGCGATCGCGTGCGGCAGCGCAGTGGCCGCGAAGTGGTTGCTGGTCGGCCGGATCCGGGCCGAGGAGCATCCGTTGTGGAGCTCGTTCGTCTGGCGCAACGAGGTCTCGGACACCTTCGTCGAGACCGTCGCCGCGCCCTGGTTCGCCCGCGCCGCGACCGGAACACCGGTGCTGAATCTGTGGCTTCGCGCGCTCGGCGCGCGCATCGGCCGCGGGGTATGGTGCGAGTCCTACTGGCTACCGGAGGCGGATCTGGTGACACTCGGCGACGGCGCGACGGTGGAGCGAGGCTGCGTGGTGCAGACCCATCTGTTCCACGATCGGATCATGGCCATGGACACCGTCACCCTCGGCGCGGGCGCCACCCTCGGCCCGCACTGCGTCGCCCTGCCCGCGGCGGGTCTGGGCGCGGGCGCGACCGTCGGGCCTGCCTCGCTCGTCATGCGCGGCGACACCGTGCCGCCGTCGACCAGGTGGTGGGGCAACCCCATCGCACCGTGGCACGAACCGGGCGAGGAGGGCTGATGGGTGAGAAGTTCTACGAGCAACCCATCGATGACTACCTGCCGCAGAACGGCAATCGCGGCTATCGGGTCTCGCGGTACGAGCTCGACCTGGTCTACCGGGTGGCGAGCAACCGGCTGAGCGGGCGCGCGGAGATCACCGCGGTCACCACCGCCGTCCAGCCCCGGTTCAGCCTCGACCTCGCGCAGGCGCTGACGGTGTCGAAGGTGTTCGTGAACGGCGCCAAGGCCGCGAAGTACGGTCACCAGCACGGCAAATTGGTCGTCACGCCGCAGCAGCGGATTCCGGCGGGTGGCGTGCTCTCGATGGTGATCCAGTACGCGGGCGTGCCGAAGCCGGTGCGCGGGCAGTGGGGCGAGGTCGGCTGGGAGGAGCTGTCCGAGGGCGCACTGGTCGCCAGCCAGCCCAACGGGGCCGCGTCCTGGTTTCCCTGCGACGACCACCCGAGTTCCAAAGCGAGCTACCGGATCTCGATCACCACCGACAGCCCCTACTACGCCGTCGCGAACGGCACCCTGATGCGCAAGCAGACCAAGGCGAGCCAGACCACCTGGGTGTACGAGCAGCCGGAGCCGATGTCCAGCTACCTGGCCACCATCCAGATCGGGCACTACCGCAAGCACCGCGTCGGCCCGGCGCACGGACCGGTGCCCATGCAGGCGGTCGTGCCGCCACGGCTGCGGGCCGAGTTCGAACACGACTTCGCGCGCCAGCCGCGGATGATGGAGGTCTTCACCGAACGGTTCGGCCCCTATCCATTCGGCGGGTACACGGTGGTGGTCACCGACGACGACCTGGAGATCCCGATCGAGGCCCAGGGCATCTCGGTGTTCGGCGCCAACCACTGCGACGGTCGCCGCGGCTCCGAACGGCTCGTCGCGCACGAACTCGCGCACCAGTGGTTCGGCAACAGCCTGACCCTGCGCCAGTGGCGCGACATCTGGCTGCACGAGGGCTTCGCCTGCTACGCGGAGTGGATCTGGTCCGAGGCCTCGGGCGGGCCGACCGCCGATCAGCTGGCCCGCGCCGTCCTGCACAACCTGGCGCGACAGCCGCAGGACATCGTCATCGGGGACCCCGGTCCCAAGCGCATGTTCGACGATCGGGTGTACAAACGCGGCGCGCTCACCCTGCACGCGCTGCGCCTCGAACTCGGCGAGCCCGGCTTCTTCGACCTGCTGCGCGAATGGGTGCTGCGCTACCGGCATTCCTCGGTGAGCACCGAGGAGTTCACCGATCTGGCCGGGCACTACAGCCTGGTTCCGCTGCGTCCGCTGTGGGACAGCTGGCTGCGCGACGAGCGGCTGCCGCAGCTGCCACCCTACGGCGGGCAGACCGGCGCGCGCTGAGTTCGCTCAGAACACCAGATAGCGGGTGGCGAGTTCCTCGACGATCGGGTCGTCCTCGGCGACGCTGTCCAGGGTGTCCAGGTCGGCGGCCACCGAGATCTGCCTCGGGTCGTCGTGTTCGTTATCGGGCGCGTCCTCGGCCAGCTGGCGCAGCAGCTTTTCACGCACCCGCGCCTTGAGTGAATCCGTCATACCGAGAGCTTGCCCGGTTCGGGGCGCGGGAATCTCCCATGGCCGGAGCGGAGGCGGCGGCACACCTAGACCGGCGCCAGCCACGTACCCCAAGGCGTGTTGCGCAGCACCGAGTAGACGACGAACAGCGCGAGCACCGTCCACATGAACGGGCGCGGGAGGTCGGGGACGCGGGGGCGTTCGCCGCGCCAGGCGCGCACCGCCCAGTCGCCGAGGAACAACGCGAAGGCGAGGAGCAGCGGAATCGCCAGCAGGTTGCTGTGCAGCGAGTCCAGCAGGCGGCCGTCGGTGAGGTTGTGCACGGCGCGCATGCCGCCGCAGCCGGGGCAGTACAACCCGGTCAGGCCGTAGATCGGGCAGATCCCGTAGGAGCCCTCCACGTGCGGGTCGCGGAAGTGCAGCAGGACCACGGCTCCGACCGCGGCGCCCGCCGCGAGCGCGGGCAGACCGAGCGCGCGCCAACCGGTACGCCGTACCCGCTGCGGTGGCGGGAACGGGGGCTGGCCTGCGAGGTGCGTGGTCTCCACGAGAAACCACGGTAGCGGGGGCGAGCCGGTCGGCGCTACAGCCGTCGGGCGGTTGGCGCGCGACTGTCCGGCCGTGCTGCTCCCGGCTCGAAAGTGCCTGCGGATGGGGCTAATCCGGTTGTGCGAGGCGCAGGACGTTGCCCGAGGGATCGGTCAGATCGAAACCGGGACCGCCGGGACCGTCCTCGGGGCAGCCCGGCTTGGCGTACCGATAGTCCTTGGCGGCGAGCTCGGCGTGCAGCGCGTGGATGTCGCCCACCGCGATCCACACCACCGATCCGGGGGTGCCGTCCCCGTGGTGTTCGCTCAGATGCAGCTTCGCGTCCGACCGGGACACCTGGGCGTAGAGCGGGAAGTCCGCACCGAATCGGTGCTCCCAGTCGACGGTGAATCCCAGGTAATCGCAATAGAATTCATAGGTTTTCGCGGTGTCGAACATGCGCAGCACGGGAATCGGCGCGGCGAAACGGATGTCCTCGGAGGTCATCGGCCGATCATCGCACCACGCACCGACAGCGCTCTTCGCTCGAGACGCGGAAGGCGCGCGACTGACGCCAGCACCCCGAAGAGAAGCTGCCGACCGTCCGATCGACGAATACATTGGCGTCGCGCAGCCGTATCGGGAGATCCCGGCCAGGTCAGCGGCCTGATATCGCCGAGAGCGAGCGGGTCCGTGACTCTCGGGCTGATAACGATCGGGTACCGCCGATAGCGGCGCGGGCTCAGGCGGCGATGTACCGGATGTGACTGTTCGAGCCGTCTGCACTCCAGGGGAACTTCGCTCGTGCGCGATGTTTCTCCTTCCGGGCAGAGTTCACCGGACCGAATATTGGGTACCCACAGATATGCGCCAGGATTTCCGCCATCGACCGCTTGCAGTTGCAAGCACTTTGTTCGCATCGTACTGTGGCGGATGACACAAAGGAGTGCACAATGCTGGTGACGTCGATGAAGACACTGGCGGGGGTGCGCGGCGCCGAGCCGCTCACCGCGGCTTACCGTGCCGGACTTCGGTCCCGCACTTTCGCGACAGCTTCGCTGAACAAGCCGACCGCACCCTGCGAGATCATCCCGGTCACGACCGTCGACGGCGCCCAGCTCCGAGTCCACGCGTACGGACCCGCCGACGGTGACGTCATCGTGCTCATCCACGGCTGGAGCTGCTGCATCGAGTACTGGAACCCGCAGATCAACGCCCTCGCGGACCGCTACCGTGTGATCGCTTACGACCAGCGCGGGCACGGCGAGAGCACATTGGGCCGCACCACCCCGTCCGGCGAAACTCTCGCCGACGACTTGGCCACCGTCCTCGACGCCACCCTCCCGCGCGGCAAGCGCGCCACCCTCGTCGGCCACAGCATGGGCGGAATCACCTTGCAGGCATGGGCCGCCCGCTATCCCGAGCAGGTGCCCGCACGCGCCAACGCAGTGGTGCTCGCCAACACCGCCTCCCGCGAGATCCGCCACGAGACCGACCTCCTTCCGCTGCTGAACAAGCCGCTGACGATGGCGCGACGTCCGGTCACCTTCTTCGGCGCGGGTGTGCGCATGCCGCTGGTCTTCGCCGAGACGCTGCTGAGCGCACCGGTGCCGCTGCCCGGCGGCCCGCTGGTGACCGCCATCATCAAAGCCAGGCTGATGACGAAGAACGCGACCGCCGACGAGGTCGCCTTCTCGCTCGGCATCGTCCGGTCCTGCCGCCCGCTCACCCGCGGCCTGCACGCCGCGGCGCTCGCCATCCTCGACCTGGGCGACGCGGCCAAGCACCTGACCGTCCCCACCACCGTCATCGCGGGCGCGCACGACTACCTGCTGCCCGCCAGGATGAACCGCCCCATCGTCGACGCCCTCGGCGCCGCGGGCTCCCTCGCCGACTACCAGGTCTGGCCCACCGGCCACCTCGGCAACATCGAGGCTGCCGACCGCTTCAACGCCGAAATCGATCGGATCGCCCAGGGCGCGAGCGACCAGCGCGCCACCGCGGTCTGACCCCGATCGTTCTCCCGGGCCGGTCGACGACGCTCGGCCCGGGAGCGACGTTCACGCCTGCTCGAAGCGCAGACAACTGCGGACGAAGTCCTGGACCGGCGCGTTGTCGTCATCGATCGGATTCCACGCGACACCGACCAGGCTGGCGGCGATGCCGACCACCGACCGGAAAACGACACCGGGCCGCTGATAGAAGCGAGCCGCGGATTCCGGCGCCAAGGCGATCCCGTACCCGTTCGCGATGGCGTTCAGCCAGTCGTCCGGGTGTTGGGTGACGGCGCCGATGCGCGGCGGCACGCCTCCCCGCTCGTCGACCGCGAGCCAATAGTCGCGCCACGGACCGGTCGCCTGCGGTGCGGCCACGAACGGCTCGTCGTACAACTCCGCGAACGGGATCTCGTCGCGATCGGCGAACCGGTGCGTACTCGGCAGGACGACGCAGCGCGGCTCAGTGAGCAGCACCTCCACTCGCCACTTCTCCTGACCGGGGATCGGCAGCCGCAGTATCGCTACGTCGACCCGGCCGTCGGCCAATCCCGCGGTCGGATCCGACCAGGCACTCTGGCGCATATCCACCCGCCAGCCCGGCCTGCGCGCAGTGAATTCGGCGATGATCTCCGTGGTGGCCTCGTTGGCGGCGCTGGCCAGGAAACCCACCCGCAGGACGCGCGTCTCCCGCGCGGCCGCTGCGTTGGTCTCGGCCACCGCGCGATTCCAGTCGTCGAGCAGAGCGGGTGCCCGCCGCGCTAGCGCGCGCCCCGCCTCGGTGAGCCCCATTCCCGCTCGTGAACGAGTGAAAAGCGTCGCCCCCAGCAAGGTTTCGAGCTGCTTGATCTGCTTCGTGAGCGCCGGTTGCGAGACGTACAACCGCTCCGCCGCGCGGGTCAGATTCCCTTCCTCGGCCACGGCTGTGAAGTAGCGCAGCAGCCGAGTGTCGACATCCATGCCCCCAGGTTATGGATACAGGTATTGGTGCCACAACGACCACCGAATCGAGACTGGTTGCGCACGCTAGTCACCATCGGAAGGCCTGATTGTGTTCGCCCTCTACGCCACCCTGACCACACTCACCGCGCTCGGCGCCGCGACCGGGGCGTGGATGAACTTCGTCCGCCACCCCATCCCCGTAGCCGCCGCGAAAGAGGTGCGGGTCCCGCAATCGTGGATGCTCCCGCTGGGCTCGCTACTCGCCGCCGGAGCGCTCGGCCTCGTGGCAGGTTTCGCCATACCGATCATCGGCATAGCCGCGGCGACGGGCCTGGTCCTGTACTTCATCGGCGCGGTAATCGCTCACTTACGAGTCGCGGACTTCCATCTCGCTCGAGTATCCACAGCCCTCACCCTTACCGCAGCCACCCTCACCACCACCCTGCTCTACCAAATCGGCTGAGCCAGTACGCTTTTCGCGAGGTATGACAATCGAGGTAGGTGCCGTCGCCGAGAACCGGACCAAGAGACTCGGCCCGCCTCGCGGGTGCGAGACAGGCCGGGCTAGGGCTCAGCCGACTACTTCACGAAGTCGCGCACACCCTCGAAAACCGTCGCCGACGCCAGCAGCGACAGATGGCCGAGGCACAGCGTCCGGGTGTTGGCGGCGCCGCTGAGAATAGTGCTCTCATCGGGGTTGATGATCTCGTCGCACGGTGACCACCAGGTGCCATAGTTCACTTGACCGGGAGTTTCGTCGGTGCTGTTGAGGTCGGTCAGGAAGGCCGAGCCGGGCCTCATCTCCACACAGGAGACGTCGAGGCATCCGTTGGCGACTTCGGTGCCGTGGTTGGGGCCGCCGATGGAGACCCAGTCGTCGACGGAACCCAGGCCGCCGAGGTTCTTCAGGTACCAGCGACTGTTGAGGCCGCCCATCGAGTGGGTGATGATGTCGACCTTGGCGGCGCCGGTTTTCGCGCGCAGCGCATCGACCTGCGACTTCACCTCCAGCGCGATGTCCTCGTTCGACTGGGAGCTGTCGTAGCTGAATCGTGCGATCTCTCTCACGGAGTACCCCGCGCCCAAGAATCGGCCCCACATGTAATCCCAGTTCGACGCCGATCCCTGCCAACCGTGGACGAAAAGTATCGGATCTCGCGCCGGCGCCGCAGCGGCCTGCGGCGTGGCGATGCCGAGTGCGGCGGTGGCCGTCGCGACCAGGGTGATTGCGGCCATCCCGAGGCGGCGCGCGGTCGATGTGATGTGCATGGGTGTCGACTCCGATCCGCTCGCTTCATTGCGAGCAGACAGAAACTAGCGCCGCAAGGTTAATCTCGCTCACTGTGGAACTTGGCTATTTCAACTTGTCGTAGAGTCCCTGGATATCGCGATTGGCCGCCGCGCTGCGGGGGCGGTCTTCCCGCCGGTTCACACACTGTTGGCACACTGAAACGAGAAAAGCCCTCCCCGGCGAACCGGAAAGGGCCTCTGACCTGGAGCCGCCTGGGGGAATCGAACCCCCGACCTTTTCATTACGAGATAGCCAAGTGGCGTCCTGCGTGACATCGCGTAGTACCGGATATTCGCGCTTCTGCGCAGGTGGGAAGCCCTTTTTCGGGCTAGCTCGTACCACGTCGTCATACGACGTTCGGTGTCACACTGCGTGACACACTCCTACGTCCGCACCGCCCGTCGTCGCGGGGCGCGAAGGTCACAACTTGCCACGGAGTCCGTCGTCATCTGTTCGGACCAGCGCCTGACCTCTCTTACGTTGCTGTCGCACGCCAACCAACGAAGGAGATCACGATGACCACGCCCGCCGCGAAGAAGACCACCATGAAGGCCGCCGAGACGCTGACCACGAAGCAGATCGCCGAAGCGCTCGGCACCGACCCGAAGACGCTGCGTGTGTTCCTGCGTGCGTCGGACGACTACGAAGCCGTGGGCGCCGGGTCGCGCTACTCGTTCACCACCAAGGATGTCGGCCCGATGAAGACCCGCTTCATGAAGTGGACCAAGGAGCGCGAAGCCACCAAGGCCGCGAAGAAGGCCGAAGCTGAGGCCGCGAAGGCGACCGACGAACCCACACCCGACGCCGAGTAACCCGTGCTCAAACCTCTCAGCCCTGGCTACGGCCGGGGCTTTGTGGTGGGGACTCTGCCCTGAGCTCGCTCGTACGGTCCTCGCGCATCGCCACCATGTGATCACTCAAGTGCTCGTATCATAGTCGCGCACAGGCGATCTCAGGCGTTGCTTACCGTCATCCATGCCGGTGCGGACCGACGATGCAACCACTGCGAGTGGTAACCTGCGGCAATGCCCCAGGTGAAGCGCGCGAAGGTTGACGAGTCAAAGTTCAACTACGGAATTGAGTTGCCATACAGCCTCCGGCGAATGGACTTCATCTCAGCTATGCAGGACGTCTATGACTTCTTCGGCGACGTGAACGATAACCTCACCGGCCGAGGCCTTCAACGACTGGATGACATGCTGCGCCCAGCGGCGATGTCAGGCATGTTGTCAGACATGATCACCGATAGCTTGGCGAATCACTCACGCGGACTTACGTCGAACCTGTATCACAACGGGCATCCCGACTTGATCCTTAAAGGCAGGTATCCACAGGACCGCGTTCAAGCCGGGGAGGAAGGCGTTGAGGTCAAGGCCACCAGAAAGTCAGGCGGTGCGGTGGATACCCATGGCGCTCGTGACCAGACACTTTGCGTCTGGGTTTACGAGGTCGACAACAACAGAGACAAGTCTGTATACGAGCGCGAGCCGTTGCGGATCCGGGAAATTTACATCAACCAGGTGACACTGGCCGACTTCCGCCACAATGAGCGAGGAACCCTCGGGACCAGAACATCGACCCTCCACAAAGAGGGTCTGATCAAATTCCGCGAGGGCTGGGTCTACCTCGACAAGGGCGACGGAGGTCACTCAGCTTGGCGGGGCTGAGCGAGCTTTGACTTCCAGTTTAGCCAGCTTCGGGATCGCGTCCTGCGCAAGCGCAAAATACTCCGCATCACGCTCTAGCCCGATCGACTCATATCCTACATATTCAGCTGCTGCGAGCGTTGAACCCGATCCCGCGAATGGGTCTAGAACCACACCCTCGCCAAGTGGCAGCGACGCACGCACGATTGCCCGCATGAATGACTGCGGTTTGAGTGATGGATGATTCGCAATAGACTTCTCAGTTTTGCGAGTCGGATGAGACCAGATCAGATCACCGAAGGGCTGTTCATCGGAGATGCGCCGCAATCCACCGGTCTTATATTTTCTAAGATTGTCAGCGACAGTCTTACATTCAATTGGCTCCCGGTAGAGCAACCAAGGCTCCCATTGCGACCGGGGCATAACCGATACGTCAGAGAATTCCTCATGTGCATTCTTGGGGCGGTCACCCCCACGCATAGTCATAACAGCACGGACAACTTCCCCTCGCCTCTCAAGACCTGCATCCGAAAGAGCCATCGAGATATAGGTCGAGACAAGAGGATTGGCTGCCATAAAAACGTGAGCTCCCGGAGCCAGCGCAGGCCTAAGCGCAATCGCCCACTCGTTAAAGAATTCTCGCAAATGCTTGAGATCCTTCGGAGTCAACGTCGTAAATCTCGGCAATGGCGAGCGCGTGTGGCCGTCGTATGCAGGAGGCAGTCTCCACACGCCCCCCTTCCCGGCACGCATCTTCTGTTGCTGCTCGTCAGTGTACTCATGAATGCCATAAGGCGGGTCCGTGACGACTGCGTGAATGGACTTCTCTGCGCATCCCTTTAACCATGCAAGGCAATCGGCATGAAACAACTTTGCCCGTCCATACTTAAATTCACTCGCGCCGCTCACTTCTTGGCCAACCTGTATGCGCCGCGGCCAACCCGCTCGAACACCTCTGGAGTATTCAGGTTGAGGTATGAACGAACGGACGAACGAGGAACCTCGCGACCCAAACTTTCGACCACGGCGCTATGGATCTCCGCAACCGAGAGGCCCTTCGATCCGCGAAGCGCCTCCAGGATCGCATCGCGAACGGCGCCTGGCCGCAACCTGTCAGTCATGGCGCGAGCCTAGCATAAAGACGTCTAGACGTCTATTGGACACGCCGACCCAGAGCTGACTTATCCACAGATCAGCAACCATCCACAACCGAGCGGACCGCTCGCCTCAAGGCTGGTGTCAGATGCTATCCGCCGGTCGCGTTCGATGACGCGGCGTGCCATCGGCGATCACGGGCAGCTCCATCGTTGCCTCAGAGGCCATTTCGAAGTACGCGACGCTGTGCCGCCCTGGCGGGCGCGGTGTGGAACGGTAGCGGCCCAGCATGAAGCCGAGCACGAACGCCGCGACTACGGCGAGACTGAAGACGATCACGACCATAGCGACTCGCAGGGCAAGGGCGGCATGTCGTCGCGGACTTCATCGTCTATCAGTACGGGAACGCCCAGCCATTCCCCCACGTCCTTCGCGTACAGGATCGCGGCCCGCCTCGCCGCGCAGTAGTCGAGCACGTGAGGCCCGAACCTGATGCGTACGTGGCACTGATCGTCTTGCACGCCAAGCCCTTTCGATTGGCTCTGAGCCGGGTGAACGACCAAACGTCAAGCTCACCCGGCCCATTGCAGACGACGCTACGAATCCGAGCGCGAAAATCTGAACGAGATTTCTCTAGATTTCTCGATGGTACGATTTCTGTTGACTGGTTTCTCCGGGTGTCTGACGATCGACACATGGAAGAAATCACACGAAACACCACAACCGAAGACGCGCCGTTGGTCTTAACGTTCCTCGGCAAGAACACGCAGAACGGCGGGAGCCCCACGGTCTTCGCCACGAACCGGGACACCTACGTCATCCAGAGCTGGAGGGTGACGGGACGGCCCGACCAAGTGGAGATCCCGCACCGGCTACTTGCCCACACCCGCCCAGGAACCAGCGTCGGCGCACCGTTGGAGGACACCGGACGCGGGACGTTCATCCTGACGGGTACTCCCGTGACGGACGTTGCGGCGTTGGCGCAGATGAACACCCCGGACCACGAGACCAGCATCGAGGTTCCCGTAGGACAGGAGATTTGGATTCATGCAACTACTGCAAGGTGAGGAGATCGACGACCTGCTCCGGTCGTGCGAGCACAGCGCCTATCACCTTGAAGTGCTCGACACGTACGAGACGCCCGAAGAAGCCGAACCGTTCCGCAAGTTTTTGGCCGGCGAGCGCGACGACTACGCATGGGGTACGGCATGGTGGAACCTGATTCGCGAGGTCACGAGCACGGGGCGAGCTGTTCGACGTGCCCGCGTCGTCACCGAGCCACACACCGACTACACCCGGTGGGGTCTCGTGGTCTCGAATCAGAACATCGCTGTGGGTGAGGAAATCCGCTATCTCGCGCGACACCTCATCGACCCGTCCGAGCTGACCACGGATGACTTCTGGCTCCTTGATGACCGAGCGCTCGCGTTCACCGTCTTCGAGCCGTCAGGGCGCTACGTCGGGTGGGGCATCAGCCACGACCCGGTGATAGTCAAACACGCTCGGGCGGTGTGGAATCGGGTGTGGGACAAGGCCGTCCCTCACGCTGAATACGTCAAGGCGTGACCACAACCGCGAAAGAGGCCCGCGAGGCGTTCGGTGAGCGCCTGCGCAACCTCCGTAAGGATGCGGGGCTGACCGGTAGGCAACTCTCCGAGCTTGCCGGTTGGCCCCCGTCCAAGGTCTCGAAGATCGAGTACGGCAGGCAGGTGCCGACCGATGACGACGTGCGCGTCTGGTGCATCCACACCCACAGTGCCGATCAAGTGCCTGACCTCATCGCCAACCTGCGCAACGTCGAAACCGCCTACCTCGAATGGCGACGGATGCGCTTGCCGCACAGGCAGAAACAGTCGATCGCATCCGAGGCCAAGACAAACCTCATGCGCTGGTATGAACCGGTGCTTGTGCCAGGCTTGTTGCAGACGCCGCCCTACGCTGAGGCGCTGTTGCGCACCGTCCTTGAGTTCTGCGACGAACCGGCGAACGAGATAGACGCCAGCCTTGCCGCACGTCTCGAACGTCAGCAGGTCCTGTACCGAGGCAATCACCGCTTCTACTTCATCCTCGCGGAACAGGTTCTCCACACCCGCGTTGGCACCGCGGACGTGATGCTCGAACAGATGGACCGCTTGCTCACCGCGATGTCTTTGCCTCGCGTCGTGGTGGGCGTCGTCCCGTCGGCGCACACCTACACCGCACCCACGAACAACTTCATCATGTTCGACTCCCGCATGGTGCAGGTCGAGACCATCTCCGCAGAGCTGACCATCACCCAGCCCAGCGAGATCGCTCTGTACGAGAAGGCATTTCACCGGCTCAAGGACCAAGCCATCCACGGACAAGACGCGCGAGCCATGATCAGCGCGGCTATGGCCGATCTGCGTTCTAATGACTGATCAGATGAGCAGTTCCACACCGCACGTCGGCAACGGTGTGCGTGGACTGTGATCAGTGGCTAATAAACCTGACTCAAGCCCTTGCTTTATCCCGTCACCCATGCCTACACTTCGAGACATTACAGATAACCCAAGCCCTTGGGTTCAGCTTTCCGACAGGAGTGGTGATGGCGCTCAACTTCAAGCTTGGCCCGAAGCGCGACGTGGTGGACTCGTGCGTGTGGGGTCGTACCTGGGTCGGGTGGGAAGAGGGACAGTCCGACAATCTGACGTACAAGATCAACCGTGGGGTGTGGAAGCTCGGGCCTCGCGCAGCCAAGGAGAGGTACGCGACCTTCTCTTATGACGGCATCGTTCGCGCCGCTGTCGAGGTCGATCACATCGAAGACGTGGACCTGGTGGACGGCGGTGTCAAGCAGGCGGTTGTGGCGCGCGTGCTCGAATCCGGCGATGCTGCCTACGAAATGCTGGTCGGCCGGACCGTCGATGCATTCCGCAACCCGGTTACCTACATCCCCGATGAGCTCGGCGCGCCTCGCCAGTGTGAATGCGGTTGTGGCACTGCCGTATCCGGTGGGCGTCAGTTCGTACCGGGCCATGATCAGCGCGCCATCCATAACCGGATTCGCGAAGGCTGGGGAACAACCGTCGACTTCATCCGCTGGTTCGACAGCGTGAGCGATCACCGGAACCTCGGGACAGATTAACCGTCGTACTGCTCCAGCGACCAGACACGCGAACCGAGTTGCGCGGCAGTCATTTGCGACACGTGCAACCCGGACGCGCGTAGTAGGTCCTGTAGGCGACGCTCACGCATCCGCGCGCGTTGCGCGATGAGTCTATGCACGCGACGGTCACGAGACGTCAGCACGTCTACTGGCAGCTCATCTTCGAGCGGATCGCGGACGGCAAACGCCTGTTCTCGTGCCTTGCGGATGTCTTGTCGCACAAGGCGATTCGTCCTGTAGCCCATCGCTTCTCGTATCTCGTCCACACCCATCCCGCTTTCGCGCATCCGAAGGGCTTCCGCGCGTCGCTCGGCTACCTGCATCACTTCTCCCTCATCTACGGCGAAGCCCCGCGACGGAGAATGGGGAACAAGCCCGTCGCGGGGCTATGGGCGGAGTGCACGGGGGCAGTCGACACTCCGGGTCTATCGGCGCGACCCCGTGTGCGGCTTCACGGGATCTCTGCCGCGCTACTTGACGGATTCGCGCAAGATGCGACCGTGCTCGGCTGCGGCTTCCTTGTTGGCCTCAGCGCGTTCCTGAAGCTCGTTGAACACCTCGTCGGTGTGGAGAACATGTCCCCTCAGTTGCCGCCCTTCGCCTTCGAGAACGGCGCGCTTGACGTAGTCCCCGGCGATGTACTGCTCCATCCAGCGCTTCCGATCGTCGGGAACTGGTACCCGGTGTGGGGCTGACGCTGACGGCCCGTAAACAGCCTGGATCAGTTCGAGCTTCGCGGCCTTCCGGCGAATCTCGCTCTGCGCGCGCCGACGTTCCTGAGCGAGGGTGTACAGCTTGGCGATTGCCCGCACTGCGTCCGCGTACGCCTCACGCAACGGATCGAGATCCGTGGTCATGAAGTCTTCGTACTCCCCAGCGATGAACGCATCCTGAGCTTCCTTGCGCTCCCGCGCCTCACGCTCCTCGGACTCTCGCTTGTCGGACAACGCAAGGAACTCGGCCAGCTCATCGGCGGCCCGTCCCTCGGCGAGCTGCTTGGGCGTGACCTTGCTATCTCCCGCGATGACGCGGGCCTTCAACTCTTCAAAGACAGACATTCGTACATCTCCTTTCGGTGATTGCGGCTTTACCCGCCTGATTCCAATCTCGGATTTCCGACCTTGCCATTCGGCGAAAGAGCGGAATTCCTATGCCCCACACCGCCCATTCGGGCACGCATGAGCCTTACTTCGACTTACCACTCAGCACGTCGACCAATTGACCTTTCTGCTGAGCCTCCACGATTTCCTGCGGCGTCATGCGCCCGAGCGCCTCGCGGCTTATCTGAATCTCAGATCGCCGTACCGGCGGTGGCCTGTTATCCATAGCTGTTCACCTCCCTTCTTTCGGCGACGTGCGGAACCTACTACTGACGGTGCAGAATTCGAGGCTTGATCTTCACCTCGTCATCGGCGGTCGGGCAGGTCCCGTCATGCCACATCTGGGCACGAGTTGTCTTGCCGGACGTGCGGTTTCGGAACTCGATGATTGGCACCGAGCAGTCGCCACACAACAGGTCCGCGTTGATCACGAACTCATGCGGCACTCCGGGAATGCGATAGGTGACATCCTCACAGAGGCCCGCAATGTCTGGTACTCGATTGTCTCGGTATGCTCGGTAAGCCATTTTCGTTCCCTTCCGGGTTTCCTCCGAATGACGCGGCGGCGTGCGCCATTGTCGGCATGATATGCACAAAGACAATTGAATCCGAACCCGTAAGTTTTGCCTCCTCGCACGCAGGCGCGACCAAGCCACAGCGATAGCCCGAATGGCTTTCCAATACCCCGAAACTAATTCCCCCCGCACGTCGCTCATGAATCAGACGCCGACATTACGTTCTAGCAGGTCCGCACAGCGACTGTCACACGCTCTCGCGATAAATCCCACGGTCACGCATGGTCAAGACATCAGCGTGTCTTCCTCGTGTGCGCGCACACGTGGCGGCTCCACACCCACCTAATGCGAAGCATTGACATTCATCGTCTGAGCTATAGCGAGAGGCCCGTACACAGTGGTGTCACACAACATCTGACCTGTGTACGAGCCCCGCTCACCTGATTGGTTATGAATTGCCTTACAGGCGCACTCGAACAATCACATGCCTCCCGTTGCACATATGCCCGCAGGCGTAGCGGTCGATCTGATCCTCGTGGAACTCCGCGAGTTCTCGCGTTTCGTGCAAGCTGACCGTTGGGGCTCCACACCAAGCGATTAGCGCGTACGGACCTTCACCCCACACCCACGCCGCACGACGGATGGCGCACTTCATAAACGTCCGCGTAGTCCTGTGTTTCTTTGTGCAGTTGTGCCGTTTGTAGATCGGCGTCGGGTCCAACTGAACTATTGCCATGACCTTTCCTTTCGTTTTCGTATCGGCCCGTTTCTTCCTCGCGTACGTGTGCCGGTGCGCATTACGTGCGGGCGCAGTCTGCACGCGGGCGCCGGTGACTGTTCACATGACGATTGGCAATTGGCAATATGGCGATCAGTCGGGGTATACCTGTTTTCTAATTGCCAATCTAAAACAGTTCACGCGCGAACCTTGTTGCCAATTGCCATTGCCAAACCCCGATTGTGAGCATCACCGGCGCGTGCGCGTACGCGAGTCAGACGACTTCGGGCAGATCACGCAGCGCCCAGACGATCGTTCCGTCGCCTGTCCGCATTGCCTGACCAATTCCCTTGTCGCGCAATGTTGCCCAAGCTCGGTCGATCGTCCGCTCCGAGAATTCCTGTTCTTTGGTACCTGCGGCGAGCACATCCGGTCGGGGTGTGGGACCGACGTCCTCCAGGTAGCTTTCGAGCCAGGCCGCTGGCAATACCTTCTTGGTGGTGGCCTTGGTCGAATTGCTGGCGGCCCGTTCCTTGGCCAGGCGCACGGTGAGCGCTTCCTGTGGGCTGTACGGCGATTCTCCGTCCCACACAATCCTCGGGTACGACTTCTCGCGTCCCTCAATGGTGATCGTCACGCCTTCGCGGCTGAACAAGCGGGCCTGCGGCTTCAGAGCAAGGTTGCTCTTATGGACGCCGACGACCACCTGATCGGGTTCATCCGGGTGCAGCGCCAGCATGATCGTGGTTCGCGCGATCTGAGACCACGCCCTGTTGCCGCCCATGAGCTTCGCCGGGTCAGCGGATTCAAGCTTGGTGAAGTGCTTGAGCCCGACGATTGCCACCTGGCATTCCTCAGCCATGTTGATGATCGGGTCCAGGGCCGCCCGCAGGGGATCTTCCTTCTCTACGTTCACCCCGCCCAGCACACTCGCGATGGGGTCGAAGACGATCAGCCCAACATCCTTGGCGCTAATGACCTTTCGCAACTGATCGAGGTACTTCACCGCATCGACGTAGCTCCGCTTGCTGTCCGGAGGGCGAACCCGGAAGACTCGGCTACGGTCGGCTCCCGCGGCTTGCAGGCGAGGAATGATCGCTGAGGTCCACGAGTCCTCTGTGGCGATATAGAGCACACCGCGAGGTCGCCCCAGCCACTCGCCCGCCAGTTCGCCCCTCGATGTCCTGGCCGCCCAGTCGATGCAGAGAGTGGACTTGCCCATGTCCTCGAACCCGGCGACCAACGCCAGTTCTCCGATAGGAAGCCACCCGTCAAGCAGCCATCGTGCAATCGTCGCGGGCATCAGCGCATCCTCCACAATCAACTCGTCGTCTTCATCAGGCATGACAGCCGCGTCGTCCTTCTTCCGTGATTTGGCCGGCGTTCGGGTATCTCCGTCCCAGCACGCAACAACCTGCTCAGCGAGGCGGGCGAACCCGAACTTGGCTACTGACGGTTCGTGCTGCTCGAGAATCCACAGCGCCTCGCCCTGCGTCAGCCCCTTCTCGTTGCACAGGCGCACGAGCTTCTTCGTCAGCTTGTGGCGGCCCGTCCCATCACCTGGGTCACGCTGTCGCAGCGCGGATCGAATCTCGCGGAACTCGATGCGCCGCAATCGGTCCTTAGAGACCTCCTGAGCGACCAATGTGATCGGATCGACATGTCTCCCGCGCGAGGGTTCGTCAGGCACGCCATCGAGCGCCCAGCCGACCATGCTGTCGAATCGGTCCACACTGATCGGGTAACGACGCGACCGACCGGCCTTGCGCAGCATGACCTGAGTACGAGCCTCGGCCTTGGTGTTGAAAGTGCCGATGGGTCGGAGCAATTCGCCGTCACCATACTTGCCGCCCGATTCGTGGCCGGTGATTCCACACGCCCGAGCGAGACGACGCCCGCGTTCCTTGAGTTCGGCCCCGCTCAGGTCCTCAGCGAAATAGAGATTGACGTGTAGATGTCCCACCCGCCCGGACTCGATGAGATCGGCCCCGAGGTGATTGAGCAGTTGCAGCGCATCCACAGTCACGATGTCCAGCTCGAACGAGAGAACATTGCTGGGCACCGTCTCGCCATCTCGACGCCGGTCGGTGTGGAACAGGGACGTCGGCACCCACACGCAACGGTTCTGACTGTTCAGGTCCACGAGACGATCAATCACCGCCCGACGCTGCTTCGGCCACATCAGGAACTCATGCCGAAAGTCCTTCTGTCCTTTGGCCTGATCCTTGCTCCCGACGCACACGAACCCGGTGCGGCGCTTGTAGTTCCGGTCGAGATGATCCGCGATGGCCGCGCGGTCGATGTTCTCAGTGTCTTTCTTGGTCATAGTCATTTCCGTGCTTCCTGTTCTGCGCGTCGGACGCGCTCGTCCTGTCGCC
The DNA here is from genome assembly GCF_040654315.1 of Nocardia sp. NPDC050713. NCBI lineage: Bacteria > Bacillati > Actinomycetota > Actinomycetes > Mycobacteriales > Nocardiaceae > Nocardia > Nocardia sp. NPDC050713. The sequence goes on along the minus strand of NZ_JBFAHS010000024.1, from coordinate 27,662 downwards.
GCTTGCGTTCGCAGTACGCCCGCCCGAGTGGCCCGTGTCGGCATTCGATGTGATCGAGGTCCACGGGTGCCGGAGCGAACAGCTCGGGAAACCTGATCCGGTCGCGTGGGTCCTCCACGTCCGCCTCGTCGAACTCAGGCGCGGGTGCCGGATTCGCACACTCGGCGGTGTGGTCGATCTCGACAGCCCAGTTACTCGGCCCCTCGATCAGCTCGGCCTTGCTCCCGCACGCCGGGCACACGAAACGGGCGACGAATTCCAGCGCTGACGCCGGGGGCTCGATCGGTGGCGTTGCGTATCGGCGTCTCATCGCGCACCCCGCCGGTACGGATGGATCAGGTACACGAGCAGCGCGAGGGGAACGGCTGCGGCGTAGGGCCATTCGTTCGCTCGATCGTCTGGTACGGCAATGACCGCGAGCACGTAATCGAGCACGACGTTGCTAGACATCGGCACCACGTCCCAGCAGACACCGTGAGCGCCTGGCACACCGCACCGCGCGTGATTCGTTGTCGGCGACGTTCGCAGACGTGAGCGGACTCATGACGCGACGCCCAGCACGCGAGCCATCGCGATGATGTCGGCCCCGTCGTACACGCGGCCTGTCTCGCGGTCACGGTATCGACCGTCTGGGCGAATCACCTTGCCGCGCTTGGTCTTCACAACACATGAGGTGCCCGGTTCTCCGTTCGACTCAGACGCCGGTGTGTGTGGACGATGCGCAGGCTCGTTCGGGTCGATGCCCAGATACCGGAGCAATGGCGCTGTCGGCACGCGATACACGGACCCGTACTTGTGGACTGGCACCGGGAATGTCCCGTCGTGCAGGCGGTTGTAGCAAGTCTGCTTCGAGAACCCACATGCGCGACCCGCCGACTGAAGGTCGGTGGTCGTCTCGGATGCGAGTCTCATGAGTTCATCTCGGGTCATCGAACGACCCATCTTTCCTGCCATGACCTGCGGTTCCTTCCTCTCATGCGTGTCAATCGAACACGCATGAAATTGATAACACGCGGTCATAACAGTTCACAACACACATACATGTGGTAGATTTACACACATGAAAGCAGCCACAACCGGCAGAATCGCAGGTGAGAACCTGAAACGTCTTCGTGTGGGTTCAAGTGAAACTCAGCATGAGTGCGCACAACGCCTTGCAGCGTGTGGGTTGCCGATAACCCGCGATTGGGTGGCTTCTCTGGAAAGCGGGCGCAAGCCATCGGTCACCGTCGATGAACTCGTGCTGATGGCCTCGGCGTATCGCGTATCGCTCGCTGAGTTCTTCAACGGCACCGGGGATGTTCAGCTATCCGCCGAGGCTGAGATCCCGCTTACCGACGTGCGCGGCCTACTTCAGGGCAAACGTGCTGGATCGTCGGTCGTCAGATTCGATCTCTCCGAAGCAGGCGAGGACGACCCCGTTTCCGACAGGATCGCCGATCGGTTGGGTGTGGACCTCGAAACGGTTATGGATGTCGCGCAACAACTTTGGGGTCATGCCGCCACGAAGGAGCGTGACGAACGCCTATCGTCCACACGCCCGAGTGATCCGAAAGCGTTGCGCACCTTGCGCGCTGGCATGACCAAGCGTCTGCTACGCGAGGTCCGCGAGCACATCCAGAAGGGCGGTGAGTGACGACACCACACGAACACACACGCACCGCATCCCGACAGGCGCTCTCAGCGCCTCCTAGACACCCCGAAATCACCTAACCAGGAGAACATTCCCATGACATCCATCGCGCACGTCCCGCGCCAAGTCCACACTCGAATCGTCAACCGTCTCGTTCAGTCGGTACTGCTGCATCACGTGGGTCGGGATCGGCCCTCCATCGACTACTACGAACTGCCGCCAGAGTTCCGGGCGAAGCTTTTCCGCACCTGGCTGGAGGAGAAGTTGCCGACCGCGCGGTCCCTCGTCAGGTATGAGCCCAGCCGTACGGAGGAGCACGCATACGCGGTACAGCCGTTCGACTCCATCACCGACGCCGGAGACACGTGGTCGATCGAATGCGGCTACGGGACCTGCGAAGTTCCGAAGGATGGCACAGACGAGGGCGACTACGTCGTTTTCTGTGTGAGGCGCCCCCGACGCGGAGGCCGACAAGAGACTTCCTATTTCAGGCAATGGCTCGCACAGCGCGGTATCGACGCCTGACCACACCCACCTACCCCCGATGGGCCCTGCGCGATGCGTGGGGCTCGTCGCATTTCTCCACCCAGAAAGGCCGAACGATGGCACAAGGAACGATCACCAAGCGCTGCGGATGCACCTACGTCGATGAGGACGGCACGCGGCGTCAGCTCGGTAAGGACTGCCCGAAACTCAAGCGCGCCGGGGGCGGCTGGTCGCCCACGCACGGCACATGGGGCTACATCATCGGAATCACCGACGCCACGGGCAAGCGCCGTCAGCGCACGCAGTTCGGATTCGATTCCAAGCAAGACGCAGTGGATGCCCTCGACACTCTGAAAGCGAAAGCCGCGCGGGGTGTGGACATCTCGGTCCGTATCACCGTCGCGGAGTACATGGAGATATGGCTCAAGGGCAAAGCGCACGAACTGAAGGGCAACACCCACGACCACTACACCCGGTATTCCGTGCGCTGGGGCCTGTACATCGGTCGCGTGAAGCTGGACGAACTTCGCGTCCATCACCTCACCGCTGCTTTCGAAGACATCGAGGAACGCAACGAAGAGATCCGGCGCGGCAAGATCAAGGCTCGCGTCACCGGCCCGTCTGCCATGCAGCGAATGCGCGCAATGCTCCGTAGCTGCCTCAGCGATGCCCTGCGTGAGGGTCTGGTCACGGTGAACGTGGCGAAGCTCGTCAAACTTCCATCGGGCAAGCCACCCAAAGCGCTCGTCTGGACCAAGGCACGCGAAAAGACCTGGCGCAACGCCATTGCCAAGCTCATCGAGGAAGGCCGGACTCCGAAGCAGGCACGACGTGAAGCGCCCACACCCTCATCGGTCATGGTCTGGCGTGCCGATCACCTCGGCGCATTCCTCGATGCCGTCGAAGGTGACCGCCTCTACGCCCTGTGGCACATCCTGGGCACGCGCGGTCTCCGTCGTGGCGAAGCACTCGCCTTGGACTGGCCCGTAGTCGACTGGGACAACAAGGCCGTGACGATCGACAACCAGTTGGTACACAGCCCGTCCGGCGTCATCGAGGACACACCCAAGTCCGACGCTGGCGACCGCACCGTAGCCCTCGGCACTGAGAACGTCTCGTTGCTGAAGGCGTACCGCGCTGCGCAGAAACGCGAACAACTGAAGTGGGGCGAGGCGTACACCAAGACCGATCGGATATTCACCCGCGAGGACGGGCGCGACATCGACCCGAACCAGTTCACCAAGCTGTTCAAGCGCCTTGCCGCAGCCGCCGACCTGCCACCGATCCGGCTGCACGATGTTCGCCACACCGCCGGGTCGCTCATGATCGCGTCGGGCTCCGATCCGAAGACCGTTCAAGAGACCTTGGGGCACGCCGACATGAAGCTGACGATGGAGGTCTACGTATCCATGTTCGAGGACGTAGCCCAAACGAGCGCCGACAACGTGACAGCGTTCATCCCGAGGACGCGCAAGAGCGTCTAGGTTCGTCCGTGCACGCCCGCACGTTCGCGCCGACACACACTGTCGCGAGAGTTATACACAGACGCTCACAGACACGCTGAGCGCAGCATCTCCGCCGGTCAAACCCACATTCTTACAATGCGCGCATGACGACGAGCGACAACACCAAACCGGGTCGCCGGTTCAACGGCGGTGTGGAACAGGACCCGCTAAAGCGCATCATCGCGGCTTTCCGAGACGCCGACTCCGAGCAAGCTGCACATACGGACCTGGGCATGTCCCCCGCCGAAGTCGTCAGGCAGTTGCTCAACAGCCGGATCAGTCATCAGCACTGCGACCATCCGCGCACCAAATCAGCTATGGCCCGATGCCGCGCCGAACGCATGGCCGAGGTACGCGGTCAGGCCGTCCCCGAGCCCTCGCCCGCACGCGCCCGAGTAGACCATTCCGAGTGCAGTCACTCGAACACACCTTCGGCTCGCAAGAAGTGCCGAGCACGACGAGTGGTGTCATAGTGGTGACACACCGAATCTTTGTTCGACCAGCAAAAAGGCCCCCGCATACGTTTCCGCATGTCAGGGGCCTTCTGCACCGAGCCGCCTGGGGGAATCGAACCCCCGACCTTTTCATTACGAGTGAAGCGCTCTACCGACTGAGCTAAGGCGGCGTGCCTCTCGGCCACGCGAGTCTATCGTCTCCGCCCCCTGATCGCGAAAACGGGTGGTTCAGCAGGGTGAACGTCAGGCGGATTGGGCGGCCATGATCGCCGCGACCATGGCGGCGAGGGCGAAGCGGGGTTTGACGTTGAGGTCGAGGGCTTCGCGGCAGTCGAGCACGGCCTCGATGGAGCGCAGCAGGCCTTCGGGGCGCACCCGATCGGCGAGGTCGTAAATCTGGTCGGACAGGTCGGGGTGGGTGAGGGCGACGCCCGAGCCGTTGCGCGCCGCGCCGAAGCGGACGGCGAGCGCGTCGCGGTACACACCGGCCACGTCGATCAACGCGCGGTCCAGTGCGTCGCGACCGGTGCGGGTGGCGCGGGACTTCTGGCGGCGCTCGAGATCCTTGAGCACGCCCGCGGAACCGCGGGTCGCACTCGCCGCCCCCTTGCCGGTGCCGCCCGCACCGAGCGCGGTGGCCAGCTCCTCGCGTTCGCGTTCGTCGCGGGCCGCGCTCATCTGCTTGGCCTCGTCGTCGGCGGCCTTCACCAGTTCGTCGGCGGCGGCGTAGGCCGCGCCGGGACGTCCGACGGCCGCCACCAGGGCGAGCGCCCGCTGCCTGCGCGCCCTCGCCTCTTCGTCGGTGGCCAGCCGCCGGGCCCGCCCGACGTGGCCGCCGCTGATCGAGGCCGCCCAGTTCGCGGTCTTCTCGTCGAGCTGGTCCCGCTCCTTCAGCACCTTGGCGATGGCCGGCACCGACGGGGTCACCAGGTGCACGTGCCTGCACCGCGAGCGCAGCGTGATCGAGATGTCCTCCGGATCCACCGAAGGGGCGCACAGCAGGAACACCGTGCGGTCCGGCGGCTCCTCGACCACCTTGAGCAGCACGTTTCCCGCCGCCTCTGTCAAACGGTCGGCATCCTCGATGACCACCACCTGCCAGCGTCCGGTGCTCGGACGGCGCGCGGCGATCTGAACGATCTCGCGCATCTCCTTGGTGCTGATGCTCAGTCCCTCGGGCACGACCCGCCGCACGTCGCCGTGGGTGCCCGCCATGGTCGTGGTGCAGGCGTGACACTTTCCGCAGCCGGGCACCCCGGGATCGGTGCACTGCAATGCCGCCGCGAAGCACAGCGCCGCAATGGATCTCCCCGATCCGGGCGGACCGGTGAACAACCAGGAGTGCGTCATCGCGCCCTCGACCGCTCCCGCGCGGGCCGCGATCGCGGCAGCCGTCAGCTCGGACTCGACCGCATCCTGGCCGACCAACCGATCGAAGACTCCCGCCACGGCATACACCCTAGTGGTGCCGTCCGACAAAGTCCGCAGCCCGGGCGGCCCCGGAGGCTCTCCCCGCCACCCGCTCTCGGCCTGTCCCGTCGCGACACGCGGCAGTGGACGCGCGGGTCGTTGACCAGGCTCGTCACACAGGCGGATCCTCGATGCGGAGGTGGAATCATCGTGAGAATCCTGTTGATCGCCGGGGACGCCGCCGAAGACCTCGAGGTCTTCTACCCCTACCAGCGCCTGCTCGAGGAGGGGCACGCCGTGGACATCGCGGCGCCGACCGTCAAGAAGCTCCAATTCGTCGTCCACGACTTCGCGGACGGCTTCGACACCTACACCGAGAAGCTCGGCCACAGCTGGCCCGCCGACATCGCGCTGGCCGACGTCGTGCCGCAGGACTACGGCGCGCTCGTGGTTCCGGGCGGACGTGCGCCGGAGTACCTGCGCAACAACCCGGACTGCCAGCGCGTCGTCCAGCACTTCGCCGAGCAGCGCAAGCCCATTGCCGCCCTCTGCCACGGCCCGCTGATCCTCGCCGCGGCGGGCGTGCTCACCGGCCGCTCGTGCAGCGCCTACCCCGCCCTCGCCCCCGACATCGAGGCGGCGGGCGCCAAGTTCGTGGACAGCGAGGCGCACGTCGAGGACAACATCGTCACCGGCCGCGCCTGGCCCGACCACCCCGCCTGGATGCGCGAATTCCTCCGCCTCCTGCGGTAATAGATGGCGGTATTCAGCGACACGTGCGCGGCGTCCGCCGCGGCCGACGCCGCGGCGTGCAGATCCTCGGGCAATCGCAGATTCAGGTTCGACATAGCACCAATTCAGTACCACGCCACGTGTGCGGGCTCGAGACGATCAGTCCTCCCGAACCCGGTCGCACAGCGCGGACCACAGCTCCAGTCCGTTGGCGGGCGCTCAGGACTTCTCGGCGGCCGCCTTCTTGGCCGGGGCCTTCTTCGCGGTGGTCGTCGTCTTCTTGGCGGCGGTCTTCTTCGCCGTGGCCGTCTTTTTGGCGGCGGTCTTCTTCGCGGCCGTCGTCTTCTTGGCCGCGGTCTTCTTGGCCGCCTTCTTCACCGGCCCGCGTGCGCGCCGGTCGGCGAGCAGCTCAGAGGCGCGCTCGTCGGTGATGGACTCGACCTCGTCGCCCTTGCGCAGACTGGCGTTGGTCTCACCGTCGGTGACGTACGGACCGAAGCGGCCGTCCTTGATGACCATCGGTTTGCCGGTCGCCGCGTCGTTACCGAGTTCACGCAGTGGCGCCGCGCTCGCGGCCTGCCTGCCGCGGCGCTTCGGCTCGGCGTAGATCTTCAACGCCTCGTCCAGCGAGACGGTGAAGATCTGATCCTCCGACGCCAGCGACCGCGAGTCGGTGCCCTTCTTCAAGTACGGGCCGTAGCGGCCGTTCTGCGCCGTGATCTCTTCGCCGGAGGCCGGGTCCGCGCCGACCACCCGCGGCAGCGACAGCAGCTTCAGCGCGTCGTCGAGGGTGATCGTGGCGAGATCCATGGACTTGAACAGCGAACCGGTGCGCGGCTTGGGCGCTGCCGCCTTCTTGGCGGTCTTCTTCGCGGGTGTCTCCTCGGCGGCGGGCTCGGGCAGGATCTCGGTGACGTACGGGCCGAAACGTCCTTCCTTGGCGACGATTTCGTTCCCGGTCTCCGGATCGACGCCGAGACTGCGCCCTTCCTGCGGTGTCGCGAACAGCTTCTCGGCGGCCTCGGCCGTCAGCTCGTCGGGCGGCAGATCGTCGGGCAGGTTGGCCCGCTGCGAGATCGGATCACCCTCGGGGTCATCGGGATTGACGACCATGCGCTCCAGGTACGGCCCGAACCGGCCGACCCGGACCACCACGTCGCGGCCCTCGTCGTCGGTGAAGAGCTTGATCGAGTTGACCTCGCGGGCGTCGATGTCGTCGAGCTGCTCGCCGACCATCTTCTTCAACCCGCCGGAGCGCGCGACCGAACCCTCGACGCCGTGATCGCCGCCGAAGTAGAAGCTGGACAACCAGTTTCCGCGCTGCTCACGCCCGCCTGCGATGGCGTCGAGATCGTCCTCCATGGCCGCGGTGAAGTCGAAGTCCACCAACCTGCCGAAGTAGGCCTCCAACAGACCGACCACCGCGAACGCCACCCACGACGGCACCAGCGCGCTGCCGCGCTTGTACACGTATCCGCGGTCCAGGATCGTCTTGATGATCGAGGAATACGTCGAAGGACGGCCGATGCCGAGCTCTTCGAGCGTCTTGATCAGCGAGGCTTCGGTGTAGCGCGCGGGCGGATTCGTGCTGTGCCCATCGGGATTCAGCTCGACCGCGGTGACGCCCTGGCCCTCTTCCAGTGCGGGAAGCCGGGATTCGGCGTCGTCGGACTGGCCGCCCGCCTCCTCGTCCACGCTTTCCACGTACGCCTTGAGGAAGCCGGGGAAGGTGATCGTGCGACCCGAAGCGGAGAACACGCACTCCTCACCGGTACCGGCGACACCGGTGATGCGCAGCGTCAGCGTGGTTCCGCGCGCGTCGGCCATCTGCGAGGCGACGGTGCGCTGCCAGATCAGCTCGTACAGGCGGAACTCGTCGTTGTCGAGCCGCGCGTGCAGCTGGCCCGGCGTCGCGAAGGTGTCGCCGGCGGGGCGGATCGCCTCGTGCGCCTCCTGCGCGTTCTTCACCTTGCGGGTGTACTGGCGCGGCGTCGGGTGCACATACTCCGCGCCGTAGAGCTGGGTCGCCTGCGAGCGGGCCGCGGCGATCGCCGACTCCGACAGCGTGGTCGAGTCGGTACGCATGTAAGTGATGTAGCCGTTTTCGTAGAGCCGCTGCGCCACCCGCATGGTCCGCTCGGAGGTGAAACGCAGCTTGCGGCCCGCCTCCTGCTGGAGCGTCGACGTCATGAACGGCGCGTACGGCTTGCGGCTGTACGGCTTGGCCTCCGCCGAGGAGACCACCAGATCCGCGCCGTCGAGCGCCTCGGCCAGCCGTCGGGCGTAGCCCTCGTCCAGGACGATCACGCCGTTGGTCGACTTGAGCTGCCCGTCGGAACCGAAATCTCGACCGGTCGCGACCCGCGCGCCGTCGACGTTCACCAGTCGCGCGCCGAAGGTCCGCGGATTCGAGGCGTCGACCGCCTCGCCGGAACCGGCGTCCAGCTTGGCCGCGATATCCCAGTACTCCGCGGAACGGAACTGCATCCGCTCCCGCTCGCGCTGGACGATCACGCGGGTCGCCACGGACTGCACCCGGCCAGCCGACAACCGCGGCATGACCTTCTTCCACAGGACCGGGCTGACCTCGTAGCCGTACAACCGGTCCAGGATGCGCCGGGTCTCCTGCGCGTCGACCAGATCCGGATCCAGCTCGCGGGTGTCCGCCGCCGCGGCCTGGATGGCGGGTTCGGTGATCTCGTGGAACACCATCCGGCGCACCGGCACCTTCGGCTTCAGCGTCTCCAGCAGATGCCAGGCGATGGCCTCGCCCTCGCGGTCGGGGTCGGTGGCCAGGTACAGCTCGTCGGCGTCCTTCAACAGGCTCTTGAGCTCGGTGACCTTGGCCTTCTTATCCGGGCTCACCACATAGATGGGCTCGAAATCGTTGTCCACGTCCACACCGAGGCGCGCCCACGGCTGCCCCTTGTACTTGGCGGGCACGTCCGCCGCTCCGCGCGGCAGGTCCCGAATGTGGCCGACCGAGGCCTCGACCGTGTAGTTGCGGCCCAGGTAGGGCGCGATCTTGCGGGCCTTGGTAGGGGACTCGACGATCACGAGACGACGCAGGGGACGGCCCTGGTCGGCTGCACCGCGGTCTCGTGTTGCCACCGGCGAATACACCTTTCCTTCTCGACCCGCGCGGCGCGCTGGTGCGCGTTCGTGCGCGGTTTGGGGCAAGCGGCGGCGACGCTGACATCGCTACCAGTCACGTTTATACCTTGACGCTGGTTGTGGTCGAGTGCTTGCGACCCGAACCACTGAGCGTACGTGATCGCTGCCGATCAGTATGCCCTGTTGTTCGGCGCGCTGGTGCGCGCGTGTTCGCGGCCACTTATGTCTCGCTTCCGAGTGGTAGAGACTCGCGACTGCGTCGCGTGCGCTTCGACCGTCCGGAAGCGAGACGGCCGCGAACGGGCTCGTAAGGCTCGCCCTGGGCTGGTTGGTGGGGTGGTGGAGTATTGGGGTCGTCGCCGATATATACGGAGTGCGGGGGCAAGTTGGATGTGTGCGCGTGTGCCAATCGCGCTGAATGACAAGGTGCTTCGCCACCGGGCAGGTTCTCGAGCTGGATGAACCGGGATCTCGGCCTGCTCACCGCCGAGGTTCCCGGAGTTCGGCCTACGTCCACGAGGACCGCCTGCGCGCTGTTCGCGGGCGCGGACCGGATCGCGCCGTTCTGCCGCTGCTGATGGCTGGGCGCGTAACCCGTGGCTCGGCCTCCGACGCGCGCGGGCCAGATTTCACAGCTGTGCGACGGGCGAGCGTATGCGCCGCGTGCCAGTACCGGTCGCGGTGTCGTGGCTGGGTCGGATGTTCGGGCAGCGATCGGACCGAGCACGCGGCTTGGCGTTAAGTGCCGCACGCTGCGGTTTTTCCATCTGAAACGACCCTCGCACCGCAATGCGCGCCCACTCCGGCGACCGATACGAAGCTCGCGAACCGGCATCCTTCGAGCAACGCGGCCCGCGGAGTCGACGCCGGTCGGCAGCCGCGCATTTAGTTCATATTTTTCACGGACCGCCGGTGCCCTTTTCCGACCTACCCCGGATATAGCTCGTCCCCCACCTCCGGCTCACCGGTGGTGGGGGACGAGCTGTGGATTGAGCGTCGCTCAGCTGAGCGCGCGGACTCCGGTGGCCTGGGGGCCCTTGGTCCCCTGGCCAACCTCGAACTCGACCTTCTGGTTCTCCTCGAGGGTCCGGAAGCCCGACCCCTGGATCTCGGAGTAGTGGACGAAGACGTCAGCGGAGCCGTCCTCGGGCGCGATGAAGCCGAACCCCTTCTCCGCGTTGAACCACTTCACAGTTCCCTGTGCCATTCTGTTCCTTCTCTTTTCTTACCGGAACGGCGGACAACTGGGTTCGTCCACCGGGTCCGTTCCGACCGCTGTACTCTTGGTTCCCCCTGCAGGAAAGCACCAAGCACACCGTTCGCAACATCGATCCTGCTGACGGTTTGGACTTTGGATCCGTCCCTCGAACACAGAAGCTTGCGACCAGGAACTAGTGAACCATGTCTTCGAGCAATTCAACAGTCGAGTTACCGACAATTTGCAAAAAAGTTGATCTTGCGAATGTGCAGGTGAGGGACACAATGCTCGAATCCGTACTTCAGGTTCGTTTGCCCCTGGATAACCGGGACAGCATCTGGCAAACCAGATGTGATCCAGGTCGCTATTTGGTATCGAAATGGCTGGTGGAGCTTCCCACTCGCACACGTTTCACACTTTCCTCGCGTGTCGGAGCCCCGGCATCGTGAATCCGACCCATCAGGCGGCGCGGACCGAGCGCGACAGCAGCCCCGGCTACGGGCGATCGTTGCTGAATCGTGTCCAAAGCGGCGGCCTCGACGGCGATCCCCGGTTGACCCACGTCGTGGAGCTACCGGCGCGGGATGCTGGCTGCACCGAATGGCCGGATTGGGCCGCTCCGGACGTGATCGAAGCCCTCCGCGCCTGCGGAATCGACGCCCCATGGACGCATCAGACCAGGACCGCGGAGTTGGCTGCCGCTGGACGGCACGTCGTGGTCAGCACGGGGACCGCGTCCGGTAAATCCCTCGGCTATCAATTGCCGGTGTTGACGGCTCTATTGGACGACCCGAAGGCCACCGCCCTATATATCTCGCCGACCAAGGCGCTCGGCGCCGACCAGCTGCGCGCGGTCGGCGCGCTGACCCACGAGGGCCCGCTGCGGGATGTGCATCCGGCGACTTACGACGGCGACACACCCGCCGAGATCCGGCAGTGGGTCCGCGCGAACGCACGGTGGATCTTCACCAATCCGGACATGCTGCACGTCGGCATGCTGCGGTCACACCAGCGCTGGGCCCGGGTTTTCCGCAGGCTGCGGTATGTGGTCGTCGACGAATGCCATGCGTATCGGGGCGTCTTCGGCTCGCACGTCGCGCTGGTCCTGCGCAGGCTGCGGCGGATCGCGGCCCGCTACGGCGCCGATCCGGTCTTCATCCTGTGCTCGGCGACCACCGCCGAGCCAGCGGCCGCGGCGTCCCGCCTGATCGGCGCGCCCTGCGTCGCCGTGACCGAGGACGGCTCGCCGCAGGGCGCGCGCACCGTCGCGCTGTGGGAGCCGCCCCTGCTCACGACGCTGACCGGCGAAAACGGTGCGCCGGTCCGCCGCTCGGCGACGTCGGAGGCGGCACGGATCATGGCCGATCTGGTCATCGAGGGCGCGCGAACGCTGACCTTCGTCCGGTCCAGACGCGGCGCCGAACTCACCGCGATGGAAGCGCGGCGGCTGCTCACGGAGGTGGATCCGGCCCTCGCCGAGCGGATCGCCGCCTACCGCGCCGGATACCTCGCCGAAGATCGGCGCGACCTGGAGACCGCACTCTCCGACGGTTCCCTGCTCGGCGCGGCCAGCACCAACGCACTGGAACTCGGCGTGGACATAGCGGGCCTGGACGCGGTGGTGATCTCGGGTTTTCCCGGCACGGTCGCCTCCTTCTGGCAGCAGGCGGGCCGGGCGGGCCGGCGTTCCCAGGGTTCGCTGGTCGTGCTGGTGGCCAGGGACGACCCGCTCGACACCTACCTCGTCCACCATCCCGAGGCGCTGCTGGACAAGCCGGTCGAGGCCACCATCACCGACCCGCGCAATCCCTATGTATTGGGCCCGCAGCTGCTGTGCGCGGCGCTCGAGCTGCCGCTCACCGATGCCGAAGTCGAGGAACTCGGCGCCGGTGAAGTCCTCGCCGACCTCGCCGCCGAACGTCTCATCCGGCGGCGCGACGCAGGTCAGGACGGCGCCGCCCGCTGGTACGTCACCGCGGACGCGCATCCGCACGACAACGTCGACGTCCGCGGCGGCATCGGCGCGCCGGTGGCCATCGTGGACGGCGAGACCGGCAGGCTGCTCGGCACCGCCGATGCCGGGCGCGCCCCGGCGACGCTGCACCAAGGCGCCGTCCACCTGCACCAAGGCGAGACCTATGTGGTGGACGAGCTCGACATGGAGGGCGGCGTAGCGTTCGTGCACGCGGCCGAACCCGGGTGGACGACCAGCGCGCGGCAGGTCACCAATATCGCCGTCGACGCGTTCACCGAGCAGCACCGACACGGGGCCGTGACCAGCGCCTTGGCGCAGGTCACCGTAACCAGCCAGGTGATCGGCTACCTGCGCACCCTGCCCACCGGCGAGGTCCTCGACCTGGTCGAACTGGATCTGCCGCCGCAATCCCTGCCGACCCGCGCCGTTCTCTACACCGTCACACCCGCGCTCCTGGTCGCCGCCGGAATCGACCCGCGGCAGGTGCCCGGCGCACTGCACGCCGCCGAGCACGCCGCGATCGGCCTGCTGCCCCTTGTCGCGACCTGCGACCGATGGGACATCGGCGGAGTCTCGACGGCGGAGCACCCGGACACCGGCCTGCCCACCGTCTTCGTCTACGACGGCCAGCCCGGTGGGGCGGGCTTCGCCGAGCGCGGGTTCGCCCAGCTGCACCGCTGGCTCTCGGCGACGCTGTCGGCCATCGAGTCCTGCGCGTGCGCGGAGGGCTGCCCGTCGTGCGTGCAGTCGCCCAAGTGCGGCAACGGCAACCACCCGCTCGACAAGGGGGCCGCCGCGCGCCTGTTGACCGCCGTCATCGCGGAGTTGAACGACCGACCCGACGGTTCTATTCGCCCAGGTCACAGCGCGGATCTCGGTTCGTGACAGCTGCGTCCCACGAGCGTGACCGGACCGCCATCTAGGGGGTGGTTTCCGGGAGTCGGCTGCCTCCACCAGCCCTCTTCCGCCCTACCAGGCGCGGCGATGCCGCCTGGCCGAATAAAAAGGATTAGATTCAGGTTAACTGGGCTATTGCCGTGGCCTTGGACACTCGACGTGCGGATTCATAGCCAACATATTCCGCCCGGCGCGGAAAATAGATATCGCATCGTAATTATTCGAATAATCCTATTGTCTGTTCGACATCACAACAAACACCGGAGAGTGTTAGTACGTACCGGTCACTCTTCTTCTTCGACCGGCCCCGCCCGGGCGATCGCGTGCACTGTCCGCGCACCGAACAGACCCATTGGTACATTTCGCGCCACCGACACCGTGGCATCCCATCCGTCGACCCGGCACTCACTAATCCGCGCGCCCATCCGTCGCGCCACCTTCTCGCCCGCCGCGCACCCCGCTTCGACTCCTCCGTCCAAAGCCCCGGCCGCCGCCAGCGCGGCCAGATCCGCCCCCGCCTGCGCCCGATGCCGCGCCACCACCACCGCTCCCACCTGCCCGATCGACAACGCCGCCGCGATCAACCCCACCAACGCCACACACGCGAACACCGTCGCCCCGCCTGTCTCCCCTCGCCATGCCGGGCTGCTGGTGCCACCGCATCTGAGCATGGGCGATCCGGATCTCCCGTTCACCGCGTCACCTCCGGTTCCAAAGCCGCCACAGCCTCCGCGCGTAGCTCGAGGGGAACGAGGGGCGTTCGTGCGGAGACGACCGCGACGACGTGGGCGCCTTCCGTACGGAGCGAAATGGTTGCGTTCGGTGGGGCGACCTGCCTGGCGGTGATGACGGCATTGGGCCCGTCGCCACGCGCCGCCAGTCGTGCCGCCTCGCGGGCGGCGTCGACACAGCGGACCTGTGTCGACGCCGCGAGCAGTGCTCCGAGGCAGGCCATCACCGCGACAACGAGAGATCCGAGCGCGATCGCCGCCTCCACCGTGACAGCACCGCGATCGCCCGCGATCCGCGTAGATCCAAGGCGCCGCCCAACGCCCGCCGCGACAGTGGTGCGCCCCGCAGCAGCCACCGCCATAGGGGAACCTGCGGCATCCGCCATCACGGTGGAGCGCCGCACTGCGGCTGTGAAGCGCCGTACTGCATCCACCACGGTCGAACGCCGCAGGACACCGGGCGCGACGGTGAAGCGCCGCGCAGCACTCGCCATCACAGGGGAGGGCCGCGCGGCGCCCGCCGTTACACCGTGGTGTTCAAGGCGCGGTCGATGATCCTTGTCAACGCGTCGACGATCGAATCTCCGGTCACTACCCCGTAGAGCACCGCGCCGAACGCTGCCGCGGCGATCGTGCCGATGGCGTATTCCGCTGTGCTCATGCCGTCGTCGGCAGCGGCTGCCCGTACCGTGCGGAGCTGGAGTCGCGCGATCGCTTCTCGTGCGCGAGCACGCAACTGCCGGGAGGGAAACCTCGAATCCGCCATATCTACTTCGGCTCTCGTCGATGCGGCATCCCGATGCCGCACGGCGACCGCGGCATTCGCAGGCACCATGTGCCGACTCGTTGGATCCGCGCGGTGCGCCGCTCTCCTTCGCGACTTCACACGCCTCCGAGCCAAGCGAACACCCGCCATGCGGGCGGCCCGCCGGATCGAACTTCCCGGCGATCTCGCCATGTCCGTCGCGGAACCACGCAGCGCGCGGACCACTTCGGCCGTCGAATCCCGTGCGGCCGTGTGGGCGCGAGCGCACCATTCGGCCAGCAGCGGGCCGCCGACTCGTCGCGGCGCGCGAGCCGTCGGTTTGTCGATTCGCACCGGCTTCCCCTTTCCCTTCGGCCCGCGCGGCCCCTCCGCGCGGGTAAGACTGCTGCGGCCGTGCGCCATCGGCGAGGCGGTGCCCATTCATAGGAGACCGCCATCCAAGACCCGCCCCGCCAGGCCGATCACCACGGGCACGATGCCCAGGCAGAGGAACGCGGGCAGGAAGCACAGGCCGAGCGGACCGCCGATCAGCACGCCGGCGCGTTCCGCTCGGGCCGCCGCCACATCCTCGACCGCGCCGCGGTGCTGATCGGCGAGTTCTCCCACGGCCACCGCCAGCGACGCGCCAGAGCGCGCCGAACGTCGTGCCATCCGGGCCAGCGAATCGATCTCGGCCGAGCCCGGCCGCCCCGCCGCTTCCCGCGCCGCGCGCTCCCACGCGGCGCTCGGCTCCGATCCGAGCGCCAGCAGGTCCGCGGCGGTGCACAGCGCCGCACCGACCGACCACGGCGCTCCACTCGCCACAGCTCGCGCCGCACCCGCCATCGGCAGACCCGCGCGCAGACATGCGGCAAGCAGATCGAACACCGAGGCGATATCGAGCGGGTCGCCCGCGCTCAGCTTCTCCGGTTTCGTATTCGTCGCGCCTGCGACCGGCGCCAGCAGCCGCAGTCGCCGATTGGGACCGACGCGCCCCGGCCACAGCGCGAAGGCTCCGGCCAGCGCCAGAGTCGCGACGCCCGTCTCGATCGTCATGCCGAATCCCCTTCCGCAGCAATGAATTCGCGAGCACCGGACGACCGCTCGCGGTTCCGGACAACCACTGCGGACCGGCCCCGACTTCGCCCAGGCAACGGCGGCTCGATCGTCCGCAGAAGGCGGTTCTCGTTGTGGCGAGGGCACACATCCGCGCCAGTACCGGCGACGGGACCACTGGCGACGTCGCCGATGGAAAACCGCCCCGGCGGCTCCGAGGAACACCGCGCCCTTTCACACCAGCACCTTTCGCGTGATCGCATCGCTCCACAGCAGTCCCGCACAGGCCAGGCCCACGCCGAGTGGAAGCAACAGGCCTCCCGCCGAGGAGGCGAAGAGGACCCGCAGTGGATCGGCGCCCATGAGCTGCCCCAAGGCCAATCCGAGCAGCGGGAGCGTGGACAGAACCGTGGCCGTGGCGCGAGCACCCGCGAGAGCGGCGGTCGCGCGGGCACGAAAACGGATGCGTCCCCGCAGGTCTGCGCGGGCGGCCGTCAGAAGCTCGGCGAGCGCCAGACCGTGGTCTTCGGCGATCCGCCATGCGTCGGCGATGCGAGCGAGTTCGGCTTCGACGACGGCACCCGAGTCGCGCAGGCCGTCGGCGCCGGAACCACCCAGCTTGCTGCGGGCGGCGCTGACCGCGAAGGCGTGGGCCGCCGCGCCGCGCGATTCCTGAGCGGCGACGTCCGCGGCCGTGCTCGGGTGCGCGCCGACTCGCAGCTCGCCGATGACCGCCCCGAGCGCGTCGAGAAGGTGGGCACACTCCTCCGCACGGTGACGGTCGCCGCGAGCCCGCCGCCTACGCAGCCCCACGGTGGCCGCCAGCAGCGCGGCGGCGAGGAAGGTCCCGACGCCCAGCAGCGCGGTGGATACCACACCCAGAATCACCGAGACCCGAACAACCTTGCTGTAGTTCAAAATTCGCGCGCCCTCCAACGAGAACAGTCCGCGAAACCGTCGTCTCGCACCCGCATTGGGCAAGAGCAGAGCCGCGAGCGCCAGGCACAACATCGCCGCTGTCATCGCCGACTCCATCCCATCAGGAGGTCCGCCCGGGCGGCCCCGGCCAGCACTGCCGCCGGGTCCGCGCACCCCTGTTGCGCAAGCCGCTCGCCCACCCACGACATCGGTCTGTTCATCGCCCGACCCGTTCCGCCAGAAGACTTTCCAACGCTCCCGCCCCCGGCACCGCTCCACCGTCTGCCCGCCAAGCCGCGATGATCCGCACCTTCCCGCTCTCCGCACGATCGAGCACACCGACCTCTCGCAGTCCACGCGAACCGTCCGCCCGGCGCTCCACGTGCAGCACCACCTGGACCGCGGCGGCGAGCTGGCTGTGCAGTGCGGCGCTGCCCATGCCGCCGAGCGCCGCCAGGGCTTCCAGGCGGGCGGGTACTTCGCGCGGGGAGTTCGCGTGGACGGTGCCGGCGCCGCCGTCGTGGCCGGTGTTCAACGCGGTCAGCAGGTCGACCACTTCGGCTCCGCGTACCTCGCCGACGACGATCCGGTCCGGTCGCATGCGCAGCGCCTGCCGCACCAGGTCCCGGACCGTCACCGCGCCGACGCCCTCGACGTTGGCCGTGCGCGCGACGAGGCGCACCACGTGCGGATGCGGCGGCGCGAGTTCGGCCGCGTCTTCGACGCACACGATCCGTTCCCGGGCATCGACCTTGGCGAGCAGGCCGGACAACAGTGTCGTCTTTCCCGCGCCGGTGCCGCCGACCACCAGAAACGCGAGCCGGGCCCGGATGATCCGCTCCAGCAGCGTTTTCGCCGTCGGCGGCACGGCGCCGGACGCGGCGAGCGCGTCCAACCCCTGCGTGGCGGGCCGCAGCACCCGCAGCGAGAGGCAGGTACCGCCGTGCGCGATCGGCGCGAGTACCGCGTGCAGGCGGACGCCGAACGAATCACCGAGCGCCGCTTCGCTTCCGGTCAACCTGCCGTCCACCCATGGCTGCGCGTCGTCGAGTCTGCGGCCCACCGCGAGCGCCAATCGCTGGGCCAGCCGGCGTACCGCCGCCTCGTCCTGGAACGTGATCGAGGTCTTCTCCAACCCGTACCCCCGGTCGATCCAGACCGCGTCGGGCGCTGTCACCAGCACGTCCGCCACCCGCGGGTCGTGCAGCAGGGGTTCCAGCACTCCCGCGCCCGTCATCTCGGTCTGCAACAGCCGCAACGCCCGCAGCAGGTCGGTGTCGCCGAGCACGCCGCCCGCTTCGGCTCGAATGGCCGCCGCCACGGCCGCCGGTTCCGGCGCGCCGGGCGCACCCGCCAGCCGTTCTCGCACGCGATCCAGCAGCTCGGCCGTGACGAGCGCGCTCACCGTCCGCTCCGCACCGTCGGCGTACCGAGCACGGCCAGCACGGCGTCGGCAGCGTCCTTGAGCGGTCCGCGCCGCGGCGTGGGGAGACCGCCACGTTCCAATCGGCCCGCAAGACCCCCTTGGGCGCGCACGGCCGCGAGCAGGGGCAGATCGAGCACCTCGGCCACCTCTGCCCCGCGCAGACCGCCCGGCGCTGGGCCTCGAACCACCAATCCCTGGTTGGGATTTCGCCGTCCGATGTACGCCGCGACGGACTCCGCGGCCGCCACCGCCCGCAGTGTCGCCTGCACGACCAACACCACCAGATCCGCGCGGTCGAGCATCTGCTCCGCGTGCGCGCCGCGCTCGCCGGAAATGTCGCAAATCACGAGATCGCCTGCGGCACGGCCTGCTTCGATCACCGCGCGCACCGCACCGGCGCCGATGCGGCTCGGCAATCTACCGGCACCGCCGCGGCCGCAGGACAACACGCTGAGCCCCGGCGCCGCCCTCGGCAGTGCGTTGTGCAGTGCCGAGGCCGCGACCCTGCCGTCTTCGACGACCAAGTCCGGCCAGCGGGGACCCATACCTGTCTCTATGCCCAACAGCAGGTCGAGACCGCCGCCGAAGGGCGCCCCGTCGACGAGCACCACGTCGTGCCGGAACCCTTCGGCGGCGGCTCGCAGGGCGGTCGCTGCGGCGAGAACCGAGGCGCCCGCGCCGCCGGATCCGCTCGCAAACGCCACCGCGATGCCGTCGGAAGCGCGCCGCTCGCCGTGCTCAGCAAACTTCTCGACAAGTCCCTCGGCGGACGCGGGCAGGGCGATGACGCGCTCGGCTCCGATCGCCGCCGCGGCCTGCCAATCGGACAGTTCGGGCTCCCCTTCGGTCACCAGAACGACGCCCACCCGCCGGGCGCAACCGGCCGCCGCGCACGAGCGCGCACCCACTGTGTCGAGGATCACCAGGGGCGTTCCGGACCAGACATGCCTGCCCACCGGCGGCTCACGCTCGTCCAGCTGGCGTTCCGCTGCCGCCGCCACCCGGCGGACCTCGTCGCGTAACCGGACATCCCGGATGAGCACGAGCGCGGGCGATATGCAGGCGGTCTGCGCGGCGTCGGTATCCATGCAGGTCAGCGTGGTGCAATTGGCGACACACCAGAAGACCCGAGATGCCGAATGTGGATAACTCCGCCGCTGTGGACAACCGCCGAGCCAGCGAAGAGGGGAATCCGTCCCCGAAATAGAGGACGGCCCCAGCCGGGGGGGGAGGAGGCTGGGGCCGTCGGGTTCAGCCCCGGGGGGTCGGGCTGAACGCGCCTGGACCATGTCCAGGTGCCAGCAATACTACACCCAATCCCCGGCCGTCACGCAAGTCTGTCTACGAAGAACTTTGCCGTCACCGCGGCTCCGGCGTCTCCCGGGCAAACTCGTGGCCGCCTCCGGAGACCCCACCCGGCCACCGCGATTTGCATCGCGTGCATATTCTGAACGGGTGACGGCCGAGGGCGACCAGACAACCGTTCCTGACCACCAGGCGGGCGCCGCGACGACGGTGAACAGCACCCCGATCGGACGCGGGCGCGTCGCCGCGTTCTTCGATCTGGACAAGACGGTGATCGCCAAATCGAGCACCTTCGTGTTCAGCAAGCCGTTCTTCGCCCAGGGCCTGCTGAACCGCAGAGCGGTGCTGGAAAGCAGCTACGCGCACTTCTTGTTCCTGCTGTCCGGCGCCGACCACGACCAAATGGAGCGTATGCGCGAACATCTGACGAAGATGTGCGCGGGCTGGGACGTCGAACAGGTGAAATCCATTGTCGCCGAGACGCTTCACGAACTGGTCGACCCGCTGATCTACGCCGAGGCCGCCGATCTCATCGCGGACCACAAGATTCGGGGCCACGACGTGGTGATCGTCTCGGCCTCCGGCGAGGAGATGGTCGGGCCCATCGCGGAGGTGCTCGGCGCCTCGCGCACCGCGGCCACCAGGATGGTCGTCGCGGACGGCAAGTACACCGGCGAGGTCGAGTTCTACTGCTACGGCGAGGGCAAGGTCGAGGCCATCGAAAAGCTCGCCGCCACAGAGGGTTACGACCTCTCGCGCTGTTACGCCTACTCCGATTCGGTGACCGATCTGCCGATGCTGAGCGCCGTCGGACATCCGACGGCGGTGAACCCGGATCGCAATCTGCGCCGCGAGGCGGTCACGCGCGGCTGGCCGATCCTCACCTTCTCCAACCCGGTCTCGCTGTGGGCGCGGTTTCAGTCGCCGTCGTCCACCACCCTTGCCGCGACAGCGGCCGTCGGGCTCAGCGCGGTGCTGGCCGGAGCGATCAGTTACCGCCTGCTGCGCCGCCGCCGCTGATCGCCGACGGCCCGACGCTGATCATTGACTGCGGGGTCCGAACGCCCTCCGCCGCGCTGTTCGACGGGGCAGCGGAAGGCTTGCCGAAGGGGTCTGCCGACCCGATACGAGGGGTGCCCGCGACCAGGCATTTAATCACGAAACGCCGACAGACACGCCAATAATTCATTGCTTTCTCAACCCTTGAGTGAGCCCACTCACAGTGGTAGAAAGGAGGCACGGAAGGACGGAAGGCCAAGGCGGAGCCGGAAGAGAAGGTTCAGTCTCCCATCCCACCCTTCCCAGCACGGACACCAGGCACCCACGCGGAGCACGCCGCGACAAGGGCAGAAGCGTTGTGGGCCTGCGAGATTCGGATTGTCGACGGCGAAGGCCTCGCACAGGTTGCGGGGATGAACCGGCGGAGTCCGAATAGTCGCCGAGGCCGCAGAACACAACCCACCTAGCACGCTTGGTAACCCGGTAGTCCGTGCTAGCGGGCGGTGAGGTCGTCAACGACAACGCCGCCCGCTTTGATGTGCGGGGGTTCCGCACCCGCACGCGCGGACGCCTCAGCGCAGCGGCATCGAATCCCGCGCACGCGGCATCGACCAGCGCACGCGGCACCGAAGCCGAGCCGTTACCCCGCCGCCGCGTCCGCGATCGACGTCGCCTCCCTGGCGCCGTCCTCCAGCGCACCGCAGCAGAAGATCACCCATCCGCCGACCGCGTCCGGCCGACCGGTCCCGAATTCCGCGGCGGCGGCGTCGTACGCCTGCTTGCGCCGCAACCAGAACACCTCCGGCACACCCAGGCTGTGCGGGTCGAGCCCCCTTGCCACCGACACCAACCGCGAGGCCGCGCGCGCGACGATCCCGTCGGCCGTGCCGAACGGCCGCAGCGCGAGCAACTCGCCGTGCACCACCGCCGCGACGACGGGCGCGGGCGCTTTCGTGGCCAACACCGTCTGCGCGAGCAGGTCGAGCCGCTCGGCGACGCCCGGATCCGTGCGCGGCCGCCCGAGCAGCTCCTCCTCGGAGACCAGGTCGGCGGCGGCGAGCAGGTGCAGCCGGGCGAGCGCCTGGAGTGGCGCGCGCTGCCAAGTGCCCGTGAGGTTGCGCAGGGCGTCGCCGTCGAGCGCCTGTCCGACGCGCAGCGAGCCGGCCAGGATCGGATCCCCGACCTGCCCGTCCGCGGGCAGCTCGGTGCTGCCGCCGTCGATCGCCGCCGAGGACCGCGCCGCGCGCACCGCCGCCTCGGCCGCGGTGACCGCCCAACCGCGGCGGTTCGACTTGTGCCGGTGCACCGCCGCGAGGGCATCGCGGGCGCGGTCGGCGGCGTCGCGCACGCCGGGCAGGTCGACGAGGGGCTGCAGCGGGTCGGTCACGAAAGACGAGGCTACTTGCGCGCCCGCCTCACCCCGCGAGCAGATCCCGCCCGGGGATCGCGTCGAGCAGCCTGCGCGTGTAGTCCTCGCGCGGATGGTCGAAGACCTCCTCGGCGGCCGCCGCCTCGACGACTCGGCCCTGCTGCATGACCAGCACGTCGTCGGCGATCTGGCGCACCACGGCCAAGTCGTGCGAGATGAACAGGTACGACAGGCCCAGCTCGGCCTGCAGGTCGTTGAGCAGACTCAGGATCTGCGCCTGCACGAGCACGTCCAGCGCCGACACGGCCTCGTCGCAGATCACCACTTCGGGCGACAACGCGAGCGCCCGCGCGATCGCGACCCGCTGACGCTGACCGCCGGACAGCTCGTTCGGATAGCGCCGCTGCACCGAGGCAGGCAGCGACACCTTGTCCAGCAGGTCCCGCACCGTCGCGGCGCGCTCTTTCGAAGTACCGATCTTGTGCGTGCGCAGCGGCTCCTCGATCGTGCGGTAGATCGAGTACATCGGGTCGAGCGAGCCGTACGGGTCCTGGAAGATCGCCTGCACCCGTCGGCGAAAGGCGAAGGCGCTCTTGCGATCCAGCTTCGCGACGTCGCGTCCGTCGAAGGTCACCGTGCCGGAGGTGGGCGCGAGCAGGCCGAGCACCATCTGCGCGACGGTCGACTTGCCCGAACCGGATTCGCCGACGATGGCCGTGGTGGTCCCGCGGCGCAGCCGGAAGGACACGTCGTCGACGGCGCGGAACTCCGAAGACTTCCACGGCGCCCCACCGCGGATCGGGAACACCTTCGTGAGGCGCTCGGCGACAACGACATCGGCCGTCGCGGCCGCGGCGCCCTGTTCGGCCACCTGCACCGCCTGCTCGCGGATCTCGATCCGCTCGCGCACCGCCGAGAGCCGCTGCGAAGCGAGCGAGGGCGCGGAGTTCACCAGCTTCTTGGTGTAGGCGTGCTGGGGTTCGCGCAGGATACGCAGGGCGGGACCGGATTCCACCACCCGCCCGCGATACATCACCACCAGGTGCTCGGCCCGCTCGGCGGCCAGCCCGAGATCGTGCGTGATGAGCAGGACGGCGGTGCCCAATTCGCTGGTCAGCGAATCGAGATGGTCGAGAATCTGGTGCTGCACGGTGACGTCCAGCGCGGAAGTCGGCTCGTCGGCGATCAACAGCTTCGGACGGCACGACAATCCGATCGCGATCAGTGCCCGCTGCCGCATCCCGCCGGAGAACTCGTGCGGGTACTGGTTCACCCGGCGCGCGGCATCCGGCATACCGGCTTCTTCGAGCAGTTCGACGGCCCGCTTCCCCGCCGCGGAGCCTTTGGCGATTCCGTTGGCCGCCAACGTCTCCCGCACCTGGAAGCCGACCTTCCACACCGGATTCAGATTGGACATCGGGTCCTGCGGCACCAGCCCGATACCGCGACCGCGCACTGCGACGATCTCCTTCTTCGACGCCTTGGTGAGATCCTTGCCGTCGAAGACGATCGACCCCGAGGTGACCCGGCCGGTACCGGGCAGCAGATCGATGACGGCGTGCGCCGTGGTGGTCTTCCCGGAACCCGACTCCCCGACGATCGCCACGGTCTGGCCCGGGTATACGGCGAGGCCGACGTCCTGCACGGCGGGCACCAGCCTGCCCTCGGCACTGAAAGAGACGTTCAGATCGCGGATTTCGAGCAGTGGACGGTCCGGCATCGCGGCGCTCACCTCTTCCTTGCCTTCGGATCGAGCGCGTCGCGCACCGCGTCGCCGAGCATGATGAAGCTCAGCACCGTGATGGCCAGCGCGGCGGCCGGATAGAACAGGATCGCCGAGGTGCGCAGATCGTTCTTGGCCCTGGCGATATCGCCGCCCCAGGACACGATGTCGGGCGGCAGACCGACACCGAGATACGACAGCGTCGCCTCGGCGACGATGAAGACCCCCAGCCAGATGGTGGAGACCACGATGAGCGGCCCCGCCGCGTTGGGCAGCACGTGCCGCACCAGCGTCCCCGTCCGCGAGACGCCCAACGCCTTTGCCGCCGTGACATATTCGCTGTTCTTCGCCTCGATGACCGCGCCGCGGGCGATGCGGGCCGCCTGCGGCCAGGTGAACGACGCGAGCACCAGAACGACGTTCCACATGGTGGCGGGCCGCAGCATCTGCAGCAGGACGATCGCGGCGAGCACCATCGGGATGGCGTAGAAGATCTCGGCGATGCGCGAGACGATCTCGTCGAGCACTCCGCCGAAGAACCCGGCCAGCGCGCCGAGCGTGCCGCCGATCAGCACGAACAACGCGGCCGCCCCGAGCCCGACCAGCACCGAGGCGCGCGCGCCGTAGAGGGTGCGGGTGTAGACGTCGCAGCCCTGCCGGTCGAAACCGAACGGATGCCCGGGGCGCGGGGGCGCCATGATGTCGTCGCCGAGACACCGGCGCGGGTCCTGATCGGTGAACAACCCCGGCCACAGCACGACCACCGTCACCGCCACGATCAACAGGACCGCGACGACGAAGATCGGGTTGCGCCGCAGCTGCCGCCAGGCGTCGCCCCAGATGCTCGTCGGCTCGCCCGAGGCGTCGACGCGGTCGGTGGCCAGCACCTCGACCTCGTCCGGCGGCGCGACGTAGTACTCCTGACCGGGCCGGCCCACGTCTTTCTCCAGCTCAGGCATAGCGGATCCTCGGGTCGAGTGCGGCGTAGAGCAGATCCACGACGAGGTTGGCGATCAGGAAGATCACCACCAGCACGGTCACGAACGAGACGACCGTCGGCGGCTCCACCCGCTGTATCGCCTGGTACAGCGTGCCGCCGACGCCGGGGATGTTGAAGATGCCCTCGGTGACGATGGCCCCGCCGATCAGCGCGCCGAGGTCGGCGCCGAGGAACGTGACCACCGGGATCATGGAATTGCGCAGAATGTGCACGGTCACCACGCGCCGCCTGCTCAATCCTTTGGCGGTCGCGGTGCGCACGTAGTCGGCGGACATGTTCTCCGCCACCGAGTTCCGCGTAAGCCGCAGCACATAGGCGAACGAGAGCGAACCGAGCACGATCGCGGGCAGCAGCAGCTCCGCGAAACTCGCCTTTCCGCTGACGGTCGTCGGCGCGATGCCCCACTTCACCCCGAACAGGAACTGCGCGAGGTAACCGACGACGAACACCGGCACCGCGATGATGACCAGGCTGGCCACCAACATCGTCGAATCGAACAGCTTGCCCTTGCGCAACCCCGCGATCAGGCCGAACACGATGCCGAAAACGCCTTCGATGAAAACCGCCATGAAGGCCAGCTTGATCGTGATCGGAAAGGCGCGCGCCAGCTCGTCGCGGACCGGACGGCCCGAGTAGGCAGTGCCGAAGTCGAAGGTCAGAATGCCTTTCAGATAGAGCAGGTACTGCATGAAGAACGGCTCGTCGAGGTGATATCTGGCCCGCAGCTGGGCCTCGACGGCCGGGGTGAGCGGCTTCTCACCGGCCAGCGCCTTGATCGGGTCGCCGGGGATGAGGAAGACCATCGCGTAGATGAGCAGCGTCGCGCCGAGGAACACCGGGATCATCTGGAGCAGTCGGCGCAGGATGTACCAAGCCATATTTCCTCCGGAAAGTGCCGAGCCGGGCCGACTTTCGTCGTCGGCCCGGCTCCAACGCGGCTACTTCTCGATGTTCTCGAAGTCGAACAAGCCGTTCCAGGCGAGTCGCGCGTTGCTGACGCGATCCGAATGTCCCGCCGCCGCCACGTAATTCAGTACCGGAATGTCGGCCATGTCGCGGATCAGCAGCGCCTGCGCCTGAGCGACGAGCCGGTAGGACTCCTCCTGCGACGGCGCGGCCAGCGCGGCGTCGAGCAGGCGGTCGAATTCGGGATTGTTGTAGTTGACGTTGTTGGTCTCGGAGTAGCTGTAGTACTGGGGGGTGAGGAACTGCAGCATCGTCGGATAGTCGCCCTGCCAGCCGTACCGGAACGACTTGCCGATGGTCTCGGCGTTCACCTCGTCGCGGATGTTCTTGAAGGTCGGGTAGGGCACCGCGATCGTGTCGATGCCGAGGGTGTTCTTGACGCTGTTGGCCACCGCCTCCACCCAGGCCTGATGGCCGCCGTCGGAGTTGTAGGCGATCTCGTAGCGGCCCGACCACGGCGCGATGGCGTCGGCCTGCGCCCACAGCCGCTTGGCCTCCTCCGGGTTGTACTTCAGCACCTCGGAACCGGGCAGGTTGCCGTCGAAGCCGGGCAGCGTGCTCGCGGTGAAGTCGCGGGCCGGGATGCGGGTGCCGTGGAAGATCTTCTCGCAGATCTGTTCCCGATTGATCGCCATCGAGATCGCGCGCCGGCGCAGCAGGCCCTCCTCGCCCGCGAAATGCGGGACGTTGGACTGCACGCCGATGTGCTGGTTCTGCGCGACCGGCTTGGCGATCGCGCGATCACCGAGCTCCTGCTTGTACACCGAGAGCGCGCTGGACGGAATGGTGTCGAGCGCGTCGAGGTTGCCGGATTGCAGGTCGGCGTAGGCGGTGTCGAAGGACTGGTACATCACGAACCGCAGGCCCTTGTTCTTGGCCGGACGACCGCCCTGGTAGTCCGGGTTGGGCACCAGATCGATCTTGACGTTGTGTTCCCACGCGCCCGCGTCGGCGAACTTGTACGGGCCGTTGCCGATCGGGTTCTGCCCGAACGCCTGCATATCCTCGAGCGCCGCCTCGGGCAGCGGATAGAACGGCGCGTAGCCGAGTTCGCTCTCGAAATCGATGGAGGGAGCCTTCAACTCGACGGTGAAGGTGCGGTCGTCTACCACCTTCAGACCCGACATCGTCTGCGCGGTGGGCTTTTCCGCGGACACCTCGTCGAAGCCGACGATCGGCGAGAAGACGTAGCTCTGCAGCTGCGCGTTGGTGCCGAGTGCGCCGTAGTTCCACGCGTCGACGAAGGACTTGGCCGTCACCGGCGTGCCGTCGGTGAACTTCCAGTCCGGCTCGATGGTGATTCGATAGCTCTTGCGATCGGCGGTCTCGATCGATTCGGCCATTTCGTCGTGCGCCTTGCCGTCGGCGTCGTAATACTTCAGCCCGGCGAACAGCCGATCGACCACCCGACCGCCCATGTTCTCGTTGGTGTTGGTGGGCACCAGCGGATTCTGCGGTTCGGCGCCGTTGACGGTGACGATGTCGGCATCGGCTCCGTCATCGGTGGAACATGCGGACAGTCCTAGGCTTGTGGCCAGCAAGACCGCCGCGGCGAGCGCGGTAACTCTGTGGAATCGCAACGCGTACTCCCGATTTCGAGAAGGTCGAAGGCGGCTGTGCGGCGCCCCGTGATCCTCTCCAGCGCGTACCCGCACGTCCCGCCTCGGAATGTCAGCGACGTTAGCCATCGGCGGGTGACCTTGTCATCGGATCGCCCTATGTTCGTTTCACTTGTTACCAACGCGGCAACATCGGCGAAACACCGAAACTATGTCACCGAATGCGCGCGGCCCGGCGCGTACTCCTCGGCGCGGCGTAGGTCACAGTTGGCTAGTGTCGAGGTGGGCAGAGCCGACGCGAAAGAAGAGACGTGATGACCGAAACCACCGCCGACCACCGGGACTCGTATCCGCCCAGCGCGGAATTCGCCGCCGCGGCGAACGCCGACGCCTCGCTGTACCGGGCGGCCGCCGACGATCGCGACGCGTTCTGGGCCGAGCAGGCCGAGCGACTGCACTG
>NZ_JBFAHS010000023.1:0-103158 GCF_040654315.1 Nocardia sp. NPDC050713 | reverse complement strand
ACCTACTTACGGGTTGTGCCCTAATTCCCCCAAACAGCATCAACACCCCCCCGGCGGCGCTGCGCGCCGCCGCCGCGCTGCGACACGCAGCGCGCTCCCTGAACCGCGGTCGCGCGGCGCGTCGGCGCGGCGGCGACGCGCACCAGCCCAGAGCACCACTGGTTCCGTTCAGCCGATGTCGGCAGGTACCTACTCGATTCGCTGTCACACGAGCTGCCGCACGAGCTTCGCTCGCTTGCCTCGGAATCTCCTGCCGCACTGGCCAGCCGCGCAATCGCGGACCAGTCTCCGCGGTGACCTCACCTCGGCGTGACAGTCGGCGCACACCGGCCCCGGAACGTACGAAGCTCGCCAGGTGGTGGTGACCGGTTCGGTTCCGTTGCCTGTGGGCAGGTTCGGGTGGTGACCTCACACCCGGTGCCCTGTCCGGTCGGGGTGGTCTGACTGATCCGAGGGCTATCACGACTGCGACGGGAATCAAGAGCGCCTACGGCGTCACTACGTGATTGCTTCGCAACTCTTGACACCCGCCACAGCCGTGATCGAGACGCCCTCAGCCAGCCCACCCGACCGGAAAGGACCCCTCCGATGTCCGAGCCCACCGCCCTCCAGTGCCTGCCCACCTGTACCGAGCCGGTCACCACCACCGTCCCCGGCATCCTTCCGACCGATCCTCCGAAACCGGCGTGCGCCGACTGCCACGCCGCCTTCTGGGAGGCCATGGCTACCAGCGACCGGTACTGACCCGAGGGGGCTTCGGCCCCCTCCTCCTTCTCGGTCCGGGCCATCCGTCAACGACGCCGGATAGCGGGTCGCCAACGACGCCGACTCCAGGCCCGGACCCCGGGCACCGGTCTGACGATTGAATTACTGCGCGACCTCCGGCCGCGTGGCCCTGCTGAATGGTGGCCTGCATTGTGTTCCCGCGCCCCTCACGCCTCAAGGGCGCCTACGGCGTCACTGCGTGATGGCTTCGCCACCCTTGACCCGCGAGCCTCTGCGCGCGAAGAGCAGGCCCTATGGGGCAGGCGGTGAAGCCAGCCCCGATTTGCGCAGCCCACCATGCAGCAGGGCCAATTCCGAATGGCTAGGGAACATCCCGGCGGCTTTTGAGCACCTCAGCCGTGGTGCCTCGAACCGTGAAGTCCACCGTGTACGACACGTTGTCTGGACCGTGGGCAGTCACTGTGTAGATCTGGTCTGCTTCACTGCGTCCGACGGATTTCGCCACGAGGTCACCTGCACTGACCGCATACTTCGCTGCAATCAGCCATAGACCATGGTTCTCGACCTCCGCATCAGTCAGTGCTGCGACACGACCGAACCGCACATTGTGCCCGAGGGCGCGCAGCTTCTCACCGAGCTTCTCCCACCCACGTTCAAGCACAAGAGTCGCCCCAGCACTGCCTACCGCGACAATCGTCTCTGTGCCGAAGGTCGCCATCGTTTCCAGGACGAACTCGTAGGTAGTCGCATCAGCGCCCCAACTGAAATGTCTGCGGGTCTGCTGAAGGTAGTACGGGTGCCGTTGAAAGTAACCCTTCAGGTCGGGGTCGTACTCGGTATGTACCGCTTCGATCTGCCCTCCGAGCCAGTCGACATCGATTGGCCCATTTGGAGTAATCACCATCTCGAATTCTTCGACCGGCCGATCGCCCAGACCCTCCATACGCCGATGGACAATCCGTACCTGCTCCGCAAACACACCCGACGGGTGGACGAGAGCAGCGTCTGGAGCAGCGTCCGGCGATCCGGCGTCCAACGACGAGGTTGGTGTATCGGCTGACATCTCGGCGTGCCCCCTACGTGCCCCTCAATCCGGATTCCTGCGGGCAACGCCGGTAAATCGCAGCATCACACATCCGGGCTTATATTCTGAAAAATCCCCCCGACCAGGTGATATGTCGGGGGGATTGAGTGGTCCCAGCTGGGATCGAACCAGCGACCTTCCGCGTGTGAGGCGGACGCTCTCCCGCTGAGCTATGAGACCGAACTCTCCGTTCGGGCGGCGACTGGAGTGGCCCTCCGAACGAGATGGAACATTAGCACGCTCTACCGGTCAGCCACCAAATCGCCACTTGGACAGCACCGATTCGTCGTGTTGCGGGTGAGTGGTCGTGTTGCGCGTGAGCCACGGCGCGGCCCCGCACCGAACCCCGGTCTTCACCCCCGAGCGACCGACCGAACGAGATGCCGAGCTCGCGGGTCGAGGGCGACTCCTCGGCCCACAAACCTCCCCAGTCCCCCACACCCCACCGGCCGCATCGGCCACATTCGCAACTTCGCCGTTTCCGGCCGTTCTACCAGCGGATTTGTACCTTTCGCCGGGCGTCGGCTAATGTTCTGTCTCGCACCGAGGAGGCCGGAACGAAAGCCCCCGAGATGCAAATGCGGATGTAGCGCAGCTGGTAGCGCATCACCTTGCCAAGGTGAGGGTCGCGGGTTCGAATCCCGTCATCCGCTCGAGAGGTAGGGCCAGGCAGTGTAAACAGCCTTCCCCCTTTGCGCGGTGGAGTGGCCGAGTGGTGAGGCAACGGCCTGCAAAGCCGTGCACACGGGTTCGATTCCCGTCTCCACCTCGCGCGATTAGCTCAGCGGGAGAGCGCTTCCCTGACACGGAAGAGGTCACTGGTTCAATCCCAGTATCGCGCACCACCGTCTCACAGATCGGACCCGGTTTCGACCGGGTCCGATTTTGTTTCTGCCCCCTGCGGCGCTACCTCGACGCGCCGAGTGGTCGGCGCCCAGCCGGGCCGCACTGACGAACCGAGGGCTCGCAGCTGCACTGCACCGCTAGGATTTCGCAGGGTGGATACTGTGTTCGAATCCGCGCCCTACCCGACTCGTTGCGGCCAATGCGGCTCCCCCTCCGAGGTAATGGTCATCGAAACTCTCGTAGGAAACGACCACGGGTGGGACATGGTGACAGATTGCTCGATGTGTGAAAACGTCTGGCACGAATGCGGTTACGAGCCTCCGCTGCCCGAAAGTGTTCGCGATGCCCTCCTGGCCGCGAATGGTCCGACCACCCTCACGGTCGAGGCAGGCAGCACATCCACGGCGGCAGTCATGAAAGCCCTTCGCGCCGCGCGGGCGCTATCTCTGTCGGAGGCGCGATCGCTGGCCGACACAGCCCTGGAGACCGGCCTGGAGGGGACCCTCGTCGAAATGCAGGTGATAGCGCGGCTACTTCGCAGGGCGGGGGCGAGCGTGAGCGTTCAGAGGCTCAGCGGCGACCTATGATTCGCGGCGGGGTGCCGCTGGTTGTGTGGGTAGCTCGGCCTCGTAGGGCCGGGATTGTCGGTGGTTCTCGTTAGGCTGCGGGTTGTGGCTGGTGAATTGGGGTTTGGCGGCGAGGGGGACGGGGGGTTGTTCGTGGACGACATTCGGGGGGAGGTGTCGTTCGGGCTCGAAGAGGTGAACGAGGGGGTGGCGGGGATGGTGGGGGTGTTCGCGGAGCGGCGGAAGCGGGATGCGGAGATTCTGGGGTATCGGCTGGGGATCGGCGGGGAGGGGCCGGAGACGTTGGCGCGGATCGGGGCGCGGTTCGATTTGGCGCGGGATCGGGTGCGGCAGTTGCACACTCGGGCGGTCGGGCAGATGTTGCGGGAGGCGGCGCTGAGCCGGGGGCAGGCGGAGGTGTTCGCCCAGCGGTATCCGGTGGACGGGCGGGATTCGGCGCTGGTGCGGGCACTGCTGGTGGAGACGTACGCGACCGACACGGATTTGGCGGCCAACGAGTTGTCGTATCTGAAGCTGCGGCTCGCGGGGCACGCTCCGGAGGACGCGAAGCGGATCGCGGGCTACGTCATGCAGCGGATCATGGCATGGCAGAAGAAGACGAATCGGCAGCTGGCGAAATTGCGCGACGCCGAACCCGCGGCCGCCACGGAGGTCGGTGAGTGGTCGGCGCGAATCGAGTGGCCTTCGCGCGCGCCCGCCGCACTGCCGACGAGTTCCGCGCGGACGGTCGACGGTGACGACGACGGTCGCGGACGGTTCTACCTGGACAAGGTGGGCCGCGACGTCGGCTTCGACTCCGCGCTTCAGGCCAGGCTGCTGCGCACGCTCAACGCGGCGGACCTGGTCGAGACGTTCCAGGAACATCCGGTGGCGGTGCCGTACGACATCGACGGTTCGGAACGCGTGCACTACCCGAGCGTCGGCGCACGTCTCACCGACGGACGGGTGGTGCTGATCGACGTGCAGCCGCTCGGCCACGTCGCCTTCCACGTCAACCGCGTCAAGTCCGCGGCCGCCCGAGCCCGCGCGCACGCCGAAGGGTGGGGGTGGTTCGTCTGGACGGGCAGCCGCCTCGGCCTACCGGAGCTGGCCCGCCACGCGGTGGACGCCCGTCACGAAAAAGAACTCACCGGACTCGTCGAACGCGGCCCGGTGCCGTGGCACGAAATACGGCGGCTGCACCACGAGACCGGCCTCGAACTCCTCGACTTCACCGCGCTGGTGCTGCGCAACGAATGGCGTTGGCACCGCGGCCCCTTCCGCCTGACCAGCGCCTGATCCGCTAATCCCAGCCCCGTATAGCAATCGAAACTCAGCGCACCACCATCGCCGCCGCGAGGAACGTCACGATCAGCAGCATCGCGCAGTAGGTGATCAGTTGCCAGTGGCTGACGGTTTGTTGCAGGCCGGCGATGGTGGTGCGCAGGCTGTTGTCCACGCGGTGGTGGTCGGCGAGCTTGCGGTTCACCTCGGCCAGGGCGTCGGCCTGTTCCTGGGCGTCGTGTTCGGCGCGCTCCAGGCGGGCGGTCAGCTTCATGACCTGTTTCTGCTTGTCTCTGACCGATTTCCGGGAGAGGGCGAGCGCGGTGCGCTGGTTCATCAGCTCCTGCCGCTGCCGAGCGATCACCGCGGCCTGTGTTCTCGTGTGATGCTCCCAGTCGGTCACGGTGGCCCATCCTCCCGTCATCTCGTCGCGAAAACCCCAAACGATCTCACCCGACACCCAGCCGCGCAAGAACTCGCGCAGTTCGAACGGCGCACGCTTGGGCATCGCGACCGCGCTGTGCTCGGCGTCGAGCATGCCCATGTCGGCGAGGTAATCGCAGGCGGGCGGGGCGAAGTCGGCGATGCCGAGCGCGGGCAGGTGAGCGACCCAGTACCCGGGCTGGCACAGCCACAGCACGCCGTCGCAACCCGCCTCGCGCAACCGGGCCGTGTGCTCCAGGGCGAGGGTCCGGTCCAGCGGCCCGCCACGCACTTCGATGGCGTAGGTCCGCTCGCCGATCCGCCACAGGATGTCGACGCGGATGCCGCCGATGCGCCGATCCACGTCGGCCTCGTCGGCGCCGAACGCGACCAGCCTGCCGCACAACCAATACTTGAGTCGCTGGAGATCCCATTGGGCGTGAGCGCATCCGGGACACCGGCAGCTGTACCGGGACCGATCACTCACCGCGGTACGGATCTCGTCCGGCACATCGGCGATGCCCAATTCGGCGAGCACCGCCCGACGCCCGCAAGCCTGCTCCACGCGCTGCGTCGTTCTCACGCGATCACTCCCCTGCCCAACACCGCACGGTCTCGCGACCTACTCCATAGATCAAGAGTGCGCCCATCTTTCTCCGCTCGCCAGCCCCCTTTACCCCGCGCTCGGGTGCGCCGCGTCCGCCGCGACGCCGCTCACCAGGCGTTGTGCGCTGCATCACAAGGGATTTCGCAGCGACATGCGCGAGAAACACCACAGAAAGTTTGGTCGATTGATACTTGTCGCCAATTCGGTGACGCGGCCGGGCGCGCCGGATCGCCCGCCCGCCGCCGCGACCGCGACGGCCGGTGCTCGCCCCGCACCCCCGAGGGGCTGCGGATAGAATCGCCGGGCCACGCACGCAGTTCGGGCATCGACGGGGAAGAAGGTACGCATGGAGCACGGCCAGCAGGGCGCCGAGTCGGTCGGCGCGGTCTTGTCGGGCATCGCGGAGCTCCTGCGCGAGGTGAGCGACAAGCTCGACAGCGTCGCCGCCCGGGTGGGCGACGACAACGGCGTCGAGGCGCGCCTGAAGAAGCTGGAGGCTTGGGCCTTCCGCACCGAACAGAGTGTTTCGTCGCTGGAAGCCCGGTTCGACGACGTGGCATCCGGCGCTGCCGTCGAACGCACCGCACCGCACGCGCGTGCCGAGCACCGCGCGCCCACGGCGCGAACCGACGCGACGCGGCCCGAGACGCTACGGCCCGATACTCCTCGCCTCGAGGCCACGCGCTCCGAGACGCTGCGGCCCGAGACCACACGCCCCGACACACTGCGCTCCGAAACCACACGCCCCGACACACTGCGCTCCGAAACCACGCGCCCCGACACACTGCGGCCCGAAACCACGCGCTCGGAAACGCTGCGCCCCGAAACCACACGCTCCGAGGCGCTGCGCCCTGACACCACACGCTCCGAACCGCTGCGCTCCGAAACCACCCGCACGGAAACACCGCGTCTCGACACGCCACGCGCCGAACGCCTACGACCCTCCGCGCCACCCCGCCAGGAGCCCGCACCCGAAGCGCCGCGCACCGACAGCTTGGAAGCGGCCGCCGTCGCGGCGCGGGTCGAGCAGCAGCCCGCCGCGTCGAATGGGTTACCGCGCAGAGAGTCCGTCTCCGTCCCGCCCGCGCTGCACGATTGGGTCGAACCGAACGTCTCGCGAGGCGCGCCCTACGACGCCGCGCCCGAACCGATCTCGAACGCGCACGCGGAGCCCGCGGAGATCGCGCCGCGGCCGGAAGCACCGCAGGAACGCCTGGACTACGGCAGCGTCGGCACGCCCGGCGTCGAGTCCGCACCGCGGCTGAACGGCCGCTTGGAGGCGCCCACGCTGACCAGCCGTCCCGAGACGAACCTGACCGCACCGCGCGCCGACCGCGAGGAACCGGCCGCCGCGCCCACCCAGCACCGCTCGGCCATCGAGGACAACTCGCACGTCGACAAGTTGCAGGCCATGCTCGACGAACTCAAGCGCAACCCGTCGGGCCCCTTCGGTAGACCGCTCAGCACACCCCCTGGCGATCTGCCCTCCCAGTAGTCACCCGCTGGCGCTCGGCACGAGCAACCCGCGAATCGATTCCCGCAACCACCGATGCCCGCTGTCGGCGGTGTTGCGCGGGTGCCACGCCATGCCGATCGTCACCTCGGGCAGCGGCAGCGGAATGTCGAAGGGGCGCAACCCCATGGCCCGCAGCGCGGCGGCGGCCAGCCGGGCTGGCGCCGGGCAGACGAATTCGCCGGAGCGCACCGCGAGCAGCGCGGTGCTGAGATCTGGAACGATCGCGACCACCCGGCGCGTGCGTCCGTGCAGCGCGAGGCGGTCGTCGATCGGGCCGCGGGCGCGACCCTGTCGTGAGACAGCGAGGTGGGCCGCTGCGGCGTAGGCGGCCACGGTGACCCGCTCGGTGATCAGCGGATGGTCGGGCGCGGCGACGCCGACGAGACGATCTCCCAGCACCCGCTGCACGGTGATCTCCGGATCGCTGCGTTCCAGGACGCCGACCGTGATGTCGGCGCGGCCGTCTCGCAGCGCCGACGACCCCTCGGTGCCGTCGGGCAGAAAATGCACGGTGACGCCGGGCGCCCGTTGCCGCACGGCGGCGAGCAGTGGGGCGGCGAGGTGGGCGCGGACGACGTCGTCGGCCTGCACGGTGAACCCGCGCCGCAGCCCGGCGGGGTCGGCCTCCGCGCGGGTGTCGAGCAGCGCGCGTCCGCGCTCGACCAACGCGGCGACCTCGTACCGCAATTCGAGGGCTCGCGGCGTCGGAACCAGGTTCCGCCCGGAGCGGACGAGCAACGGATCGTCCAACACGCGGCGCAGCCGCGCGAGCGTCCGGCTCATGGC
The DNA here is from genome assembly GCF_040654315.1 of Nocardia sp. NPDC050713. Lineage (NCBI taxonomy): Bacteria > Bacillati > Actinomycetota > Actinomycetes > Mycobacteriales > Nocardiaceae > Nocardia > Nocardia sp. NPDC050713. The sequence goes on along the minus strand of NZ_JBFAHS010000023.1, from coordinate 95,320 downwards.
GGGGGTCGAGGTGCCCAGGCGTTCGGCGGCTTTGGTGACGCTGTTCGTGTCGAGCAGCGCATCCAGAGCAACCAGCAGATTCAGGTCGAGGGCGTCCACTCGCGGATTATCACAGACACAATTCGGACGCGAGCGCGTTGCGCCGATGACAATCCGCGAGCACCGCGGCTCAGGCCTGTGATGGGTGCGGGTCGCGCCGCGGCTCCGGGTAGAACTCGGTCGGAGCCGGGGCCGTCTCGGTGGGCGCCGGGCCGGGCGGCGTCGGCGCCGCCGGAGTCTTCCCGCGCTCCGAGAGCCCGCGGTACGCGGCGGGTTTCACGGGCCGGAACCACTGGGCGAGCCGGGCGCTCAGCGGGAGCCGGAACTTCAGGTCGTCCAGCATCTCATCGATGTTGTGCAGGGCGAACGGAGTGATCGTGGTGCCGTGCGCGTGATGGCCGCCGGTGCCCGCCGCCATCCACCCCAGGCGGGCGTCGATCTGTTCGCCCATCTCCTCCTGCGACGGCAGCGTGAGACGGCCGCGCAGCAACGCGGCGATCCAGTGCGCGCCGACCTCGGCGCTGAGCGTGCCGAGCAGCGAGGAGTTGTAACCGGCGAAGGTCAGGTTCGGTACCTCGGTCGGCAGAATGTGCCGGTAGAGGCGGAAATTGCCGTCGTCGTCGGTGAGCCTGCGCTGAATGTACGGGGTCAGGAACGGCACCCGCTGCTGGAAGCCGGTGGCGCACACGACGATGTCGGCGGGAAGCACCTGCCCGTCGGACAGCCACGCGGCACAGCCGGCGGGCGTGCCGGACAGCTCGGTGACGCTGGTGTCGCGCAGCACGGTGATCCGGCCGTCGCGGACCTGCTCGAAGAATCCCTCGGTGGCGATGCTGGCGGTGCTCTGCGCGATCTCCTCGAACCGGCCCTCGGGCACCAGGTCGAGCTCGCGCAGGCCGAGCTTCTTGGTGGCGAGTTCCTGGATGACGTCGAAATCGGTGTCGCGGAAGCTGTGTCCTGCGCCGTGCAGGAAACGTTCGAAGCCGCGCGGGCTGTGGTAGCGGAAGTGCGCCTCGCCGAGCCGGGTGAGGAACAGCCGCTCGAAGTCCAGGCCGGTGCTGAGCTTGCGCGGCATCTTCCACAGCAAACGCCGAGCGACCACCGTGGTCTCGGCCGCGACGTGGCTGACCGCCTCGGCGATATCGCAGGCGGACTGACCGTATCCGACCACCACCACCGACTTCCCACGCGCCTGCTCGACGTCGAGGAATTCCGAGGAGTGATAGAGCTGCCCGCCGCGGGCGAGGAACGCCTCCGCGCCGCGGTAGTCGGGCATCGCGGGTTCGCTGAACACGCCGTTGGCGACGACGAGGTGATCGCACGAGGTGCGGTGCACACCCGTCTCGTCACGGATCTCCAGCAGCCAGCCGCTGTCCACCGGGTCGGCGGCCACCACCTCGGTGCCGAGGCGGAGGTTCTCGCGCAGCCCGAAGTGCTGCACGTATCCCTCCAGGTAAGCCTGCATTTGGGCGCCGTCGGGCACGCGCGGGTAGTCCTCGGGCATGGCGTAGTCCGAGAAACGGTAGGTGTGCTTGCTGTTCAGCGTGCGCAGCCCGGGATAACGCCGGGTCGCGCTCCACACACCACCGACATCGGGCGCCCGTTCGAATACCTCGACCGGAAAACCCGCTCGGTTCAACACCTTCGCGCAGGCTAGGCCTGCGATGCCCGCACCTACGACCGCGATGCGGTTACCGCTCGTCATGGCCACCGAGATTACCCGCCCGCGGCGCGGCGCAAAGCTGGCGGGCGCAGATTCCCCGGATCCAGGCGTACCTCCCCCTCCGCTCCGGCCGTGCGCGGGCTGACGACGGACTCCGTCCGGCGGCGTCGTCTACTGCGGTGTGACCACGATTCTGGCCTTGCCGCGCGGCACGGTGGTGATGTTCCGCACCCGTCCGCGCTCGGGGTGCGAGTCGGCCGGTGCCAGCGTGTGCCTGGTGAGGACCTCGCGCAAGACCGCCGTCCTGTCCATCAGCGCGAAGCCCGCGCCGATGCACCGGTGCGCGCCGCCGCCGAACGGCAGCCACGTGTTCGGCTCGCCCTCGCCGTCCAGAACCGGGCCGGGGCGGAAGGCGGTACCCTCGTCGACGCCGCTGTGCACACCCGCGGGGCCTGTGGATGCTTCGCCGAATCGCCCGGCGACATTCAGCGCAGCGCGGGCGACTTGGTCGTCTCCACCGGCAGATCCAGCACACCGCGGAACAGGACGCTCTCCCGCCACAGGATGTCGTCGGCGTCCACCGCGAGCCGCATATCCGGATAGCGCTCCAGCAGCCGCGAGATGGCGATCCGCGCCTCCAGCCTGGCCAGGCCCGCGCCGAGGCAGAAGTGGATGCCGTGTCCGAAGGCGAGGTGGCCGTTGGCGTTTCGCTCGGCGTCGAACGTATCCGGCGCCTCGAAGTGCTTCTCGTCGTGGTTGGCCGAACCCAGCGCGACCAGGACGAGTTCCCCGGCCGGGACCTCGGTCTCGCCGATGACGGTCGGCACCGTCGTGTAGCGCAGCGTCGCCATGTTCACCGGGCCCTCGAAGCGCAGCATCTCCTCGATCAGCGCGGGCACCCGCTCCGGATCCTCGTGCAGGGCCGCGTATTTCGCCGGATCGGCGAGCAGGGTGAGCATGGTGTTGCCGATCAGGTTGACCGTGGTCTCGTGGCCGGCGATGAGGATGAGGAAGGCCATCGAGATGATCTCGTCGTCGGTGAGCTTGTCGTCGGCTTCGCTGGCGCTCAGCAGATCGGAAAGCAGGTCCGCGCCCAGGCCCTCGGCGCGGCGGCGCGCGAGCAGTTCCTCGAAATACGCCACGATCGCGTCGGTGGCCACGCGCATCCGCGCCGGGTCGGACAGGGTGATGTCGGAGACCACCGCCGACCACTCCTTGAACTGCTCGCGATCGGCGGCGGGAACGCCGAGCATCTCGCAGATCACGGTGATGGGCAGCGGAAAGGCGAACTCGGCCATCAGATCCACCGGACCCTCGGCTCCGGCGAGGCGGTCGAGCAGTTCGTCGGTGATGGCGGTGACGCGCGGGGTGAGCGCCTCGATGCGGGCGGGGGCGAACGCGGGGGTGACCAGTTTGCGCAACCGGGCGTGGTGCGGCGGATCGGTGTTGAGCAGGTGGTAGCTGAGCCGGGCGTTGACGGCGCCGACGCCGCTCTCACCCGCGCCCTCCCTGCGGGCTTCCGCGCCGGTGTCGGTGTGCGGGTCCTTGCGGATCGTCGGATTGCGCAGCGCCTCGCGCGCCGCGTCGTAGTCGACGATCAGCCAAGCGCGCACACCGGTGCGCAGCTGGATCTGATGCACCGGGCCCTGCGCCCGGAGCTCCTCGTAGAAGGCATACGGTGTACGAAAGAATTCCGGTGGCAGCTGTCTCATGATCGAATGGCCTTCCCCAGTCGCGAGTTGTGTTGCGCCCCTTCGATAGTGGCACGGGTCACGGGGATCGGCCAGTATCGGCCGCGTCACCCGAGCAGTCGCGTCGATGCGGAGCTCGGACGGCCTGTTCGGCTCGACACATCACGCGCGACCCCGGGCGCTGAGGCGGCGGCCGCCTCGATGGCCGCCCCTCGGATGGATGCCTGCCTTCGCGGGATTCGTCCGTCGTCGTCCCCCGGTACGGCCGCGAAAGAGCCGATCGGCCTGCGCCGCCGATCCGGCGCGGCGATGATGACCACTATGGGCACGAAACTGCGGGGTAGCGCGGCTATGCAGCCCGAGCGGACGACCCGGGCGCCGCGATGAACGGCGAGGCGCCGATCGCGAGGGTGGACAGAATCATCGAGGAGGCCCACCGCGTCTACTTCGGTAACCGTGCCGTCACCGATCGCCTCGAGGCGGGTGCGCGACGACTGCGTGAACCGCTGCGAATCGCCTTGGCCGGAGCACTGAAGGCCGGAAAGTCGACGCTGCTCAACGCACTAGTCGGCCAAGACATCGCCCCCACCGACGCGACCGAATGTACGCGCGTCGTGACCTGGTACCGGCACGGCCCGACGCCGGCGGTCACCGCACGGCTCAGCGGCGGGCGGTCGGAGAACGTGCCGATACACCGGGCGGAAGGTGGTCTGACGTTCGACCTCGGCGGGCTCACGGCGGCGCAGGTGGATCGAATCGACGTCGACTGGCCGGTGCGCCGCCTCGAGCGCACGACGATCATCGACACGCCAGGGACCGAATCCCTCTCGACGGACGTATCCGTGCGCACGCTGCGGTTACTGGCTCCCGACGACGGCTCCGCCGGAGTCGACGCGGTGGTCTATCTGTTCCGCTCCCTCGACGATTCCGACCTCGCACTGATTCATCGAATCGGCGAGCATGTCGGCGGCAGCGCCGGTCCGCTCGGAATCATCGGTGTCGTCTCGCGGGCGGACGAACTCGGTGCGGGCCGCCCGGAGGCGATGCAGTCCGCCCGCGCGGCAGCCAGAGATTTCACTCGCGAGTTGGAGAGGACGGGCCTCTGCCAGGCTGCGGTCCCGGTCGCGGGTTTGCTCGCGTTCACCGCGAAGACCCTTCGACAGGCCGAGTTCGCAGCTCTGCGCCGGCTTGCCGAGGTCGCTCCGGCGGACATGGAATTGGCCATGCTCTCGACGGATCGGTTCCAGCGAGCCGGCGGTCTGCCGGTCGATTCCGTGACGCGACAGCACCTCGTCAGACGTCTGGGGCTGTACGGCATTCGCATGACGCTGACTCGATTGCGGGCCGGTACCAGCGATTCGTCGACCCTGGTCGACGAACTGATCGCCCGCAGTGGCATCGGCGAACTCGAGCGCGTGATCGATACTCAGTTCGGCCAGCGTGCCGACGAATTGAAGGCACATACCGCCCTGCTGATGCTGAAGCAGATAATCGACGCCAACCCGGCCGCGCAGGCGACACCGCTCGGCCGGGAAGTCGCACAGCTGCTCGCCAACGTGCACGGCTTTCATGAACTCCGTCTGCTCAGTCGACTCCGTTCGACCGAGACGGCGCTGTCCGAGGAGGAACTCGCCGACCTGCAACGCGTGATCGGCGGCCAGGGAACCGGACCCGCCGAACGCTTGGGAATCGAACCCTTCGCGGTCGCGGGTGTCGGCCAAGACGTCGCACTGGCGGAAATCAGACGATGGCGATCCCGTGGCGAACATCCGCTCGCGGATCAGTTCACGGCCAACGCTTGTATGGTGGCGGCACGCAGCGCCGAAGGCGTCCTCAGCGAGCTGCGTCGGCGTTGAGCGCTCGCCTGGTCGAGGAACCAGCGGCGAGGCCTATTCGCTGGCAGCGGCGCGACGATCAACCTGGATTCGCACCACTCCCGCCGGTACCCGTGCCCGTGCCGTTCGTCCCGCCCGCAGCGGTGCCAGTCGGAGCGGGCCCCGTACTCGGGCCAGTGCCGCCCGCGCCCGTGCCACTCGTCTCCCCCGTACCGGTACCGGTCGAGCCGGTGCCGTTCGACCCGCCGGTATCGGAGCCGCCGGTAGGAGCCGGGCCCGTACCACCGGCGCCCGTACCCGTCTCGCCCGTACCGGTACCGGTCGAACCAGTGCCGCTCGTCCCACCGGTACCTGCACCGCCACCGGCCGGAGCCTGACCCGCACCGCTTCCAGTCGAGCCGGTATCGCTCGTTCCACCCGAGCCAGAGCCGGTCGAACCGGCGCCGTTCGACCCGCCGGTACCTGGACCGCCACCGGCGGGAACCCTGCCCGTGCCCGAACCATTCGTCCCAGCTGTACCGGTACCAGCGCCAGTCGTCCCACCGCTATCCGAACCGCCGCCGACCGGAGCCCGGCCGGTGCCCGGTCCATTCGTCCCGGCTGTGCCGGTACCGGTCGAACCAGAGCCGTTCGTCCCGCCGGTATCCGGACCGCCAGCTGGAGATCGACCCGTGCCCGCACCATTCGTCCCAGCTGTACCGGCCGAACCGGTGCCATTCGTCCCACCGGTACTCGAACCGCCACCGGGCGCGGACTGACCCGCATCAGAGCCCTTGCCGCTATCGCTCGACCCACCGGTGCCCGCGGGACCGGTTCCTATGCCGGTGCCGTCCGGTCGTTCTGCGATCGGCCCGGCCGGCGGAATCAGCACCTGCTCGTTCACCGTGGGCTTCGGCCCGGTTGCCGACCCGCCGATCGCGACGCCTCCGACAATCGCCGCGGCGAGAGCGGCAACCGCCGCCGCGGCAAGAATTGCCCACTTACGACGACCGCCCGCCGCCGCACTGTGGTCCGCCGCCACCGAACTCGGGGGTGCGATGACCAACGGCGGCTTGCTCGCGACCATGCCCGCTGAAGGATCCGGCTCGAATTCTTGCCTCGGAGTATGGGGTTTCGCTTCCGGAGTGGATGGCACCGGCACCGATGCGATGGCATTCACCGAGGAACGGGCCAGCAGAGCAGCGCCCGTCGCCGAGGTGAGGAGAGGTTCGGGCTCCCCCATCACCGGCACGTGGAACTCCGCGGACAGCAACTCGGCCACGAGCGGGGTTGCCGCAGCACCACCGGCCAGCACGACCGCTCGCACCTCACGAGCGTCGATGTCATTGGCGCGCAGAGCCTCTCCGACAAGTCCGAGGGAGCCGGCGACCGGCTCTCTGATCAGTTCCTCCAGCTCTGGGCGGACGAGTCGCACATCTTGCCGCACGCGTCCCAGTTCCACCTCGACCACCGCCGCCGTTTCGGCGGAGAGCGTTTCCTTGGCCTGCCGACAGCGCGCACGCAATGCGCGCAACGGCGTCAGCAAAGCGGGATCCGCGAGATCCACGTTGGCGAGTTCTCCGTCCAGAACCCGAAGAACATGCCGCACGATGGCGTCATCGATGTGCGCACCGCCGAAATCCACGTTTCGGATGGTCCCGCCGATCTGCTCGGTACCGCGGGCAAGCGACACGCTGAGGCCGTTGCCGCCGAGGTCGTACACGACCACAATGCCGTCGCTGGGGAGCCCGCGGATCGACTCGACCTGAGCGAGGATCGATGCGACTTCGGGCACGAGTGCCACGCGGGTCATGTCCAGCCGGTCGAGCGCCTCGCGCAGCGCCTGCACTTCGTGCGTCTTCCAGTGGCTGGGATAGGTCGCCGCGATCGCGGGGGTCCCGGCGAACGCACCGGCCGAATACCGCGTCAGATACCGAACCGCGGCGGCGACGAGAACTTCCGGCCGATGGGGGGACCCGTCGGCGGCGATGAGATCGATCGGATCACCGATCCGGTCGACGAACCCGTTGACGGCGAGTCCATGGCCCACCGGACCTACGCCGTCGGCGAGCGGAGCGAGGGTCGGCGCCATGTCGTGCGACATGAGCAAAGTCGCCGCATGCCGGGTTGTTGCTGGACGCGAGGCGGCGCGCACGGAAGCCGCCGGCCGCACCGATCCCGCTTCGGCGGCGGTAGCGAAACAGGCGGTGCCGATCTTGACGCCAAGGCTTCCCGACATGTGTTCCTCTCGATGATTGGTCGCGTTCACCTGCGCATATGACTTTCGCTTCCGCATTCATCGACGGCCAGAGGCACAAGGTGCCGAATCAGCCCACACGCGGTGTGAGATGGATTCACCCAAGGTGTGCTGGCACCTGGCCGCCGCGATCGGCAATTCGCGATCGCGGAGCAGGCAATCGGGTGATCCCTTCGCGGATTTTGGTCAGCACTGCCAATTTCTTCTCGATCTCGGCCGCACGCTTTTCCCGCTCGGCGAACTCCATGCCGACCGCCTCTTGCGCCGCCTTCATCGAACTCTGCAGCGACGCCAAGGCCTGATCGGCGGATTCCTTGAAATGATCGCGTAGCTCCCGCTGCACATTCCGGAGCCGATCCCGGGAGAGCTTGTGCACCTGGAAGGACACGTCATCGATGTACTTGCGCAATGTGGCCTGCGCTTCGCCGCGGCGGCGCGCGATCCGGCCCGCACGGTCCTGCTGATATGCCTTCACACCGAGCACGACACCGGCCCCGATCGTGATCGGATTCATCATCGCCGCGCCGATCATCGTGGCGCCCATGCCGATCATCATCGCGCCGCTGTAGCCACCGCGAACCGCGGTCAAGCCCTTGTCCGCCAGCGAAGCCTTGGTATCGCTCAGCTCGCCGATCCGCAGGCCGGAGTCGACGAGATCGCCCGCGCAGACGGCATCGAGTGCCGGGAAATCGGTGCGGACGCCGTCCACGCCGAACGATGCCGCCACCCGCTCGGCCAGTACCTGAGCAGACTGGAACGCCCAGACGAAATTGTCGCTGACCGCGACGCTCACCTGCTCCTGCACCCAACCGGTCAGCAGCGGCCACTTCTTGTCCGGATCACCGTCCGCGAGCTCGGACTCGATGTGCTTGTTGATGATCCGCAGCCGTTCCCGCAGATCGTGGTCGATCTCGGAATTGAGGTCCGCGACACCGTCGTTCAGTACTTGCTGCCACGACTTCGCCGACTTGACCTGCTCGTCCGACCTCTCCTTCCGAGCCTTCAACTCGTCGGCGACGCACCGGCGGAACTCCGTATCGCGCAGCGACTTCATCTCCGCCTCGAACGGAACGGCCAGGTGGTGCGCGACGGACTCGAGATCCCGCGCCGTGCGGACGCGCCGCTTGGTTTCCACGTCGACGAGGACCTCGGTGCGCAGGAACCGAAGCAGTTCGGGACAGCCGGATTCGGCGTTCAGCTCCTTGTCACGGAGGCGCATCGCATGGCCGCGCAGTGCCGCCGAGACCGGGATGATTCGGCAGCTCACCCCACCGCCGGCGAGGTGGCGTCGGTTCGCGTCCGCGATCCGACGCCACTCGGGGTAGAGGTCGACCTTGGTCGCCGCGATGACCGCCGTGGGGCACAGGCCGAGCACCTGCCGCACGAACCGGAATTCGGGTGCGGTGAACTCCTGGCTGGCATCGCTGACGATGACGACCGCGTCGGCCAGCGCCACCTCGTTCAATACTCGTGCGACATGCCGCTGGCCGGGGCCGCCGACACCGGGGGTGTCGACGATAGCCAGACCGCCCGCCAGCATCGCGGAATCGACGCCGACCTCCGTGTGCAGCACCCGCCACCCTCGCGCTCGCGGAGAGGTCGCCAGATCGGTCTGTAGTTCACCCGGCGGCAACGGAACTGCGGCGGAAGTCGCGCCGCCGGGCTTCTCGACGACCAAGTGGGCGGCTGGTTCGTCCCTGTGCCGGACCACCGTGACCACCGAGGTGGCTCGACGGTCACCGGCCACGCAAACCTGTTTGCCGAGCAGGGCATTGATCAGTTGACTCTTGCCCTGCTGACGCAACCCGACGAAGGCGACCCGCACGGAAGCGTCGGCGGACCGGCGCCGCACGGCGTCGAGCGTGCCGAGCAGGTCTGCCCGATCGGCCGACCGCGCGAGGCGAGCCAGCTGCTCGATCAGAGCCGGGACGGCCGCGACCGCATCGCGGCCGTCCCGCTGCTGTACTGACATACCGGTGTCCTCCCGATCTGCGCGCCGGATCGCACCACCCGCCGGTGCTCGCTGGGCCATCAATCCCAGAAGCTGAGGGCGTCGCCGATATCACTGGCGACGGATCCGATGGCGTCGCCGGCATCGCTGACCGCATCACCGACGTCGTCGACCGCCTCTTCGGCCCACTCGGCCGCGTCGGTGGCCGCTCCATCGACCCAGTCGGCCGCGTCGGTGGCAGCGCCTTCGGCCCAGTCGACGGCGTCGGAACCCGCGTGGTAGACGTCCTCGAGTCCGCCGTCGTCGATGAAGTTGTAGGCGGACAGGCCCCAACCGACCGGAGACGCGCTTGCCACGGCACTGGTGATGCCATTGAGGTCACCCATGGTCTCGACGACGTCGTAGATCGCCTGACCGGCTCCGTCACCTAGGACTTCGTCTGCGGTGTCCAACGCGCCGCCGATGTTGTCGTTCAACATGTCGTAGCCGAGCGAGGACTCCTGCGCGGCTTCGATGACCCCGCCGTTCGGGTCGAGGAGATCCTCCGGTCCGAACGTCTGCTCCAGGTTGTCGATGATCTCGGTGCCGTACTGCTCGGCGTTCTGGGCGTAATCCAGGTACTCGCCACCCGGGATCTCGTCCACCGGCAGCTGATCCAACGGCAGCTCGTCCAACGGCAGCTCATCCAACGGCAACTGGTCCAACGGCAGCCCGTCCAACGGCAACTGGTCCAACGGAAGCCCGTCCAACGGAAGCCCGTCCAACGGAAGCTCATCCAACGGAAGCTCATCCAACGGCAGCTCATCCAACGGCAACTCGTCCAACGGCAACTGGTCGGGAACCGGAATGTCGTTCAGCCACGGCATATCTCCCAGATCGGGTGCGCCGCCGAGCCCGGTCGGGATGTCCCCCAGGCCGGGCACCTGGCCCAGCTGCGTCATCACATCCTGCAGATTCGTCATCATGTCCCCGAGGCCGGGCACCTCGCCCAGCTGAGTCATCACATCCTGCAGATTCGTCATGACGTCACCGAGGCCGGGAATCTGGGTCGGGTCGATACCCAGATCCCCGAGATCGTGCCCGCCGGGAAGCACCGAGCTCAGCGGGTCGACGACCTCCTCGGGAAGCACCGAGCCGAGCGATCCGGCGAGATCCTCCGCAGCATCGGCACCGAGAACGTCCACCACGCCCTCCGGCGCATCCCCATGCTCGAGATCAGGGACATCGACGACGCCTGTCCCGGGGTCGCCGATGTCCTCGGCCACCGGGCTGGAGGGCGATCCGCCGAGCCCGGGGATGTCGTTCAACTGTGTGAGGACGTCCTGGAGGCTGGCGTGAGCGTTCTCGAAACCGGGGGCCGACCCCAGCTGGGTCACGACGTCCTGAATACTCGTCATGACGTCACCGAGGCCTGGGGCCGCACTCGGGTCGATCACGGAAGCCTCGCCGAGCGGATCCGAATCGACGCTTCCGCCGTTCTCGATGTCGCTGATGTCGACGTAGAACGGGCCGTTCGGAAGATTGCTGACATCGACGGGCTCCGAGACGAGAGTTTCTTCGACACCCGAAGCGGATTCACTCGTATCCATGCCATCGGAATTGGAATCTGTGCCGTCCTCGGGGCTCTCGTAGTCCTCGGTCTGCGGCTCCCATCTGTTTCTGTCGGGATACTGCGCCTGATATTCGTAATCCTCGATATGCGGATCCGGCGCAGCGCCGAAGTCTTCCCCCATTCCCGACGGCTCCGCGGCAGGCGCGTCCTCGGTCCAGTCGGGCTCGTAGATGGCGTGCTCGACGACCGGCTCCGTCTCCGCCACCAACGGCGTTTCCGCGACGATCGGCTCCTCGACCGACACGCTCGCGGTCGTCTCGACCGGCGCTTCCTCGGCGACATAGGCACTTTCCGCCGTGGTAGCCGCAGCGGTGTATTCGGCTCCGCCGGAGGCGTTTTCCGTATCGACCGGAGTTTCTGCCGCGACTTCTGTCGCCGTGCCATATGTGTAGTCGTCTGCCATTCGATCTCCATGGATTTCGGTAGTGGAAACAGTGCTGAGCCGATCCGCGCCCGGATTTCGGACGCCAGAAGTTTGCTCGCGATCCATGGTGTGAACTTCGGCAGGCGGAAAACAGGCACCCGAGGGGGAAGAAACCACCACCCTTGGTTCGGCAAAGGTGGTGGTGTGCCGAAACTACCCCGCTAACCGATTCGGTCGCCGATCCGGACGACGGCGAACGATTCGGCGGGGTGGCGGCGCAACATTCTGCCGAACGCGCGCGCGGAGGCGGGCCACGGATTGGTCACCCGGCCGGCGCCGTGCTTGTACCAGCTCTGCTCCATCGCGGGCCAGACGGTATCGGCCATGGCTTTGGCCAACCAGAGCTGGTGGCCGCGCGCCGCCTCGGCGGTCACCTCGATCGCGGCGGCGCCGAGTTCGGCACGCCAACGCAGACAGCGCACGATGAAGTCGACCTGGCACTCCTTCATCGTGGGGTTGCTCCCCGCCGGATTGAACGTGTTCGGTCCGGCGATGAGGAAGGCGTTGGGATAACCCGGTACCGCCACACCGAGGAACGCGGACGCGCCGGTCGCCCACTGTTCGTGCAGCACCGCGCCGTCGCGGCCACGGATCGCGATCGGGACGAGGAACTCCGAGGCGCGAAAACCCGTCGCGTAGATCAAGACGTCGCAACGGCGCAGCGCTCCGTCGACAGTCTCGACGCCGTCGGCGGTCACCCGCTCGATCGCCTCGGTGACCAACTGCACGGTGGGGCAGTTGAGCAGCGTGTAGAACCGGCTGTCGAAGACGATGCGCTTGCCGCCGATGGGATAGCGGGGCGTGAGCTTGGCACGCAGCGCGGGATCGAGTACCTGCCTGCGTAGGTGCCTGCGCGCCGCCCATTCCACCGGCCGAGCCGACCAGCCGCGCCGCATGACCGGAGCGAGCACGCGGTCGGCGCCGTGATAGAGCATCCGGCGGTAGAGCTGGTGCGCGCCGGGAACCCGCAGTGCCGCACGGGAAACCGGGCCGAACTCCGGCCGCGGTTTCGGCAGCACCCAGTGCGGTGTCCGCTGGAAGACGAACACCCGGCGCGCCGTCGCCGCGAGATCCGGCAGCATCTGGGCGGCCGAGGAACCGGTGCCGATCACCGCCACGGTCCGGTCGCGTAAGTCCACACCGTGATCCCATTCGGCCGAGTGGAACGCGGGCCCGGCGAACTCCGCGCCGCCGGGCAGGTCCGGGATGTTCGGGCGGTGCAGCTGGCCGACCGCGAAGACGACCACTTCGGCCACCGAGCGGTGACCGCACGCGGTGCCGAGTCGCCAGGATCCGGTGTCGTCGAGGTAGGTCGCCTCGGTGATGGCGACACCGAGCCGGAGATGCCGTGCCAGGTCGTGTTCGTCGGCCACTCTGCGCAGATACGCCAGGATCTCCGGCTGACCGGGGTAACGCACGCGCCGGTCGCGGTAGGGCGCGCACGACAGGGAGTACAGGTGCGAGGGCACATCGCACGAGCAGCCCGGATAGGTGTTCTCGCGCCACACGCCGCCGACCTCGTGCCCCTTGTCGAAGATCAGGAAGTCCTCGATTCCGGCGCGCTTCAGCGCGACTCCCATCGCGATGCCGCCGAATCCGGCTCCGATCACCGCGACCGCGCAGTCCAGCATTCCGCTCAATCCTCCTCACTGTCGGATAGACTCATAGACAACATCTAGCTACCTTGAATCTTCGTCTCGCGAGTGGCGAAGGATTGCCGCGAATCCCGCTCGGCCTCACGGTAGGTCACGAAAAGGACTCAGCACACGGGCAGGAACGAACTACGACAGCAGCGTCTCCGAAGATCGGAGAGCACACATAGAGCTAATATTTGTCCGAAGGCCGAATGGATCGTCGTGCGCCGTTCCCCGCGGAACGTGCTCTACTGGACGCATGAGCAACATCCCAGTCACCGTCGACCGGGCCGGATTGTGGGACGCCGAAGCCCTCAGTGACGTTGCGGCCACGACCTTTCCGCTGGCCTGCCCGCCCGACGCGACCGCCGACGACATCGAGATCTACCTGACCGAGGTGCTGTCCGGCGAACGATTCGGCGAATACCTGACCGATCCCGCGCGTACGGTGCTGAAGGCGGTGGCGGGTGGGGAGATCGTCGGCTACGCGATGCTGCACGCGGGCGAGCCCGCGGACCCCGAGGTGGCGCGGGCCGTCGATCTGCGGCCGGTGATCGAGATCAGCAAGATGTACGTCCTGCCCGGTCACCACGGCACGGGGGTGTCGACGGCGCTCATGCGCGCTGCACTGGAGCGGGCCCGCGAGGAGGGCTACGCGGGCGTGTGGCTCGGCGTCAACCAGGAGAACCCTCGGGCCCAGCGCTTCTACGCCAAGCACGGTTTCCAGACGGTCGGCACGAAGACCTTCCCCGTCGGCAACCAGCTCCACCACGACTACGTGATGCGCTTGGTCTTCTGACGGCGACGAAACTCAGCGCACGAAATCGACCAGGGCGTCCTTGAAGCCGGGATTCATCACAGCAAGCATGTGATCGCCGGGAACGACAACGCAGCGACCGTCCGGCAACGCTGCGGCGAGGCGCTCGGGTTCGGCGGCCAAAGGATCCTCGGCGCCCGCGAGAACCAGCGCGGGAACGGTGATGTCGTCGAGCCTTCCGATCGGACGGTCGTCGAGACCGGTGACCATGGCGCGGATGGCGTCCCGATCGGCGCCGACCGCGTCGGCGAGGACGCGGAACAGGCGGGCCGCCCGTGACGCGGCCCCGCCGTCGCCGCTCATCGCCAGTCGAATCTCCTCGGGATCCACCACCCGCCGGTCGACGCCGCCGCAGTCGAGCACGCCCGAACCGATCCCGCCCACAGCTAGTTTCGCGACCCGCTCGTCGGCCGCGGCGACCATCAGCGAGATCACTCCGCCCATCGAATAGCCCACCTGCGCGACGTCCGCCAGGTCGAGCTCGTCGTAGAGCGCGCGCACGTCCCGCGCCATCGCCGACCACGAGTACCGCGCCGCGTCGTGCGGCTTCTCCGAGCGCCCGTGCCCGCGCGCGTCCAGCGAGACGACCCGGTGTCCGGCGGCTTGCAGCGCGGCCACCACGCCCATGCTCATCCAGTTGGCGTTGGTATCGGCGACAAATCCGTGCTGCAGCACCACCGTGCGACCTTCGCCGTCCCACACGCGGTAGTTCAGCTCCAGCCCGTCCCAGGTCTCGAACTTCGACATGTTCGGATCGTAGGCAGCGCCCGGCTGATGGTTGACAAGTTCTGTGTGTTCAGTCTTTACTGAACATATCGGTTATCGCCGAACCACCGTCGAAGGAGCACCATGTCCGCCGCGATCCTGGCCGAAGGCCTCACCAAGCGCTACGGCAAGCACGTCGCACTCACCAACCTGGACCTGGAGGTCGCCCAGGGCGAGGTCTTCGGCTTCCTCGGACCCAACGGCGCGGGCAAGTCCACCACCATCCGGATCCTGCTCGACCTGATCCGCCCGACCGCGGGCCGCGTCGAGGTGCTCGGCATGGATCCCCGCGTCGGCGGCGCCGAACTGCGCGCGCACATCGGCTACCTGCCCGGCGAGCTGGAGATCGAGGGCCGCAACACCGCGAGCGAGCTCCTCGGTTTCCTCGCCGACCAACGCGGCACCGTGGAACCCGGCCGCATCGCCGAGTTGGCCGACCTGCTCGACCTCGACCTGTCCAGGAAGGTCGGCGCGATGTCCAAGGGCAACAAGCAGAAGGTCGGCATCATCGCGGCGTTCATGCACCGCCCCCAGCTGCTGATCCTGGACGAACCCACCTCCGGCCTGGATCCACTTCTGCAGCAACGCTTTCTGACCCTGGTCAGCGAGGCCAAGGCGAACGGTCAGACGGTCTTCATGTCCTCGCACATCCTCAGCGAGGTGCAGCAGACCGCCGACCGCGCCGTGATCATGCGGGCGGGCAGGCTGCTCGGCACCGAGAACGTCGAGGATCTGCGCCGCCGCTCCCCGCGCTCGGTGGAACTGGTCTTCGACGAGGACGTGTTCGCCGACGATTTCGCGAATCTGCCCGGTATCCGCGACCTCTCGGTGGTCGACCGGACGGTGCGCTGCACCACCGAGGGCGAGGTCGACGAGTTGTTCAAGACGGCGGCCAAATACCGAATGGTCAGCGTGCTCTCCACCGAACCGGACCTGGAGCAGATCTTCTTCAGCCTCTACGGCCGCTGAACCCACCGACGAAAAATCTCACGCACAGGAGAACTCGAACATGACACGCTCGGTCTTCACCCAGACGCTGAAGGAGCAGCGGCGCGGCCTGATCGGCTGGTCGATCGGCCTGTCCATCGTCCCGATGATGTATCTGCCGTCCTACCAGTCGCTCCGGGACCAGGGCACGCTCGATATCGGGCAGAACGCGATGTACGACGCCATGGGTCTCAGCGGTTTCGCCAGCGCCACCGGCTATCTCAACTCCACGGTGTTCTCGCTCATGGGTCTGCTGCTCATGCTGATCTTCGCGATCACCTTCGCCACCCGGTCGGTGACGCAGGAGGAGAACGGCATGCTCGATCTGCTGCTCGCCCAGCCGATCGGCCGGAAAAGCCTGCTGGCGCAACGGTTCGCGGCGCTCACGGCGCAGACCGCGGTGGTCGCCACGGTGCTGACGCTGAGCGTCCTCGCGGGCGCGAACAGCGGTGGCTTGGACATCGCCACCGGGCACATCGTGGCCGCGAGCGCGGGGCTCGGCCTGCTGAGCCTGCTGATCGGGGCCATCACCCTGCTGCTCGGCGCGGCGACCGGAAAGCGCCCTCTGACATTGGGTTTCGCGGCGCTCGTGACGGTCGCGGGCTATCTGGCGAACAACCTCGGCGGGATGTTCGACGGGGGTGAGTGGCTGCGCCGGCTCTCACCGTTCTACTACGCCAACGGTGACTCGCCGCTGGTCAACGGCGCCAACCCCGTCCACCTGGCGGTGCTCGTCGCGCTGGCTGCGGTGGCCGTCGCGGTCGCGCTGGCCGCGTTCGAGCGCCGCGACCTCGCGGTGTGACCGCGGCGCACGGGGCGGGCCGACACGGCCTGCCCCGTTTTCCCGTTTCTCCGGAACGAAAGGGATACTCGACCGATGACCAGCACCGAACACGACCGACCCGCGCCAACGCCCGAACAGTTGGCGTTCGTCGAGGATTTCGCGCTCGTGCTCGAACGCATGGGTTTGGTCCGGATGACCGGTCGCGCGGCGGGCTGGCTGCTGGTGTGCGATCCGCCCGAGCAGACCTTCGCCCAGATCGCCGACGCGCTGCAGGCGTCCAAAGGCTCGATCTCCAACTCGCTCAAGCAGTTGACCACCATGCGCTGGGTCGACAAGAGCTCCAAACCCGGGGACCGCAAGGACTACTACTCCATCCGGCCCGGCATCATGCCGGAGCTGATCCGTTCGCAGGCCGGCCAGTACACCGACCTGACCGCGATGACCGCGCGCGGACTCGCGCTGTTCGAGGACCCGCAGAGCGAACAGGCCGCGCGCGTCCTCGACATTCACGAGTTCTTCGTCTGGCTGAGCAAGGAGATGCCCGCCCTGGTCGACCGGTGGTACGCCGAGCACCGGTCCTGAACCGAACGCTCAGGCCAGCATTTTGGCCCGCAGCGCCGCGATGTCGGCGTCGGTGAGGCCGAGACCGTCGCGCGCGTACGCGTCGAAGCCGCCGTAGGACTGGTTCACCTGATCGAAAGCGGCGTCCAGCCACTCGGATCGCACGCCGTTGAGCGGATCGTTCGGCCCCGCGTCGCGGTACTGGTTGGACAGCAGGTAGTCCTCGGTGACGGTGGCGCGATCGACGCCGAGCAGCGTCAGCAGCACCGCCGTGGCCCAGCCGGTGCGGTCCTTGCCCGCGGTGCAGTGGTAGAGCACGGCGCCGTCGCCGGTCTCGATGACGTCGCGCAGCACCGACGCGAAGGCCGCGTTGGCGCCCGGTGCGGTGACGAAGGCGCGGTACAGGTCGCCGCCGCCGGTGAGCGCGGTGACCAGAACCTGCGGCGGCGCCTGGCCGATGACATCGTTCCAGCGCTCGCCGGACCCCGCCGGGACGCGGTCGGGCGCGATCGCCCGCTCGTGGCCGGTGCGCAGATCCGCGACGACGCGAACTCGGCGCTCACCGAGCGCGGCCATATCGGCGGGCGTCGCGTTGTTGAGCTGCCCGGTGCGATAGACCAGACCGGTGCGCACGAGGCGGCCGTCGACGGTGCGGTAACCGCCCACGTCCCTGGCGTTCTGGACACCTTGCAGGCCGAGCGAACGGTCCAACACGGTGTCCGCGGCGACCACCGGGTCGGCCACGGCGACACCGACCACCGGGCCGAACGCGATGGCAAGGCCGGTCGCGGCGGCGAGCCAGACGCGCAGTGCGCGAACCGAAGTCACGTCGACGGGTTCCCTTCCTCGCGCCCGCCGAGTCGGCGGGCAGTTCGTACGGGCCGCTCAGGCCGCGGCGGCCTCGAAACGGGACAGCGCCAGCAGACGCGAGATGGCGCGCAGGTACTTCTTGCGGTACCCGCCGTCCAGCATCTCCTGGGAGAAGATCTCGTCCAGTTTCGCGCCCGAGACGGTGACGGGGACGCTGGCGTCGTACAGGCGGTCGGCGAGCACCACGATGCGCAGCGCGACGGCCTGGTCGGTCACGGGGTGTACCCCGGAGATGAACACCGCCGAGAGCCCGGAGATCAGCGCGCCGTACTTGGACGGGTGCAGCGTGCTCAGGTGCTTCAGCAGGGCGTCGAAGTCGTCGAGCGTGGAACCCGGTGTGGCCGAGGCGCGTTCGGCGAGCACGTCGGGCGAGGTCGGCTCCGGCGCGGGCGGCAGGTCGCGGTGCCGGTAGTCCGGTCCGTCGACGCGCACGGCCTCGAAGATCGCGCCCAGCTTCTTGATCTCGCGCATGAAATCCTGCGCGGCGAAACGTCCTTCGCCCAGTTGGCCGGGCAGGGTGTTGGAGGTGGCGGCGATGGACACGCCGCGGGCGGACAGCTCGGTCAGCAGGCGCGACACGAGCATGGTGTCGCCCGGATCGTCGAGCTCGAATTCGTCGATGCACAGGACGCTGTTGGCCGCGAGCCGCTCGACGGCGTTGTTGAAGCCGAGCGCGCCGACGAGGTTGGTCAGCTCGCCGAACGTACCGAACGATTTCGGCGCGGGCGCGCTGTGGAAGATCGAGGCGAGCAGGTGCGTCTTGCCGACGCCGAAGCCGCCGTCGAGGTACAGGCCCGCGCCGCTGACCTGCTTCTTCTTGCCGAACAGGCTCTTCTTGCCCGCGGTCTTGTGGATCTTGGCCACCTGCCCGGCGAAGTCATCGGCCTTGCGCACGGCGGCGGCCTGGCTGGGCTCTTTGGGGTCCGGGATGTAGGAGGCGAAACTGACCTCGTCGAACATGGGCGGAGGCACCATTTGGGCGACGAGCTGGTCCGCCGGAACCTCCGGATGGCGATCGACAAGGCGTTCTTGCATGGACGAAGCCTAAAGACGTGGTGTGATCTGACTTCATGCAGCGTATCCACAATGCGATCCAGCTCACAGAGCTGAGCCGCGAAGACCTCGCCATGCTCTACGCCTATCCCTTCGACCTCCAGGCCCCCTGGGTCCGCGCGAATTTCGTCGCCAGCATCGACGGCGCCGCGACCAGCGAGGACGCGACCGCGGGACTCGGCACCCCGGCCGACAAGACGGTGTTCATGCTCCTCCGCGAACTCGCCGACGTGGTCGTGGTCGGCGCGGGCACGGTCCGCGCGGAGAACTACGGCGGCGCGCGCACCAGCGCGACCCGCCGCAGGGAGCTCTACGACCGCGGGCTCGGCGGGCACCCGGACGGCGCGCCGCCGCCGATCGCGGTGGTCACCGCCAGCGCCGCCCTGGAACCGGGCTGCCGCCTGTTCACCGACACCGCGGTGCCGCCGCTGATCATCACCACCAGCATCGCGCCCGCCGACCGCAAGCTCGCGCTCGCCGAAGCAGGCGGCGTGGTGATCGAGGCGGGCGGCGTCGCGGTGACCCCGAAGGGTCTGCTCGCGGCGCTCGCCGAGCGCGGGCTCACCCGGGTGCTGTGCGAGGGCGGGCCGCACCTGTTCGGCGAACTGCTGGAAGCGGACGCGATCGACGAGCTGTGCCTGACCACCGCGCCGGTGCTGGTCGGCGGCACCGCTCGGCGAATCTCGCTGTCCGCGCACGAGTTCCGGATGCCGATGGAGCGCAGGCACATCGTGCTCGACACCGACGGCACGATGCTGACCCGATGGGCCCGTCGGTGAAACACGCGTCCGAACCTGGCAGGCTGTAGCGCATGCGCTGGACTCGAGCCGCCGTGCTGGCCTCGGCACTGTCGATGATGATCGCCGGATGCGGCGCGGGCCCGTCCGATCGTCCCGTCGTCGCCGTCGAGCATCCGGCCGTCGGCGGCGGAGAGACCTCGGCGTCGACCCCGCCCCCGCCGCCCAACGCCGAGGTGCCCAAGACCGACCTGAGCTGGCGCGAGTGCACCGCGCCGACCCTCGATCTGCTCGGCCTCGGCCCCGCGCCCGCCGGTCTGGTGCTGGACTGCGCGGAGTACTCCACGCCGATCGATGCCGCGGGCAGCGTGCTCGGCAGCTTCCGCACCGGCGCGATGCGGGCCCGGCTCCCCCAGACCCCGACCGACGTCGCACCGCTGGTCCTGACCTCGGGCACGGACCGCTCGTCCACCGCGACGCTCGCCGGTCTCGCTGTCGGTCCGGCGAGCGCAGTGCTCAGCGCGCGCCCGATCGTCGCGGTGGACCGGCGCGGCCTCGGCACCTCCCAGCCGATCGACTGCCTGCCACCCGACATCCGGCGCGGCCTCGCCGACAACGCCCAGTTCGGACCCGACGCGGCCGATCCGGTGCAGGCGGTGGCCGGGCTGAGCCGGGAGGCCACCATCTCCTGCCGCGATTTCCTGCAGCCCTACGAAGGCACCTTCGACGCGCCGCACGCGGCCGACGACATCGAACAGCTGCGCAGGCAGTGGCAGGTCGAGCACATCGACCTGCTCGGCACCGGCAACGGCGCGCGCGTCGCGCTCAGCTACGCGCGCAAGTTCGGCGATCACCTGGCCCGTTTGGCGCTCGACTCCCCCGAGGCCGTCGGCGCCGACTCTGTGACCGCCGAGGAGCAGCGCCTGCAAGGCGCGGAAGCGGCGCTCACCGCGTTCGCCCAGCGCTGCACCGGGCTGGGCTGCTCGCTCGGGCCCGACCCGCGCGCGGCGATCACCGACCTGGTCCGTAGGGCGGGCGAGGGCGGTCTCGGCGACATCTCCGCCAATGCGCTGCTCACCACGATCAGCGGCTTCCTCGGGTCGCCGCGCGCCGATCAGTCCAACCGGATCACCGAACTGGCCGACGCGCTCTCGGCGGCCGGGCGTGGCGACCGGGCCGCGCTCGGCAACCTGGTGCTGCGCGAATCGGCGGCAACCGCGAGCGACGGCCAGTTCGTCAACCGCTGCACCGACATTCAGCAACCGCCGACCCCCAGCAAGGCGTCCGAGCTGACGGCCGCGTGGGGTCAGAAGTATCCGGTGTTCGGCCGGAGCGCGGCGATCGCGCTGATGGCCTGCTCGGCGTGGCCGGTCGCGGGCGCGCCGCCGCTGCCGGAGAAATTCACCCTTCCGGTGCTGGTGTTCGGCGGCATCGCCGACCCGGTGGTGGGCAACGGCGGTCAGGCCTCGGTGACGGGCGCGCTTGGCGCCGCAGGCGCGCGGCACGCGTCGACGACCTGGCAGGGCTGGGGGCACCCGGTGTTCACCCACTCGGGCTGCGCGCAGCGAATGCTGCTGGACTATCTGAAAGAGGCGCGGCTGCCGCAGGACGGCAGCGCCTGTCCGGCCTGAACGCCCCGGTCATAGCCTGATTGCATGGCGTGTCTCGCCGCGCCGAGACATATCCCGGCAACCTGAGCGCCGCCCATCCGGTGTACCGTGCCCCAGTGTTACTTCGACAGCTCGAGCCTCGCACCGCTCGCACCACCGCCGAGGTGATCAAGTTCGCACTCTGGCCTCTCGCGGTCATGACGGTGCTGAACAGGGTATTCATCAAGGCTGTCAACGGGTTCATCACCGACGACTACAAGCCGGTCTACAACGCCTCGCTGGCCTTCCTCAACGGCCGCCCGGTCTACACCGCCAACTTCGACACGGTGGACCCGCACTACCTGTATCCGCCGGGCGGCACGCTGCTCATCGCGCCCCTCGCGCTGATCGATCCCGAGAAATCGCGCTGGTGCTTCATCCTGCTGAACGCCGCCGCCATTCTGCTCGCCTGGTATCTGCTGCTGCGACTGTTCAAGTACACGCTGAAGTCGGTGGCCGCGCCCGCGCTGCTGCTGGCCATGTTCATGTCCGAGACGGTCATCAACACGCTGGTCTTCACCAATGTGAACGGCTGCATCCTGCTGGCCGAGCTGCTCTTCCTGCACCTGTTGCTGGCTCGGCGCGATTTGTGGGCGGGCGCGATACTCGGATTGAGCATCACCGTGAAACCCGTGTTGGCGCCGCTGGTCTTGATCCCGGCGGCACGCGGACAGTGGAAGGTCTTCATCACCGCCATCGGCGTGCCCGTCGCACTCACCGCGATCGCCTGGCCGCTGCTGAAGGACCCCGAGCAGTTCTTCACCAGGACCCTCCCCTACCTCATGGAGACCAGGGACTACTTCAACAGCGCGATCGCGGGCAACGCCGCCTACTACGGCCTGCCGGACGCGCTGGCCTGGGGCATCCGCCTCACGATGGCCGGACTGGTGGCGATCTCGCTGTGGATTCTGTACCGCTGGTACCGCGACGACGAGCTGTTCTTCGTCACCACGTCTTCGGGTGTGCTGCTCACCGCCATGTTCCTGCTGCCCGGTCTCGGCCAGATGTACTACTCGATGATGCTGTTCCCGTTCCTGATGTCGGTGGTGCTGCGC
This sequence comes from Nocardia sp. NPDC050713, assembly GCF_040654315.1. Lineage (NCBI taxonomy): Bacteria > Bacillati > Actinomycetota > Actinomycetes > Mycobacteriales > Nocardiaceae > Nocardia > Nocardia sp. NPDC050713. The sequence goes on along the minus strand of NZ_JBFAHS010000023.1, from coordinate 72,957 downwards.
AACTCGGTGCTGCGCAACTGGCCCGCCTGGCTGGCGATCTTCGGGTTCATGTCCTACGACAAGTGGCTGTCGGACCGCTGGCAGAGCTTCGGACGCAACCTCGAGTACCTGCGCATCACGTTCGGCTGGAGCCTGCTGCTCATCGTGGTGTTCTGCGTGCTCGGCGATCGCTATCTGGCCGCCCGCCGGGAAGGCCGTCTGCCGTTCGGCATCGATCCGGTGTGGATGCGGACCGCGCCCGACAGTCGCGACGGCGCCGAGGCGGACGTGGCGTCCGACGACGCGGGCGACTCCGTCGCGGCGCCCGCCGACCGGACGCAGGCCCAGGCTTCGCCCAGCTCACCCAACGGATCGGAGCCTGCCGAGGAGAAACGTATTAGCGTGGAGCAATGAGTTCCGACGCCGAAACGTCCCTGCCCGCGCCACGGCTCCAGCTGACGCCGCAGCAGTGGCGCGCCAAGCTGGACCCCGAGGAGTACGCGGTGCTACGCGAGGCCGCGACCGAACGTCCGTTCACCGGTGAGTACACCGACACCAAGACCGAGGGCGTATACAGCTGTCGCGCCTGCGACGCCGAATTGTTCCGCAGCACCGAGAAATTCGAATCGCACTGCGGGTGGCCGTCGTTCTTCGATCCGGCGAAATCCGACGCGGTGATCCTGCGTTCGGACAATTCGCTGGGCATGCACCGGGTCGAAGTGCTGTGCGCGAACTGCCACAGCCACCTCGGCCACGTGTTCGAGGGCGAAGGCTATCCGACGCCCACCGACCAGCGCTATTGCATCAACTCCATCGCTCTGCGGCTGCACCCCTCGGACAGCGCAGCCGGGTAGCCGACCGAACGCTCAGCGCAGAATACGGGTCCGCCGACGCGCCGTGCATGCCCCGAAATCTCGGGGCACGCACTGCGGCGTCTGTCAGGGCAGCGCCGCGATGAGCTTGTCGACCTCCACGCGCGGGCCGGTGAAGAACGGCACCTCTTCGCGGACGTGCAGGCGCGCCTCGGTGGCCCGCAGATCGCGCATGAGATCCACGATCCGGTGCAGTTCCGGCGCCTCGAAGGCGAGGATCCACTCGTAGTCGCCGAGCGCGAACGAGCTCACGGTGTTGGCGCGCACGTCCGGGTAGCCGCGGGCGGCCTTGCCGTGGTCGGCCAGCATCTTGCGACGCTCCTCGTCGGGCAGCAGGTACCACTCGTAGGAGCGCACGAACGGGTACACGCAGATGTAGTTGCCCGGGTCCTCACCGGCCAGGAACGCCGGGATGTGGCTCTTGTTGAACTCGGCGGGGCGGTGCAGCGCCACATTGCTCCACACCGGGTCGCTGGCCCGGCCGAGCTCGGTGGTCCTGCGGAAGTCCGCGTAGGCCGACTGCAGGTCCTCCACCCGCTCGGCGTGCGTCCAGATCATGAAGTCGGCGTCGGCGCGCATGCCCGCCACGTCGTAGATGCCGCGCACCACCACGTCGCGCTCGGCGAGCCCGTCGAAGAACGCGCGCGCCTCCTTGACGGCTGCCTCGCGATCCTCGCCAAGCACGCCCGGCTGCACCTGGAACACCGAGAACATCAGGTAGCGAATGGTGGAGTTGAGAGCTTGATAGTCGAGTCGCGCCATGGTTCCTATCGTGCCACTGCGGCCACCGCACCCCGGTGCTCGGGGCGGGCCTGTCGGTGCAGCGCATCGGGGTGCCCGCGCGGCGGAGCGGAATCTCGGAACGATTCCGCCGTCGGTGCCCGGGTTGGACCCCGCAGTTTCGCGATTGCGCACGACATCGGGACGACGCGCCACCGTCGGTGACGCAGCGCTCGGCGGGCCGAGTCGCGCCGTCGGGCGGCGCAGCACCGAACGGGAGTCGGATCGGTGTCGGCCCGTCGGCGCCGTCGCGGCGAGGGAGGTGATCAGGCGAGCGATTCGGCGATGCGGCGTGCGGCGTTCTCACCGGAGGCGACGCAGGCTGGGACGCCGACTCCGTGCAGGTAGGCCCCCGCCAGTGCGAGGCCGTCGAGATCGGCTGTGGTGGACTCGATTTCGGCGATGCGGTCGACGTGGCCGACGGCGTACTGGGCCAGACCGCCGGGCCAGCGTTGCACGATCGCTTCCTCCGGATCGGTCACGGCCCCGGTGACGGTGGCGAGGTCTTCGGTGGCGGCGGCGATCAGGTCGGCGTCCGACCAGGACAGCGGTGCGTCGTCGCCGAACTTGCCGAAGGAGGCGCGCACCAGCGCGGTCTTGCGCTCGGCCAGGTGCGGCCACTTGCGGCTGGACAGCGTGAAGGCCTTGGCGCGCAGGCGTTCTCCGGTCGCCACCAGAATGCCGGAGTTGTCGGGCAGCGCGGTGTCCCTCGGCAGCGACAGCGCGACGACGACCGAGGACGACAGCTCGATCCCGGCGGCCGCGTCCGCCGCCCCCGGCGCGACGTAGCGCAGCAGCTTGGCGGTGACCGGCGCCGGGGTGGCGAGCACCACGGCGTCCACGCGACCGAGCGGATCGAGTACCCAGCCGCCGGTGGCGCGGGCGAGCCGGGTGGCCGGTGTCGCGGTGACGAACCGGGCGGCCGCGGCCTCCGCCAGCGCGTCCAGCAGCACCCGATACCCGTCGCGGATGCCGCCGAACACCGGCTCGTTCGACGGTGGGGGCAGCGCGGCGGCCACCGCGTGGGTCAGGCTCGGCGCGCCCGCGTCCAGCGCGGCGGCCAGGCCGGGCAGGGCGGCGCGGACACCGATGGAGCGGGAGCTGCCCGCGTACACCCCGCCGAGCAGCGGGTCGACGCTGCGCTCGGCGACCTGCTTGCCGAACCGGTCGGCGACCAGGCTGTACACGTCCAGGTCGGCGTCCGGGTACCAGGTCAGTGCGCGCTCGGGTTCGGCGGCGACCCGCGCCAGCGTGTCGGCGTCGACCAGGCCGCGCAGGGACTCGGCGTCGGAAGGAATGCCCATGAGGGTGCGCGGCGGCAGCGGGTGCGCCGTACCACCGGCCCAGACCAGGGGACGCCGCCCGGCGGGTGTCACCAGCTGGTCGGTCAACCCGAGTTCGCCGAGCAACGCGGGCACTTCCGGCCTGCGTCCGACGAACGCCTCCGCCCCCAGATCCAGTGGCTCCCCGCCCATTTCACCGGTGTGCAGGATGCCGCCGAGTCGTTCTGCGCGATCCAGCACCACGATGTCGGCGTCCGCGCCGAGCCGCGTGCGCAGCCGGTACGCCGCAACGAGACCACTGATCCCACCGCCGACAATCGCGATCCTCATGTCTGCGACGGTATCCCGTTCGCCGATCTTTTCCGCCGCCGCCCCGCTGTCCGATTCGTCACTCCCGGCCCGACCACAGCCCAGCGCAAGCGGTCCGACGCCCCGCGCGCACGAACGCCGCTGCACCCGCACGGCCGATCGGCGCCGCGCCAACAGACCCGCTCGCCGCCGTGACCTCGGCGCGACGGCGCGACCGAAGCGGCGGTTCTAGAGCTCGTGGACGAGCTCGACCAGGGCGGTGAGGACGCCGGGGTCGGTCTCCGGCAGGACGCCGTGCCCGAGGTTGAAGATGTGGCCCGCCGCGCCCATCGTGATCGCCTGATCGGCTTCGCGGGCGATGCGCCTGGCCTCGACTTCGACGGCCTCGGGCCCGGCGAAGAGGATGGCCGGATCCAGGTTGCCCTGCAAGGCTTTTCCGGCGCCGACGCGGCGGACCGCCTCGGTCAGCGGGACCCGCCAGTCGACGCCGACCACGTCAGCGCCCGCCTCGCCCATCGCGCCAAGCAGCTCGCCGGTACCGACGCCGAAGTGGATGCGCGGCACGCCCGCGTCGGCGATCTCGGCGAACACCCGCTCGGAGTGCGGCAGCACGAAGGTCCGGTAGTCCGCCAGCGAGAGCGCGCCCGCCCAGGAGTCGAACAGCTGCACCGCGTCCACGCCCGCGGCCAGCTGCGCCTGCAGGAACACGATGGTGATGTCGGTGAGCGCGCCGAGCAGTTCGTGCCAGGTCTTGGGGTCGGCGTGCATCATCGCCTTGGTGCGCTCGTGGTGCTTGCTCGGCCCGCCTTCGACGAGGTACGAGGCCAGGGTGAACGGCGCGCCCGCGAAACCGATCAGCGGGGTCTGGCCCAGCGCGTCGGTGAGCAGGCGCACGCCCTCGGTGACCGCGTGCACCTCCTCGGGCCGCAGCCGGGGCAACGCGCGCACGTCGTCGTGGGTGCGCACCGGCGATGCGACGACGGGGCCGACGCCGGGCACGATGTCGAGGTCGATACCGGCCGCCTTGAGCGGAACGACGATGTCGGAGAACAAGATCGCCGCGTCGACGCCGTGCCTGCGGATCGGCTGCATGGTGATCTCGCACACCAGCTCCGGGTCGAAGCAGGACTCCAACATGCCGATGCCCGCGCGCAGTTCGCGGTACTCGGGCAGCGATCGTCCGGCCTGGCGCATGAACCACACCGGGCGCCGACTCGGGGTGGCGCCGGTGGCGGCGGCCAGGAACGGGGCGTCGGTCAACCGGCGGCGAGTGTAGGTGCTCATCACCGCTATCGTATGCGCGCCCGGCGGGCGGCCACGGACCGGCCGAACCGGGCCGTGACGGGGCGTCAGCGGCGCGCCTCCGCCCGCGCCGGGGGCACAAGGTCTACCGTCGCTTTTGTGACACCGCTCGACTTCCGCGACGGCGCCGCACCGACCGAAGGCCCCCAAGGCGAACCTGCTCCATTTCGCGCCGCGGTCGAGGCGATGGGCACCGCAACCGTGCATCCTCGGATCGAGCTCGCGCCCATCCGGCCGCCGCAACGCCTCGCGCCGTTCTCCTACGCCATCGGCGCCGAAGTCAAACATCCCGAGACCCCCGTGGTTCCGGTCGATTCCGAGGGTGACGCGTTCGGCAGGCTGATCCTGTTGCACGACCCGGACGGTGACGACGCCTGGCACGGGGTGTTCCGTCTGGTGGCCTACATCCAGGCCGATATCGACGCCGCGCTGGCCACCGACCCGCTGCTGCCCGAGGTGGCCTGGAGCTGGCTGGTCGACGCGCTCGAGTCGCGTTCCGAGCCGTTCACCGCGCTCGGCGGCACCGTCACCTCGACGAGTTCGGTGCGCTACGGCGACATCGCGGGCCCACCGCGCGCCCACCAACTGGAGCTGCGCGCCTCGTGGACCGCGCTGACCACGGAGATGCGTCCGCACGTCGAAGCGTTCTGCGAAGTGCTCGCCTATTCGGCGGGTCTGCCGCCCGCGGGGATCACCCATCTGCGCCCGCAGTCGTATACCAGCAACGACCACAACTGACCACAACGTAAAGTTCAGGTCTATGCCGGTAGGAGACCAGCCCGAAGACGGGCGCGCGGGAGACAGCACAGCGGAACCTCTGCTCGCCCCCGTCGATGGAGTGCCGCCGGTCCTTGCCACCGCGGACGAGGTCGCCGCGGCGGCCGCGAAGCTTGCGACGGGCACCGGTCCGCTCGCGGTCGACGCCGAACGCGCCTCGGGCTTCCGCTACTCCGCGCGCGCCTACCTGATCCAGCTGCGCCGCGCGGGCGCGGGCACCTTCCTGATCGACCCGATCCCGGTGACGGACGCGCTCACGCCGCTGGGCGAGGCGATCAACGACCTGGAGTGGGTGCTGCACTCGGCCGATCAGGATCTGCCGGGGCTCGCGGAACTGGGGCTGCGCCCCGCGCGACTGTTCGACACCGAGCTCGGCGGCAGGCTGGCCGGATACGAGCGGGTCGGATTGGCCGCGATGGTCGAGAAGCTGCTGGGACGGGCGCTGCGCAAAGGCCACGGCGCCGCCGACTGGTCGACCCGCCCGCTACCCGCCGAATGGCTCAACTACGCCGCGCTGGACGTGGAACTGCTGCTGGAGCTGCGCGCCAAGGTCGCCGCCGACCTGGAGGTGCAGGGCAAGACCGATTGGGCGGCACAGGAATTCGAGCACATCCGCACCACCGAACCGCCCGCGCCGAAGGCCGACCGTTGGCGGCGCACCTCCGGCATCCACACCCTGCGCCGCGCGCGTCAGCTCGCCGTCGTGCGCGAGCTGTGGACGACGCGGGACGCGCTGGCCCGCGCCCGTGACGTCGCGCCCGCCCGTATCCTGCCGGACTCTGCCATCGTCTCCGCCGCGACCGGCGACCCGCGCACCATCGCCCAGCTGCGCGCCCTCCCGGTGTTCGGCGGCCCGCGCCAGCGCCGGTATTCGCGGGAATGGCTCGGCGCCATCGATCGCGCCCGCGGACTGCCGGACAGCGAGCTGCCCCCGCTGACCCAACCATTCGACGGTCCGCCCCCGCCGAACCGCTGGGAGCGCCGCGACCCGATCGCCGCGGCCCGCCTGGCCCGCGCCCGCGCCGCGATGGGCGAGCTCTCGCTCGAGCACGCCATCCCGGTCGAGAACCTGCTCTCCCCCGACCTGGTCCGCAGACTGTGCTGGGACGGACTGCCGGAATACGATCGCGGCGACACCGCCGAACTCGCGGCCGCGGTCGACGGTTTCCTCAAGTCCGGCGGGGCCCGTCCTTGGCAACGTGAACTCGCCGTCCCCCGTCTCACCACCGCTCTGGCGCCGACACCCGCCTGACCGCGTGGTCGCGGCCCACCCTGACAGCGCGAGCCGATCGCCCTCGGCTCACCACCGCACACCAGCCACCACGCCCGCCTGACCGCGCGTGGTCGCGGCCCGCTCTGGCAGCGCGAGCCGATCGCCCTCGGCTCACCACCGCACACCAGCCACCACGCCCGCCTGCCCCTGCGTGATCACGGCCCACCCTGACAGCGCGCAACCGCCGCTCTGGCTCACCGTCGCACTCATACCTGCGGCTGCCCGACCTCGCGGGGTCGAACGTCCCACTCGACGGCCTTCTGCCTCGGTAGCGTCGAACTCGCCCTCCCCCGGCTCACCGTCTTGCTCACGCCTGCCGCAATGACGTCGCGGCCGACGGGCCGCGGGCTGTCCCACGATCCCTCGATGATCAGGATCCGAAAGCGACGCCCTCTCGGGCGGCGAGGGCGGCCGAGCGAGGATTTCGGGCCGACAACCCAGCGCGCCCCGCGCTCGGGATCCGAGGCGGGGCGCGCGAGATCGCGGGATCAGCTGGCGTCGAGCCAGCCGGTGATGCGCCGGGCGATGTCGATCGGGGTCAGGCCGAGTTCCTCGTGGACCTGGTTGCGCGAGGCGTGGTCCAGGAACTGCTGCGGGACGCCGAGGTCGCGAGTGGGGACGTCCAGACCGGAGGAGCGCAGGCGGGCCGAGACGGTGGAGCCGATGCCGCCGTGCAGGCCGCCGTCCTCGAGGGTGACCACCAGGCGGTAGTTCTCCGCGAGCTTCACCACGGTGTCGGAGACCGGCAGCACCCAGCGCGGATCGATCACGGTGACCGAGACACCCTCCGGTGCAAGCAGATCCGCGACCCGCAGCGCCGTCTCGGCGAACGAGCCGACCGCGACGACCAGCACGTCGCCGCGCTGCGCCTGCGCCGAGCCGCCCTCGGCGTCCGGCAGCCGCAGCACGTCCACGCCGTCGAGACGTTCGACCGCCGGGATGTCCTCGGTCACACTGCCCTTCGGGAAGCGCAGCGCGGTGGGCCCGTCGTCGACGGCCAGCGCCTCGCCCAGTTCTTCGCGGAGGGTGGCGGCGTCGCGCGGGGCGGCGACGCGGATGCCGGGGATGATGCCGAGCACCGACAGGTCCCACATGCCGTTGTGGCTGGCGCCGTCGGAACCGGTGATGCCCGCGCGGTCCAGCACCACGGTGACGGGCTGCTTCAGCAGCGCCACATCCATCAGCAGCTGATCGAAGGCGCGGTTGAGGAAGGTCGAGTAGATCGCGACCACGGGGTGCAGACCGCCGAGCGCGAGACCGGCCGCCGACGCCATGGCGTGCTGTTCGGCGATGCCGACGTCGAACATGCGGTCCGGGAACCGCTCGCCGAACGCGGCCAGACCGGTCGGGCCGGGCATCGCGGCGGTGATGGCGACGATGTCGTCGCGCTGTTCGGCGTGCGCGATCAGTTCCTCGGAGAAGACCGAGGTCCAGCCGACCGCCTTCGGACCGCCGACCGGACGACCGGTCAGCGGGTCGATGGGGTCGCAGGCGTGCATCTGGTCGGCGACGTGATTCTCGGCGGGCGCGTAGCCGCGCCCCTTCTGGGTGACCGCGTGCACCACCACCGGACCGCCGAAGTCCTTGGCGCGGCGCAGCGCCGCCTCCATGGCGGCGACGTCGTGGCCGTCCACCGGGCCGACGTACTTGAGCCCGAGATCGCTGAACAGCTCCTGCGGGCTCACCGCGTCCTTGATGCCCGCCTTCACCGCGTGCACCATCGAATAGGCCGATTCGCCCACCCGCGGAATGCTCTTGAGAATCCGCTTGCCCGCGTCCAGGGCCACCTCGTAGGCGGGCTGGGTGCGCAGCGCGGTGAGCCGCTCGGCGAGGCCGCCGATGGTCGGGGCGTACGAGCGGCCGTTGTCGTTGACGACGATCACCACCGAGCGGTCCGGTGCGGCGGCGATGTTGTTCAGCGCCTCCCAGCACATACCGCCGGTGAGCGCGCCGTCGCCGACGATCGCGACGACGTGCCTGCCCTGTCCGGTGAGCTGGAACGCCTTGGCCAGACCGTCGGCGTAGGACAGCGCCGCGGAGGCGTGCGAGGACTCCACCCAGTCGTGCGCGCTCTCCGCGCGGCTCGGGTAGCCCGACAGCCCGCCCTGCTTGCGCAGACCGTCGAACTGGTCCTTGCGGCCGGTGAGGATCTTGTGCACGTAGGCCTGGTGGCCGGTGTCGAAGATCAACGGGTCGGCGGGCGAATCGAAGACTCGATGCAGCGCGATGGTCAGTTCCACCACGCCGAGGTTCGGTCCCAGGTGACCGCCGGTGGCGGCGACCTTCTGCACCAGGAACTCGCGGATCTCCTCCGCCAGCTCCTTCAGCTCGGCCACGTTCAGCCGGCGCAAGTCTTCGGGCGTGTCGACCCGGGAAAGCACTCCCACCTGAACTCGCTCCCTCCGGATAGCGCTTCTGATCCGATCAGTCTACGGAGCGGTGACAGTGCCACTTTCCGACAACTGCCTGTCACCAGCCGACTTCGTCGCGACATGTGAGACTGGACACGCGCGAGCCGGACGAAAACGTCCGGCCGTGCGCTCTACGGTACCTGTCGGCCGCGCGGGGCTGGACGGAGTAGCCCCAAAGTTCGCGCAAGCCCGCGGCGAACGGCCATACAGTGGTCGGGTGGCCGAGCCCGAGCGAGTGGTTCCGCGAACGACCGATTCCGGTGTGGTGGCACGCATCGTCGCCGACGTGTACGCCGAGTGCCTAGCCGACCGGTCCGGCGAGCCGGCCGACTACATTCCCGAACTCGCGGCGGTGCAAGCGGATTCGTTCGGCCTGTGCGTGGCCACCGCCGACGGACGGGTGTACGGCGCCGGTGACGTGCACGTACCCTTCACGATCCAGTCGATCTCCAAGCCGTTCAGCTACGCGCTGGCGCTCGCCGATCGCGGGCCCGCCGCGGTGGCCGAGCGAATCGACGTGGAGCCCTCCGGCGAAGCGTTCAACGAGATCAGCCTGGACCCGGTGACCGCGCGTCCGCGCAATCCGATGATCAACGCGGGCGCCATCACCGCTTCCGCACTGATCGACGGTCGCGACGCCGCCGAGAGGTTCGAGCGGGTGCGCCGCTGCTACTCCCGTTTCGCCGGGCGCGAGCTGCACGTGAACGAGGCCGTCTACGCCTCCGAGGCACGCACCGGTTACCGCAACCGCGCCATCGGCTACCTGCTGCGCTCCTTCGGCGTCATCGACTCCGATCCGGACGAGGCGGTGGACCGCTACTTTCGGCAGTGCTCGATCGACGTCACCTGCCACGATCTCGCCGTGATGGCCGCGACACTGGCCAACAACGGCGTCAATCCGCTCACCAGGCAGCGGGCCCTGTCGAGCACGCTGACCGAACAGGTGCTGAGCGTGATGACGACCTGCGGCATGTACGACGCGGCGGGCGAGTGGGTGAGCACCGTCGGCATGCCCGCCAAGAGCGGGGTCGGCGGTGGCATCCTGGCGGTGCTGCCCGGGCAGATCGGGATCGCCGTCTACTCCCCGCGCCTGGACCGGCACGGCAACAGCGTGCGCGGTGTCGCGGCCTGCCGGGATCTGTCGCGGCGGCTGGAACTGCACTTCCTGCACGTCACCCGGTCGGCGCGCACGACGATCCGCGCCGACTACACGGTGGTGGAGGTGCCCTCCCGGATGCGGCGCAGCACCGAGGAGATCGCGGTGCTCGACGAGCACGGACACCGAGCCAGGGTCTACGAACTGCACGGCGATCTGCTGTTCGCGGGGGCCGAGGGCGCGGTGCGCGCGATCGAGAAGCGGGCCGGAGATCTGGACGCGCTGGTGATCGACCTGCGCCGGGTGGGTGAGGTCAGCGTGATCGCGGTGACCATGCTCGACGAGCTGCGACGCGAACTCGCCGCGACCGGGTGCCTGGTCGCGCTGGTGGACCCGGACGCCAAGCTGGGGCGTCTGGTGTCGAGCCTGGACCCCGCCGACCCGCGCGGCCGGGTCTTCATCGACCGCGACACCGCCACGGAGTGGTGCGAGGACATCGTGCTCGCCCGCCACCGTCCCGCCGACGAACCGGCGTGCACGTCGATCACGGTCGAGGAGCATCCCGCGCTCGCGGCGCTCGACCGCGAGGCGCGGGCGCGGCTGGCGGAGGATTTCGAGATGCGCACCGTCGCGCGTGGCGAGGTGATCGCCCACCGCGGCAGCAGCCGTTCCGGGCTGTATCTGATCTTGGAGGGCCGGGTCCGGCTCAGCTTCGAAGGCGCAGACGGACGCGCCCACCGGCTGGTCACCCTCTCGGCGGGGATGTCGTTCGGGGAGATCCCGATGCTGGTCGGCACGCCGTTCGTGAACGAGGCGCGGGCCGAGACAGCCGTCCGAGTCGCGGTGCTGAGTCCCGCCCGCTTCGACATGCTCGCCGAACGCGCGCCGGAGCTGAAGCTGGCGCTGCTGGAACGGCTGGCGGCGGGCGCGTACGCCCAGATGGACGCCGCCGTGCGGGCGATCGCGGTACGCGGCGGGGACTATTGAGCCGATTCATCCGTTGAGCCAGCGACGAGGACCGACACCGCCGAGCGAGGAGCGCAGCGACGTGAGCAAGAAGAAGTCCGACACCGGCACGGTCACCACCTTCGGGCAGGGCAGCGTGCGCGCGACCCCGGATCTGATGCGCGTCACCATTTCCCTCGAGACGAGGGCGAGCAAGGTCGCGCTGGCCTACGGGCAGGCGGGCGAGCGGGTCGCGGCGGTCAGCGCGGCGCTGCGCGCAAACGGCGTCGCCGACTCCGACATCGCCACGAGTGGGCTGTCGGTGCGCACCGAGACGGTGTGGACCGAGGGGCAGGGCAACCGCATCACGGGTTATCTCGCGACCGCCGACCTGACGGTGGCGCTGCGCGACATCGACGCCGAAGCGGGGGCCGAGACCGGGCCCGCGACGATCATCGCCGACGCGGTGGAGGCGGGCGGCGACGACGTCCGGCTCGGCGGGCTCACCCTCACCTTCGCCGATCAGGCGGGTTTGCTCGCGCGGGCCCGCGACGCGGCGTGGGACAACGCGCTGGCCAAGGCCGAGCAGTACGCCGCGCGGGCGGGCCGGGCGCTGGGCTCGGTGCTGGAGATCACCGAGAACGCCGCGTCCGCACCGCCTTTCGCGCCGCGGATGCGCGCCATGTCGGCGCCGGTGGGTGAGGTCGCGTTCGCCGCGGCGGTGCCGGTCGAGCTCGGCGAATCGGAGGTGTCGGCGAGCGTGCGCGCCACCTGGGAATTGGACTGAGGGAGCCGCGGATTCGCCGCGATCGGCGCGCGGGCGACCCTATAGTGAAGGCGCGCGGCGGACCGGGCGCCGCGGGTCAGGAGCCGCCATGTCCTTCGTGCTCGTCGACCGGCCGCGGCCGCATATCGCGCTGGTGACGCTGAACCGGCCGGACCGGATGAACGCCATGGCCTTCGATGTGATGATCCCGCTGCGCGAGGCGCTCGAGCAGGTGAGCGCCGACAACGACGTCCGCGTGGTGGTGCTGACCGGTGCAGGACAAGGCTTCTGTTCGGGCGCCGACCTCCAAGGCGCCGGGCGGGTGCCGAACACGGCGGGGCTCACTCCCACTACGGTCGCGCGTCGCTCGATGGACCTGCTCAACGACGTGATGATCACGCTGCGCCGGATGCACCAGCCGGTGATCGCCGCGGTCAACGGCGCGGCCATCGGCGGCGGGTTCTGCCTCGCGGTCGGCGCCGACATCCGCGTCGCCGGCGAGGACGCGTATTTCCGCGCCGCGGGCATCAACAACGGCCTCACCTCGACCGAGCTCGGCATGAGCTTCCTGCTGCCGCGCGCCATCGGCTCCGCGCGCGCCTTCGAGATCATGCTCTCCGGACGCGACGTCGACGCCGTCGAGGCCGAGCGGATCGGTCTGGTCTCGCGGACCGTGCCCACCGCGAAACTCCTCGACACCTGCTACGACCTCGCCGAACGCATCATCGGCTTCAGCCGGGTCGGCACCGAACTCACCAAGCGGATGCTGTGGAGCGGACTGGAGGCGAGCAGCTTCGAGTCACATATGCAGCAGGAGGGCCTCGCCCAGCTCTACGTCCGCCTCACCACCGACAACTTCGACGAGGCCATCCGCGCCCGCCGCGACCGCCGTCCACCCCATTACGAACACTGACCGGACGGAGCCTTGGGTCGGCCATGTCCGCCGCTGCCCGAGGGAACGAATTCGGAATTCAGTCCGCCAGGAACTCGAGCCGATTGCCGACGCCGTCCTCGGTGAAGAAGCGGCGGCGCCCCGGGATTTCGGCGGGATCGGCCCAGCGCACCGGATGACCCGCGCCCGCGACCGCCTCGGCCGTCGCGTCGATGTCGACGACGAATGCGGGATGTGCCTTGGCGGCCGGGCGGAAGTCGGCCTCTACGCCCACGTGCAGCTCGCCGTCTGGTCCACCGTAGCCGGGCACCCGGAACCAGCAGCCGCCGCGCGCCGCCAGCAGCGGCGGTTTCGGCAGCTCTGGCCAGCCGAGCACATCGGTGTAGAACGCGCGCTGCGCGTCCTCGGATCCCGGCGGACAGCTCACCTGCACGTGATGGATCACCACATCCCTCCCGCCGAGTCGATCAGTCCCCCACTGGCACAGGGACTCCCGGTGCCGACTCTACGCGACCCGCGGTCGTCCGGATCGCGCCGCTACTGCACCCCGGCCGGTCAGCGCTCCAGCAGCGCAAGGCATTCCACGTGGTGGGTCGCGGGGAAGGCGTCGAAGGCGCGCAGGTCGACGAGGCGGTAGCCGTGCGATCGATAGAGGCCCAGGTCGCGGGCGAACGCGGCCGGGTCGCAACCGACGTGGACGATGCGGGCGGGAGCGGCCGTGGCCACCGCCGCGACCACCTCCTTGCCCGCACCCGCGCGCGGCGGATCCAGTACCACGGCCCGTGGCGCGGCGCCGCCCACATGCTCGGTCAGCCAGCGTTCGACACGTTCCGCGCGCAGATCCACCCAGGGCAGGTCGTGCAATGCGGCCTGTCCGTCGGCCACGGCGGAACGCGCCGACTCCACCGCGAGCACCGAGCCCCGCGCGCCTACTCGATCCCCCAGGCGCGCCGCGAAAACCCCTGCACCGCTGTACAAATCCCAGGCCAGGTCACCGTGGTCGAGACCCGACCAGTCCGCTACCACGTCCGAATAACATTGCGCCGCAAGGCGATGCGCCTGCCAGAACCCGGTCGCCGCGATCTCCCAGCGCCGTCCGGCGACGTACTCCACGGCCCGCCCGGTGCCGTCGACCACCCATTCGTCGCGGGCGGCGTGTGTCGCGGCGCGGCGCGCCACCGCCTCGCGGCGCGCCTCCTCCGGATCCTCGACCCGCTCCTCCCCTCGGCCCGAGGGTCCCGCGGCACCGCGCGGCCGCTCCGAGCCCTGGTTCCCGCCGCGCCTCCCTCGCGGTCCGCCACCGTGCCGCCGCCCCCGCCGGGCGGTCACTTGCTCGGCGGGCGGCAGTTCCACCAGGTGCCGCACACCGTCCCCGTCCACCGCGACGACCAGATCCGCGCCCGGCGTCCAGATCCGGTCGGCGATGCCGTTCATCGCACCCGAAACCGGTTGCGGGCAGCGCAGATCCGCGATCACCTCGGTGCTGCGATAGCGGTGCACACCGGCCCGCCCCTCGGCGTCGACCGGCAGCCGGATCCTGGTACGCCAGCCGCCGCTCGCGTCGTCCGGATAACCGGCGATCGGTTCGACGACGATCTCGCGCTCGATCCCCGCGAGCCTGCGCAACTGTTCGGCGACCACCATCGCCTTCAGCTCCCGCTGCGCGGCGGGCGTCGCGTGTGAGAAATCGCAGCAGCCCGCGCCGCCCGGCCCCGACACCGGGCAGGTCGGCGGCACTCGGTCCGGCGAAGGCTCCAGAACCTGCACGGCGTCGGCACGGCAGAACGAACCGCCGCGGTCCTCGGTGACCGTGGCGCGCACCAGCTCACCGGGCAGCCCGTGCCGCACGAACACGACCCGGCCCTCGTGCCTGCCGACACAGAACCCGCCGTGTCCGGGCGGGCCCAGCCGCAGGTCGAAGGTCCTGCCGAACCAGTCGGTCATCGCGCGGACCCGCTCGCGCAGGGCTGCGGCGCGTTCATACCCGATCCTCGTAGCCGCGCCGTACCGCGCCGGGCGCGTTGATCTCGCCCGCCTGTCCGGCCCGCGTCGTCGACGAGCTCAGCTGCCACGGCACCGAGGTCACCATGACACCGGGCTCGAAGAGCAGCCTGCCCTTGAGCCGCAGCGCGCTCTGGTTGTGCAGCACCTGCTCCCACCAGTGGCCGACGACGTACTCGGGAATGAACACCGTCACCACGTCGCGCGGAGCGTCGCGGCGCACCCGCTTGACGTAGTCCAGCACCGGCTTGGTGATCTCGCGGTAGGGCGATTCGATCACCTTGAGCGGCACGGTGATATCGCTCTTCTCCCATTCCCGCACCAGCGCCCTGGTGTCGGCCTCGTCGACGTTCACCGTGATCGCCTCGAGCGTGTCGGGGCGGGTGGCGCGCGCGTAGGCCAGCGCGCGCCGTGTCGGCAGGTGCAGCCTGGAGACCAGCACGATCGAATGCGAACGGCTCGGCAGCACGCCGTCCCACTCGTGCTCGTCGAGTTCCCTGGCGACCGAGTCGTAGTGGCGGCGGATGCTCTTCATCACCACGAAGATGGAGACCATGGTCAGGATCGCGATCCAGGCGCCCGCGAAGAACTTGGTGATGAGCACGATGATCAGCACCGCGCCGGTGGCGCTGAGGCCGACCGCGTTGATCACCCGGGAACGCTGCATCCTGGCCCGCTGCGCCGGATCGGTCTCGGTGCGCAGCAGCCTCGTCCAGTGCCGCAGCATGCCGGTCTGGCTGAGCACGAACGAGACGAACACGCCGACGATGTAGAGCTGGATGAGCTTGGTGACCTCGGCCCCGAAGACGACGACGAACGCGATCGCCGCGCCGGACAGGAACAGGATGCCGTTGCTGAAGGCCAGCCGGTCACCGCGGGTGTGCAGCTGGCGCGGCAGGTAGCGGTCCTGCGCCAGAATCGAACCGAGTACCGGGAAGCCGTTGAAGGCCGTGTTGGCGGCCAGCACCAGGATCAGCGCGGTGACGATGGTGATGAAGAAGAACCCGATCGGGAAGCCTTGGAACACCGTGTCGGCGATCTGGGCGATCAGCGTCTTCTGGTGGTAGTCGTCGGGCGCGCCGATCAGGTTGTGGGTGTCGTGGGCGTACACGATGCCGATCTTCTGCGCCAGGATGATGATGCCCATCAGCAGCGTGATCGCGATGCTGCCCAGCAGCAGCAGCGTGGTCGCGGCATTGCGCGACTTGGGCTTGCGGAAGGCGGGCACGCCGTTGCTGATCGCCTCGACACCGGTCAGCGCGGCACAGCCAGAGGAGAAGGCGCGCGCGAGCAGGAAGGCGAAGGCCACGCCGTAGAGGTGCTCGTCCTCGGCGGCGAGGCCGAATCCGGACGACTCGGCCCGCAGTTCCTCCCCGAGCACCACGGTGCGGAACAGGCCCCAGCCGAGCATGACGAACATGCCGAAGATGAACGCGTAGGTCGGGATCGCGAACGCGGTGCCCGATTCCCGGACGCCGCGCAGGTTCATCGCGGTCAGCAGCGCGATGGCCACCACCGCGAACAGCACCTTGTGGGTGGCCACGAAGGGAATGGCCGAGCCGATGTTGGAGGCGGCCGAGGAGATCGACACCGCGACGGTGAGCACGTAGTCCACCAGCAGGGCGCTGCCGACCGTGAGTCCCGCAGTGGGGCCGAGGTTGGTGGTCGCGACCTCGTAGTCGCCGCCGCCGGACGGGTAGGCGTGCACGTTCTGGCGGTAGCTGGCCACCACCACAGCCATCACGAACGCGACGGCGAGACCTACCCAGGGCGTGTAGACGTAGGCCGAGATACCGGCCGCCGACAGCACGAGAAAGATCTCCTCCGGCGCGTACGCGACCGACGACATGGCGTCGGAGGCGAACACCGGAAGCGCGATTCGCTTGGGCAGCAGTGTGTGCCCCAGCGAATCGCTACGAAAGGGCCTGCCCAGCAGCATCCGCTTGGCTGCCGTCGTCAACTTGGACACTGAAGCGAGCATAGATCCCCCGGCCCTCGATCGCCCGCGGGGTATCGATGCGCGTCTGCGCAGGCCCGCGGGTCACAAAGAGGTTTGCCCGCCCCCCGAAGGGGGAAAGTGGGCCATGGACACACAGGGCGGGTACGGTTCTGCGGACAGGTGAGTAGACCGAACGCCAGGTCCAGGAGCGAGGTTGCACGGTGTACGTAGTGATCATGGGATGCGGTCGCGTCGGCTCGTCGCTGGCCCGCGCCCTGGTCCGGGTTGGCCACGAGGTCACCGTGATCGACCGGGATCCGAGCGCGTTCCTGCGGCTGGGTGACGATTTCCCCGGCGAGCGCCTGGTCGGCGTCGGCTTCGACCGAGATGTGCTGACCCGCGCCGGAATCGAGCGGGCCGAGGCGTTCGCCGCGGTCTCCTCCGGCGACAACTCCAACATCATCTCCGCCAGGGTGGCCCGCGAGACCTTCGGCGTCGAGCGCGTTGTCGCCCGGATCTACGACGCCAAGCGCGCCGCGGTGTACGAGCGGCTCGGCATCCCGACCATCGCCACGGTGCCGTGGACCACCGACCGTTTCCTGCGCACCCTCGTCGGCGATTCCAGCACGACGACCTGGCGCGATCCCACCGGAACGGTCGCGGTGACCCAGCTGACGCTGCACGAGGACTGGTACGGGCGGACGGTGCGCGATCTGGAGCGCGCGATCTCCGTCCGGGTGGCGTTCATCATCCGGTTCGGCCAAGGCCTGTTGCCCGACAGCAAGACCATCGTCCAGGCCGACGACATCGTCTACGTGGCCGCGAACTCGGGCAGTGTCGGCGAGGTCGTCGCGCTGGCCGTCAAGCCCCCCGCTAGCGAGGACTGATCATGAAGGTGGCCATCGCCGGGGCAGGCGCCGTCGGCCGATCGATTGCCCGCGAACTGCTACGCAGCGGACACACGGTGATGCTGATCGAGCGTCAGCTCGACCACATCGACGCGGAAGCCATTCCGGACGCCGTCTGGGTGCACGCCGACGCGTGCGAACTCGCGCTGCTGGAGGAAGCCGGGCTGGAGACCTACGAGGTGGTCATCGCGGCCACCGGCGACGACAAGGCGAACCTGGTACACAGCCTGCTCGCCAAGACCGAGTTCGGCGTGCGCCGCGTGGTCGCCAGGGTCAACGACCCGCGCAACGAATGGCTCTTCGACGAGTCGTGGGGCGTCGACGTGGCGGTCTCCACGCCGCGCCTGCTCGCCTCGCTGGTCGAGGAGGCGGTCTCGGTGGGCGACCTGGTCCGCCTGATGACGCTGCGCCAAGGGCAGGCGAACCTGGTGGAGATCACCCTGCCCGCCGACACCGCGCTGGCGGGCAAGCCCGTCCGCACCCTGACCCTGCCCCGCGACGCCGCGCTGGTGACGATCCTGCGCGGCGGCCGGGTGATCGTCCCGCAGGCCGACGATCCCTTCGAGGGCGAGGACGAGCTGCTGTTCGTGACCTCGGTGGAAGCCGAGGAAGATCTGCGGGTGGCGCTGGCCGACCACGGCATCAAGCCATAACACCCCGATACGGTTTGCTGCCGCGGTTCGGGCTCAGGCCACCGGCTGCAGCTGCGCCCGCAGCTTGCTGAGGGCGCGGTGCTGCATCACCCGGACGACGCCGGGGCTGGTGCCGATGGCCTCCGCGGTCTGCGCGGCCGACCAGCCGAGCACGATCCGCATCACCAGCACCTCGCGGTGCGCGGGAGCCAGTATCTTCATCAATTCCCTGGTGGCCGAGCGGCGTTCGAGCGCGAGCGCCCATTCTTCCGGCCCAGCGGCCGCCGACGGGGAGTCGGGGACGTCCGCGACGGGATAGGTCGGGTGCATCTGCGAGCGCCGGAACGCGTCGGCGATCTTGTTGGCCGCGATGCCGTAGACGAAGGCCAGGAAGGACTTGCCCTGATCCCGGTAGCGCGGGATGGCGTTGACGGTGGCCAGCAGGATCTCCTGCACCACGTCGTCGGCGGTGACGTGCAGGTGGGCGGTGTTGCCGAGACGGGCGCCGGTATAGCGGCGGACCAGCGGGTGCACTACCCGCACGATCTCCGACACCGCGTGCTTGTCGCCCGCGGCGGCGGGGCCGATCAGCTTGTCCAATTCGGCCGCCACCCGGCGACTCTCCGACAGCGCGGGGCTGGGGTGGGCGTGGGTCTTGGTGGTCGAAACCTTGTGCTCGGTAGCCAATGTCCGAGTCCTTTCTAGCCGATCGTTGCGTTTCTCGTGTTGCAAACGATCGTCCGATGAACTCGGCGCACCAACCAGGTACCCCAGGGTGGAGAGTGCCCCACCTCGGCGGTGGGGCGGACCCCACCCCTGTTCCGTATCAGGCGGTTTCGGCCTTGGCGCGCGGCAGATGACCGGCCCGGCGCACGGCCCAGATGGTGACCGCGAAGGCGACGGCGGTCAGCGGCCAGCCCATGGCGATGCGGGCGACGGCGAGCCAACCGGTGCGGTCGGTGTCGTAGAGCTCGGACTGGACCAGATACCTGGCGGCGAAGACCACGACGAAGGTGGCGGTCGCCAGGTCGTAGAGGCGCAGCGCCCTGCGGTCGGCGCGCCAGCCGGAGCCGTGGCCGTTCAGCACGCCCCAGATCACGCCGACCAGCGGCCGACGCACCAGGATCGAGGCGAGGAACACGCCCGCGTAGATCAGGCTGGTGTAGATGCCGAACAGGAAGAAACCCTTGGCCTCGCCGACCCGGTAGGCGATCAGCGCGCAGACGCCGACGCCGAGGAAGCCGGAAATGGCGGGTTGCACCGGATCGCGTCGCACCAGCCGCCACACGAGCACGGCGGTCGCGACGCCCAGCGCCGCCCAGATCGCGGCGGTGAGCCCGGCGAGGGTGTTCACCGGGACGAAGACGAGCACCGGCAACGTCGAGTAGATCAGGCCGCTGAATCCGCCCAACTGCTCGAGCAGCGTCTGTTGGGCGGCTTCCTCACGCACGGCCTCTTCGGCCGAGGCGGGACGGTCGTCCGTACGCCTGCGAGCCGCGGCGTCGATCGGTCGCTCGATATCGGTCGGCGTGCCTAGATCGGCGCCGTGGTCGTTGCTCGATGGCATACGTGTCAGCTGTTCCCGCGCAATTCGTAGTAGGGGTTAAAGATCACCTTACGGCCGTCGCGGTCACCGACCCGGCCGCGGACCAGAATTCGCCGCCCCGGTTCGATGCCGGGGATGCGCCGACGGCCGATCCACACGAGTGTGATGGCGTCGGTGCCGTCGAAGAATTCTGCCTGAACACTGGCGCCCACCGACTTGGGGCAGGCCTCCACACTTCGTAGACGACCGAGCATCGTCGCTTCGTCACCGCGACGACACTCCGACGCCCGACACGCGCCCGACGCCTCTGCGGTCTCGGCCAGCTCCTCGGCATCGAGTCTGTCGATGTCCTCGGTAAGCCTGCGGCCCAGACGTCGAAAATACCCTGAGGCTGCGGATGGCATTACACGCTCTCCTGCTGCACAGATGGCGCGGGTCTCACGCCATCGTGGTTGTTCGGTGACGACCGGCTGTTGGCCGTACACCCGCCACTGTAGATGCCTACGGTCACCCCCGCTACGCTCGACCCGGTGTTCGACTCCACACATGTCACGACGGCCACACGACCTGCGGTTCCGCTTGTCGTCGCGCTGCCGGGCACCGGCTCCGACGCCGATTTCGCCCGGCGCGCCTTCGGCCCGGCGAGCGTCGCTCGCGGGTTCGAATCGATTGCCGTGGAGCCGGATCCGCGGGCGGTCGTGGCCAGCTGCCACGCCGCGCTGGACGCCGCCGCCGCGCGGGGCCCGGTACTGGCCGCGGGCATCTCGCTCGGCGCGGCGATCGCGCTGGAATGGGCGGGCGCGCACCCCGAATCCGTCGCGGGCGTCGTCGCCGCGCTGCCCGCATGGACGGGCTCGGACACCGCCCGTTGCCCTGCCGCGCTCAGCGCCGCCGTGACCGCCGAGCAACTGCGCGCCGACGGCTTGGAGACGGTCATCGCCCGGATGCGCGCGAGCAGCCCGCGCTGGCTGGCCGACGCCTTGACCCAGTCCTGGCGCTCCCAGTGGCCGCACTTGCCGCAAGCCCTCGAGGAAGCCGCCGACTACAAGTGGCCGAGCACCGACCGCCTCGCCACGCTGGACGTGCCGGTCGCGGTCGTCACCGCGACCGACGACCCGGTCCACCCGCTCGCCGTAGCCGAGGAGTGGGCCGATCTGATCCCCGGAGCCCGGCTGTTCCGCACCACGCTGGACGAATTGGGCGCCGACCCGGCGATCCTGGGCCGCCTCGGATTCACGGCATTCGACTGACGGGCCGGTCTTCCGCTGACGGGCCGGTCTTCCGCACCGCGGCCCGTGGGCGAACTCCTCGCCGAGACCGGACGGGCCACGCCGTTGCGGCAGGAGACCGTCCACCCGCCTCGCAGTGCGGACAACCTCCGCGAGGCGGGTGCGAAGCGATCAGTTCAGGCCGAGCTGCTGCATGGCGGAGCCGTCGGCGCCGCGGCGCGGCTGGGGCGGCAGCGTCTGCGGCTGGGCGGGCACCGGGTTCTGGGCCGCGGCGGCCTGGGCGGCCAGCTGCTGCTGTTGCGCCTCGATCTGCGCGTGGTGCGCGGCGGCCAGCTGCTCGGCGAGCTGCTGCGGCAGGACGACCGGCAGCGGATCGCGCACCGGCAGCGGATCGGTGCCGCGCCGGATGACCGTCTCGCTGAGGATCGCCCGCGCCGCGGACACCAGCGGCGTGCCGTCGTTCACAGCGCCCGAGGGGCCCGCCGCGACCAGGCGCACCATCCAGCGGTAGCCGTCCACGCCGATGAAGCGCAGGTCGGCGCCCTCCGTGATGGCCAGGACTTCCCGGCCCCACGGACCGGTCTCCACCGCGACCCGCGCGCCGTCCTTGCGCAGCGAGTCGGCGAGGTCGGCCGCCACCGCCCGCCACTGGCCCGGCGATTTGGGCGCGGCATAGGCGGCGACGGTGATGCGGCCGTGCTCGGTGGCCAGGTGCACCGCCTGCGGAGTGCCGTCCGGGGTCATCTCGACCTGTAGCTGGCCGCCCGGCGGCACCGGCAGGATGACCGAACCCAGGTCGAGGCGCTGATCGACGACTCCTTCGAGCAGCTCGGCCACTTCGTCGTAGTCGTAGGGGCCGGTCCGCTCGCCCTCCGGGCGTTCCGCGAAACCGGCGGTGTCCTCGGCGAATTCGTCGTAGGACAGCTCGTCGTACTCGGCGTCGTAGTCCACGTCGTCGTACTCGGCGCCGTAGTCGTCGTACTGGTCCTCGAACCGGTCCGACCGTTTCTTTCTCTTTCCGAACATCGTCGCCTCACGCCTCCCGGCCGGTCACCCGGCTCACCCCGTCGGTCTCCGCGCCCAAGCTGGCGTGACCGCCGCTGGACCCGTAGCCGCCCGCACCCCGCGGCGTGTCGTCGAGCTGATCGACCTCGACGAAGTCCACCAGCTCGACCCGCTGCACGAGCAGCTGCGCGATCCGGTCGCCACGGCGCAACTCGATGCGCGTGCGCGGATCGTGATTGATCAGACACACCTTGATCTCGCCCCGGTAGCCCGCGTCCACGGTCCCCGGCGTGTTCACCACCGACAGCCCGGTCTTGGCGGCGAGCCCGGACCGAGGATGGATCAGCCCGACCGTGCCGACCGGCAGCGCCACGGCGACGCCGGTGCCGACGAGCACCCGCTCCCCCGGCTCCAGGATGACGTCCTCGGTGGTGCACAAGTCCACGCCGGCGTCGCCCGCATGGGCGCGCGTCGGCACGGGAATGCCCGGATCCAGCCGCAGCAGGGGTATCGGTGAAAGTGCGCTCACGTTGGTCGAGCCTACGCGTACCTCGGCGTTCGCCTGGCGGGACGGTGGCCTACTGTTGAGTCGTGTCGGACAGGCCCAACCCTTCGGTGACGGACAACGAGAAACAGGCCCGCCGGCCATACGTCGAGCGGCTCTGGGTACCGCTGTGGTGGTGGCCGGTCGGGTTCGGCATCGCCGGGTTGCTCGCCGCCGAAATCCACATGGGCGCACCGGGAATCCGGGCCTGGCTGCCCTATGTTCTGCTGTTCCCGGTCGCGGCCTGGGTGCTGGTGTGGTTGAGTCGCCACAAGCTGGCGGTGAACGCCGACGCCTCGGGCACACCGGAATTGCGCGTCGACCGCGCGCACCTACCGGTGAATTTCGTGTCTCGCGCGGCGGTGGTCGCCCCCTCCGCGAAGAGCGCGGCCCTCGGCCGCCAGCTCGATCCCGCCGCGTATGTGCAACATCGTCCCTGGATCGGTCCGATGGTGTTGTTGGTCCTCGACGACCCCGATGATCCGACGCCGTACTGGTTGATCAGTACGCGCCGACCAGAGAAGGTCCTTGCCGCGCTCGGGCTGCCGAGCGCGGGCTGACAGTTACCTTCGGCCGAACCCGCGGTCCGGCCGGATTCCGCGTCCCGCGAACTATCAGGCGGCGCAATCCATGCAGATCATCTGGCCGCCTGCCTCGCTGGCCAGCCTGCTGCGGTGGTGAACAAGGAAGCAGCTGGAACAGGTGAACTCGTCGGCCTGCTTCGGAATCACCCGAACCGAGAGCACTTCCTCGGACAGATCCGCGCCGGGAAGCTCGAACGACTCCGCGGTATCGGATTCGTCGATATCCACGACGGCGGACTGCGCCTCGTTGCGACGAGCCTTCAGCTCCTCCAGCGAATCTTCCGACACATCGTCGGATTCGGTGCGCCGCGGTGCGTCATAGTCGGTTGCCATGTCGTCTTCCCCTCGTCCTTACTCCGTATATCCCGGACCGGCTGCCGCCACTCCGATTCCTCGCCGGAATCGAGCGCCCGCACCGCCCCGCCGGTGGTGCACATCACACGTGCACCGGTCACCTATCAGGGGGGATCACTAGGATCCATACCCGGTAGCGCTCGGTAAACGCAGGACATGCCCTACTTGTTCCCGCGACCGACCCACCGTTTTCGCCGCTGGTGATTCGATCTGGGCCGCCAGACAATAGCGGACCGCGCGACAAAAGTCGCAATCAAAACACAGCCGAGTCGAAACTGTCGGGGAATCGACACCAACGCTGGAACTCGCCGAGACCTTCCGCACCGGCTTCGCGACATTTTCGTAGAGTGTGGCTCGTGGTTTCACTGATCACCGAAGGCAGCGCTTCGGATTCGCAGGGACGACCCTACGCTCGGCGCCGCCCCCAACCCTGGCTCATCATGCTCGGCGTCATGGCGCTGATCTGCGCGATCGTGTGGATCAAGGCGCTGACGACGCAGGACACCGACACCACCGCGATGGCCTGCAACTCGCCGAGTCCCGCCAGCGATCCGGGCGCGGCCCCGGCGCCCAAGCTGGGTCAGCGGGTCGGCGCGTCGCGGCTGGAGGACGTGGAACCCGCACCGCTCGCGGCGAGCAAGGTGCGCGTGCTGAACGCGAACAACCAGCGTGGCCAGGCCGCGCACGTCGCGGCGCAGCTCGGTGATCTCGGCTTCGCGAGCGCACCCGGCACGCAGTACGGCAACGATTCGATATACGTCAACGGCGACCTGGAATGCACTGGGCAGATCCGCTTCGGCGTGAACGGCAGGCCCGCCGCGGCGTCGGTGCAACTCGTCGCGCCGTGCGCCGAGCTGATCGAGGATCAGCGTGAGGACGACAGCGTGGACCTGGTGCTCGGTTCGCTGTTCCGGGATCTGCGGCCGAGCAACGACGCCGAGGAGGTGCTGCGTTCGCTGAAGAACCCGGCGCCAGGCGCCAGCACGGCGATCGACTCCGAACTGCTCGACGCCGCACGCTCCGCGCACTGCTGACGCCGCGCTAGCCGCGCATTTCCGACCCGGCGCCGAGCCGACACTCCCGGCGCCGCGATCCCGGATCACCGATCCGGAATCGGCTCCGTCGCGCCCACTTCGGCGAGCAGTTCGCCGAGTTCCCGTGCGATGCCCGGCGCCGCGGCGACGACGAGATCGCCCGCCGCGCCGGACGCGGTCGCGGGCGGAAGCGTCAGACGCGCGCCCGCTTCCGCGGCGATCAGCGCGCCCGCGCCCCAGTCCCAGGCGTGCAGCCCGTGCTCGTAGTACGCGTCGACGCGCCCGGCGGCCACGTTGCACAGGTCGAGCGAGGCCGCGCCGAAGCGGCGGATGTCGCGGATCCTCGGCAGTACCCGCCCGACCATTTCGGCCTGCCGTGCGCGCCGGTGCGCGCCGTAGGCGAACCCGGTGGCCACCAACGACATCGAGAGATCCGCGACCGGGTTGCACCGCAACTGTTCGACCGTGCCGTCGGCGGCCGTCGCCGTGGCGCCCAAGCCGAGCCCGGCGCTGTAGGTCACCGCCCGCGCGACGTCCACCACCGCGCCCGCGACGGACCTTCCGTGGCGCATCGCCGCCACCGAGACCGCGTAGCCGGGGACGCCGTAGAGGAAGTTGACGGTCCCGTCGATCGGGTCGACGACCCAGTGCACCGCGTCGTCGTCGACGGTCATGCTGCCGCCGCCTTCCTCGCCCACGATCGGGTCGCCCGGCCGCCGCTCGGCGAGCAGCGCGCGGATCAGTTCCTCGCTCTCGGTGTCCACCACGGTCACCGGATCGGTCGCGTGGCCCTTGGCCCGCACGGCGCCGTCGGTCACGGCTCCGGCCGGGCCGAACACCTCGGGGCGGCGGGCGCGGACATGGGCCGCGGCTCGTTCGGCGAGCTCGACCGCCACGCGGCGGAGTTCGGACGCGGTCCCCCCGGTCTCGGCGGCGGACTCTTCGGCTACTCGGGTACTGGATTCCGGCACGCCGTCCATCGCATCACAGATGCTTCCACGTGCGCAGCCTCGATCGCGCATTACTCTTGTCGTGCACGACACAGCGCCGTCGTCGGGCACCCCACCGCACCCGCCCGCAGGCGGCCGCGTGGACCCGGTGCGGCGGGCGCTGTGATCACAACCGGCCAGCTAAGGGAACGAGGGGTTAGCCATGTCCGCTCGGGGGCACGCATTCGGTATCGATATCGGCGGCAGCGGCGTCAAGGGCGCCGCGGTGGATCTGGCCACCGGCGAGCTGTTGCACGAGCGGATCAAGATCGCGACCCCGCATCCGTCGACACCGCACGCCGTCGCCGACGCGGTGGCCAAGCTGGTCGCCGAGGCCGACTGGCCCGGCCCGGTGGGCATCACGCTGCCCTCCGTCGTCCTGGAAGGCGTGGCGCGCACCGCCGCCAACATCGACAAGACCTGGATCGGCACCGACACGCGCACCCTGTTCTCGGCGGCCCTCGGCGGTAGATCGGTCACGGTGCTCAACGACGCGGACGCGGCCGGGCTCGCGGAGGACCGCTACGGCGCGGCAAGGGATTTCGACGGGCTGGTGCTGCTGCTGACCTTCGGCACCGGCATCGGGTCGGCGCTGCTCTACAACGGCACGCTGGTGCCCAACACCGAACTCGGCCACCTCGAGGTCGGCGGCATGGAGACCGAGCACCGCGCCGCGGCCTCGATCAAGGATCGCGAGGGTCTCAGCTACGAGCAGTGGGCCGCGGAGGTCAGCACCGTACTGATCGGTCTGGAGAACCTCTTCTGGCCGAAGGTGATCGTCGCGGGCGGGGGCATCAGCCGCGATTCGGACCAGTGGATTCCTTTGCTGACCAATCGGACTCCGGTGGTTCCCGCCCGGCTGCGCAACACCGCGGGTATCGTCGGCGCCGCCATGGCGATCGCCTCGGGCGTAGTCCCGTGACCTGCTCGGCGGCGCGCGGGCGACGGGTCGGCGACGACGCGGAACACGCTCGAGGCGGGCGTGCGACAACTGGCATCGTGCCGTGAGTACCCTGGTTGGATCGTTACAATGGAACATGCCCGGCGGTGAGCCGGAGAAACCCGACCGGCCCTCCGCCGGTGAAACCCGACAGACCGCTCCGCCGGAACACCACTCTGGCGTGACGCCGCACGAGACCGTCACGAAAGGGCGTACGTGGTAGCCACGACCCGTCAGACCGCCGAATCGGCCGACGCCGACTCCACAGATGTAACCGCAGCACGGCCGGTCCGCAAGGCTGCCGCCAAGAAGGCACCGGCCAAGAAGGCCGCTGCCAAGAAGGCGCCCGCGAAGAAGGCCGCCGCGAAGAAGGCGCCCGCGAAGAAGGCCGCCACCAAGAAGGCGGGCCCCGACGGCGAGCCCGGCGCCGAAGAGGCGTTGGAGGACGAGGCTCTCGATCTCGAGGATCTGGACGATCTGGAGGTCGACGAAGGCGATCTCGCCGAAGACGCGGACTTGGCGGACGACACGGCCGAGGACGTCGCCGAGGACGAGGAAGCCGAGGGCGCCGAGGAGCCGTCGGAGAAGGACAAGGCCTCCGGCGATTTCGTCTGGGACGAGGAGGAGTCCGAGGCGCTGCGGCAGGCCCGCAAGGACGCCGAACTCACCGCCTCCGCCGACTCGGTGCGCGCCTACCTCAAGCAGATCGGCAAGGTCGCGCTGCTCAACGCCGAGGAGGAGGTCGAACTCGCCAAGCGGATCGAGGCCGGCCTCTACGCGGCGGAGAAGGTGCGCGAGTTCGCCGAGGCGGGCGAGAAGCTGCCCGTCGCGATGCGCCGCGATTTCAACTGGATCGTGCGCGATGGCAACCGGGCCAAGAATCATCTGCTCGAGGCCAACCTGCGACTCGTCGTGTCGCTGGCCAAGCGCTACACCGGCCGCGGCATGGCGTTCCTGGACCTGATCCAGGAGGGCAACCTCGGTCTGATCCGCGCGGTGGAGAAGTTCGACTACACCAAGGGCTACAAGTTCTCCACGTACGCCACCTGGTGGATCCGGCAGGCCATCACCCGCGCCATGGCCGACCAGGCCCGCACCATCCGCATCCCGGTGCACATGGTGGAGGTCATCAACAAGCTCGGCCGCATCCAGCGCGAGCTGCTCCAGGACCTGGGCCGCGAGCCCACCCCGGAGGAGCTGGCCAAGGAAATGGACATCACGCCGGAGAAGGTCCTCGAGATCCAGCAGTACGCGCGCGAGCCGATCTCGCTGGACCAGACCATCGGCGACGAGGGCGACAGCCAGCTCGGCGACTTCATCGAGGACTCCGAAGCCGTGGTCGCGGTCGACGCGGTGAGCTTCACCTTGCTGCAGGACCAGCTGCAGTCGGTGCTGGAGACGCTGTCCGAGCGCGAGGCGGGCGTGGTCCGGCTGCGCTTCGGCCTCACCGACGGCCAGCCGCGCACGCTCGACGAGATCGGCCAGGTGTACGGCGTCACGCGTGAGCGTATCCGCCAGATCGAGTCCAAGACCATGAGCAAGCTGCGCCATCCCAGCCGCTCCCAGGTGCTGCGCGACTACCTGGACTGATACGCACGGACATACGGGCCCGCATTCCTTGTGCCACTTGCCATTTCGGCGGCGTGGCGGGGATGCGGGCCCGTTGTCGTTCGCCGTGGAGTATTGCGCTGTCCCATACCACTTTCCAGATGGAACAAAACTGAAAAGTGATTCAAAACACTTCGGGGAACTCGGTTTTGCGCGGTCCGCTGCCGTACTGTCTGACGCACACGTTTTCAATCGCCGGGCGGTCTCGGCCCGGCCATGGGGTTCATGTGCTCGACATTCACCACTTCACGTACGGGTCGTTGACACCGCTGCTGGCCTACATCATGTCCTTCACCGGATCGCTGCTCGGATTGCAGTGCGCCGCGCGGGCCAGGGCTGGTCGAGGTAGGGCCGGTTGGCTGGTGCTCGCCGCGTTCGCGATCGGCGGAACCGGCATCTGGGTCATGCATTTCATTGCGATGCTCGGCTTTTCGATCGCCGGAGCGGAGATCCGCTACGACGTCCCGCTCACCCTGCTCAGTGCGGCGACCGCGATCGTGGTGGTCGGCATCGGGCTGTTCGTGGTGGTCACCCCGCAGCCGACGCTGGTCGCCCTGCTCGCGGGCGGCGCCGTCATGGGTCTCGGCGTGGCGGCCATGCACTACATCGGCATGTTCGCGATGAAGTCCAACGCGACCATCGGCTACAAGCTTCCGATGGTGGCGCTCTCGGTGGCCATCGCGGTGGTCGCGGCGACGGTGGCGCTGTGGTTCACGTTGCGGGTCAACGGTTTTCTCGCCACCACCGGCGCGGCGGGGATCATGGGCCTTGCCGTGTGCGGCATGCACTACACGGGCATGGCGTCGATGCACGCGCACGCGCACGGCTCGGGCCATGGCGGGCCGGTCGCTGGGACGGGAGCGATGCAGTTGCTCGCGCCGCTGATCGTCGGCATCAGCATCGTGACCATGCTGCTGCTGATCGCCGTCAGCCTCACCGCGATCGAGCGCGATATCGAGCTGCCGCCGCTGCGCGCGGCCACCGTCCGTCCCGCCGCCGAGGACCTCGCCCCGCTGCCCAAGCCCCGCGTG
The DNA here is from genome assembly GCF_040654315.1 of Nocardia sp. NPDC050713. Classification (NCBI taxonomy): domain Bacteria; kingdom Bacillati; phylum Actinomycetota; class Actinomycetes; order Mycobacteriales; family Nocardiaceae; genus Nocardia; species Nocardia sp. NPDC050713. Next base: position 43,928 of record NZ_JBFAHS010000023.1, on the reverse strand, counting down.
GCCCCCGCGCGTTCCGCCGCCGACGATCTCGCACCGCCACCACCACCTCGCCCCGCCGCGGTGCACGTCACCCCGGAGCATCTCGCGGCGCTGTCCCCGTCCACCGCACGACCGACCGCCGAAGATCTCGTGCCCTCGCTCCCACCGCACGTGGCTCCCGTGCACCATGCCGCCGAGCACCCCGCGCCCGATCTCGAGCCCGGTCCGCAGTCGGCCGTGATCTCCGCCGCGCCGGTCACGGGGACACCGTATTGGCCGACGACGCACGACGTTCCGCGTCGGAGGTAGCGCGCGAATCGCCGTACGGAGTCGCCCCGCGTCGAACGGGAACGTGCCGCGACGCAGGACCACGAACCCTGACTTCGCTCCGGCCGTGCGCTGGACTTCCGTCCCCCTCAGGAGGTGACCGCGGGACCCGGCTCGGGTTTCACGAAGGCCACCAGTGGCTCCACCACTCGTGCCGCGATGGGGCCGAACACCGCCATCAGCAGTACGTAGGCCGAGGCGAGCGCGGCCAGTTCGCCGGCGACCGCGCCGCCGGTCACCGCCAAACCCGCGATGACGATCGAGAACTCGCCGTGCGCCACCAACGCGGCGCCCGCCCTCGCCCGGCCCATCCGCCGAATGCCCTGCCGCTGGGCGGCCCACCAGCCGGTCGCGACCTTGGTCACCGTGGTCACCACGGCGAGCAGCACCGCCCAGCCGAGTACCGGCGGGATCGCGCGCGGGTCGGTACTCAGCCCGAAGGCGACGAAGAAGATGGCCGCGAACAGATCCCGCAGCGGCTCCAGCAGTTTCGCGGCCTGGTGCGCGGTCGACCCGGAGATCGCGATGCCGAGCAGGAACGCCCCGACCACCGCCGAGACGTTCAGCGCCGAGGCGGCTCCGGCCACCAGCAGCGCCGCTCCGAGCAATTTGAGCAGGAACACCTCGTTGTCCGAGCTGTCCACGATGGCCGAGACGTAGCGGCCGTAGCGCAGCGCCACCACCAGCACGATGGTGATCGTCGCGAGTGCGATGCCGAGCCCCCGCAGTCCGCTGATGAAGCTCAGGCCGGCCAGCAGGGTGGTGAGGATCGGCAGGTAGACCGCCATGGCCAAGTCCTCGAACACCAGAATCGAGAGCACGACCGGGGTTTCCCGATTACCGAGCCGACCGAGATCGTTGAGCACCTTGGCGACGATGCCCGAGGACGAGATGTAGGTGATCCCGCCCATGGTGAGCGCGCCGACGAGGCCCCAGCCGAGCAGCAGCGCCACCACCACGCCAGGAATCGAGTTGACAACGATGTCGACCACGCCCGCGGGCCACGACCGTCGCAGACCGGTCACCAGTTCGGCGGCGGTGTATTCCAGTCCGAGCAGTAGAAGCAGCAGCACCACGCCGATCTCGCCCGCGACATGACCGAACTCGTCGGCCTCGGCGAGATCGATGAACCCGCCCGACCCGAACGCCAATCCGCCGAGCAGATAGAGCGGGATCGGCGACATGCCGACCCGTCCCGCCACCCGGCCCAGCATGCCGAGAGCGAAAAACACCGCTCCGAGCTCGAGCAGGGCGAGCGCGGTCGTGTTCACGGGTCAACCGTGCGAGAGGATCTTCGCGGCGGCGTCCAGGCCGTCGGGAGTACCGACGACCACGAGCAGATCGTCTGCGGCGAAGGTGAAATCGGGTCCGGGCGACGGGTGCAGCTGACCCGCCCGCATCACCGCGACGATCGAGACCTTGGTGCGGGTGCGCATCGCCGTCTCGCCGAGCGTGCGGCCCTCGTACGGCGATTCCTCGGCGATCGGCAGCTGCCGGGTGGTGATACCGGGCAGGTCGCGGTGGTCCTCGCGGAGCTTGGCCACCAGTTGCGGTGCGCCGAGCAGATTGGCGAGCACGGCCGCCTCGTCGCTCGTCAGCGGCACCTGCGCGGCGCAGGCGTCGGGGTCGTCGAGCTTGGAGACGATCAGATCGATGCTTCCGTCCCGATGGTCGACCACGCCGATCCGGCGGCCCGACCGGGCCTCGAAGTCCTTGCGTACCCCGATGCCGGGTAGTGCGGTGACGTCGACGTTCACTCGTTCAGCGTAGCCCCAGCCGAACGAAATCGGCCTGAAGCCCCGCGCAGGTTCGGGCGCAGACCACGGAAACTCGATCAGCGCGTCACCGGCGAGCAACGCTATGGGCGAGTCTCGTGCCCGCCAGGGTGCGCCATGTCGGCCGTCGGATCGTTCGCGCGTCATCACTCCGGCGGACCCGCACCCCTCGACGGGTGTGCTGTGATGGGTCGGTGAAGCAGTGGCGCGCGTTGTCGGCGACCGCGCAGGACGCGTTGGTCGCGCTCTTCGCGTTCACCTTCGGCGCGTTCCTGTATCTGTCCGGGTTGTATCCGACGACCCAGGCGAGCCTCGCCTCGTCCCTGGGCACCCAGTTCGGTGTGCTCGCGCTGCTGTGCGCCGGGACGCTGCTGCGGCGGCGCGCGCCGCTGGTGGCGCTGGCGGCGGGCGCGGTGCCGGTCGGCATCGATCTGGCGCTGGGCCCGACGGTGCCGGTGTGGATCGTCTACTCGGATCTGATCTACGCGGCCGTCCTCTACGGCACGCGCGCCGTCTCGCGCTGGGTGACGATCGGCTGCGCCGGGCTGACGACGGTGATCACGATCGGGGTCTTCGTCGGCACCGGTGACTGGCGGGCGCTGGTGCTCTCGGTCGCCGCGGCGGCTGCGTTCGTCGGCACGCCGATCTGGTGGGCGCTGTCGGTGCGCACGCACAAGGAGATCGCAGAAGCCGAACGCGCGCGGGGGCAGGCGATGGCCTTGGTGGCCGAGCTGGATCGGCGCGCCGCCATCGCCGACGAGCGCAAGACGATGGCGCGCGATCTGCACGACGTCATCGCGGGGCACCTCTCGGCCATCGCGCTCCAGTCCGAGGCGGCGCTCGGTGTGCTGACCCGCGAGAACTCCGACACCGCGATGGCCGGGATCCTCGGCTCGATCCGGGCCAACAGCGTCAACGCGCTCCAGGAGATGCGGACCATGATCGGTCTGCTGCGCCGCGACGACGGGAGCGAGGACGAGCCCGCCGCGCCGCGCACCCTGGCCCAGTTGCCGATCCTGGTGGACGCCGCCCGGTCGGCGGGAACGACGGTGCGCGTTGCCGATTCGCTCGACGGGGCCGTGCTGCCCAGCGCGGTGGACCAGGCCGCCTACCGAATCGTCCAGGAGGCCTTGACGAACGCGATGAAGCACGCACCCGGCCGACCGGTCGACATCGCTGTCCGCGCCGATCCGTCGACACTCGACGTGTCGGTGCGCAATCCGGCACCGGCGAACTCGGCCGAATCCCCGAATTCCGAAGGGGCGCACCGCGGCCTGGTGAACATGCGCGAGCGGGCCGCCGCGCTGGGCGGCAGCTTCACCGCAGGACCGGAAGCCGGAGGATGGTCGGTGCGCGCCAGACTGCCGCTCGGCATGCCGCAGCCGCGCGTCGGCGAGGCGGAGGCATGAGCGAACCGTCTGGCAGCCGAACAGCGGAGGTGGCATGACGATTCGCGTGCTGATCGCCGACGACCACGGCGCGATCCGCGCGGGGTTGCGGATGATCCTGGACAGCGCCGAGGGCGTCGAGGTGATCGGCGAGGCCGCCGACGGCGACATCGCGGTGGCGCAGGCCAAGGCGTTGCGTCCCGACGTGGTGCTGATGGACGTGCGGATGCCCGGCGTGGACGGCATCACCGCCACCGAGCGCATCACCGCCGACGCGCTGGCGCGGGTGCTCATCCTCACCACATTCGACTTGGACGAGTACGTCTTTCGCGCCTTGCGGGCCGGCGCGTCGGGGTTCGTGCTGAAATCCACGTCGGGACAAGCACTCCTCGACGCGGTGCGCGCGGTCGCCGTGGGCGACGGCGTGCTGGCGCCGGAGGTCACCCGGGCGGTGATCGCCGCGTTCGCGTCCTCCGGCGCCGACGCCGCACCCGCCGCACCGGACGGACTCGCCGATCTCACCGAACGCGAACGCGAGGTGCTGGACTGCCTCGGGGAGGGCTTGTCCAACGCGCAGATCGCGGCGCGGCTGTTCATCGGGGAGACCACGGTGAAGACGCACGTCTCGCGGGTGCTCACGAAACTCGGTGTGCGGTCCCGTGTTCAGGCGGCCATCCTGGCGCGGCAGGCGCGCGAGCGCTGAGCGGCGGCGCTCACTCCGCCAGCGGCGCGAAAGTGCCGTCCGGGCCGGGCTGATACTCGCCCACGGATGTGACGGTGCTCACAGGAAGCGGACCGTACAGGTGCGGGAAGAGCATCGACGCCGGATCCGTCGGCACGCCCGGCTCCCATTTCACCGGATCCACGAGCAGTTTCGCGTCGATGCGCAAGAGCACCAGGTCACGTCGTCCCACGTACAGGCGGTTGGCGGGCAGGTGCACCTGCCGCGGCGTGGACAGGTGAACGAATCCGACCTCGGCCAACGAGGGCGGCCGGTGCGCACCGGTTTGCCGTGCGTTGCGCCACTCGTGCAAAGTACAAAGGTGAACCAGCGTGTGAGTGTCGTACGTCACGGGTAATCTCCCAACAGACCAACTGGATAGACGTGTTCGTGGGTGATCGAGTGCGGTTCGATCCCTGAGCTGGAGTGTTCGCCATCAGCGAAATCCCAGGTCGTGTTAGAGAAAACACACAGAATCACTTGCGGGAACAATGCCCCCGTCCCGAACGTCTGACAGAGTAGTCATACCACTGCTGGGAAGTAGCGGTAGCGAGCTCGTGGTGAGTGACCACGGGCCCCACACCAGGTGAACGGACTGTAGTGCCGGGAGCCAGGACGGAGGAGTCATGCCAGGAACCCTGACAAGCACCCCACTGACCGCGGTCGATCGTTGCGACCGTTGCGGGGCGGCTGCCCGAGTGCGTGCCGTTCTGCCCGCAGGTGGAGAGTTGCTCTTCTGCCAGCATCACGCGAACGAACACATGGATCGGCTGCGTGAGCTCGAGGCCGTGATCGACACGGAGTCGGCTCCCGCCCTCTGACCGGAATTCGCGTCCCGACACAACAGCATCGAACAACAGAACACAGCTTTCCCCGCAGCGGGCGACGAAACGTCGCCCGCTGCGGGCATGTTCGGACTTCACTGTGGTGGAGGTCACAGCGGCGTACTTCCGCCTTCGCTCCGGCCACGCGCGAGATATCGGCGGACCGTGTCCGACTGTGCGCCAGGTCACATCATTCGAGTTCGGCGAGGATCCCATCCAGCAACCGGGCCAGCCCGAACTCGAACGCGCCATCCGGATCCGCGGGCGCCTGATACCGCTCCCCCACCGCCGCGCCGACCCGTCCGGCGAGCGGGAACTCGCCGAGCGGCATGACCCGCGCCAGCTCGGGCCCGTACCGCTCCCACCACTGCGCGTCGGTCAGCTCTGCCGCGCCGCGGGCCGCCGCCACCGCCATCCGCGCGTTCCCGGTCGCGAACTCGGTCAGCACCGCGATGGCCCGATCCATCGCGAGATCGGTGAGCCCGATTCCCTCGATGGCCGCCAGCTGACGCTCGTAGCGCCGCATCCGCCCCGGCCCGAGCACCGCCCGCCAAGGCGACACCTCCAGCAGCCACGGGTGCGCCAGCACCTCGGCGCGGACCTGTCGCGCGATCGCGGCCATCCGCTCGCGCACCGGCAGCGCCGCGGGGATGGGCACGTCCTCCGCGGCGACGGCGTCGACCATCAGCACGGTCAGCGCCTCCTTGCTCGGCACGTAGGTGTACAGGCTCATCGGCCGCAGTCCCAGCTCCGCCGCGACCGCGCGAATCGACACCTTCTCGTACCCCTCGCGGTCGGCCAGTGCCACGGCCGCCGCGACCACGGCGTCGACGCTCACCGTCTGCTTCGGACCGCGCCCGCCCGTGCGCGGCGGCATCGATTGCCGCCACAGCAGATGCAGCAGTTGCCTGGCCTGATCGTCGTCGCTCTGCTCGGGCAAGGGACTCCTCGGAACAAACCCGGTACGGTGTACGTTGTCACGATACTCCGTACGCCATACGAGGATCTAGGGGTTCGCTCTGCCCAGCACACAGGCCACCTACCTGCCCGACCGTCACCTCTTCGCACTGTGGACATGGACCGGTCGCGGCGCCGGACGCGCGCCCGCCGAACTCGGTGATCGAGAGACCCTCGAGCTGGCGCTGCCGATCGGGCCGCGCGGGGCCATCGAGATCGCCGAGGTCGACTGCGCGCTGATCTCGCCCGCCGAACTCGCGGCGCTGGATCTGGGCACCGGATCGCCCGGCGAGGACGGTCACTCGAATCGGGCGCACTCGACCGACTCGACCCCGACGGCGGCCGCCGACCACTTGGCGACACCGCGGCTGCCCGACGCGGGTTCCGCACTACGGGTATGGCAGACAATCCTGCGCGAAGGCGAGCCCGTCGGCGCACTGCCCACCGCCGCGCACGCCGTACCGGACGCCGCGGGCACCGCGATCGTGTCCGCCGACCGCGCACTGCGCACCCTGCTCGGCACCGAGGCGGTGGCCGCCGAGCTGGCGACGGCTCTGCACGCTGACCTGCGCCCCTACCAGGCACGCGGGGTCGGCTGGCTGACCGAGACCATCGCAGCGTACGGCGGCGCGGTGCTCGCCGACGAGATGGGCCTCGGAAAAACGGTGCAGGCCATCGGTTTTCTGCTCGGACGCGCCACGGCGGGCGCTCAGCTCGTGGTCTGCCCCACGTCGCTGGTCGGCAACTGGGCGCACGAGATCACCCGTTTCGCACCGGAACTGCGCCCGGTCACCTGGCGCGGCGGCGAACTCGCGGCAGCCGCGGGCGACATCGTGGTGGTCGGCTATCCGACGCTGCGGCTGCACGGCCACCTCCTCGCCGGACAAGACTGGGCGACGGCGGTGTTCGACGAGGCGCAAGCGTTGAAGAACCCGCGCACGCAGCTCGCCAAGGCCGCGAGGGACGTCACCAGCCCCGCCAAAGTCGCGCTGACCGGCACGCCGGTGGAGAACCACCTCGAGGAGCTGTGGGCGTTGCTGCACTTGGTCGCGCCGCGCCTGTTCGCCCATCGCGGCCAGTTCCGCCGCCGTTTCGTCCGGCCGATCCAGGAGGGTTCGGCCGCGGCCGCCGCCCGCCTTCGCGACACCATCGAACCGGTCGTGCTGGCGCGCAAGAAGTTCCAGGTCGCCGCCGCGCTGCCCGCGAAGATCCACACCGATCTGCTCTGCGACCTGACCGCCGAACAGGAGAAGCTCTACGACCAGCTACTGGAGCGGGCCATCGACGACGGCTTCGGTTCCGGCGCGCAACGCCAGAGCCGGGTGCTGGCCGCGCTCACCGCGCTCAAGCAGGTGTGCAACCACCCGGGCCTGATCACCGGCGATCTCGCCGAGCTGCCCGGCCGTTCGGGCAAGCTCGACCTGTGCACCGACATCGTCGCCACCAACCTCGAAACCGATTCGCCGACCCTGATTTTCACCCAGTACCGGCAGACCGGTGAGTTGCTGGTCCGGCACCTCGCCGAGCAGTTCGGCGTCACCGCGCCGTTCTTCCACGGCGGACTGAACCAGGCCCAGCGCGCGGCGATCGTGCGCGACTTCCAGTCCGCTGACGGACCGCCCGTGCTCGTACTGAGCCTGCGGGCGGCGGGCACCGGCCTCACCCTGACCCGCGCCGCCGACGTGGTGCACTTCGACCGCTGGTGGAACCCTGCCGTGGAAGCGCAGGCCTCGGACCGTGCGCACCGGATCGGGCAGACCCGCACGGTCACCATCACCACCCTCACCTCCGGCACCACCGTCGAGGAGCACATCGCGGGCATGCACGATCGTAAGTCCGCGCTGACCGACCTGTCGGACTCCGCGGGCATCGCCGCGCTGGCCCGCCTCGACGACGACCAGCTCGTCGAGATCCTGCGCCGGAAGCGAGAGAACTGATGGCGGACAACGAATTCGGCTACACGGCATGGGGCATGGACTGGGTGCGGCTCGCCGAGCCGCTGCGCCAGACCCGGCCCGATTCGCTGCTGCCCCGCGCCCGCAGCATCGCCCGCAACCACGGCGTCCAGGCCACCGTCGAAGGCCGCGTCGTGCGCGCGCACATCCACCGCGGCGGGCAGGCGTCGGTGACACACCTGGAGGTCGCGCCGCTGTCCCGGCAGGCGGTGGCCGCGATCGCCGAGGTGATCCCGGACCCGACGGTGCTGACCGACGAGACGCACCGCGCGCTCGCCGCGGCAGAGGTGCGGCCCGCCCCGGTGCTCGCCGCCGTCGACTGCTCGTGCTCGGCGCGCACGGAACGCTGCGTCCACGTGCTGGCGACGCTCTACGACATGGCGCGGCGGGTCGACGAGAACCCGCGGCTCGCCCTGGAGATCCAGGGGTATTTCGAAGCGGCGCACAGCGATTCGGAGATCGTCGTCGAACAGCCGCGCTGGACGCCGATCAACACCCTGGACCCCGATCGCTTCTTCGAACCGGCCTGAGCCCGGCCGTCAGACCGCGGGCCGGCGGACCCTCGGCGTCTCACCGGGCCGGTATTTCACCGGGTGAGCGTCAGGCGTTGGTGCCGCTGTCCACGGTGAGGATCGCGCCGGTGATGCTGCGGGCGGCCGGGCCCGCCAGGAACGCCACGGTGGCGGCGACATCGTCGGCGGTGCCGAAGCGCCCGAGCGCGGTGAGGCCGACTTGGGTCGCGGCGTGTGCGCCGTCGGCCGGATTCATGTCGGTGTCGGTCGAGCCGGGCTGCACCAGATTCACTGTGATCGACCGCGGGCCGAGTTCGCGCGCCAGCGCCTTGGTGAATCCGTTGAGCGCCGACTTGCTCAGGTTGTAGAGCGCGAGACCACCGAACGGGGCGTGCTCGGTGAGATTGGTGCCGATGCCGATGATCCGACCGCCCTCGCTCATGTGCGCGACCGCCGCTTGAGCGCCGACGAACGCGGCGCGGGCGTGCACGTGCAGCGCCCGGTCGATCTCCTCGACGGTGAACTCCTCGAACGGCTTGCTCGGGAAGATGCCCGCGTTGTTCACCAGGATGTCGAGCCCACCCAGTTCGGCGGCGGCGCGGTGCACCGAGTACGCCACCTCGCCCGCGTCGGCGCTGTCGGCGCGCAGCGCGATCGCGCGCCTGCCAAGCGCTTCGATCTCGGCGACAACGGTTTTCGCGGCGGTCTCGGCGCTCCGGTAGGTCAGCGCGACGTCCGCGCCCGCGACGGCCAGCTGCCGGGCGATGGCCGCCCCGATCCCCCTGCTGCCGCCGGTCACCAGTGCCACCTTGCCGGTCAGGTCGGACATCAGTACTCCCTCAATTTTTGTGTCGATCAGTACATAAATAGCTAAGCCCACGGCGACCTGCCCGTCAAGGGGTATATTTAACGATCGACACAGAAAGGAGCAGCCGTGGCCGAACGAGGTCGTCCCCGCGCCTTCGACCGCTCGGTCGCGCTGCGCCGGGCCATGGAGGTGTTCTGGGAGCACGGCTACGAGGGCGCGTCGATGAGCGACCTCACCGCCGCGATGGGCATCAACTCGCCCAGCCTCTACGCCGCGTTCGGCGGCAAAGAGGCGCTCTTTCGCGAGGCCATCGAGCTCTACGGCCGCACCGACGGCGGCTACACCGAGCGCGCACTGCGCGAAGAGCCCACCGCACGGGCAGCCATCGAGGCCATGCTGCGCGACAACGCCGCCGCCTACACCGTCGAGGACAAGCCACACGGCTGCATGGTGGTGCTCGCGGGCGCTACGTACACGACCCGCAATACCGGGGTGCGCGATTTCCTCGTCGAAAAGCGCAGGGAGACCACTGATCACATCCACGCGCGCCTGTGGCGCGGGGTCACCGAGGGCGATCTGCCCGCGCAGACCGACACGGCGTCGCTGGCGGCCTTCTACACGACAGTGCTCTACGGGCTGTCCATCCAGGCCCGCGACGGCGCGGCGCTGGAGGACCTCACCCGATCCATCGACTGTGCGATGGCGGCGTGGCCCGCGAGTTCTCCCTGAGCGCTGACCTCCGCCGACGCGACCACTTGGCACGCGACTTCGGCCAGCGCGCGACTCGGCCGTCCCGCGACGCGGGGCAGCACGCGGCCGGATACCCGCGCTATCGACGACGCAGCGCGGCGATCCGCTCGTGCAGCTGGTCGGCCGTGGCCAGCGCGGTCGGCGGACCGCCGCACTCGCGCCGCAGCTCGCCGTGGATCACCCCGTGCGGCTTGCCGGTGCGGTGATGGTGCATGGCCACCAGACTGTTGAGTTCCTTGCGCAGTTCCCCGAGCCGGTCCGCAGTGGCGACCCGCTCGGCGGCGGTCGCGACCTGCGGCGCGGGTTCCACGATCTTCGGCTCACCACGGTCGGCCAGCTGACGCGCTTGGCGCTCGCGCAGCAGCGCGCGCATCTGATCGGCGTCGAGCAGACCGGGAATGCCCAGGTAGTCGGCCTCCTCGTCGCTGCCCGCGAAGGTGGCGGTGCCGAACGAGGAGCCGTCGTAGATCACCTGGTCGAGTTCGGCGTCCGCGGCGAGCGCCACGAACTTCTTCTCTTCCTCGCCCGGCTCGTCCTTCTGCTTGGCCGCGTCGGTCAACAGCTCGTCGTCGAGGCCGTTCTTCTCCCGGTGCGGCTTGCCGATGACGTGGTCGCGCTGCAATTCCAGCTGCGCGGCCAGATCCAGCAGCACGGGCACCGAGGGCAGGAACACGCTCGCCGTCTCGCCGGGGCGGCGCGCGCGCACGAATCGGCCGATGGCCTGGGCGAAGTAGAGCGGCGTCGAGGCGCTGGTCGCGTAGACGCCGACGGCCAGGCGCGGCACGTCGACGCCCTCGGACACCATGCGCACCGCGACCATCCACGGCTGGGTGTTGTTGCTGAACTCGGCGATCCGGTTCGAAGACGCGGGATCGTCGGAGAGCACCAGCGCCGGCCGCTCGCCGGAAATGTGTTCGAGCAGTTCGGCGTAGTCGCGGGCCCGGTCCTGGTCGGTGGAGATCACCAGGCCGCCCGCGTCGGGCATGCCCGAGGCGCGCTTCTGGCGCAGCCGGATGTCGGCGGCGCGCAGCACCGCGGAGATCCAGTCGCCCGCCGGGTCCAGCGCGGTCCGCCAGGCACGCGCGGTCTGTTCGGCGTTGAGCGGCTCACCGAGGCGGGCGGAGTGCTCCTCGCCCGCGCTGTCGCGCCAGTGCGCGTCGCCGGAGTAGGCCAGGAAGACCACCGGCCGGACGACGCCGTCGGCCAGCGCCTCGGCGTAGCCGTAGGTGTGGTCCGCGCGCGACTTGGGGAAGCCGGATTCGTCGGGCTCGTAGACGACGAACGGGATCTGGCTGTCGTCGGAGCGGAACGGCGTACCGGTCAGCGCCAGCCTGCGGGTCGCGTCGCCGAACGCCTCCGCGGTCGCGTCGCCCCAGGTCTTGGCGTCGCCCGCGTGGTGGATCTCGTCGAGGATCACCAGCGTCCTGCGGTTCTCGGTCCGCACCCGGTGCCGGGACGGATGCGAAGCGACCTGCGCGTAGGTGACGACCACGCCGTGGTAGTCGCCGGAGGTGCCGCCGGTGGCGTTGGAGAAACGAGAATCCAGCTGGATGCCGCTGCGCGCGGCCGATGCCGCCCACTGGTGCTTGAGGTGTTCGGTCGGCGCGACCACCGTGATCTGGTCCACCGTCCGATCGGCGAGCAGCTCGGCCGCCACCCGCAGCGCGAAGGTCGTCTTACCCGCGCCCGGCGTCGCCACGGCGAGGAAGTCGCGCGGCTTCGTGGCCAGGTATTTCGTGAGCGCGCGCCGCTGCCACGCGCGTAGCGAACTGCCCCCGGCTGCCGACTTTCCCGAATCGCCGGGCGTCGCTCCATCTCCCGCCGCAGCGCCATCCGACCCAGTCACGCAGAAGACAGTAGCGGCCGGGGACGGCGTGTCGCCAAACCGACGCGGCGGTCGCGATCCGCGTCACACATTCCCTCCGCGCCGCCCCGTGTTCACCTGTTGCCCGCCGACACGATGCGGGGACGAGCCGGTGCGCGAGCGTCCGGTGCGCGATGCTGTAGGCACCATGAACGAAGCCAGTCCCCTACCCGCGCACGGGCCCGAGCCGATCCACAGCGGCGGCGCGGGCACGCCGCCGCGGGGTCCGGACGTCGTCGTCCGGCGGGTCCGGCATGCCGGACGGCAGGCTCGCAGGCTGGTGGTCCGGGTCTCGGGGAAAGCGTGGGACGATTCGATCTTCGCCAAGTCCGCGTCCGCCGCGTTCTGGCAGACCCTGTCGTTGGCCCCGCTGCTGCTCGGGGTGCTCGGCAGCCTCGGTTACGTCGGCGGCTGGTTCGGGCCCGACACCGTCGAGATCGTGGAATCCAAGATCATCACGTTCAGCCGGGAGCTGTTCAGCGAGGCCGTCGTCACCGACCTGATCGAACCGACCGTCGGCGACGTGCTCGGCCGCGGGCGCGGTGCAGTGGTGTCGTTCGGCTTCGTGCTCTCGCTGTGGGCCGGATCCTCGGCGATGGCGACCTTCGTCGACGCGATCGTGGAGGCGCACGACCAGCAGGACGCGCGGCATCCGGTGTGGCAGCGCATCTTCGCGCTGCTGCTCTACGTGCTGTTCCTGGTGGCGGCGGTGTTCATCCTGCCGCTCGTCGCGCTCGGTCCCAGCCTGATCGGCCGGGTGCTGCCGGACGGCTGGCGGGAGCCAGGCTTACGGCTGATCGACAGCTTCTACTACCCCGGCGTCGGCCTGTTGCTCATCGTCGGCCTGACCACGCTCTACAAGCTGGCGCTGCACCGCACGCTGCCCTGGCATCGGCTGTTCGGCGGGGCGCTCGTCGCGGGCGTGTTCTTCATGGCGGCCAGCGAGGGACTGCGCCGGTACCTGTCCTGGATCACCGCGACCGGCGTGAGTTACGGCGCGCTGGCGACGCCGATCGCGTTCCTGCTCTTCACGTTCTTCCTCGGCTTCGCGGTGATTCTCGGCGCCGAGTTCAACGCCGCGGTCCAGGAGTTCTGGCCCGCTCGCGCCACCCGCATCGAGCAGATGCGGGAATGGATCTCCAACCAGGTGCGCGGCGAGACGCCGGACGAGGAGACCGACGCCGACGCGCCGGACCGCGCGGACTCGGCACGCGCGATCACCCCGCTGCGTGGCTCGGGGTAACCGCGCGGTCGAAGGTCGCGGGACTCAGTCGCCCTTGCGCAGGCCCTCGTAGACCTTCTTGCACTCCGGGCAGACCGGCGAGCCGGGCTTCGGCGAGCGGGTCACCGGGAACACCTCGCCGCACAGGGCCACGACCACGGTGCCCATGACGGCGCTCTCGGCGATCTTGTCCTTCTTCACGTAGTGGAAGAACTTCGGGATGTCGTCGCCCGTCGTCTCGTCGGTGGTCGTATCCGGGCGAACCAGGGTGTCGGTACTCACGGATTCCATGATGCCGTATGACGGTCCCGCGGGTCGCCCGCGCCCGAAGCCGGTGGCGAATCGACCTGGTGTGTGCGCCGGGAACACGGGAGTGGAAGACTCGGGGTATGCAGCAGAACGGCGACTCCTCCGACGCCGACGACATCGGCCGCGGTGTTCGCCCGGACGTCTCATCCACACCTTCCCCGTCGCGCGGGTACTTCCCCGGAAACGACGACAAGCACCCGGTGCTCATCACCGAGGCCGCCCCTTCGCTCGAGGACCAGCACCGCGCGCGGGTGCGCAGGTACACGATCCTGATGGCGTTCCGCATTCCCGCGCTGGTGCTGGCCGCCGTCGCCTACAGCGCGTGGGGCAGCGCCCTGCTCTCGCTGCTGATCATCGGCGCGTCGATCCCGCTGCCGTGGATCGCGGTGCTCATCGCCAACGACCGCCCGCCGCGGCGCAAGGACGAACCCAGCCGGTGGGACCGTCCCCACAAGGCGATCGAATCCCGTCCGCACAACGCCATCGACGGGTGAGTTCGCTCATGCGCCGACCCGCCTGCGGATGACGATCGACATCGACGCCGCGAGTCCGCACAGCGCGCCAGCCACGTACCAGGCCGTGTCGTAGCTGCCCTGCACGTCGCGGATCACGCCCGCGCCGGTGGCCGCGATCGCCGAGCCGATCTGGTGCGAGGCGAAAACCCAGCCGAAGGCCACCGGCCCGTCCTCGCCGAACAGCTCGCGGCACAGCGCGACCGTCGGCGGGACGGTCGCGATCCAGTCCAGGCCGTAGAAGATCACGAAGACCCACATGCTCGGCTCGGTGTGCGGCGCGAACAGCGAGGGCAGGATCAGCAGCGAGAGCCCGCGCAGGCTGTAGTAGGCCAGGAGCAGATAGCGCGGGTCGACCCGGTCGGTGAGCCACCCCGAGGCGATGGTGCCCGCGACGTCGAACACGCCGACCAGCGCGAGCAGTCCGGCCGCGGTGGTCGGCGGCATCCCGTGGTCGTGCGCCGCGCTGACGAAATGGGTGCCGACCAGACCGTTGGTCGAGGCGCCGCACACCGCGAAACCGCCCGCCAGCAACCAGAATCCGCGCGTCCGCGCGATCCGCGCCAGCACGGTGAGCGCCCGCGTCGCGCCGCCTCGCGCGGTGGTGCGCATCCCCGCCGCCGAGCCCGGTTCCGCGCCGTACGCGGAAACGCCCACGTCGCTGGGGAAGTCGCGGATGAACAGCAGCACCAGCGGCACCACCGACAGCGCCGCCCCCGCCACCACCAGCGCGGGCAGCCGCCACCCGTGCTCGTGCGCCAGCGCCGAGACCAACGGGAGGAAGACCAGCTGCCCGGTCGCGCCCGCGGCCGTCAGGATGCCGGTGACCAGGCCGCGGTGGCGCACGAACCAGCGCCCGGTGATCGTCGCCACGAACGGCATCGACATCGAGCCGACACCGACGCCGACCAGTAGTCCCCAGGTCGCGACGAGTTGCCAGGCCTGGGTCATGAAGACGGTCAGTCCGCTGCCCGCCGCGACGAGCACCAGCGCGCAGGCCACCACCCTGCGGATGCCGAACTTGTCCATCAGCGCGGCGGCGAACGGCGAGATGAGGCCGTACAGCAGCAGATTCAGCGACACCGCGAGCCCGATGGTCCCGTGCGACCACCCGAATTCCGCGTGCAGCGGGTCCATCAGCACGCTCGGCACGGAACGGAACGCGGCCGCGCCGAGCAGCGCGACGAAGCCGACCCCGGCCACGATCCAGGCGGGATGCAGCCGTCGCGCCACCGGGTCGAACGGTTCGCCGGGCTGGGCTGGTGAGGTGCGCAGTTCGGTCACCGGCCGAGCTTGCCGGAAAACCGCGCACCGAACGAGTGGCACGAATGCCATAGAACACCGAGATTCGGCCAAACCGGTTCGACAGTCTCCCGGCCGCCCCCTACTGTGTCCCCGGGGCACGGCGGCCGTGTGGCCTGCGCCGCACTCGTCACTTGTCGTGTCCCGCAACACCTTGCTCGGCGCACTCGCCGGGCCACCACGTCTGCGGTCGCGGGTACCTCCCGCACGGCACAGGAGAGAACATGATTCGCTGGGTCTGGGCGTTCATCGACCGTCCCGCACAACGTTTCGACGCCTGCGCGACCTTCTGGTCGACCATCACCGGCACCCAACTCTCCCCGCGCCGCGGCGACGACAACCAATTCCTCACGCTGCTGCCGGATCCCGCGCTGTTCGCCGCGGCCGGGGTCAAGATGCAGTCGGTGAACGGCCTCGGCGGCGTGCACTTCGACTTCGACGTCGACCACATCCCCGCCGCCGTACGCACCGCGCTGGACCTGAACGCCGAATTGGTCGCCAATCACCCCGACTACGCGGTGCTTCGCTCGCCATCCGGGCAGATCTTCTGCTTCACGCCGAGCGGACGCGCCAAGGGCCGCCCCGCGCCCGCGTTCCGCGCGCCCGACGGCACGCTGAGCCGCCTCGACCAGGTCTGCCTGGACATCGGCGCGGCCGATCACGACGTGGAGACGCGCTTCTGGGCCGACCTCACCGGATGGAAGCACACGCCTGGCCGACTCGACGAGTTCTCCCGGCTGCGCCCGGTGGAGCCGATGCCGGTCCAGTTTCTGTTGCAGCGCCTCGGCGAGAACCGGCCGACCAGCGCCCACATCGACCTGTCCTCGTCCGATATCGAGGCCACCGCGGCGTGGCACGAGTCGCTCGGCGCGACCGTGGTGCAGCGCTACGAGCACTGGATCGTGATGACCGATCCGGGCGACGCCGTGTACTGCGTCACCGGACGCGACCCGAACGGGGTGTGAGCCGCGACCCCGGTGGCAACGGGCTACGGATGCTCACGGGTAGCGGTGGCAGAGTACGTGTGTGCCTACGAACCAGACGACCACCGGATCCCTGCTCACCGCCTTGTGCCCGGAGCTGCGGACGGCGCTGACCCGCGTCGGCTACGACGCCGACACCCTCGTGTCGGCGCTGGGGCCGGACACGCACGCGGCGCTGGGTCGGTCCGAGCCGGTGCCGGTGCGGCGGGCCGCGCGGGCGGCGGGTGAACTCGGCACGCTGATCCGGCTGTTGCTGCTCGGCGACGCCCTGCCCGAGCGCGAGGTGGCGGCCGCGCTGGCGCCGGTGGACATCGACCGGGCCGTCGCGGCCGGTCTGCTGGAGCGCGACGGCGACGAGGTCCGCGCGGCACTGGACCTGCGCCCGCTCGACGCCGGCGAGGGCAACCGCTGGATCCTGTCCGATCTGGACGACTCGATGCGCAGGCGCACCCTCACCGAGAATCACGTGCTCGGCGTCGGCCACGCCTCGCTGTCGCTGCTGCGTGCCACGCCGACCCGGCCCGTCGGATCGGTTCTCGATCTCGGCACCGGCTGCGGCGTGCAGGCGGTGCACGCCGCCTCCTACGCGCACACCGTCACCGCGACCGACGTGAACCCGCGCGCGCTGTGGCTGGCCGAGGCGACGGCCGCCCTCAACGGCCTCGACATCGAACTGCTGGAAGGTTCCTGGTTCGAGCCGGTGGCCGGGCGACGGTTCGATCAGGTGGTGGCGAACCCGCCGTTCGTCGTCGGCCCCGCGCGCATCGAGCACACCTACCGCGATTCGGGCCTGGCCTTGGACGGCGCCAGCCAACTGGTCGTCTCGCGCGCGCCCGATCTGCTCGCGCCGGGCGGCACCGCGGCCATGCTGGCGGCCTGGGTGCACGTGGACGGCGAGGACTGGCGCCAGCGCGTCTCCTCCTGGCTGCCCGCCGACGGCGTCGACGCCTGGGTGGTGCAGCGCGATGTCGCCGATCCGGCGCTGTACGTCGGCACCTGGCTGCGTGACGCGGGCCTCGATCCGCGCGATCCGGCGGCGCAAGCCCGCGCCGAGCAGTGGCTGGACGCGTTCGCCGCGGCCGACGTCGAGGGCATCGGCTTCGGCTTCGTCTACCTGCGCGCCATCGACGGGCCCACCGAATTGCTCGCCGAGGACCTCGCGCACGGCTTCGACGACCCGCTCGGCGCCGAAGCGAGCGCGTATTTCGAGCGGTCGGCCTGGCTGCGCGCCGTGGCGAGTGACGAAAACCACGCCTGGACCGCGCGTTTCGCGGTCGAGCCCACGACGGCGCTGGAACGGGTGTCGCTGCCCGGCCCCGACGGCTGGGCCGAGCGCGTCGCGCGGCTGCACCGCGGCGACGGTCCGCGCTGGCAGCACGAGGTGGATGAGACGACGATCGCGCTGGTCGCGGGAATGCGGCCGGACGGACTTCCGTTGTACGAGCTGGTCGAACTGCTGGCGCTCGCCCACGGAGCCGACGAGGTGACGCCGGAGTTCGCGGCCGACGCGCTGACCGTCGTCGCCGGATTGGTCCGGCACGGGCTCATCGCTCCCGTGTAAGCACGGGGCAACCGGGTATGCGTCGGCGGAGGCATCGGACAGGGAGTCGTTCCCGCCCGCGGGGGTTCTCAGGAACTTCTCAGACGTAAGTGACCGAAACCGCAGTTCAGATGCGGTTTATCGGCGCGGGAGCGGGGAACTTTCTCTCTGTCGGGTCCGTTGATCGGAGTGAGACACCACCGACAGGAGGCAAGTCATGACCAGCCCCGCCACCACTCGAGTGCGCACCAGCGAATCGGACCTCGACGCCCAGAGCCCTGCCGCCGACTTGGTACGTGTGTACCTGAACGGAATCGGCCGCACCGCGCTGCTCTCGGCCGCAGACGAGGTCGAGCTGGCCAAGCGCATCGAGGCGGGCCTCTACGCCCAGCATCTGCTGGAAACGGGCAAGCGGCTTTCCGCCAGCCGGAAGAAGGATCTCGCCATCATCGTGCGCGACGGCCAAGCCGCACGGGCGCACCTTCTCGAAGCCAACCTTCGCCTCGTGGTCTCGCTCGCCAAGCGCTACACCGGCCGCGGCATGCCGCTGCTGGACCTCATCCAAGAGGGCAATCTGGGCCTGATCCGGGCGATGGAGAAGTTCGACTACGCCAAGGGATTCAAGTTCTCCACCTACGCGACGTGGTGGATCCGCCAGGCCATCACTCGCGGCATGGCCGATCAGAGCCGCACCATCCGGCTGCCCGTCCACCTCGTCGAGCAGGTGAACAAGCTGGCCAGGATCAAGCGTGAACTGCACCAGCAGCTCGGCCGCGAAGCCACCGACGAAGAGCTGGCCAACGAGTCGGGCATCCCGGTCGACAAGATCTCCGATCTGCTCGATCACAGCCGCGACCCGGTGAGCCTGGACATGCCGGTCGGCAACGACGAAGAGGCGCCGCTCGGCGATTTCATCGAGGACTCCGAGGCCACCTCGGCCGAGTCCGCGGTGATCGCGGGCCTGCTGCACCACGACGTGCGCAGCGTTCTCGCGACCTTGGACGAGCGCGAACAGCAGGTCATCCGCCTGCGCTTCGGCTTGGACGACGGCCAGCCGCGCACCCTCGACCAGATCGGCAAGCTCTTCGGACTGTCCCGCGAGCGGGTGCGTCAGATCGAGCGTGAGGTCATGGCGAAGCTGCGCAAAGGCGAGCGGGCCGACCGTCTGCGGGCCTACGCCAGCTGACCCATCGACGCCGGGTGTTTTCCGAGGCGCCCGGTCTCCGACTTGGTGGCCTAGCGGTCACCGCACAGACGCCGACCGGTGCCCGCGCGACCCGTCCCCTCCGGGTTCCGCGCGAACCGGTCGGCGAACTCGTTGTCAGGCCGGATCGACGGCGACGTCGTAGTTGACCGTGTCGTCTTCGACCGAGGTCACCGTGACGGTGAGACCGAGCGTTTCGCCGCCCGCGGTCAAGGTGCAGCGCATGGTGGTGCCGACCTTGCCCTCCAGGTCATCGGGGCAGTCGATGCTGTCGGGTTTCTTCCCGACCTCCTCGGTCAAGGTCTGCTGAACCGACTTCTCCAGCTCGCTTTCCTTCACCTGGGGCGTGGAGGAACCGACCTCCACCGAACATCCCGCTGCCAGGAACGCAAGGGCGAA
Organism: Nocardia sp. NPDC050713; assembly: GCF_040654315.1. Taxonomy (NCBI): domain Bacteria; kingdom Bacillati; phylum Actinomycetota; class Actinomycetes; order Mycobacteriales; family Nocardiaceae; genus Nocardia; species Nocardia sp. NPDC050713. The sequence continues at coordinate 24,597 of NZ_JBFAHS010000023.1, read as the reverse complement.
AAGCCCGGCGAGTGCAGTGGTTTTCATGTCGACACCTCTCTGGTCGAATCTCTCGGATCTTCACCAGATCGGGTGCCGCCCGAGCGGCGTTAACGCCGCTCGACAGCAGTACCTCATGCCAGCCGCCGCGGGCCGACGTCGAACCGGCTCGGCTCGGGACCGACTCGGCCGCGCGCGTAAAGGATTTCCGCCGAGGTCGGCGAGGCGAGCACGGGATCGAAGGACAGCTCGCGCATTTCGGGGAGGTCGTCGAACAGCGCCGAAATGCGTTGGGCCAGTTCGGCGAGCGCGGCCTTGTCCACGCGCGGGCTCGCCGGCGTGCCGGAGAGCAGCGGGGCCGCGCGCGGAGCGTCGATCAGCGCCGCCGCCTCGTCGCGGGTCAGCGGGAGCGCGCGATAGGCGCGGTCGCCGAGCATTTCGATGATCGTGCCGGACAGGCCGAACTCGATCACCGACCCGAAGGACGGGTCGTCCTGCACGCGCAGGATGCAGCCGACGCCCTTGGTCGCCATCTTCTGGATGTGCAGCACCGGATCGCCGCAGATCTCCACCAGGTCGGTGTAGGCCTGACGCACCGCCTCCGGCCGCCACAGGTCGAGCCGCACACCGATCAAATCGGGCCTGCGCCGCCACATCTCGCCGGTGGCCTTCGCCGCCACCGGATAGCCCAGCTCCTCGGCCGCAGCCACCGCCTCCTCGGCGTCGCGCACCTCACGGAACTCGACGACCTGGATGCCGTAGCAGGTGAGCAGTTCGGCGGCCTCCAGATCGGTCAGCCAGCGACCGCCGGAATCGCCCATCCACTTCGCCACCAGTCCCCTGGCTCGCTCGGTGTCGATGCCGTCCGGGCGTACCACCGCCGACACGGGTTTGTCCCGCCACTCCGCGTAGCGGCGGACGCGGGCCAGCGCCCGCGCCGCCCGTTCGGGATCCGGATACGACGGAATCGATCCGTGCACCGCCATCCCGCCCTGACCGCGCACCGCGAGCAGATTCGGAATGCCCTGCTCGGCGATGAACGTGGTGAGAATCGGTTTGTCCGCCTCGGGCACCGCGGCCGCGGCGGCCCGGATGGCGTCGGCGAATCCTGCCATCGGCAGCGGTACCGGCGGCGCGAAAACCACGATGACGGAATCGGTCTCGTCGGACCGCAGGGCGGCGACGACCGCGTCGAGGTACGCGCCCGGCGTCGCCTGCGGCCCCAGATTCACCGGTTCGGCCGCGTCGAGGCCTTCGCCGCGGGCCGCGTCGACGGCCAGCCAGCTCAGCGCGGTGCTGTTGCTGATCACCGCGAGGCGCGACCCACGGGGCAGCGGTTGATAGCCGAGCAGCGCGGCGCAGTCGAACAACTCCGAGATCGAGTCCACCTGCACGATGCCCGCCTGTGCGAACAGGTCACGCACGATCGAGCGATCCATATCGCGCGGGGGCTGGCTGTGCCCGGCCTGTCGCCCGCTGCTCACCGCGACGATCGGCTTGGTGCGCGCCACCCGTCGCGCGATCCGGGAGAACTTGCGCGGGTTACCGAAGCTCTCCAGGTACAGCAGGATCACGTCGGTGTCGGGCGCGGTGTCCCAGTACTGGAGCAGGTCGTTGCCGGACACGTCGGCGCGGTTGCCCGCCGAGACGAACGTCGACAGACCCAGGTTCCGCGCGGCCGCCTCGCCGAGGATGGCCGCGCCCAACGGCCCGGACTGGCAGAAGAACCCGATTCGCCCGCGCGCGGGCAGCACCGGCGCCAGCGTCGCGTTCAGCGACACCGCCGGATCGGTGTTGGCGATGCCCAACGCGCTCGGACCGACCACCCGCATACCGTGCACCCGGGCGGCCGCGACCAGGTCGCGCTCGGCGGCGAGCCCCTCCGGGCCGGTCTCGCCGAACCCGGCCGTCAAGACCACCAAACCCTTGACGCCCTTGGCCATACAGTCGTCGAGAACCGAGTCGATCGCGGCGGCGGGCACCGCGACCACCGCCAAGTCCACCTCGTCGGGAATCTCGCGCACGGTGGCGTAGGCGCGCACGCCGCGCACGAACTTCCTGGTGGGATTGACCGGATACACCGGCCCCTGGAACACGCCCGACAGCAGGTTGGCCAGCACCACGCCGCCGACCCGGCCCGCGGCGGGCGTGGCGCCGATCACCGCGACCGAACCGGGCGCGAGCAGATTCCCGACGCTGCGCGCCTCCGAGGCGCGTTCCCGCGAATCCCGCACCGACACCAGCGCTTCGGTGGGGTCGATGGCGAACTCCAGGTGCAGGACCGAACCGTCCCTGCTGCGCTCGACCTGATACCCGGCCTCGCGGAAGACGGTGACCATCACGGTGTTCTCGGCGAGCACCTCCGCGACGAAGGTCTCGATCTTGTTCTCCGCCGCGGCGCCCGCCAGGTGCTCGAGCAGGATGGAGCCGAGTCCGCGGCCCTGGTGCCCGTCGGCCACCACGAAGGCGACCTCGGCGGCGCGAGGACCGGTGCGGTCCAGCAGTTCGTAGCGGCCCACCGCGATGATCTGCTCGCCGAGTTCGACCACCAGACCGACCCGGTCGTGATAGTCGAGATGGATCGTCCGGTACAGATCCTTCGGCGAGATGCGTGGATAGGGACCGAAATACCGCAGGTACCTGGTGCGCTCGGAGAGCGCGGCGTGGAACTCCTGCAACCGGTCGCCGTCCTCGGGAGTGACCGGACGCAGCCGCACCACCCCGCCATCGGAAGCGAGCACGTCGGCGAACCAATGCTGCGGCGGCGGGGGCGGCGTCGCCGGTGTGGACGGAGAGTCCGGGACGGGAATCTGCTCAGTCACGGGGGTCCTCCGGATCCAAGCCGAGCAACCCGAAGCATGCTCGGCGCGTGGCCAATACGGCCGTGTCGACGGCCCGCTGCGCCCGATCGGCGCGCGCGTCCCCAGTCTCCCCCGTTCCCCCCGGCCCGTCCCACCGACGGAATGTGATGTCGCCCCCTTCGCCCATGGTGCGCGGCGGCTCGGTGTTCGGCGCCATCGTGCGCACCAGATCGGTCCAGTCCTGCGGCACCGGCGTTTCCGGCGCGATGTCACGGTCGAGAGCGGTGGCCAACAGGTGCGTCCAGGCTCGCGGGACCACCCGGACCAAACCGTAACCACCGCCGCCGACGGCGAGCCAGCGTCCCTCGGCGTACTGATCGGCGAGATCGCGCATGGCGCGGAACGCCGCGCGCTGTCCGTCCACCGTGAGCTCCAGATCGGCGAGCGGATCCTCGCGGTGGGTGTCCACACCGCACTGGCTCACCACGATCTGCGGGCGGAACGCGGCGACCGCACCGGGCACCACCGCGTGAAAACCGCGCAGCCACTGGGCATCCCGGGTTCCGGGCAACATCGGCAGGTTGATCGCGGTGCCTTCGGCCGCGCCCGTGCCGATCTCCTCGGCCCAGCCGGTGTTGGGCCACAGCGTCGCCGGGTGCTGATGGATGGAGACGGTGAGCACCCTCGGGTCCGCGTAGAACGCGCGCTGCACGCCGTCGCCGTGGTGCACGTCGACGTCGAGATAGGCGATGCGGTCGAAACCGTGGTCGAGCAGCCAGGAGATCGCCACGGCCGCATCGTTGTAGACGCAGAAGCCCGAGGCGGACGAGGGCATCGCGTGATGCATGCCACCGCCGATGCTGACGGCTCGCCGGGTCCGGCCCTCGGCGATCTCGCGCGCCGCGGCCAGCGTGCCGCCGACGATGATCGAGGCCGCCTGGTGCATGCGCGGGAACACCGGGTTGTCCGGCGATCCCAGACCGTAGGGCGGGGCGAGCGGCTCCCCCGCGTGCTCGACCGCCTCGATGTAGTCCGCGGTGTGCACGCGCAACAGTTCGTCGCGGCCCGCGGGCTCCGGCTTCAACGGCTCGACACCGTCGAGCAATCCCAGACTTTCGGCCAGCGCCATGGTGAACTTCAGTCGCGCCGGTTTCATGGGGTGCTCCGGTGTCCAGCTGTAGTCGAGGAAGCGTTCGCTCCACACGACGGTGCCCGAACTCCGGTGCGCCCCTGGTTCGCGGGACGACGCCGAGGGTGCAGTGGCCATGCTCGCAACGGTACGCGGGAAGCTACCAGCCCCGTCGGGCGTTTGTATGCAGTAGAAATGACGCAAGTGCGAACACGGCGACAGGCCGTGCGCCGACACGGTTCCGGCGGTGGGACGCGAACCGACATGGCACACGGTGCTGTCGCCGTGCGTGGGTAGAATTCGTGCCGACGAAGGGGTAACAGGTGAAGGATCTGGTCGACACCACGGAGATGTACCTCCGTACCATCTACGACCTCGAGGAGGAGGGCGTGGTGCCCCTGCGCGCGCGGATCGCCGAGCGCCTCGAGCAGAGCGGCCCGACCGTGAGCCAGACGGTCGCGCGCATGGAGCGCGACGGGCTGCTGCTGGTCGCGGGCGATCGCCATCTCGAGCTCACCGAGAAGGGCCGCAGCATGGCCGTCGCGGTGATGCGCAAGCACCGGCTCGCCGAACGTCTCCTGGTCGACATCATCGGCCTGGACTGGCAGAACGTGCACGCCGAGGCGTGCCGCTGGGAGCACGTGATGAGCGAGGACGTCGAGCGGCGTCTGGTCGAGGTGCTCAACCACCCCACCACCTCGCCGTACGGCAACCCGATTCCCGGCCTCGACGAGCTGGGCATCACCGCGCCGGTCACGGTCGAGGAGACCCTGGTCCGGCTCTCGGATCTGCCGCACGGCCAGTTGCACGCCGTCGTCGTGCGCCGCCTGGCCGAGCACATCCAGACCGACCCCGAGGTCATCGGCCAGCTGCGCGAGGCCGGTGTGGTACCCGACGCGCGAGTGACCGTCGAGACCAAGCCCGGTTCCGTGGTCATCAGCGTGCCCGGCCACGACAGCGGCTTCGAGCTGTCGGACGAAATGGCCCACGCCGTCCAGGTGAAGCTGGTCTGATCCGTGAAACTTCTGGTCACGGGTGGCGCGGGCTACGTCGGGGGCGTTTGCGCGCAGGTGCTGCTGGAGGACGGCCACGAGGTGGTCGTCGTCGACGATCTGTCCACCGGTAACGCCGACGGCGTCCCGTCCGGTGCGCGGTTCGTCGAGGGCGATGTCGCCGAGGCCGCGCCCGCGCTGCTGCGCGGCGAAACCTTCGACGGCGTCCTGCATTTCGCGGCGCAGTCGCTGGTCGGAGAATCGGTGCAGCAGCCGGAGAAGTACTGGCAAGGCAACGTCGTGAAGACGCTGGAGCTGCTCGAGGCCATGCGGCTGACGGGCACGCCGCGCCTGGTGTTCTCTTCGACCGCCGCGGTGTACGGCGAACCCGAGCAGGTACCGATCACCGAGGACGCGCCGACCCGGCCGACCAACCCCTATGGCGCGTCGAAGCTCGCCATCGATCACGCGATCACCTCCTACTCGATCGCGCACGGCTTGGCCGCGACCAGCCTGCGGTACTTCAACGTCGCGGGCGCCTACGGCGGGCTCGGCGAGAACCGCGTGGTCGAAACGCATCTCATTCCGCTCGTGCTGCAGGTCGCGCTCGGGCACCGCAAGGCGATCTCCGTCTTCGGCACCGACTGGCCGACTCCCGACGGCACCGCGGTGCGCGATTACATCCATATCCGTGATCTCGCCGAGGCCCACCTGCTGGCCCTGCGCTCGGCCGAGGCAGGCGCGCACCGTGTCTACAACCTCGGCAGCGGCGCGGGTTTCTCGGTGCGCGAGGTGATTTCGGCGTGCGAGCGCGTCACAGGCCTGCCCATCGCCGCGCAGGACGCGCCGCGCCGTCCCGGCGACCCCGCCACACTGATCGCCTCCAGCGAACGGGCGATCGGCGAACTCGGTTGGCGGCCCGAGCACAACGATCTCGACAAGATCGTGGCCGACGCCTGGGAGTTCCTGCGCTCGCTGGGTGAACGCGCGCACAGCGCGAAGTAGCCACTCGACGTATCGAAGACGCAGCCGCCGCGGCAAGGCATCGGCGCGCCTCATCGAGACACAGGCGCGCCGCCTCATCGGACAACAGGTCCGAGGTCGACGCCCAGCCAAGCCGCGGCGTCACGGCCGCTGCTGGCGAGCCTGCGCAACTGTTCGGGGCGCATGCCCGCGCGCAGCGAGGTTTCCAGCAGGATCGCCATCGCGTTGCCCGAATCGGCCGCCAACGCCGCCTCGAGGGCGATGCCCGCGAACGGTCCGTCGCCACGGAAATAGGCGCTGTAGCCGAGCAGAGCCGCGATCTCGGCGCGGTCCCGCCCGGGCGGCAGACCGCGGACGAGGGTCAGCCACAGCCGTTCCGCGGCCGCCGCGTGATCGGAGGCGGCCAACGCGAACATCGCGTCGCGCACCACCCGATCACGCAGCGCGGCAACGACTTCCGCGATCTCCGGCGCGGCGAGCACGGCGCCGGATTCGATATTGGCCACCTGCCACAGCACGTGTTCCAAAGCACGCCTGCGATAGCCGGTGACGTCGTCGTGCCGCACCGCCCTGGCGAACCGGTCTCTGGCCGCCGCGACGGCGCTGTCCAGTTGCGCGCCGACCTCCGCGCACAGCGCCGAGTCCGCGGCCACCCGCTCGGTGAGTTCCGAGCGGGAGCTCAGGATCGGCCGTCCGTCCAGCACGTGCGCCAGCGCCACCGTGGACGCGCTCGGGTCGGGTACCGTGCCGCGGTCGGACCCGCCCCGCAGACTCCACCACGGTCGCCCCTCCTCGATCGCCGTCACCGCCCACGCGCCGCCGACCCGGATGCCGTCGGCGCCGAGCCGACCGGCCAGCGCGGCGATCAACGCCCCCGGCGGCGAACCACGCCGCCCGCGCCCCGCCTTCCCGAGCGGTCCGCCGAGCCGGTCGTCGACGACCACCGCGAGCGTCTCCGTCGCCCGCTCGGCGGCGCAGATCTGCCCGATGAGGTCCGCGAACGACCCGACGAGACCGCGGCGCGCGCCGACCGGCTCGAGATCGAATCGCAGCACCGCCGCGATTCCGTGACTCGCGCCCGGTTCGGCGGGCCCGAGCACCGCGACGACCAGCGAGCGATGCGGGTAGAACCCCACCATGGCGGGCAGCGCGGCGATGAGTTCTCCGGGATCGTCCACCCGGAGTGGTCGCGCCGAATACCCGGCGCGGTACAGCGGTGACGGCTGCGCGAACACCGCGCTCGGCCCCGAGTCGTCGCCGTTCCCCGTCCGGCGGATTCGCGAACCGGCGGCGGATGGCCGTAGACACAATCGCTGGTGCGGCGGCCGCCAGTGCACCCGCCCCGGCGGAAGCTCGGAACGCATCGGGTCGCCCGGGTAGCGGCCGGGCGGATCGACGGATTCGCTGCCCTCGCCGCCGCGCCGGGCGCCCGCGCCGAGTGGCGGATTCGCTGAAGTCGTCATGTCGCCATAGTGCGCATCGCCCCTCCGGCCGCCGATCGCCCGACCTGCGCGAACAGCTCCCCTGTGGACAACCCGCAGCCTGTGTACGAAGCACCGCGACAGCCCCACCCGGTGGCACTGATTGTCGGACCGGGCGAGTACACGGCCCCGTTCGACCGGGCCGCCTACGCCTCGCGCACCTTCCGCACCGCCGTCGTGAACAACTCGTCCAGCGCCGCGGTGTCCGGCGGCGCGTCGCTGAATGTCATGTAGGTCACCGCGATTCGCACATCGCCCACCTGCCCGACCAGCGTCCGCATGGTCTGCGTCAGGCCGGGCCCCCCGACGTCGGGGGCGACGGTGCGGCGCAGCGCCAGCGTGTCGTCGGCGTCGAGCGGCGGCGGCGGATCCAGCTCGGTCGACACCGTTGTGGTCGCCCCGGCCCTGGCCACCCGCATCTCGCCGCAGCGAAGCACCTGTTCGCGCAGCGTAGACAGCGGCTGTCTGGTCCGGGTGAGCTCGACGGTGAGCGTGGCGCGCGACGTCTCGTCGCTGCCGACCGCGATGGCGGTGTGGTCGGGGCCGAACTGCTGTTCGTCGGGGGCGCAGCCCTCCGGCCGCACGGTCGCGCCGCGGATCACGCCGTTCAGGTCTCCCGCCGCCTGGGCCGCCGCCTCCGGGGGTAGCACCACCGCGGGATAGCGCGCCGGGAACTGCGCGGGCTCGGGCAGTAGCGTGGTCAGTCCGGCGGCGATATGCCGCACGGTCGATGGCCGCGCCGCGACGGGCTGCCCGGTCACGGTGGATCCGCACCCGGTGAGCAGCAGCGCGCACACGGCCGCCGCGCAGGCGCCGAGCGCGCGCGTGCGTCCCGTCGAATCCGGCACAGTCACACCGCCCACTGTGCCAAAAGCGGGTTCGGCGCTTCCCGCGCCACGCCGACCCGCACACACGACCTGCGCGCACCCGACCCGATTTCGCCGTAACCGGTGTCACCCGTCGCGACGAGGGAATACAGGTATCTACCCGGTGGGGAATGCCGGGCGTTCGGGCGCTGTTGGCTCGTTCTATGGGTCGGTGTCCGCACCGTGCGCGGTGCGCGACATCGCCATGGGGGACAATGGACATGGGTTCCCCGCGGTGCTGCCCTCGATCGGCCGCCGCGGTGGACCGCGCAGGAAGGAGTGACGCGATGGACTACGAGTCGCGAATGTACGAGCTGGAGTTCCCCGCTCCGCAGTTGTCGTCCGCCGACGGCGCGGGTCCGGTCCTCGTGCACGGGCTGGAAGGCTTTACCGACGCCGGGCACGCCGTCCGCCTGGCCACGGCGCACCTGCGCGAAAGCCTGGAAAGCGAACTGGTCGCCTCGTTCGACGTCGACGAACTGCTGGATTACCGCTCCCGCCGTCCGCTGATGACGTTCAAAACCGATCATTTCGCCGATTACGCCGAACCCGAGCTGAACCTGTGGGCGCTGCGCGACACCGCGGGCACCCCGTTCCTGCTGCTCTCCGGTCTGGAGCCGGATCTGCGGTGGGAGAAGTTCACCACCGCGGTACGACTGCTCGCCGAACAGCTCGGCGTGCGCCGCAGCATCGGCCTGAGCGCGATTCCGATGGCGATTCCGCACACCCGCCCGTTGGGTGTCACCGCGCATTCCTCGGATCGCGACCTGATCTCCGATCACCAGCGGTGGCCGGGAGAGTTGCAGGTACCGGGTAGCGCGTCGTCGCTGCTGGAGTTCCGGATGGCCCAGCACGGGCACGAGTCCGTCGGCTTCTCGGTGCACGTGCCGCACTATCTCGCCCAGACCGCCTACCCGGAGGCCGCCCAGACGCTGCTGGAGAACGTCGCCGAGAACGCGGGCCTGGAGCTGCCGCTCGCCGCGCTGGGCGAGGCCGCGGCGCGCGTCCGTGAGCAGGTCAACGAGCACATCTCGGGCAACTCCGAGGTCGAGACGGTGGTGCACGCGCTGGAGCGCCAGTACGACAGCTTCGTCACCTCCCAGGAGCGCCAGTCCAGCCTGCTGGCCGGTGACGGCGAGCTGCCCAGCGGTGACGAACTGGGCGCCGAGTTCGAGCGTTTCCTCGCCGAGCAGGGCGGCTACGACGGCGACAACACCTAGACGCCGGCGCCGCGGCGCGCCGATCGCGGTGACGGCCGTGGCGAGGCCTGCCCTAAGCTGGTCGGAGTGGATCTGACCGAACTGCTCGACATTCCAGGAACCGACGCCGACGCGCTCTACGAGTCGTTCGGCATGTGGGCCGCCGAGCAGGGCACGCCGCTGTATCCCGCGCAGGACGAGGCGCTGCTGGAGCTGGCGTCCGGATCGCACGTCATCCTGGCCACGCCCACCGGTTCCGGCAAGTCGCTGGTGGCGGTCGGCGCGCATCTGTTCGCACTGACCCGCGGGCAGCGCACCTACTACACCGCCCCGATCAAGGCCCTGGTCAGCGAGAAGTTCTTCGCGCTGTGCGAGGTGTTCGGCGCCGACAAGGTGGGCATGGTCACCGGCGACGCGTCGGTGAACGCCGACGCGCCGATCATCTGCGCCACCGCCGAGATCCTGGCCAATCTCGCGCTGCGCGAGGGCGCGGACGCCGAGGTCGGCCAGGTGGTCATGGACGAGTTCCACTTCTACGCCGACCCGGACCGCGGCTGGGCCTGGCAGGTGCCGCTGCTCGAGCTGCCGCGCGCGCAGTTCCTGCTGATGTCGGCGACCCTGGGCGAGGTCGACTTCTTCGCCCGCGACCTGGAGCGCCGCACCGGTCGCGGCACCGCGATCGTCGCGGGCACCGAACGCCCGGTGCCGCTGAGCTTTTCGTATGTGCGGACGCCCATCACCGAGACCTTGGAGGAGCTGGTCACCACCCACCAGGCGCCGGTCTACGTGGTGCACTTCACCCAGGCCGCGGCGCTGGAGCGAGCGCAGGCGCTGACCAGCGTGAACTTCGCCACCCGCGCGGAGAAGGACGCCATCGCCGCGGCGATCGGCGACTTCCGCTTCGCCGCGGGCTTCGGCAAGACCCTGTCGCGGTTGATCCGGCACGGCATCGGCGTGCACCACGCGGGCATGCTGCCGAAATACCGTCGGCTGGTGGAGCGGCTGGCCCAGGACGGTCTGCTGAAGGTGGTGTGTGGCACCGACACGCTCGGCGTCGGCATCAACGTCCCGATCCGCACCGTGCTGCTGACCGGACTGACCAAGTTCGACGGCGTGCGCACCCGCAGGCTCAAGGCCCGTGAGTTCCATCAGATCGCGGGACGGGCCGGACGCGCCGGCTTCGACACCATGGGCACCGTGGTGGTGCAGGCGCCCGAGCACGAAGTGGAGAACGCCAGGCTGCTCGCCAAGGCGGGCGACGATCCCAAGAAGCAGCGCAAGGTGCAGCGCCGCAAGCCGCCGGAGGGTTTCGTCTCCTGGAGCGAGGAGACCTTCGACCGCTTGGTGGCGGCCCAGCCGGAGCCGATGGTGTCGCGGTTCAACGTCACCAACGCGATGCTGCTCAACGTGATCGCCCGGCCGGGCAACTGTTTTCATGCCATGCGCCATCTGCTCGAGGACAACCACGAGCCGCGCCCCGCGCAACGCAGGCACATCCTGCGCGCGATCCGCCTTTATCGCGCGCTGCGCGACGCCGGGGTGGTGCAGCAGCTGCCCGAACCCGACGCCACCGGCCGCTACGCCCGCCTCACCGTCGACCTGCAACGCGATTTCGCCCTCGACCAGCCGCTCTCGCCCTTCGCGCTGGCCGCGCTCGACCTGCTGGACCGCGACTCCCCCGGCTACACCCTCGACGTGGTCTCGCTCATCGAGTCGACCCTGGAAGACCCCCGCCAGCTGCTGATGGCCCAGCAGCACAAGGCACGCGGCGAGGCCGTCGCCGAGATGAAGGCCGACGGCATCGAGTACGACGAGCGCATGGAGCTGCTCGAGGAAGTCACCTGGCCCAAGCCGCTGGCCGAGTTGATCGAGCCCGCCTACGAGACCTACCGCGCGGGACATCCGTGGGTCTCGGAGTTCGCGCCCTCCCCCAAGTCGGTGGTGCGCGACATGATCGAGCGCTCGATGACCTTCGCCGAGCTCATCTCGCACTACGAGCTGGCCCGCTCGGAGGGCGTGGTGCTGCGCTACCTGGCCGACGCCTACCGCGCGCTGCGCCGCACCGTGCCCGACGCGGCGCGCACCGAGGATTTCGAGGACCTCACCGAGTGGCTGGGTGAGCTTGTCCGGCAAGTGGATTCGAGCCTGCTCGACGAATGGGAGCAGCTGACCAGCCCCGGTGCGGAAACCGACGCCGAGCAACTGGCCTTCGGCGCGGAGACCATCCGCCCCATCTCCGCCAACGAGCGCGCCTTCCGCGTGATGGTGCGCAACGCCATGTTCCGCCGCGTCGAGCTGGCCGCGCTGCGGCGCTGGGACGATCTGGCCGAGCTCGGCACCGGCCCGGACTGGGCGGACGAGCTGGCCCCCTACTTCGAGGAGTACGAGCGCATCGGCACCGGCCCCGACGCGCGCGGTCCCCAGCTGTTCCAGATCGAGCAGCGACCCGGCTTCTGGCATGTGCGGCAAGTTCTCGACGACCCCGCGGGCGACCACGGCTGGTCGATCGAGGCGGTGGTCGATCTCGCCGCGTCCGACGCCGCGGGCGAGGTGGTGTTCGACGAGGTCACGGTGTCCGAAGGGTAGGCGGGCAGCCCCTGCTCGAATACGGGTTTCGACGGATTCGTATCTGGGTAGGGGCCGCTGATACTCTCTCCGCTGCTGCCCACGCGAAAGATCAACTATGCCCGAATCTCCGTACCTTGTCATCCACTCCGAGCGAGTTCGCGAAAATTACCGCGCGCTCGATGCCGCCGTCACCGTCCGCGGGGACGACAAGGCACGCATTCGCTTCGCGGTGAAGGCGAGCCCGGTGCCGGAGTTGATCACTCTGCTCGATGCCGAGGGCGCGGAATTCGACGTGGCGAGCATCGGCGAGATCGAGCTGTGCCTGGACCTCGGGGTGGCGCCGGACAAACTCTGCTACGGCAACCCGATCAAGAAGGCCGCCGACATCGCCCGCGCCTACGCCAAGGGCGTGCGCCGCTACGCCTTCGACACCGAGGACGATCTGCTGCGCATCGTGGAGCACGCACCGGGTTCGGAAGTCGAATGCCGCTTCCTCGCCGCCACTCCCGCCTCGCAGACGCCGTTCGGCACCAAGTTCGGCTGCTCGCCCGCCGAGGCGCTGCGCCTGCTGGTGCGCGCCCGCGATCTGGGGCTGGTCGTGGCCGGACCCTACTTCCACGTCGGCTCCCAGCAGCTGGATCCCGCGGCATGGCGGATCGGCATCCAGCAGGCCGGTGAGATCGCGGAAGCGTTGGCCGCCAAAGACATTCACATCACCTCGGTGAACATCGGCGGTGGGCTGCCGATCTCCTACGCCGAGGCCGCCCCCGCGCTCGGCGAGATCGCCGCGGTCGTGAACGCCGCCGCCGCCGAATTCCTGCCCGAAACCGCCGGACTGGTCGTCGAACCCGGTCGCGCGCTGGTCGGCAACGCGGGCACCATTCACGCCGAGGTCGTCGGCGTCCGTATCGCGCCGGACGGACGGCGCTGGGTGTATCTCGACATCGGCCGCTACAACGGAATGGCCGAGACCGAGAACGAGTACATCGCCTACCGGTTCGTCACCGAACGCGACGGAGACCCCGTCGACGAGGCGGTGGTCGCCGGTCCGACCTGCGACGGCGACGATGTACTGTATCAACGCACACGGGTCCTTCTGCCGACCACGTTGCGAGCCGGTGATCGCATCACGATCCTCGACACCGGCGCCTATACCGCGAGCTATTCGTCGGTGTCCTTCAATGGTTTTCCGCCCTTGACCGTTCATGTCTCGGGCGCTGAGCGAGAGTGAGTTTGCCTATGACGGCGGAATTCACCGGCTGGCATGTGCTGGCCGAGTTCGGTGGTGTCGACGCAGATCTCTGCGACGATCTCGAACGACTCGAATCGGCGTTGCGTGAGTCTCTGATCGCGGCGGGCGTCACCATCTGCGATGTCGTTCACAAGAAGTTCGATCCGCAGGGGGTGACCGTCCTCGCGCTGTTGTCGGAGTCCCACGCCTCGATTCACACTTATCCGGAGTCCGGCGACATCTTCGTCGACGTCTTCACCTGCGGCAGCATCGGCGCGGGCGCGACGAAGGCCGTCGAGATGTTGCGGGACAAGCTGTCTCCCAAAGACGTTCGCATGAAGGTCATCCAGCGGGGGCACGGCGCGCAGAAGATCGAGGAGCCGGTGGGCGCGGGCCTGACCCGGATCTGGGATCTGCACGATGTGATCGTCGACACCAATACTCCGTTCCAGCACATGGTCATCGCGCGCACCGAACAGGGCATCAGCCTGTTCTCCGACGACGACCGCCAGTCCACCGAGTTCTCCCAGCTGACCTACCACGAGGCGATGATGGTGCCCGCCTTCGTGCTGGCCGAGAAGCTGGACAGCGTGCTGATCATCGGCTCCGGCGAGGGCGTCGCGAGCCAGATGTCGGTGGCCGCGGGCGCGACCCTGGTCGACCACGTCGACATCGACCAGCTCGAGGTCGAGCTGTGCGCCGAACACCTGCCCTACGGCTACACGACCGAGGAGCTCGCCGCGGCGGTCGCGGGCGAGGGCCCGATCAAGGTGCACTACGCCGACGGCTGGGATTTCCTGGCCAACGCGCAGCAGGCGGGCACCCGCTACGACGTCATCGTGATCGATCTGCCCGACGAGCGGGTCGAGGACGCGCAGCACAACCGGCTCTACGAGTCGGAGTTCCTGTCCCGATGTCGAGCCCTGCTCGCGCCGGGCGGCGTGCTCAGCGCGCAGGCGGGTTGCGCGACGATGTGGCGCAACGAGACCCTGAAGCGGTCCTGGCAGCGTTTCCACGAGCAGTTCGGCACGGTCGTGCACTACGGCAGCGACGAGCACGAGTGGTCGTTCCTGTTCGGTCTCGTCGACGCGATCGAGGACCCGGTGCCCGGCATGGTCGACCGCCTGGCCACCCTGCCCTACCGCGCGGAGACCATCGACGGTCGCGCGCTGGTGCGCGGCGCCATCGAACCGCACGCGCTGCGCGCGGCCGAATAGGTCCCCACCGACGAACGCCGAATCGCATCGGCGCCAAGGAGTTTCGACATCCTCGGCGCCGGTGCGATTCGTCTTTTCCGGCGCCCCGCGGCGAGCCGAGGCCTGACCGGCGCGGTTCATGCGCGCCCGCGCCGATCGCCCCAGCGCCCCGCGCCGGTCGACCCAGCAGCCGCGCGAATCGACCCAGCGCCCGCACCGATCGACCCAACGGCGGCGCGAATCGACCCAGCGGCCGCGCTGGTCGGCCTAGCGCCCGCTCACGTGGCGACGGGCGCCGGTTCGCCGGAACGCTCCGGCTCGCCGCCCGGCTCCTTCCCCGGCGTCTCCGGCTTGGGCTGTTCGCCGTCCGGGCCGAAGACCAGACCGGCCTTCCACGCGCTGCGTTCGAAGATCCGCTGCACCGGCGTCGCCATGAACGTGGTGATGATCGTCATCAGCGCCAGGATCGTGTACAGCTCACCGGTGATGAGCCCGGCCCCGAGACCGATGTTCAACAGGATCAGCTCCATCAGGCCGCGGGCGTTGGCCAGCGCGCCCATCGACGCGGCCTCCCGCTTGCTCATGCCCTGCCAGCGCGCCGCGAGTCCGACGGCGCCGAACTTGCCGACGAACGAGACGATCAGCACGATCGCCGTCACCAGCAGGACCTCCGGTTCGAAGATCAGGCTGAGTTCGGTGTTCAGGCCGGAGTAGATGAAGAACGCGGGCAGCAGCAAGTAGGCCACCAGCGGCTCGAAGCGCGCACGGATGGTGTCGAGCAGGTGGCCGCGCGGCATCACCGCGCCCGCGACGAACGCGCCGAACACCGAGTAGATCCCGCACCAGTCGGTGAACCAGCTGGCGAGCAGCACCACCAGCAGCACAACGGACAGCTGTGCGATGGGCAATCCGCCCGCGCGCTCGGTGTCGCCGCGCTTGGGCTGCCAGGTCTCGAGCCTGGCCAGCCAGCGCCGCGCGACGAACATCATGAACAGCAGGTAGGCCAGTCCGCCGCCGACAGCGAGGAACGCGCCGTTCATACTGTCCTTGGTGGTGGCGACCACGGTGGCCAGCAGGATCCAGGCGCACGCGTCGTCCACCGCGGCGCACGCCAGCGACATGGTGCCGAGCCGTGTGTTCAGCAGCCCGGAGTCGTAGATGATCCAGGCCAGCATCGGGAACGCCGTGATGGCGACGGCCGCGGCCACGAAAAGCCCGCCCTGCCACTGCTCCACCTTGTCGGTGAAATATCCACCGCTGCCGACCATCCACCAGCCGAGCGCGCCGCCGAGCACCAGCGGCACGGCCACGCCCGCGGTCGAGGTCGCGCCCGCCTTGCGCAGGTGCGAGGACAGGATGTCCACCTTGAACGATGCGCCGACCAGGAACATGTACAGCACCAGACCGAGCTGGCCCACGACGTAGATCGCGGTCAGGTTCGGGTGCGTGATGCTCGCGCCTCCCACCGCGAGCGTGGTCGGGAACAGCCATTCCTGGGCCTCGGGCCAGACCAGGCCCAGAATCGAAGGCCCCAAAACGAATCCGGCGACCATGATGGCCACGACCTGTACCTGACCCAACCGGCGGAACACCGGCCAGAGCAGGCGATAGGTCACCAGGATGACGGCGACCTGTAAGAAGAAATGAGTGGTGATTTCCAAAAGCGATGGCATCGCAGCTCCCCTCCGTCGAGCTGGATCGTGCACTGACACTGTGAGATCGCGGGCACTCTCCGTAACGCAACGCCGTGCCGAATACGGTACCCGAATCCCTTGCCGTGCGACCGCTTTCCCGCCGCGCCGCCCTGCGGCGAACCACCCGGAAACGCCGACGCCCGGCGGCGCGAGGCCGGAACCGCGTTCCGGGCCGATCGCGTCCGCCGGGCGTCCCGCTCAGGAATTGCGCGCGCGCCAATCCGCCACGTTCATCCCGCCGACACCCCAATCGGTCAGCGGCACTTCGTCGATCACCACGAACGTGCTCGCCGGATCCTTGCCGAGCACCTCCCGAAGCAGGTCGGTGACGCCCTTGATGAGCTGGATCTTCTGCTCGGCGGTCACGCCTTCGTCGGTGACCTTGATGTTGACGTACGGCATTACGCTGCCCTCCCGGAGATGAACCCGCCGTCGACGGGGAAGATATGGCCTGTGGTGAATTCCGCGTCCGCCAGATAGAGGACGGCTGCGGTGGTCTCGGCGACCTCGCCGATACGGTTGAGCAAAGCCAAACGGCCCGAGGCTTTTTCGTCGCCGTCACCGAAGAGCGGGGTGCGGACGATGCCCGGCGCGACCAGGTTGACCCGGATGCCGTCGACCGCGAGTTCGGCCGCGAGACTGGTGGTGAGCGCGTGTACGCCACCCTTGCTGACCAGCGCGGCGGAGGCGGGCAGCCCGGCGAGCGCGTGGTTGATCAGCACGGTGCCGATGTTCACGATGCTGCCGCCGCCACCCTGCTCGCGCAGCCTGCGCACCACCGCCTGGGTGGTGAAGTAGGTGCCCTTGAGGTTGCCGTTCAGGTAGCTGTCCAGTTCCGCCTCGGTGACGTCGACGAACGGCTTGGCTCCGAAGATGCCCGCGTTGTTCACCAGCACGTCCACCCGGCCGAACCGCTCGACCGCGGTCCGCACGAGCGCGGAACCCGTTGCGGCCGAGCCGATGTCGCCGATCACCTCGGCCACCCGTTCGGGCGCGCCCAGCTCGGCGGCGACCGCGGCGAGCTTGTCCGGGTCGCGCCCGTTGATCACCACGTTGTCGCCGCGGGCCACCAGCGCCCGTGCGACATCGCGACCGATCCCGCTGGAGGATCCGGTCACGATGACCGTTTTGGCTGTCATGTTGATTCCCTTCTCATATGATACGACCGGTCGTCTTGGAATAGACAAAGTAGTCAGCTGCCCTGCTGGGCAAGCGAATTCAGGGGCGGAAGTAGTCGTCCAGGAGACGCCGCAGGCACTTGTGCAGCGGTTCCAGCGAGCGGTCGATCTTCATCCGGATCACCGCCCCCTCCCAGGACTCGATGAGCAGGTCGGCGAGTTCCTCGGCCGGGATGTCGCCGCGCACCAGATCGCGCTCCTGCGCCTCGAGCAACGCCTTGGCGACGCCGTCGCGCCAGCCGCGGAACGCACCGGACAGCGACTCGCGCAGCGTCTCGCTGCCCTCCAGCTCGCCGCCCAGGTTGGCGATCAAACACCCACCGGTGAAATCGGTTTCGACGAACTCGTCCATCTGCTTGGCGAAGAAAGTCCGCAACCCGGTCACCGGATCGGGGGCGGGCCCGAGCGCCTCGGCGAGGTTTCGCTGGATGCAGCGGGAGTGGTAGTCGATGACCGCCTGCCCGAAGCTCTCCTTGCTGTCGAAGTAGTTGTAGAACGAGCCTTTCGGCACGCCGACCGCGTCGAGCACCTGCTTGATGCCGGTGCCGTGGTAGCCGTTCGCCAGAAAACCGGCGGCGCCCTCCTCCACCAGGAGCTGGCGGGTGTCGTCACTGCGTCGCGGTCGTGCCATGCGAAGAAATATACGACCGGTCGTCTAGGAATTGCAATCGGTGGGTTCGATAGTCCGGCGCCAGCCCGCGCACCGGGTAGCGAATACGGTCAGATGTTCGGCGGCGAATTCCTCGGCGCGCCAGTCGTGCGGGGTGACATCGGCGGTCCACACGTAGGTCCACACCACGCCTGGTGCAGAGCGCGCGGTTCCCGCGAGATCGGGATTCTCCGGCCGACGCCCCCAGCGCGCGCCAGGATCGTCGCCGAAATCCACCGGGCGCAAGTCGTATTCGTCGTCCTCGAAGGCATCCAGTACCGCCCACTCCCCCGCGCTCAAACCCGAGAGCACGACGCCACGCACCGTCGCTCGCACCGAGGAGACCAGCCCTGGATACACCCGGCCGGGCAGCGCGGCCGCCCGCCATCCGGTCAGTTCGACGGGCGCTAGATCGGGGCAGCGTCCGAGCAACGGGAGCAGCACCTCGGGGAATTGCAGGGTGCCGTAGACGAAGAGCGCGTGCTCGGTTGTGGACACCCGCGCGAGGCGTCCACCGGGGCGATTGCCGATCACCTCCACACCTCACTCCTCTCCGGCCTTGTCACCACTGTGCCCGATTCGAGTTTGCCCCATTCGACGCCGCGCCTGATCCCCACCGCCACCGACCGTTCCACCAGGCGAACCGGAACGGCGTCAGCCCCGCCCCGTCAGCCGGGCGAACGCGTCGGGGTCGTGGGACGAGAACACGGTGATCTCCGCACCGTGCGCCCGATTGAGTTCGAGGAGACGTTCGCGGTTCTGCCGGAAGTCGTTCGAGCCGAGCGAACGCAACTCCATGAACTGCCAGATCAGCGGGGTTCGCGGGTGCACCGGGTCGATCTCGCTGCCGACGTAGAAGGCGTCGCCCGCGTGCAGCAGCCAGCCGTCGCCGGTGTCGACCGCCACGCCCACGTGTCCCTCGGTGTGGCCGTACAGCGGGACGACGAGAATCTCCGCGGGCAGGCCGGGCAGGTCGCGGACCGCGCGGAAACCGAACCAGTCCGCGCCGCCGTCGATCTCGTTGGTCAGCCACTTCGGCCGGTGCGCCCACTGCGCCGGTTGGTAGCGCAGCCGGTCGAACAACCCCTTCGACGAATTCGCCGCGCGCAGTTCCGGGCCGTGCACGTGCACGGTCGCGTCCGGGAAATCGACCAACCCTCCCGCGTGGTCCAGATCCAGATGGGTGAGCACGATGTCGCGGACGTCGGCCGGGTCGTAGCCGAGCGCTTGGATCTGCCGAATCGCCGTCTCCCGTTCGAGCAGCTTGGCGCCCAGCGAGAATCGCGCTGGCCCCATCATCCGTCCCGGATCTCGCACGCACTCCAGGCCGTAGCCGGTATCGACCAGGACGAGCCCGGTATCGGTCTCGATCAACAGGCAGTGGTCGACCATGCCCAACGTCATCGACCCGCAGTTCAGGTGGTGAATCCGCACCAGCCGAGCGTCCCAGCCGCCGAACCCGCGGTCAATGCCACGAAGAGCTCGTTACGGGGGACCGCTCGATGCCTCACATCGGCCGATGCGCGCGGATGATGGCGGCGAGGTATTCGTAGTCGTCGCTGCGGGCGCTCGAGGCGCGGAACGCGAGACCGATGGTGCGGCCGGGCGCCGGATCGGCGAAGCGCGCGGTCTCCAGTGTGCCCCTGGCGGTTTCGGCGGGCACGGCCATTTCCGGGATCAACGTGACGCCGAGGCCGCCCGCGACGCATTGGACGACGGTGGCGAGCGAGGCGGCGCGGGTGTCGCCGACCGCGCCGGGGTGGACGTCGACCGAACGGCACAGGTCGAGCGTCTGGTCGCGCAGACAGTGCCCCTCGTCGAGCAGCAGCAGCGGCAGCGTGCCGAGCACCGCGGGCGCGATGTCCTTGCGCCCGGCCAGCGCGTGGCCGCGCGGGGTCACCAGCACGAATTCCTCGGTGTAGAGCGGAATCTCCACCAACCCCGGGTTCTCGGTGGGCAGTGCGAGCAGCGCGACGTCGAGCACGCCGGTGCGCAATCCCTCCAGCAGACGCGCGGTCTGGTCCTCGACGACCTGCGGCACCAGCGCGGGCAGTCGCTTGCGCAGCTCGGGCAGCAGAGCGGGCAGCACGTAGGGCGCCACCGTCGGAATGATCCCCATCCGCAGCGTGCCGCCGAGCCCGTCGCCGGTGGCCGAGGCGACGAAGCGGTCGGCGGCCTCCAGCGTCGCCATCGCCTGTGGCAGCAACCGCATTCCGGCCGCGGTGACGAGGACGCGGCGCGTGCTGCGCTCGATCAGCTGGAGTCCCAGTCCGTTTTCGAGCGCGGCCAATGCTTGCGATAACGTGGGCTGGCTCACACTGAGCCGGGCGGCCGCGGTGCCGAAATGCCGGTATTCCGCGATCGCCACGAACGCACGCAGCTGCGAAAGTGTCGGCTGATAAGTCTGATCAGTCACGCCTATCAGTGTAGTGCGACTGATCACCTTTACCTTTCACTGCCCTTTGTGCAAGATCACAGAGAACTTCGCACGCCCAAAACCCCACGAAGGACGAGGAGACAAAGCATGGCCCTGCTGACCATCGGCGACCAGTTCCCGGCATACAACCTCACCGCGGTCATCGGCGGTGATCTGTCGAAGGTCGACGCTCAGCAGCCTGACGACTACTTCACCCAGGTCACCAGCGACGATCACGCGGGCAAGTGGCGGATCGTCTTCTTCTGGCCGAAGGACTTCACCTTCGTCTGCCCGACCGAGATCGCCGCGTTCGGCAAGCTGAACGAGGAGTTCGCCGACCGCGACGCGCAGGTGCTCGGCGCCTCGGTGGACAACGAGTTCGTCCACTTCCAGTGGCGCGCGCAGCACGAGGACCTGAAGACCCTGCCGTTCCCGATCCTGTCGGACCTGAAGCGCGAGCTGGCCACCGCCACCGGCGTGCTCAACGCCGACGGTGTTGCCGACCGCGCGACCTTCATCGTCGACCCGAACAACGAGATCCAGTTCGTCTCGGTCACCGCCGGTTCCGTGGGCCGCAACGTCGACGAGGTGCTGCGCGTGCTCGATGCCCTGCAGTCCGACGAGCTGTGCGCCTGCAACTGGAAGAAGGGCGACCCGACCATCAACGCCGGTGAGCTCCTCGCCGCCAGCGTCTGATCCGGAACACCCACTCCCCGAACAGATCCCGCTCCCCGCTCCGGCGGGGAGCGTCTTCGAGAACATCCCCGCGCTCGCCGGGCCTGACACACACAGAGGAAACGTCGAATGAGCATTGAGAACCTGAAGAACTCCCTTCCCGAGTACGCCAAGGACCTCAAGCTCAACTTGTCATCGATCGCGCGCACCACCGTGCTGAACGAACAGCAGCTGTGGGGCACCCTGCTCGCGTCGGCGGCCGCGACCCGGTCGGCGACCACGCTACGTGAGATCGCCGAGGAAGCCGCCGACATCCTGTCGGCGGAGGCGTACAACGCCGCGCTCGGCGCCGCCTCGATCATGGGCATGAACAACGTGTTCTACCGGGGCAAGGCGTTCCTCGGCGGCCGCTACGACGACCTGCGGGCCGGTCTGCGCATGCAGATCATCGGCACTCCCGGCGTCGACAAGGCCGATTTCGAGCTGTGGTCCTTCGCCGTCTCCTCGATCAACGGCTGCGCCCACTGCCTGGAGGCGCACGAGCACACCCTGCGCGAGGCCGGTGTCTCCCGCGAGGTGATCTTCGAGTCGCTGCGCGCCGCCGCCATCGTGGCCGGTGTCGGCCAGGCCGTCCAGTCCACCGAGACGCTCGCCGCCGCGTCGGTCTGACGCCGCGACGACCCGGAAGCCCCGTCTTTTCTCGGACGGGGCTTCCGGCATTTTCCACCTCGACCGGCCCCGCCCGGGAGTGATCGGCGCCACGTTTGCTCTGCGGTAGCCGATGGTACGAGCCGGTAGGCTCGCGTGCATGGGCACACAGGATGAACCGGAAGCCATGGGCACGCGGGTCGAGGTGGTGCGCGTATTCACGGATGCGACCGGACGCCTCGGCAATCCACTGGGCATCGCCCGTGCGAAGGACGTCGGCGAGACCGATCCGCAGGCTCTCGCGGCGCGGGCCGGCTACAGCGAGACGGTCGTCGTCGAGGACCCGGTCGCCGAGATCGCCCGCATGCGGATCTACACCCCGGCCGTCGAACTCCCGTTCGCCGGACATCCGTCGGTCGGCACCGCGTGGTGGCTCGCCGAACAGGGCATCCCCGTGCGAGTGCTCGACATGCCCGCCGGACCGGTGCCCGTCGAGGTGGCCGACGGCCTGACCTGGATCAAGGCGCGCGGCGAGTGGGCGCCGGACTTCACCTTCCATCAGCTCGACAGCCTCGACGAGCTGGCCGCGGCGCGGCCCGAGGAGTTTCCCGGTGGACCGCACTACCTGTGGTGCTGGACCGAGGAGCACCGTGCCACGCTGCGTTCGCGAATGTTCGCTCCCACCATGGGCATCGAAGAGGACGAGGCCACCGGCGCGGCAGCGGTCGCGCTCACCGCTCGGCTGCGCCGCAGCCTGATCATCACGCAGGGCCAGGGCTCGCAGTTGTTCACCGAGTGGGACTCCGACGGCTGGGTGCGTCTCGGCGGTCGCGTCGTCGCCGACACCGTCGTAGAAATCTGATTCCCGGTCTCATCCGAGCGCCGCGGCGACGAGCATGTACGCCATACCGAGATCCATCACCACGTGCGGCACGACGGCCGCCGACCGGATCGCGCCGACCGAGTGCGCGATCCGGTGCCATCCGCCGCCGCGCAGGAACAGCACCGCGAGCGCGTCGGCGAGGAAAAGCGCGGCGAGCGCAGAGGCCGCGACGGGCGGCGGTCCCGCATGGCCGGCGGCCGAATGCCCGGACATCGCGTAGAGCATGGCCGCGGCGGCGAACGCGTGATACCCGATCGCGAAGATCTGTCCCGCCGAGGCGTTCTCGCGCGTCGCGCGCCATTCCACGATCCGGCCGACGAGCAGCGCGCCGAACGCGACCGTCATGGCGATCAGCACGCCACGCACGGCGTGCGGGCTGGCTCCGGTCGGGAAGAGCAGCATCGCCAGCATGATCAGGCACATGACCAGATGGGCGGCGTCCGACTCTTGGTGTGCGGCCTGCGGGTGAGATGAGATGCGCTGGGAAGCAACCCGGTTCGAACCCGCGGGCGATTCGAGGATTCTCGCACCACCTATCCCCTCATCGACCGAGCCCGCGTTCCCGCGAACGGGTCCCGCCAACCGCAACGTCACGATCGCGGAGGCCACCAGGAACGCCGCCACCACCGACCACCGCAACGCGGCGTATTCCTGCACGAACTCGGCCACACCCCACCACCTTTCGCCGCGGCGATCGTGAGACAGCCCTTCCATGCTCGCATTCCGGACGGGGTTAGGGTGCCCTTTCTCGATACTCCGAGCGAGAGCTACCGACGCCGTCCTCGGACACCCGGCTCACCGCATCCGGAAGACCGGACCATTCGGCCGAAACGGCAGCGACGCGCCCGCGGGCACGAGGTAGGCGTGCTCACGGCGCACCCGCAGCACATCGCAGGCGCCGTCGGTGATGATCAGAATCGGTCCGTCGGCGGGAAAGTCGTCGGCGCGTTCGAGCAGCCGAACTCCGGGCTGCAAGACCGTGCCGCCGCGGCCGCGCACGCGCACGCCGCGCGCGATCTCCTCGACCGGCAGGTATCCGGCGTCGTAGGCCGCGGCGTCGCAGTACACCACCCTGGCGCGCGGCACGTCTCTGGCCAGCGCGTAGGAAGCGATGGCGCCCAAGCCTTTTCCGAGCAGCGCCGCGTCCATCGAGCCCGAGGTGTCGAGGACGACGCCGAAGGTCGGCAGCCGCGCGCTCTCCTCCGGCCGCACCCAGGCGGGGCGGGGGATGTCGGGCGTCGACGCCTGCCTGCGGGAGGCGCGGGCATAGCTGCGGCGCTTGTCGACCGAGGGGACGTGCTCGTCGAACCAGTGCGCCAGCTGCGCGTCCCACGGCAGCGGCGGCTGGTCCATGGCGCGGATCGCCTCTTCCAGCGCGGCGGGGAGGTAACCGCGCCCACTGTTCAGGTGATAGGCCAGGCCGGTGGTCAGCGCGTTGCGGTAGTAGTCGTCCAGGTCGACGTAGCGTCCCGCGCCGCCGGAGTGCGGCAGCGGTTCGCCGAGCACGTCGCCGCGGCCGCGCCCGCGCAACGTGGCGAGCTTGCGCAATCGCCGCAGATCCGTCGCGATGCGGTCGTACACCTCTTCCGCCGAGCAGCCTTTCAGCGCGGGGTCGTAGAGCAGGCCCTCGGGCATGACCCCGACTCCCAGCTCCACCAGCCAGCCGTTCACCACGTAGTCGCACGCGATGTTGAACAGGTACGGGTCGCGCCAGGCGGTGCGTTCGCCGTGTCGCAGTGCGGCGTGCAGCATTTCGTGCGCGAGCACGAAGCGCCACTCCTCATGGGTCAGCCCGGCCAGCGGGTTGACGTAGATCTCCGCCGCCTCCGCGTTGACCGCCGCGATGGCGATATCCCAGCCGCGCGCCAGATCGGCGTCGGCGACCAGCGTCATCCCGGCCGCCAACGCGCCGAGCAGCGGGTACGAGGAGACGAACCAGCTGAGCGCCGCGTCCCAGGCCTGCTGCGGCCGACGCCCGTCCGGTGTCGAATCGCCGCCCGCGACGGTCAACGCGTCGCGGGCGGCGGC